>JAZRSU010000015.1:0-19298 GCA_045651645.1 Acutalibacteraceae bacterium
GGCCGTTCGATGGGTCCGTGGGTTACTGCACTCAGTGCTCAGGCATCTGATATGAGCGGTTGGCTTCTTATGGGCTTCCCCGGCTCAATTCTTGCAATGGGTATGGGTCAGGTCTGGATTGGTATCGGTCTTGCACTTGGTACAGCAGCTAACTGGATTTTTGTTGCAAGAAGACTTCGTAAGTTTTCACAGTGCGCAAACGATTCAATTACAATTCCGCAGTACCTTTCAAACAGATTTATGGCAAAGAGCCGTGCTCTTCAGATAATCTGTGCGGTTATTTTCCTTGTGTTCTTCACAATCTACGTTGCTTCAAGCTTCGTTGCAGGTCAGAAGGTATTTATACAGGTAGTTCCGCAGCTTGCAGATACTCCTGAGATTGCTCTTCTTATCTTTGCAGTTATCATCATTATTTATACATTCCTCGGCGGTTTCAAGGCTGTTTGCTGGACTGACTTCTTCCAGGGTCTTATGATGCTTGCAGCTCTTCTCGCTGTTCCGCTTGTTCTTGTATTCCTCAGAGATATTGATTACAGCGTGTTTGAAACAGTTGACGGCGGAACAAATCCGCTCAATCCCTTTGCAGCAAGCTGGCAGGAAATTGTTTCCGGTCTTGCATGGGGTCTCGGCTACTTCGGTATGCCTCACATCATCGTAAGATTTATGTCTACAAAGAATGTTAAGGTTCTCAAGAAGTCTGCTACAATCGGTATTATCTGGGTTGTTCTTACCCTCGGTGCAGCTGTAGCTATGGCTCTTCTCGGCAGAGGTTTCGGTCCTACACAGGCACTTGTTGGCAACGGAAGTCAGGAGCTTGTTTTCATTACTCTTGTTCAGGATATTTTCAAAGGTCCGTGGGCATTTGTTGCAGGTCTTCTTCTTTCTGCTATCGTAGCTGCTGCAATGAGTACTGCTGACTCTCAGCTTCTCGTTGCATCATCCTCTTTCACAAGCGATATTTACAAGCCTGTATTCCGCAAGAATGCTTCCGAAAAGGAAACACTCTGGGTTGGCCGAATAGTTGTTCTTATTATTGCTGTTGTTGCTTACTTTATCGCAAGCAGCAAGTCCGAAGGTGCTTCCAGTATTATGAGCCTTGTTGATAATGCATGGGGCGGTTTCGGTGCAGCATTCGGTCCCGTTATTCTTCTTTCACTCTTCTGGAAGAGAACAACATACAAGGGTGCTATTGCAGGTGTTGTTGTAGGTGCAGTTGTTGACGTAGCATGGATGCTTCTTCTTTCTGAAACAGGCATTTATGAGCTTCTTCCCGGCTTTATCGCTGGCGGTCTGAGCTGTATTATCGTATCACTTGTCGATAAGAAGCCTTCCGCAGAGGTTGCTGCTCTGTTCGAGAAAGCATCAAAGATTACTGACGAAGACTGATAAACAGAATAATAAAAGCCGTACGGTTTCTTTAAGATTCCGTACGGCTTATTTTTTATTGACTGTTAACTTGTTTTCTCAGCGCTTCCATTTTCAGGTCAAGTGCGGCACTCTGCTCGGCACACAGCTTTAATTCATCTGCCATTTCTTTTGTGAATTCAAAATCTTTTTTGTATCTGAGCTGATGCTCGAGACTTGCCCAGAAATCCATAGCAAGTGTACGGAGCTGAATTTCAACCTTCATCAGCCGTTTTTCGTTCGCAAGGTAAATCGGTACGGCAACGATAAGATGTAAGCTTCTGTAACCGTTTTCTTTAGGCTCAGCTATATAGTCTTTGCGGCGTATAAGCATTATGTCATCCTGCTTGAGAAGTGCGTCTGCAAGCAGATATACGTCTTCGGGAAAAGTACATATAACCCTTATACCCGCAACGTCGTTGATGTATTTTTCTACCGAATCAACCTCAAATGAAAGCTCCTTGCGTTCGAGCTTTTCTGTAATGCTGTCAAAAGATTTGATGCGTGTTTTAATAGAACTGATGGGGTTACGGTCGTGCTCGAGTGAAAATTCCTCGTTCAGTACTTTGAATTTTGTTTCAATCTCCATCATAGCACATCGGTAGTACGACATCAGCAGATTGAAATCTTTCATCTTTTCCTGAATCCACTCAATAGTTTCCGAGTCGATTCTTTTCATAAGTTTTACGGCTTTTTTAGCCTTACTTTTCTGTTCCATCTGTTATTTCCTTCTGAGCTTTTTTTATGTCGAATCCGAAAACTACACCGCCTTCAACGTTTTCTACCGAGTAGGGCATAGCGTGAAGCTGCTGTATAGCCTTTACTATCGAAAGACCTATACCGAAGCGGCCTTCTTCTCTTGAATGGGCCTTGTCTGCACGGTAGAAGCTCTGCCAGATATTCGGCATTTCTTCTTCCGGTATATGGTCGCCCGTGTTGAAAACATTTACTATTACAGCTGTTTCGTTTTCGGCAGCTGAAATTATAATCTTTTTATCACCCTTGGCGTGCGAAAGTGCATTTGACACATAGTTGTTGAGCACCATATGGAGCTTATCGGGGTCACCGTAGCCGATAAGGTTATCGGGGATATTGCGTGTTATTTCAATTCCGTTTTCTTTTGCAAGTATATCGTATGAATCAGTGCTGTCGATGATAAACTTTTTAATATCGAATTCGCACGGATTCAGCGGATAAGCACCCGATTCCAACTTTGAAAGCTCAAGCATATCGCAAACCAGTCGGTTCATTTTATGCGTTTCTTCTATGATTACGTCACAGTATTCATCACTGCTCTGAGAATTGGTTTTTATGCCGAGTTTGAGGCCTTCTGCGTAGCCCTGGATTATCGCAATAGGTGTTTTAAGCTCGTGTGAAGCGTTTGAAACAAACTCTTTACGCATTTTTTCGATGCGTCTTTCATTCTCAATATCTGCTTCGAGTTTTTCATTCTTTTGTTTCAGGTCACGCAGAGTTTTGTCAAGCTCACCCGAGAGCGTATTGATGCTTTGACCGAGCTCACCGATTTCGTTGTTGCTGTACGGGGGACATTTCTGTGAGAAATCCATTTTTGCCATAGCTCGTGTTATCTTGTTCATCTCAACGAAAGGTTTGGTGAAATGGTTAAGATACAGAGAAAGCGAAATCATAATAAGTAAAAATGTTACAATAGCAACAAAACTGACGTAACGTGTTGTAGCGTTTGATGCGTTTCCAATATAGTTAAGCTGGGAGTATACTTTAAGTGTACCGCTCTGACCCAGAGGGGTGGAGTACATCATATACTGCAGTTTTGTGTTCTCATCAATAAGACGCTCAAGGCAACCGCCGGAAGATAATTCCTGATGGCTTGTAACTTTGAGATTACGCTTAGCAAGAAGCTCCAGCAGGTCGATGCTGTTTGAGCTGGTTTTATCCTGCACAAGACGGCTTAAGGTTGAATCGTAAACAAGCTTATTGCTTTCGTTATAGATTTCGACCTCAATGTTATTGCTTTCCTCGATTATTGCCATATCGTTGTAGAAATCATTGCTCTGATAAATCAGCGTTTTTATTTCTTCACCGAGGTCCTGCATATAGTAGCTTTGTCTTACTGTGTAAATGAGGGGTATCAGCTGAGAGTTTGCAATAATTATTGCGAAGCTGCCTATGCATATAAAAAATGCTGCAATTCCGAAAAGCTGAGCACGTATTGAATACTGCTTGCTCATCAGCTTCGGGAAAAGTTTTCTTAATAGTCTCATCGGTTTATTCCGCCTCTATTTTATAGCCTATTCCGTAAACTGTTTTAAGGTGAGAGTCGCCCCAGTTACCGAGCTTTGTGCGGAGCCTTGCGACGTGGCTGTCTACGGTACGGATATCACCTGCGTAGTCGTAACCCCATATATCGTCGAGCAGCTGTTCGCGCGAGAAAACTCTGCCCACGGAAGAGAGGAGCTTGAGAAGAATGTTGTATTCTTTGAGAGTAAGCTCGAGTGCACGGTTGTCAAGTGTTATTACGTGAGCAACCTCGTCAACAGTAAGACCATCGAGCGAAACCGTTTCTGTTTTAGCTTCAGGCTCACCACCTGATCTGCGGATGAGTGCGGCGACTCTTTTCATAAGTACGCTCGGGCTGAAGGGTTTAGTAACGTAGTCGTCTGCACCAACCTCAAAGCCCATAAGCTCGTCAAACTCTTCACTTCGTGCCGTGAGCATAAGAATCGGCACGTCAGACGTTTTGCGTATTCTTTTGCAGGCTTCCCAGCCGTCAATATTGGGCATCATAACGTCGAGTATTATTGCAGCAATATCGTCGTGTGCGGCAAAAAGCTCAAGTGCAACGTCGCCGTCGTTTGCTTCAAGTGGCTCATATCCTTCGCTTGCAAGAAAGTCACATACAAGTCTGCGGATTCTTGCTTCATCGTCTGCAACAATTATCTTTTTCATATCTTTTTCCATCCTTTTTATGATTGTGATTCTATTTTATCATAAGCGTTTTTTTACCGCAATATCTTTAATAATCAGTTTACAAATTTGCAACAGCTTTACGTAATATTAGTCAACCTGATTACATAAATATTTACTCAGTGATAAATAGTTTTAATAAAAGGGGAGAATTAAGTGGACGAGTTTGAAGAAACCTATTCCGATTCCCGCAGAACAAAAGCAGAAAAGAATAAAAAGAGTAAAGCCAAAAAGCACGATTGGCTTGTAGCACTGTCAACTGCACAGCTTGTTCTTGCCTGCATAGGCATAGCGTTACTGTTTGCTGTTTCAAAGTCGTCTCCCGTAACTTTCGTTGCACTGAAAGATGAGTTTGAAACGTTTATGCAGACGGATATGAGCGTGCATGAGGTTGCAGGTCGTATATATTCTGTGTTTGTTCCTGAAGAAAAAACAACTGAAGCGGTTGATGAAAATCAATCTGCAGCAGGCGGTGAAGATATCGAAACCTATGAGGCAACCGAAAACGTGTGCTTTGCGCCTTTTGATACAACTGTAGATATGGTAATGCCGACACAAGGCGAAATCACGTCACGGTTTGGTTACCGCTACCATCCGATTACGGGTAAATTCGGTATACATAACGGCACGGATATTGCGGCACCCGAAGGCACTCCGATATATGCAGCATTTAACGGCAGGGTAGAGGAGATAGGATTTAACAGCGTGAGAGGTAATTATATTCTGCTCTCTCACGGCGGAGATACGCAGACACTGTATCTGCACTGCAGTGAAATTGTAGCTCCTGAAGGTGCTGTTGTAAGACAGGGGGAGATTATAGCAAAGGTTGGCAATACAGGCTATTCTACAGGCCCTCATCTGCATTTTTCAATTCTTATAGGTGGTAAATACTGCAATCCGGAGTGGTTGATAAATGACCTTTAAAATAAAAGGAAGCTGTGTGAGTATCAGCTTCTTTTTCTTTGTTACGGTGTGTGTTGCACTTGTGCTTGATACTACTGATACGGCGGTGATTGCTCTTTTTGCGGCAGGTGTGCACGAAGGCGGTCATCTGCTCTGTATGCTTTTTTACGGTGAGTATCCGTCACGCATTTTTGTGGCTCCTTTCGGATTCAGCATAACGAGGTACGGTATGAGCAGTTACCGCAGAGAGATGGTTATTGCTTTTGCCGGTCCTGTTGCAAATATTATAGCGGCACTTGTTATGCTTGCCGTTTTACTTCTTTGTAATCAACAGTGGCTTATAAAGCCGATTGCTGTGAATCTGTCACTTGCGCTGTTTAATCTTTTGCCGATAGAGCCACTGGATTGCGGCAGGGCAGTGCGTTGCTGGCTTATGTGCAGAATGAATACTTTGAGAGCTGAAAAAACTGTTTTTATAATCGGTGCAGTTTGTCTTGTTCCCGTTGCTGCAATAGGCTTTTTAGTGCTGATTAAGAGCAGGTATAACATAACTCTTTTGCTTGCGAGCATTTATTTGTCTTATATGCTCTTGAAAAGAAGAGAATAATCCTATATAATAGATGCACTATTGTTTTTTGGAGGAATTTATGCTTTCCGAAAAGATTGAAAGAATACTTCCGCTTGTTCAGAAGCCCGGCAGATATACGGGCGGCGAGCTGAACAGCGTCGTCAAGAATGCATCAGAAGTTGATATCCGCTATGCGTTCTGCTTCCCTGATACTTACGAGGTAGGTATGTCGCATCTGGGTATCAAAATACTTTATTCGCTTGTCAATGCCCGTGAGGATGCCTGGTGCGAGCGTGTTTTTGCTCCGTGGGTAGATATGGAAGAGCAGATGCGTAAGAATGATATACTGCTCTACGGTCTTGAAAGTGGTGACCCGATCAAGGATTTCGATCTGGTCGGTTTTACGCTTCAGTACGAGATGAGCTATTCAAACGTACTCAATATGCTCGATCTTGCAGGTATACCTCTCCACTCTGCAGACAGACACGACCTGACACCTATCGTTATCGCAGGCGGTCCGTGTGTATGTAACGCAGAGCCTATGGCGGATTTCTTCGATATTATGTTACCCGGTGAAGGTGAAGAGGTTACAAACGACCTTATTGACCTTCTCAAAGAGCATAAGGCGAAAGGCTCGACAAAGCAGGAATTTCTGCTTGAGGCTGCAAAGATAAAGGGTATATACGTACCGTCGCTTTATGATATAGAGTATAATGACGATAACACTGTAAAGGCGATAAAACCCATTGGTACAGCACCTGAAAAGGTGGAGAAACGTATAGTTTCCGATCTTGATAAGGTCTATTTCCCGGAGACTTTTATCGTACCTTCCGTTGAGATTATTCACGACAGAGCCGTTGCAGAAATTTTCCGCGGCTGTATCCGTGGCTGTCGTTTCTGTCAGGCAGGTTATATTTACCGTCCTATACGTGAGAAGCAGGCTGATACGGTTAATCGGAACTGTAAGAGCCTCTGCGACTCTACAGGTTATGATGAGGTTTCACTCTGCTCGCTGAGCACAAGTGACTACACAAACCTTGAAGAGCTGCTGGGTAAACTTCTTGATTGGACAGAAAAGGATAAAATCAATATTGCACTTCCTTCACTGCGTGCCGATAATTTTTCGAAGGAGCTTTCTGAGCGTCTTGCATCCGTCAGACGAAGCGGTCTTACCTTTGCTCCCGAAGCAGGTACACAGCGTATGCGTGACGTTATAAATAAGAACATCACTGAGGAAGAAATTCTCTCTGCCGCACGCAAGGCTTTTGACGGCGGCTGGACAAGCGTTAAGCTCTACTTTATGCTCGGTTTGCCGACAGAAACAGATGAGGATATCGTGGCTATCGCTCAGCTTGCACAGAAGGTAGTTGAAGAATTCTATCGCAATCCCAATAAGCCCAAGGGTAAGGGTGTAAACGTAAGTATAAGCGTTGCTCCTTTTGTACCCAAACCTTTTACACCTTTCCAGTGGGAGGGTCAGAATACGAAAGAAGAGCTTCTGCGTAAACAGCAGCTTATAATCAGCAGTCTTACAAGCCGTAAGATTTCTCTTACCAGACACAATACGGAGATGAGCTTCCTTGAAGGTGTCTTTGCGCGAGGTGACAGAAGACTTTCTGCTGTTATTGAAACCGCTTGGAGAAAGGGCTGTAAGCTCGACGGTTGGGAAGAGTGCTTCAGACTTGAAGACTGGATGCAGAGCTTTGATGACTGTGGCATTTCGCCCGAGTTTTATGCAAACCGTGAGCGTACGCTTGATGAAATCCTTCCGTGGGATCATCTTGACTACGGCGTAACAAAGTCACACCTTGTAAGAGAATATAACAAGGCTCACAACAATGAGACAACACCGCACTGCCGTGAGAAATGTGCAGGCTGTGGAGCAAATAAACTGAACGGAGGCGAATGCGATGCGTTGCGTGAGAGTGCTGCTTGCAAAAAGAGGCAGAGCTAAATATACATCACATCTTGATATGCAGCGTTGCATGATGCGTGCCGTACGCCGTGCCCGTATTGAGCTGTGGTATACTGAGGGCTTCAACCCTCATCCTTACGTTACCTTTGCTTTGCCGCTTCCTCTTGGTGTTGAGAGTGACGGCGAGCCGGTGGATATCCGCCTTGAGGGTGATATGACAAATGAAGAAGTCCGTGACAGACTCAACGAAACAATGCCTGAGGGGATTGAGGTTGTTGACGTTGTTGATGCGGTAAATAAGCCCGGAGATATTGCTTTTGCCAGATATCATATTGAGCTTCGCCCGAAAGAGGGCCTTGCGGATAAGATATCTGCCGCACTTGCAAGCGGCAATCTGCCTGCTGAGAAGCTCGGTAAGGCAGGCCGTAAAAAGGTAACAAAGCAGATTAACGTAAGCGAGTTTATGGGTGAATATTCAGTGCAGAATAGTTATGACAGCGTGTTTATAGACATAATTCTTGCGGCAGGCAGTCAGCGTAATGCGAGCCCGTTTATACTTCTTGAAGCACTTTCTGCTGCGACAGGTGAGAGCATAGAATATAAGAAAATAACCCGTAAAGCAATTTTACTTGCAAATCTCGAAAAATTTTAAAAAAACACTTGCAATTTGAAATTGTTTGTGTTAATATATCTAAGCGTTTGTTGTCCGTCGTTATCCGCGACGGGTATTAATGCAAATAACATTAAGGCTGGCGGTCCTCTTTCGCAATAAACTCATTCCGATACGAACGCCTGAAAAATTTATGGAGGAAATCAAAATGGACGCATTGAAACTTATTGCACAGGACAGCATCAAGGCTGAGAAGCCCGTTGCCGAAGTAGGCGACACAGTCAGAGTTGACGTTAAGATCCGTGAAGGTGACAGAGAAAGAATCCAGGCTTTCGAAGGCATCGTTATCGCTCACAAGGGCAGCGGTGTTTCCGAGACATTCACAGTACGCCGTGTTTCCTACGGTGTAGGTATCGAGAGAGTTTTCCCTGTTCACTCTCCCAACGTTGCTAAGGTTACCACAATCAGAAAAGGTAAGGTTCGCAGAGCAAAGCTCTACTACCTTCGTGACAGAGTTGGTAAGGCAGCTAAGGTTAAGCAGGATCTTAAATAATTTGATTTTTTGCTGAACAAAATGAGGAACAAGTCTTGTACTTGTTCCTTTTTTTTGTTATAATATATAGTGAGCGATTATTTCTGCTTGTAATTTATGCTTTTTAGCAGGTGAAGAATTGAAAATTACCGAATATAACAAAAAATATAATACTCCTGCTGTGAAGTCTTCAGATACGGTGTCTAAAAAAACGAAGGCAGCCCAGGTTTTATTTGACTGGATAACTTCTGTTGTTATTGCGGTTGTGTTCCTTTGCGTAGTCTTTACTTTTTTTGTGCGTCCCGTAAAAGTTGACGGCGATTCTATGCTTCCGACACTTCAGGATAAAAACTGGTTGCTTGTTTCTGCTTTTGACAGTAACCCCGAGCAGGGCGAAATAGTTATCGTAACACAGCCTAACGAAACGTCAAAGGGCGGTCCTGTTGTAAAGCGTGTTATAGCTGTAGGCGGTCAGGTTATTGATATCGATTTTAAAAGCGGTACTGTTTACGTTGACGGTAAAGAACTTGACGAGCCTTACATACTTGAGAGAACGCACAGAAGCTTTGACGTTCAGTTTCCGCTAACTGTTCCTGAAGGATATCTGTTCGTAATGGGTGACAACAGAAACGACTCTCTTGACAGCCGTTCTACCCGCATAGGTCTGATTGATGAGCGTTATATTCTTGGCAGCTGTCTTTTCAGAGTGTATCCGTTCGGCAGTGTGGATTAATCAGGAGGATTTGAAAAATGAATGAAGAAAATATAAACGTACAGGAAGAAGCAGTTGAGCAGAAGCCTGACGAAAATACAAAAAGAACTCCTGCTAAAACTATAGTTGAGTTTGTTTCGGTTATTGCAACCTCAATCGTTGCAATAATGGTAATATTTACTTTTGCTTTCCGTATTGTAGGCGTAAGCGGTCCGTCAATGATGAATACGCTTATGAACGGCGACTGGCTGCTTGTTTCAGCTTTTATTACTGAGCCTGAGCGTGGCGATATTGTCATTATTACTCAGCCTAATGCCTACAACGAGCCTATTGTCAAGCGTGTAATTGCTGTTGGCGGTGACACAATAGATATTGATTTTGATACTGCTACAGTATCGATAAACGGTGAGGAGATTAACGAGCCTTACCTTGGCAGCCCCACTACCAACGATGAGCACGCATGGCAGTATCCTCTCACTCTTAAAGAAGGTCAGGTATTTGTAATGGGTGATAACCGTCAGCATTCGTCTGACAGCCGTTCACCCGATATTGGTCTTATCGATGAAAACTATATCCTCGGTCAGGTTCTTTTCAGGTTTTCTCCGATAAGTGAATTTAAGCATTTCGGTGATTACGATTATGAATGATACACAAAAGCAGGTTGTACAGTGGTTTCCCGGTCATATGGCGAAGACCCGCAGACTTATCAAAGAGAGTCTGCCTATGGTCGATGCCGTTACTGAGCTGATTGATGCTCGTGTGCCTGTCAGCAGCAGAAACCCTGAGCTTGATGAATTGACAGGTAAAAAACCCAGAATAATTCTTCTCAATAAATGCGACGTTGCAGATGAAAATGCAACACGTCTGTGGCTCGATTACTTCAATTCAAACGGTGCCCACGCAATAGCAGTTGATTGCCGCAGCGGTAAGGGACTTCAGAATTACCGTCCTCTTGTACGCAAGGTGCTTGCCGACAAAATCCGTGCCAACGAAGAAAAGGGTATGGCAGGCAAGACACTTCGTGTTATGGTTGTCGGTATTCCGAATACAGGCAAATCTTCATTTATCAACCGTATGATTGGTACCAGCAAGGCGAAGGTTGCCGACAAGCCCGGTGTAACAAAGCACAATCAGTGGTTTAATATCGGCGGCGGTGTTGAGCTGCTTGATACTCCCGGTGTGCTCTGGCCTAAATTTGATGACCCTAAGGTCGGAGACAGGCTTTCTTTCATAGGTTCTGTCAAGGATGAGGTTGTCGATGTTGAAACTATGGCTGTGCGCCTTATTGAGGTGCTTGCCAAGGACTATACTTCAATGCTGACAGAGCGATATAAGCTCGGCAATATTGACGGGCTTGAAGATTACGAAATACTTGAGCTCATAGGTCGCAAAAGAGGTATGCTCATAAGCGGCGGCGAGATTGATACAGAGCGTGCCGCAAACACTCTGCTTGATGAATACCGTGGCGGCAAGCTTGGCAAAATAACACTCGAAAGGCCGTGAGATAAATGCCTGATTACGAATACGAATCAAAAGCATCCGCTATGGGCTACGGCAATATCTGCGGTGTAGATGAAGCTGGCAGAGGCCCGCTTGCAGGTCCTGTTTATGCGGCGGCTGTTATTCTTCCTCAGGGTCTTGTTATTGAAGGGCTCAACGATTCAAAAAAACTCAGCGAAAAAAAGCGTGAGCTTTTATACGATAAGGTTATCGAAAATGCAATAGCCTGGTCTGTAGGTATTGCGACCGAGCAGGAGATAGACGAAGTCAATATCCTTCAGGCGACGTATCTTGCTATGCGCCGTGCAGTAGAAGGGCTTGAGGTTAAGGCTGATTATGCGCTTATCGATGGCAACCGTATGCCTCCGCTTTCAATAGACGGTGAAACGGTAATCAAAGGCGATGCACTGTCGATGAGTATTGCCGCAGCTTCAATAATAGCCAAGGTAAGCCGTGACAGATTTATGCTCGAAATTGATAAGGAATATCCCGAATATCAGTTCAGTAAACATAAGGGCTACGGCACTGCACTTCATTATGAAATGATTGAGAAATACGGCATTTCACCCGTGCACAGACGAAGCTTCCTTAAAAAACTGTTATGAATATAAAACGTATTAAGGGCGACGTCGGCGAAGCCTATACGGCAAAATGGCTAAGGCGTCACTTCTACAAGGTGATTGATACAAATTATTCCTGCCGTTTCGGTGAGGTTGATATTATTGCCCGTAAGGGTGAGTATATCTGCTTTGTCGAAGTCAAGACGAGGTCAGTCAACGCTATTGACAGACCTGCAAGTGCTGTAGGCTATGCAAAACAGCGCAGATTGATTACAACTGCACAGCATTATCTTGTCTCGAATCCTACTGAGCTTCAGCCCCGTTTTGATGTTGCGGAAGTTATAACGCAGAATGATAATGTTATAGATTTTAATTATATAGAAAATGCTTTTTAAGAATAGGGCTTCTCTGGAATCTCAAAAATGATAAAGATTGCGAACTGATTTTTTTGTCAGATTGATTCGGAAAACGCAGGCAATACTTTGGTGTATTAACGAGTATTTCCGGATAATCTGACGGAAAAAGAGCAAGCAAGATTTGCTTTTTTGAGATTTCAGAGATGCCAATAAGTAAAGGTGGTCTTTAATTTGATGTACACAAGCACAAGAGACAATTCAGTTCGCGTTTCTGCCGCACAGGCAATCGCAAACGGTATCTCGAAAGAAGGCGGACTTTTTGTCCCTACACAAATCCCGACTATTACAGCAGACGAGCTTAAGGAACTTGTCGGTAAGGATTATCAGGGCAGGGCAGTAGCTGTGCTCTCAAAGTACCTTTCCGACTTCACCGAGCAGGAAGTTGCAGACTGTGTCAGCGGCGCATACGGCGGCGGTAAATTCAGCAGCGACAAAACAGCTCCCGTAGTCAAGCTCGATTCTTCTTCATATATTCAGGAGCTCTGGCACGGCCCTACCTGTGCTTTCAAGGATATGGCTCTCCAGATTCTTCCTCATCTTCTTACACGTGCCGCAGCTAAAACAGTAGGCGATAAGCAGATTGTAATTCTCGTTGCTACTTCAGGTGATACAGGTAAGGCTGCACTTGAGGGCTTCAAGGATGTACCCAATACAAAGATACTTGTTTTCTATCCGTCTGACGGTGTCAGCGCTATGCAGAAGCTTCAGATGATTACCCAGGAAGGCAACAACGTCGGCGTAAGTGCAATCAAGGGTAACTTTGACGATGCACAGAGCGGCGTTAAGTCTATCTTCACTGATCCTGAGGTTGCAAAGCTCCTTGACGATAACGGTATGCAGTTCTCTTCCGCAAACTCAATCAACTGGGGCAGACTTGCACCGCAGATTGTTTACTATGTTTCAGCTTACTGCGATATGGTAGAGCAGGGTGCAATTAACCTCGGTGACAAGATCAATGTCTGTGTCCCCACAGGTAACTTCGGCAATATTCTTGCCGCTTACTATGCAAAGGAAATGGGTCTGCCGATTGAGAAGCTCATCTGTGCTTCCAACGCAAACAATGTCCTTACAGACTTCCTTTCAACCGGTACTTACGACCGTAACCGTAGCTTCTATGCTACAATCTCACCCTCAATGGATATCCTTATTTCCTCTAACCTTGAGAGACTTCTCTATATCCTCAGCGGCGGTGACGACAAGAAGGTTGCAGGCTATATGGCTGAGCTTTCCGCAACAGGCAAGTACACTGTTGATGCTGATATCCTTGCTAAGATTAATTCTCTCTTTGCTGCAGGCTGCTGCGGTGATGATGAAACAAAGGCAACAATCGGTGCTGTTTATAACGATAAGAAGTATCTCTGCGATACACATACTGCCGTTGCTGTCAAGGTTTACGATGAGTACCGTGCCGCAACAGGTGACGCTACTCCCACTGTTATCGCTTCAACTGCAAGCCCGTTCAAGTTTACTGCAAGCGTGCTTTCAGCTGTCGATGCTTCACTTGTCAAGGGTGAGGAGTATGAAATGGCAAAGATTCTTGCTGATGCAACCGGTGTTGAGTGCCCTGTACAGCTTACAGGTCTTGAGAATAAGACTGTACGCTTCAGCGAGGTTATTGATAAGAGCGATATGCGTAAGGCTGTATACGCAATGCTCGGCATAAACTGATTTATGAGAGGCTGACCGGAATGTCGTTATTTGCAATCGGTGATACACATCTTTCTTTCGGTGTCGAAAAGCCGATGGATGTATTTCACGGCTGGAATGATTATGAAAAGCGGCTTGAGGAAAACTGGCGCAGTGTAGTAGGTGAGGATGATACCGTACTCATCTGCGGTGATGTTTCCTGGGGAATGAAGCTTGGTGAGGCTTTGCTGGATTTTAAGTTTCTCGATTCCTTGCCCGGTAAAAAGCTGTTGATGAAGGGTAACCACGATTATTGGTGGGAAACCAAAGCGAAGATGAAACGCTTGCTTGACGATAATTCCATCAGTTCTATAGATTTCTTGTTCAACAATGCAATTCATTTCGGCACGTTAAGCGTTGCCGGCACAAAGGGTTGGTTTTACGACAGCGGTGCAGATGATGAGGAGAAGGCGCTCAACCGTGAGCTCTGCCGTCTGCGACTTTCTTTGCAGGAGGCGACAAAACTCGGCGGTGAGCCTGTAGCTTTTCTTCACTATCCGCCAATCAGTAACAGAGCTGTATGTGAAGAGATTGTTGACCTGCTTGCAGAGTTTGATGTAAAACGCTGTTATTACGCTCATCTTCACGGTGCATCAATCAAAAATGCATTTACCGGTGAGTACAAAAATATAAGATTTCACCTGATTTCAGGCGACAGCCTTGGTTTTTGCCCGAAATTAGTGGAAAAATTTTAAAAAAATTCAAAAAAATGTCTGTAAAACTATAGCCATTTCTGATATTACATGTTATAATGTTTTGGTTAAAAAAATAGGAGGATTTTAAAAATGAGCTTAAAATCAGTCAAAGAAGTAGAAGCTAACGTACATGAACTTACCGTAACAATCGATGCCGAGACATTCAAGGCAGCAACGGTAAAGGTTTACAACAAGCAGAAGAAGGATATTTCCGTTCCCGGTTTCCGTAAGGGTAAGGTTCCGATGTATATGATCGAGAAGCTTTACGGTAAGGGTGTATTTTATGAAGATGCTCTCAACGACCTCTTCCCCGCAACAGTTGACGCAGCAGTTGCTGAGTCAGGCATCGACGCTGCAAGCGCACCCTACGATGCAAACGTTGTTGAAATCGGTGACAACGGTGTTGAGATGACAGTTAAAGTTGCTACAAAGCCCGACGTCGAAGTAGGCGAGTACAAGGGCATGAGCGCTGAGAAGCCTGCTGTTGAGGTTTCTGATGACGAAGTTAACCACGAGCTTGATCACTTCCGCGAGCAGGGTTCAAGACTTGTAAACGTTGATGACAGAGCTGCTAAGGACGGTGACATCGTTACAATCGATTTTGAAGGTTTTGTAGACGGTGTTGCGTTTGAAGGCGGCAAGGCAGAAGGTTACGACCTTACTCTCGGTTCAGGTTCATTCATCCCCGGCTTCGAGGATCAGATTGTCGGCAAGGCAATTGACGAGGAGTTTGACGTTAACGTTACATTCCCCGCAGAGTACAGACCTGAGCTTGCTTCCAAGGAAGCTGTTTTCAAGTGTAAGCTTCACAAGATCAGCGTTAAAGAGCTTCCCGAGCTTGATGACGAGTTTGCAAAGGATCTTGGCGAATACGATACACTTGATGAGCTTAAGGCAGGCATCAAGAAGGATATCACAGAGCGTAAGCAGCAGGATGCTGACAACGCATTCGAGAACGCTCTTCGTGAGCAGCTTGTAGAAAACCTCAAGGCAGAGATTCCCGCAATCCTCCTTGAAGAGGCTTTCCAGCAGAATAAGGACAGCTTTATCCAGCGTTTCGAGTCACAGGGTATCAGCTACCAGCAGTACCTCCAGTACACAGGTATGGATGAGAAGATTCTCGACGAGCAGATCAGAGAAGAGGCTGTCAAGCAGCTCAAGCTCCGCTACGCTCTTGAGAAGATTGCTCAGCTCGAAGGCTTCGAGGCTACAGATGATGACGTAGCTGCTGAGTATGACAAGATTGCTACAACATACGGCATTGATATCGAGACAGTCAAGAAGTTTGCTCCCGTAGAGAGCATCAAGGCAGACATCGTTGTACAGAAGGCTATGAAGGCTGTTGTTGACAACGCAAAGGCTGCAAAGAAGAAGGCTGCTCCCAAGAAGAAGGCCGCTCCCAAGGCTGCTGCAGAGGGTGAGGAGAAGCCCGCTCCCAAGAAGAAGGCTGCTCCCAAGAAGAAGGCTGCAGAGAAAAAGGCTGAGGACGCTGAATAATTTCAGGTCTTAACGGTCTATAATAAATTTCAGCAAAACGACCGGCAGACCCTTCAGTTGTAAGAGTCTGCCGGTTTGTATCAATAATTTAAGGAAGGAAGATGTAACTATGAGTTTAGTCCCGTACGTTATCGAACAGACAAGCAGAGGCGAAAGACAGTTTGACATTTTCTCCAGACTTTTAAACGACAGAATCATTGTTCTCTCCGATGAGGTTAACGATGCAACAGCAAGCCTTGTTGTTGCTCAGCTCCTTTTCCTTGAGGGACAGGACAGTGAGAAGGATATCAGCCTCTATATCAACAGTCCCGGTGGCTCTGTTTCTGCAGGTCTAGCTATTTACGATACAATGCAGTACATCAAGTGTGACGTTTCTACAATCTGTATGGGTATGGCCGCAAGCATGGGTGCATTCCTGCTTTCATCCGGTGCAAAGGGTAAGCGTTTTGCTCTTCCCAACAGCGAGATTATGATTCATCAGCCCCTCGGCGGTACAAGAGGTCAGGCTTCCGATATTCAGATTGAAGCTGAGCACATTATCAAAATCAAGAACAACCTCAACAAGATTCTTGCTGAGAATACAGGCAAGTCTGTTGATACAATCGCTCTTGATACCGACAGAAACAACTGGATGAGTGCAGAGGAAGCTGCAGCATACGGTCTTGTTGATAAGGTTCTTTACAAGAGATAATTTTTTAAGGAGATTTCCGTAATGTCCAGAGATGGCGAAATGAGAGAAAAACCTGTTCGCTGTTCGTTCTGTAACAAGCTTCAGAGCCAGGTCGATAAGCTTATCGCAGGCCCCGGTGTGTTTATCTGTAACGAATGTGTCGAACTTTGCTACAATATAATTGAGGATGAAGAAGCTAACGCTCCTAAAGCAAAGTCCGCCTCAAAGGGTGGCTTTACTTTGCCGAAGCCTATGGAAATCAAGCAACGACTTGACGAGTACGTTATCGGCCAGGAAGAGGCTAAGGTAGTCCTCAGCGTTGCTGTTTATAATCATTATAAGCGTATCTTCTTCGGTGCTGATTCAGATGCTGAGATTCAGAAGAGCAATATTCTCATGCTTGGTCCCACAGGTGTAGGTAAAACTATGCTTGCTCAGACCCTTGCAAAGACTCTTGACGTACCTTTTGCAATAGCTGATGCTACAACTCTTACTGAAGCAGGCTACGTCGGTGAAGACGTTGAGAACATTCTTCTCCGTCTTATCCAGGCAGCTGATTTTGATATCGAGCGTGCTGAGCGCGGCATCATATATGTTGATGAAATTGATAAGATTGCCCGTAAGTCTGAAAGCACTTCAATTACACGTGATGTCAGCGGTGAGGGTGTACAGCAGGCTCTGCTCAAGATTATCGAAGGTACGGTTTCAAACGTCCCTCCCGGAGGCGGCAGAAAGCATCCTCAGCAGGAGTTTATTCAGATTGATACTTCCAATATCCTCTTCATCTGTGCAGGTGCATTTGACGGTATGGAGAAGATTATCGAGAAGCGTATCGGTGGCTCTGCACTTGGTTTCGAGGCAGAGATTAAAGATAAGCGCCAGCTTGAAACTGACTATATAATGGGTCAGGCTATCCATCAGGACCTTGTGAAGTTTGGCCTTATTCCCGAGCTTGTCGGCCGTATGCCTGTTCTTACAGCACTTCACGAGCTTGATCGTGATGCTCTTGTTAAGATTCTCAGTGAGCCGAAGAACTCTATCGTCAAGCAGTACACTCAGCTTGTCGGTATGGATGACGTCGAGCTTGTTTTTGAGCAGGGTGCACTTGAGGCTATTGCTGATAAAACTCTTGAGAAGAAAACCGGTGCAAGAGGTCTCCGCTCTATTATGGAGCAGACTCTTATTCCGATTATGTTCAAGGTTCCGTCTGAGCCTACAATCTCAAAGGTTATTATCACAGCTGATTGTGTTAAGAACGGTACAGCTCCCGATGTTGAGCGTGACGAAACCCGTACCGAGCGTAAGCTCACCACAACTCTCGACTTCTCAGTTGACCATAGCAAGAAAAAGAAAAAAGCTCATTAAATAATAAAACACCGATGTAATCCAAAACGGAAAACATCGGTGTCTTTTATTATAATAATTATATTACATTGTAGAAAGGTCGTACGGTGTACGCTGATAAACAAAGTAGTTCAGCCAGTTGGAGAACAGCAGCATGCCTGCACCTCTCCATTTTATTACCGGTACCTTTTCCGGGTCATCATCAGGGAAGTAATTTACGGGTACGTCAATTTCAAGCCCTGCGTTTACGTCTCTGAAGTATTCCTTGGCTAATGTGTCACGGTCGTATTCAGCATGACCGCAAGCGTAGAAGTTACGGCACTGCATATCCGACAGCAGATGCACACCGGCTTTTGATGAGTATGCAAGTATCTGCAGATCTTTGATAAGGGCAATATCATCAATTCTGACTTCGGTATGTCTTGAGTGCGGTACGTAGAACTCTTCGTCAAATCCTCTGAGCAGGGGATGGAAGAGGTCGAGTGCACGGTGTTTGAATACACCGAACATCTTTTTGTCAAGCTTATGCTTTTTCAATCCGTATCTGTGGTAAAGTCCTGCCTGAGCACCCCAACAGATATGGAATGATGAATATACGTTCTTGTCAGCCCAATCAAAAATAGTGCAAAGCTCATCCCAGTAGTCTACGTCCTCAAACTCCATCTTCTCAACAGGTGCACCGGTAACAACCATACCGTCGTATTTGTTGTGCTTGATTTCGTCAAATGTTTTGTAGAATGCAAGCATATGTTCGGCAGATGTGTGCTTGGATTGATGTGTTGCTGTCTGAAGCAGCTCAATCTCAACCTGAATAGGGGAGTTACTGAGAAGTCTGAGTAACTGTGTTTCTGTTTCAATCTTTGTAGGCATAAGGTTGAGGATAAGTATTTTAAGTGGGCGGATGTCCTGCGAGACAGCTCGCTCGTTTGTCATCACAAATATGTTTTCACTTTCCAGGCTGTTTTTAGCCGGCAGATTAGCGTCAATTTTAATCGGCATTTCAGATTCTCCACATATATAATGTAATAAATATATAATATAATAACAGAAACCATTAAAATATACAAGACTCTTTGACTAAAGTTTTGATTTATGGGTAAATTTAATAATATGTTAAAAACACCAAAAAAATTGGTAAAAAGGTGTTGACAATGACGGAACATTATGTTAATATAGCAAGGCACTCGAGAGAGTGCAGCACAACTGAACACGAACTGAAAAAAGTTCAAAAAAGTTGAAAAAAGGTGTTGACAAAGTCAAAACGATGTGATATAATTCACAATGTTGCGGCTGAAACGCAACGCCGAACGCACCTTGAAAATTAAACAACGATTGAAAGA
>JAZRSU010000016.1:0-67093 GCA_045651645.1 Acutalibacteraceae bacterium
AGAGCTGAAGAGAGTACTTGAGCACTTTGAAACAAAGTGTGCAAAATCCAAGGAAATCACAACAGAGGCAAAGAAGTACATTCCCGGCGGCGTTCAGCACAACCTCGCCTTCAACTATCCCTTCCCCATCTGTGTAACAAAGGCAGAGGGTGCATACCTCTACGACCTTGACGGCAACAAGTACATTGACTTCCTCCAGGCAGGCGGACCGACAATCCTCGGCTCCAACTACGAGCCCGTTCGTGAGAAGGTTATGGAGCTTCTTAACACATGCGGCCCCGTAACAGGTCTTTTCCACGAGGGTGAGCTTCTTCTCGCTAAGGAAATCAACAAGCATATGCCCAACGTCGAGATGTTCCGTATGCTCGGCTCAGGTACAGAGTCTGTTATGGCTGCAATCCGTGTAGCACGTAACGCAACAAAGGCAAAGAGAATCATCAAGGTCGGCGGTGCATACCACGGTTGGTCCGATCAGATGGTTTACGGTCTTAAAATTCCGGGCAGCCGTCAGTTCCTTGAGTCTCACGGTATCCCCAGCGGTGCATACAGCACAACTGATGAGGTCAGACCCAACGATCTCGATATGCTCGAAAAGATGCTCAAGCTCAACAAGATGCGTGGCGGCACAGCAGCTGTTATCGTAGAACCCGTAGGTCCCGAAAGCGGTACTCGTCCGATTGATAAGGATTACAACAAGGGCGTTCGCGAGCTCTGTAACAAGTACGGCTGTCTCTTCATCTTCGATGAGGTTGTTACAGGCTTCCGTGTAGGTCTTGGCGGTGCTCAGGGCTACTTCGACGTTGTTCCGGATCTTACAATCTTCGGTAAGGTTGTTGCAGGCGGTTACCCGTCAGCAGGCGGTGTCGGCGGTAAGAAGGAATTCGTCAGTGGTATGGCAGCAGGAGTCGGCACAATGATGAAGCGTGCATACGTCGGTGGTACTCTCGCAGCTAACCCGCTTTCATCCTACGCAGGCTACTGCGCAATTCAGGAAATCGAGAAGACAGATGCTTGTGTCAAGGCAGGTCTTGCAGGTGACAGACTTACAGCAGGTCTCCAGCAGCTTGTTGACAAGTATTCTCTCCCCTACGTTGTATACAACCAGGGCTCAATCGTTCACCTCGAGTGTACAGGCGCAATGAGCTACGACTTCAGCTCAATGAACCTTCTCGGCTCCGTTCTTCCCCTCCTCAAGGCAAAGCCCGAAATGCTTCGCCGCAAGGTTGCTATGGAAGAAATGGGCGCTGCTTACATGGCACACGGTATCGTTACTCTTGCAGGCAGCCGTCTCTACACATCTCTTGCTGATACAGACGATGTTATCGACGAAGCACTCAACAGATTTGAGGACGTATTCAAGAACGTTACAGTCTGCACAAGAAACCTCGATAAATAAGTCGAGACTATCGAAAAATACTTTTTAGACAAACTGAAAGACCGATGAGAAATCTCATCGGTCTTTTTTATCATATTCAGTTCTGCTTCTGCTCAGCAAGCTCTTCAAGGTACTCATCATAAGTGATTTTCTTATCGAAGAAGCTGCCGGGTGTAACGTCAATCAGTCTGTTTGCAATAGTCTGAATAAACTGATGGTCGTGTGATGTAAATATAACGCTTTCAGTAAACTTTGTAAGACCTTCGTTAAGCGAAGCAATCGACTCAAGGTCAAGGTGGTTGGTAGGCTCGTCAAGAAGCAGCACGTTAGCACCGCTGAGCATCATTTTACACAGCATACAGCGTACACGCTCACCACCCGAAAGCACCTTTGCCTTCTTTGTTGCCTCTTCACCGGAGAACATCATTCTGCCAAGCCAGCCTCTGACATCGGTTTCAAACACAAGGTCGGAGTAGCGGCGTATCCAGTCTGTAAGGCTGTCCTCAACACCGTCGAAATACTCGCTGTTATCGCTCGGGAAATATGAACGTGATGTTGTGACACCCCATTTGATTGTACCCTCATCAGGCTCAATCTCCTCTGCAAGAATCTGAAGCAGAGTTGTTTTTGCAAGCGTGTCACTGCCTATGAGTGCAACCTTCTCACGGGGAAGGATTGTAAACGAAACGTTATCGAGAACCTTTTTGCCGTCAATAGTCTTGCTGACGTTGCTGACGGTAAGCAGCTCGTTGCCGACTTCTCTGTCAGGCTTGAAAGAAACGAACGGGAAACGGCGGGATGAAACCGGAATTTCTGCAACGTTGATGTTGTCAAGAAGCTTCTTACGGCTTGTAGCCTGCTTTGACTTGGAAGCGTTTGCACTGAATCGTGCAATAAATTCCTGAAGCTCTTTAATCTTCGCCTCAGCCTTTTTGTTCTGTTCACGAAGCTGACGCTGAGCCATCTGTGTGTATTCGTACCAGAAGTCGTAGTTACCTACGCTCATTGTAATTCTGCCAAAGTCAATATCAACAGTATGTGTACATACCTTGTTGAGGAAGTGTCTGTCGTGAGATACAACAATTACAGTACTGTGCAGATCTATAAGGAACTCTTCGAGCCAATGGATTGCATCAACGTCGAGGTGATTGGTAGGCTCGTCCATAAGCAGAATATCGGGCTGACCGAAAAGAGCCTGAGCCAAAAGAACTTTAACCTTTATATCACCGGGCAGATTCTTCATCTGCTCATAGTGGTATTCGTTTGTAACACCAAGACCGTTGAGAAGAATTTCAGCTTCGCTTTCAGCACTCCAGCCGTCCATTTCAGCAAAAGTCTCTTCAAGCTCACTTATTCTCATACCGTCTTCTTCGGTAAACTCTTCTTTGCTGTAGAGTGCCTCTTTCTCATCAATAATCTCAACAAGCTTCGGATTACCGAGCAGAACTGTGCGGATAACGTCGCAATCGTCAAATGCAAAGTGGTCCTGTCTGAGGATTGAAAGACGCTCACCGGGTGTAATTACAACTTCGCCCTTGTTAGGCTCGATTTCACCGGAGAGAATCTTGAGGAACGTGGATTTACCTGCACCGTTTGCACCGATGATGCCGTAGCAGTTGCCGCGTGTAAATGTAAGGTCAGCACCCTGAAAAAGAGTTCTGCCGCCGTATTGAAGTGTAACGTTAATTGCCTGAATCAATTCTTTTTATTTCCTTTCTTATTTCTCTTCCCAGAGTTTAATCATTATTTTACCTGCTTTGTATATATCGCCACAGCCGAGCGTGATTACAAGGTCACCGCTCTGAGCGTTATCAACTACGTACTTTGCGACCTCGTCAAATGTGTTGAACCACACACTGCCGGGGATTTTTTCTGCAAGCTGTGATGTGTAGACACCGAGGGTATTGACTTCGCGTGATCCCATAATTTCGGTCATAACAACTTCATCCGCAATAGCCAGAACGCGTGCAAAGTCATCCATCAGCAGTGACGTACGTGTGTAAGTAAACGGCTGATGCACGGCCCATACTTTTCTGTACTGCATTTCTTTTGCAGCCTTGAGTGTAACCTCAAGCTCCCTGGGGTGATGTGCATAGTCATCAACAAGCGTAATACCGTTCCACTCGCCTATTTTTTCAAATCGTCTGCCTGCACCGCCGAAGCTTTCAACTGCAGCCGCACAGTCTTTGATATCAACTCCGCTCACCCACGCAGCCGCAACTGCAGAGAGTGTGTTGAGCACGTTGTGCTCACCCGGCACAGCAAGCTGTACCGTGCAGATATTTTCACCACTGTGGCATATATCAAACTTAGCATACGCACCGCGTGTATAGCTGATATTTTCGGGGTAGAAATCACAGTCCGGAGTATAGCCGTATGTAACAATGTTCTTTTTATCTGCATTTTCAACCGCTTTAATAACCTCAGGGTCAGACTTGTTGATTACAAGCGTACGGGTTGTAAGGTTACAGAATTTTGTAAATGAAGCAATGAGATTATCCATTGTCTTGAAATAATCCATATGGTCTTCATCGATATTGAGAATTACCGCAACGTCAGGTGAAAGATCGAGGAATGTATCAACAAACTCACAAGCCTCGCATACAATGTTTTCGGTCTCTCCTACTCTTCCGTTTGATCCGGTAAGCGGAAGCCTGCCGCCTATAACAGCACTCGGGTCAAGACCCGTTTTAATCATAATATGTGTCAGCATAGATGTAACAGTTGTTTTGCCGTGAGTACCGCATACGCAGACAGCATTATCATAAATCCTTGTGATTGCACCGAAAAGCTTGGAACGCTCAAAGGTAGGGATACCTGATGCCTTTGCCGCACACAGTTCGGGATTGTCGGGCAGAAGAGCCGCTGTATAAACAATCATCTCGGCACCCTCAATATTTTCTGCCTTCTGAGGCATTGATACGGGTATTCCGAGTGCACGCACTCTTGCAAGAGTTTCACTCTCGTTAACGTCAGAGCCTGATATCTCATAGCCCTGAGCGTGAAGAATTTCAGCAAGCGGACACATACCGCTGCCGCCTATACCTATAAAGTGAACACGCTTTATCTCTTTGAGAAGCTGATCTATAGTTTTCAAAAGTCATCACCTCTTGGTAATTTCTGTTTCACAACTAATTATTATAACACATATTATGGTTTAGGGCAATTTATTTTATATAATATTTTTCGACAAAACGGAGGCGGTGAAATGAAAAATTATCTTTTTGTCGGTGGTGACGAGCGTCAGGCTTTTGCCGCCGAATATATAAAATCCTACGGCAACAAAACAGCATTCGCCTATACCTATGAAGAGCTGAAAAAACAAATATCGCAGGCTGATATTATTGTTCTGCCCTTACCTCTTACACGTGACGGAAAACACGTAAATTCTGCCCCCGAAAACGGGCTCATAACCCTCGAAGAACTTCTTTTTCTGCTCCGCGAAGGTATGGCCGTAACCGGAGGTATGATTGATAAAGAGATTACGCACGCAATTCAGAGTAAAGGCGTAGCACTTTACGATTATTACAAATCTGAAGAACTTGCGATTCTCAATTCCGTATCCACTGCAGAGGGTGTAATCTATGAGCTTATCGGCAACAGCAAGATTAATCTTCAAGGCTCAAAAACCCTTGTAACAGGCTACGGCAAGGCTGCTTCAGCTGTTGGCCGTCTGCTGTATTCTTTCGGCAGCGAAGTAGTTGTTGCGGCACGTTCTGACAGAGACCTTGCAACAGCAAAATCACACAACTGTAAAGCTATTCCGCTTTACAACATTCATAACCATAAATGCGATTTTGACTTTGTTGTAAACACTGTACCTGCACCTGTAATTGACGAAAAAATAATATCCAAGCTCAAAAAAGACTGTTTTATTCTTGAAATCGCCTCCGCACCATACGGAACAGATTTCGTCGCCGCCGAAAAGTACAGAATAAGGGTTAGAAAAGCCCCTTCACTCCCCGGCAGAATCTCGCCGAAAAGTGCAGGCGAAGTAATAGCTCAAACTATACTGAACATCGGGAAAGGTACGGTGAGTCTGAAATGAACAATATAAAAATCGGCTTTGCAATGTGCGGCTCATTCTGCACCTTTGACAAAGCGATTGAGCAAATGTCATTGCTCAAAGCAAAAGGAGCAGAAGTAACACCCATAATGTCACAGACAGCTTACACAACCGACACACGCTTCGGCAAAGCTGACGACATAAACACCCGTATAGAAAGCATATGCCGGAAGAGTATAATCCATACCGTTGAGGATGCTGAGCCTATCGGTCCGAAAAAGATGTTTGATATCCTCATCGTAGAGCCTTGTACGGGTAACACGCTCGCAAAGCTCGCCTGCGGCATAACCGACACAGCGGTAACTATGGCTTGCAAGTCGCATATACGCAATGCCAGACCCGTTTTGCTCGCAGTATCCACAAACGACGCACTCGGCAGCTCGGCAAAAAATATCGGTCATCTTCTCAACTTCAGAAATATATATTTCCTGCCTATGCGTCAGGATGACTGCACGGCAAAACCAAGATCGGTTGTCGCAGATTTCTCGCTGACTAAAAACGCAATACTTTCAGCACTGGACGGCAAACAGCTCCAGCCCATAATCACAGCATAAAAAAACAGAGGTAACACGGCAAAAACCGCATTACCTCTGTTGCTTATGTAGTAAGATTATTCTTCGTCCTCAAGACCTACAAGCCAGTTGATGCTTACGTTAAGAACCTTTGCAATAGCAACAAGCTCAAAATCTGTAACGTAACGAAGCTGACCCTCGAGCTTGGAAAGACCCGAAGCGTTGAGATCAACACCGTTTATCTGAAGCTGTGTAAGAAGATCCTTCTGCTTGAGACCGATTGCTTTACGGCGCTGTTCAATTCTTGCACCGACAATGTTTCTGTCACCAAGCGACTGCTTTCTGATTCTCATATTAATAAATCCCCTTCCGATATACATCCTGTATATTAATGCCGAATTGTATTCAGCAATTTGTTATAATTTTCTGATTTCAGCATTATTATATCACTATTGGAATAAAAGTCAATTACCTGAGATGTTAAATTTTTATACTGGAAATATAACTTTTTCGCTCTACCCTTTACACAACTATACATTTGGTATTATAAATAAAACAGTTGTAAAAATATATATTTATGATATAATATGCTCAAATCGGTTTAAAGAGATAAGCCGACACATATTTAAACTTACGAGGTGTTGCACAAATGACGTTCAAGCGAGACGGCGAACGTGGCAGAAACCTTACTGCGCTTATGGACTTTTATGAGCTGACTATGGCAAAAGGCTACTTCAATAACGGTATGGGTGATACCGAAGCCGTTTTTGATATGTTTTTCCGCCGTGTGCCCGATGGTGGCGGCTTTGCAATTATGGCAGGCGTACAGCAGCTTATCGAATACCTTGAGTCACTTGTTTTCAATGATAATGACATTGATATGCTCCGCAGAAAGGGATTTGACGAAAACTTCCTTGATTATCTGAAAAATTTCAAATTGACCTGTGACGTATGGGCAGTTCCCGAAGGCACGCCTATATTTCCCGGTGAGCCTATAATCACTGTCAAAGGTCCCGTTATCGAAGCACAGCTTATCGAAACTATGGTGCTGCTCTGTATCAACCACCAGAGCCTTATTGCAACCAAAGCAAACCGTATAGTCCGTGCGGCTGACGGACGAGCTGTTATGGAGTTCGGCTCACGCCGTGCACAAGGCTTTGACGGTGCTATTTACGGCGCAAGAGCTGCTTATATCGGCGGTTGTGTCGGTACAGCTTGCGCAATGAGTGAGCGTGATTTCGATATTCCCGCACTCGGCACCATGGCTCACAGCTGGGTACAGATGTTTGATACCGAGCTTGAGGCTTTCTGTGCTTACGCACGCGAGTATCCCGACAACTGCACGCTTCTTATCGACACGTACAACGTTCTTGAAAGCGGTATCCCCAACGCAATAGAAGCTTTCAGACGCGAAGTTCTTCCGAGAGGTTTCCGTCCCAAGGGCGTACGAATCGACAGCGGCGACATTACATACCTTTCAAAGAAAATGCGTAAGATGCTCGACGAAGCAGGCTTTGAAGACTGTGCAATCGTCGCATCAAACTCACTTGATGAAAACATTATCCGCGATATGCTCATTCAGGGTGCAAAGGTCGATTCATTCGGTGTCGGTGAGCGTCTTATTACCGCTTCTTCTGCTCCCGTTTTCGGAGGTGTTTACAAGCTCGTTGCAATCGAGCGTGACGGTAAATTCATACCGAAAATCAAAATCAGCGAAAACGTCGAAAAAATCACAACCCCCTGCTTCAAGGATTTGTGGCGACTTTACGATAATGAAACAGGCAAGGCAATCGCCGACGTAATCACGGTTAACGGCGAGGTTATCGACGATTCTCAGCCGTATGAGCTGTTTGACCCCGTCTACACCTGGAAGCGTAAGACAGTTACAAATTACACCGCAAAACGTCTGCGTGTAAAGATTTTTGAAGACGGCAAAAGAGTTTATGATTGTCCCGACCTTAAAACAACCCGTGATTTCTGCAAAGAGCAGGTTGCAACCCTCTGGGATGAAGTAAAACGATTTGAAAATCCGCACAAGTACTATGTTGACCTCTCTCAGTCACTCTGGGATGAGAAAAACAGCCTGCTTGCTGCTAAAACAAAAAAATAAATCAGGAGAGTTAGAGCTATGAATAACATCCCCCGTTCAGAATATCCCCGTCCCCAATTCGTGCGTGAGAGCTATATCAACCTCAACGGCGAGTGGGAGTTTGAGTTTGACTTCGGTGTAAGCGGCAAAGCACGCAAAATGTACGAATCCGATGCAGAATATACAAAGAAGATTACAGTCCCCTTCTGCCCTGAAAGCGAGCTTTCAGGCATCTGCTACAAAGATTTTATGAACAGCGTGTGGTACAGACGCAAGTTCAACCTCACTAAAGGCGAAGGCAGAACTCTGCTTCACTTTGAGGCTTGCGACTATGAAACAACCGTCTGGGTAAACGGTGTTGAGTTTCCCGTACACATCGGCGGCTATACAGGCTTTGTTTACGATATCACAAAGGCTGTAGTTGACGGTGAAAACACTGTTGTTGTAAACGCTGTTGACCGTCTTCTTCCCGGCACACAGCCCAGAGGTAAGCAGAGTGAAGAGTTTTATTCACACGGCTGTGACTATACAAGAACAACAGGTATCTGGCAGACCGTATGGATTGAGCAGGTTGCCGATACTTACATCACAAATTCAAAAATCAGAACAGCTGACCTTTCAGGTATCATCAACTGCGATATCACCGTTGCAGGCGATATCACCGATACCGAGCTTCAGCTCACAGCATATTATGAGGGTGAAGAGGTCGGCACAGCAGTTGCAGACGTTATGTGCAACACCGTAAACGTTTCAATGGCACTCAACGAAGCTCACCTTTGGGAAGTCGGCAACGGCAGACTTTACGACCTCAGGTATGAGCTTGTAAAGGGCGGCGAAGTAATCGACACAGCAAACGGTTATTTCGGACTTCGCACAGTATCACTCAACAAAAACGCAATCTGCATCAACGGCAAGGTTGTATTCCAGCGTCTTGTACTCGACCAGGGCTTCTATCCCGACGGTATCTACACCGCACCTACAGACGAAGCACTTGTTAAGGATATCGAGCTTTCACTTGCAGCAGGCTTCAACGGTGCAAGACTTCATCAGAAGGTATTTGAGCAGCGCTTCCTCTACCATTGCGACCGTCTTGGCTACATCGTATGGGGCGAATACGCAAACTGGGGTACAGACCACACAGAGCCCTATTCACTCGCACAGTTTGCTCCGCAGTGGCTTGAAGAAATCGACCGTGACTACAGCCACCCCGCAATAGTTGGTTGGTGTCCCTTCAACGAAACGTGGGATATGAAGGGCAGACAGCAGTATAACGATGTACTCAAGAACATCTACCTTATCACAAAGGCTGCCGATAACACACGTCCTTGTATTGACACAAGCGGCAACTACCACGTTTTAACCGATATTTACGATATCCACGAGTATGAGCAGGATGTTGAAAAGTTTACTGCTATGATGGCAGAAAATGACCTCGCCGCAGGCAAGGTACACGAGCCGCATCCGCACCGCCAGAGCTACGGCGGCCAGCCCTACTTCGTCAGTGAGTACGGCGGCACATGGTGGGCACCGGGTGAAGCAGGTTGGGGCTACGGTCAGACTCCCAAGACAGAGGAAGAAGCTGTCGAGCGTATCTGCGGCCTTACAAAGGCAATCCTCGATTGCGATCAGTGCTGTGCATACTGCTACACCCAGCTCACAAATATTGAGCAGGAGCAGAACGGTATCTACTACTACGACCGCTCAATGAAGTTCACCGAAGAAAACTTCAAGAAAATCCGCGACGCATTCGCAGCCCCCGCAGCAATAGAAAAGTAAAAAACAACAAAGAGAAAGACGGTGATTGCACAATCACCGTCTTTTTTCTTATCAGTATTGTTCAAGTATTTCTCTTAGTTCAGGGTCATCGAGGCCCTTATGTTCATCCGGCCATAGCTTATCGGGCCACTTCGGTTTGGGTGTAGGAACCTCAGCGAACGGATAGGGCTGTAATGTGCCTGCCATATTCCATCCGTCAGCCGTCCTCGAGGTGTAGCGCAGATTTGTGCAACACTCAACTTCGCCATCTTCATTATAATGCCCTCTGTAAACACCTATAAGTCCTGCATTCTTTTTCCAATAAAACCTCAGATAATCATTACCCGGTAATTTCGCTTCAGCCTCCATAACTACAAACTTATCATCGGTTTCAATCGTAACCTTATAGTAATCGTCTTCCCATTCATAATCTGTTTCGCTGTAATATGTTCTGCCGCGTTTGAATTCGAGAACATCATATCCTTCTTCATCTTTACCATACTCTATATCATATATAAGATATATTTGTTTTGCCGTATTATCGTAATAATATGTCCACCACGTCTGCGGACCTGTCACGTATTCCGTCTCAGCTTGATTTACGGCACCTTTCTTTTCCATCAACCCAAGTATTGAAGGTGTGTAGAACATAACACTGCCGTCTTTAGTCTGGCGATCCCTCCATAATTCCTGAAAATCGCCCGAGAAACGCTGACCGTGGTACAAACCTGCATAGCTGCCGATTTCATCCGCATGAACATCCCAGTAAGGCTGTAATGCTTCAACTTCGGATGACTGTGTGACTATTTGAGTCGATGCTTCTGTTTCTTCCGTTTGAGGTTGCGGCTGTTTTTCACCGCACGAACATAAGCACAGCAAAACCGCAACGCTTAATATCGCCAATATCTTTTTCATATCCAACTCCCCTTTTTCTTCCTGATTATATTGTAAAGCTGCAGCTTATGTAAATCAAGTTACAATATATTACATATCAGATACAGTTTTGTAATAAATTAAGAAGGATGAGCAATTAACATTACCCATCCTTCTTGTCAAGCTATATCACTTTACAAACATAACTTTTTTATTTTATTTTCTTGTTTTCAGTTTGTTCGCCTATAATTTCTTCGTCATCGGAATGCGGAGTCCAGAGTGTGAAAACAACGCTCGATTCTTTCTCACCTGCAAAACGCTGACGGCTTACCGTATAGAATTTTCCGTTAATCTCCGCTGTATACGGTCTGCGGCAATTATCCGCCGTTGAAATAACCAAAGCCCTCTCCTCGAGCCACTTGTACTGTCCGTCAAGGCTTATCTTACTGCGGATTGAGACCTTTTTATCGGGTTGCACATAGGTCAGTGCCATAATTCCGTCAGCCCTCATACAAAGGTTTGGCGATACGCCTTTTACGTTGAGCATATGCGGCAGGCTCCAACGCACACCCATATCATCAGAATATGAAATGAACAGCTCACCCATTGAAGAAAAGATACAGATAACTCTGCCGTTTTTCAGTTTTGCACAGCTTACCTGCGACACAAGTCTGCCACCTGGAATAGCAGGCACACTGCCTATCTTTGTAAAGGTGTTACACTTGTCAATGCTTTTGTATGCAACCGCAGCACCGTTCTGCGTACCCATCCATAAAATCTCGTTGTCTGAAAGCATAACCGCACCCTGAGTAACCTCGCAGGGTGCTTTTTTTATATTCATCTCACCGTCAGACAGAAAAGCGTAGTATGTTCCGCCTGCTTTTTCTTCAGCTGAAAGAGAAGCATAAAGTTCAGCATTCTTCTGCCTGTAGCTCTGAGCAACTGTCTTCTCACAAGTCGGCAAATGAAGGCTCGAAGCCAGCTTTGTACGCCAACTGATAAGCACACCGTAAGGTGTAGATGTTGCCGTAACGTTACCTATCTGCATAGGCGAATCAAAAATAAAGCGTCGGTCTGAAGCTGAAATTTTAAGCGGATCTTTATTATAACTGTGGCAAAGCGAATAAACAAGTGCTCCGTCAACAATACGGCTGCAGGCAAAAACAATATCCGCACTGCCGTCAGTATTGACAGCAACCGCAGGCGAACCGCATCCGCCCGATATTGTAATGCTCTTACGGCATACAAAGCCCTGCTGGTCAACATTCACAAGTGCCGCCTTATCGCCTTCTGTGTGACGACGGATTACAGTAATAACCAGCGAGACGATATAGGGTATCATCTGTGCCGGTGCCTTGAGCATCTTGATAAAGGCTATTATTTTTTTGATTGCCTTTTTATTCATCGCCGTACCTCGCAAAAATCAATTCTGCAATTATAATATCATTTTATTATTAACATTTCAACATATTATTTTATCTTAGCAGTTTTATTCATCAGGTCTTTAAAACTGCAATAAAGCTGGTAAGATGGTGATTTTGCGACCCGAAGCTGTATGAAGATACCGCGAACGTGCGAAAAACTGTCAAATGAAAAAAGGCATCAATCATTCGGACGATGCCTTGTGTGTTCTTACAGCTTTATTCATCAGGTCTTTGAAACTGCAATAAAGCTAGTAAGATGGTGATTTTGCGACCCGAAGCTGTATGTAGATACCGCGAGCGGTCGCAAAATCGACAAACAAAAAGGCACCGACCGAAAGGTCGATGCCCTGTGTGTTCTTACAGCTTTATTCGCAGTTTTAAACTTATGCGAGCTCAGCGAAGTACTTGATTGTACGAACCATCTGGCTTGTGTAGCTGTTCTCGTTGTCGTACCAAGAAACAACCTGTACCTGATATGTGTCGTCATCAATCTTAGCAACCATTGTCTGTGTTGCATCGAAGAGTGAGCCGTAACGCATACCGATAACGTCGGAAGAAACGATCTGCTCGTCGTTGTAACCGAAGGACTCGTTAGCAGCAGCCTTCATAGCAGCGTTGATACCGTCAACTGTGATGTCCTTACCCTTAACAACAGCAACAAGAAGAGTTGTTGAACCTGTGGGTGTGGGAACACGCTGTGCGGAACCGATAAGCTTGCCGTTGAGCTCGGGGATAACAAGACCGATAGCCTTTGCAGCACCTGTTGAGTTGGGAACGATGTTTGCAGCGCCTGCACGTGCACGGCGGAAGTCACCCTTTCTGTGGGGACCGTCGAGGATCATCTGATCGCCTGTGTAAGCGTGAACAGTTGTCATGATACCGCTCTGGATAGCTGCGTAATCGTTGAGAGCCTTAGCCATGGGAGCAAGGCAGTTTGTTGTGCAGGAAGCAGCGGAGATGATTGTGTCCTCAGCTGTGAGTGTGTTCTCGTTTACGCTGTAAACGATTGTGGGAAGATCGTTGCCTGCGGGAGCAGAGATAACAACCTTCTTAGCACCTGCATCGATGTGAGCCTGTGCCTTTGCCTTGGAGCAGTAGAAACCTGTGCACTCGAGAACAACGTCAACGCCGATCTCGCCCCAGGGGAGCTCTGCTGCGTTAGCCATAGCATAAATCTTAAGAGTCTTGCCGTCTACTGTGAGAGTACCAGCTTCGTCATCTGCAGAAACTGTGTGAGCGTTCTCACCGATGTAGCCGCAGTAACCGCCCTGAGCTGTGTCGTACTTGAGAAGAGTAGCGAGCATTGAGGGCTTTGTGAGGTCGTTGATAGCAACAACATCATAACCTTCTGCGCCGAACATCTGGCGGAATGCGAGACGGCCGATACGACCGAAACCGTTAATAGCAACTTTAACTGACATTTTACATACCTCCGAAAAAGTTTTAATTTTGGATTTTTATACCTTTGTTATTCTATCCGTTTTTTTTACGATATGCAAGCGTTTTTCCAACTTTTGTAACTTAGCACAAATTACCATAAAACGGCAGAGTTTTTTTTGATATTCTGCCCCTATTTTGACAGTAAAACCAACGCTTCAGCCGCTTCCTGCGGAGTATAGCCACCGGGAGTACACTCAAAATTCTTCGGTATCGAGCTCCAACGTTTTATAAGCTCAGCCGCGCGCTCTTCGGTTATTACTATATCAGAACAAGCCGCAAGGGTTTTAAGAGTATGAATAATATTTTCACTGCTGTCACCGAGCAATGCCACAAGCGACTGTGCTCTTTCAGGTGCATATTTCTCTGCCTTTTCCATAAGTCTGTCAAAGAATGCGGCACAGGCTCTTCCGTGAGGAATGCCGTAGTGCTCGGTAAGGATATATCCTACCGGATGCGGGAAAAGAGTACCGCAGTAGTTGAGCGTAAAACCGGCACTGAGTGAAGCATGATAAAGCACCTTTCTGCCCTCATCATCAGGAAGTGTGCCGTCTGCAAGGAACTTTTTAAGGTAGCAATAAAATTTCTGCAGACACTCTGCGGCAAATGCTGTTGCAGGCTCGTTGCACTTGGGGCCGAGCCAGCCTTCAGCTGCGTGCATAAACGCATCAAGTGCAGTTGAAACCGTAACGCTCATCGGGCACGAAGCCGTATATCGCCAATCTGCAAAAACAAGGTTGAAGTAACCGAAATCGCCCTTGATACTGCGTTTCACACCTTTAGTGTCAGTGAGTACGCTTACTGCAGAAATCTCACTGCCTGTACCTGAAGTAGTACCTATACCCACTGTCGGGAGCGGTTCGTTTTTGTAATTCATCGCATAAACTTCTTCTGCACCAAGCTCAGGGTTTGCGGCAAAAACAGCAGCCGCCTTTACTGCATCAAGAGCAGAGCCTCCGCCTATACCTACGAGAAAATCAGCACCGAAATCCGCCGCAATAATACCTGCTTCACGGCAGGAAGTTACAAGCGGATTTTCACCTATTTTATTGTAAACTTCATATTCAATACTTTCTTTATCAAGTGCCGTCTGCAGGTCGGCAAGCGCACCGCTTTTTACTGCACCGGTGCCACCCGTTACCACTACGCATTTCTTTCCGAAACGGCTGAGCAAAGCAGACTGCGCAATCACAACACCTTCACCGCCCACAACTCTTGCAGGCATATAAAAATCGTATGACATATAAACTACCTCCTTATTTCAGAACATAATAATTTTATCAAAACAGAAGATAAAAAACAAGTGTGCTTTTGTTAAAAATATATATAATTAACTATAAATCCCTCTTGATTTGTATTATATTTTATTATATAATACAATATTGGTAAATATCGTCGATCGGAGGAATGCATCAGATGAAAAAGAAGCTGATAGTATCTATAATTGCTATTGTGCTTGTTTTTGTCATTGTTGCCAACTACAGTTTTTCAAAAACCGCCAACGAGGTTTTCCTTGCAATGAACACAACCGTCAGCTTCAACGTTGTCGGTTGCAAACCGGACCTGACCGCAAAAAACATCAAGGATGAAATCACCCGCCTCGATGTTGACCTGCTTTCAAGAACAAATACCTCATCCGAGCTTTATGCCGTAAATAACGGCAAAACTCAAGTAAGCGACGAGTTAGCCGAATTACTCACCAAACTTAAACAAATAGAAACCGACTCCGACGGTGCTTTCTGTGTCGGTCTTGGTGCTCTTTCCGATTTATGGGGCATCGGCACAGACAATGCAAGAGTACCGACTCAGGCTGAAATCGATGCCGCAATTAAAAACGCACGCAGCTGGAGCATCGACGGCAACACAGTTTATCTGCCCGAAGGTGTAAAACTCGATATGGGTGCTGTCGGCAAAGGCTACGCCTGCGACAGTGTAATGGGTATTGTCTATGGCACGAATCACATCAAAACCGTCACCTCTGTAGGCGGCAGTGTGCTCGCGTATTCATCAAACCCAAAAGAACCTTTCACCATCGGTGTCCGTAACCCGTCCGAACAGACTCTCAGCACCTGCATATCACTCAAAACAACGTCAGCCTGCATCTCAACCTCAGGCACATACGAAAGATTTTTCGAAGATGAAAGCGGCAAGGTATATCACCATATTTTCGACCCCTCAACAGGCTACCCTGCCGAAAGTGATATCGCAAGCGTCACTGTCATATCCCAACAAGGCTATGTAAGCGACGCACTTTCAACCGCCTGCTTCGTGCTCGGAATTGAAAAAAGCCTTCCGCTTCTTGAAAAATACAATGCAGATGCAATTTTCATCACTGCAGATAAAGAGATTATAACAACCTACGGTAAAGAGCAGAACAAATTCTTAACCGTAACCGATAATGAATACAAACTTGGTGAACTGAAATGAAAAAGCTCATCAGACCGCTTGATATAATACTGATTGCCGTGCTTTTACTCGGAGCTGCAGGCTTCGGTATCTACACAAAGAGCACTACAAAGTCCGCAACAGCCGTAATTTATATTGACGGAGAAATATACAACAGCATCGAACTTTCAAAGGTCGAAAAAAGCTATGAGATTTCTCTGCCGTGCTCACCCGAGGCTACTCTTCTTGTAGAAAAGAACTGTATCTCTTTTATAAAGGCTGATTGCAACGATAAGCTTTGTGTCGGCACAGGTAAACTTCAGCACAGGGGTGATACAGCCGCCTGCCTGCCTGCAAAGGCAGTTGTAACCATCGAAAACGGAGGAGAAAGTGAAATAGATGCCCTCGTTTACTGATAAAAAAAGCCCTGCACGCAGGGTTGCTCTCGCAGGTATACTCGGTGCCGAAGCACTGGCACTGTCGTGGCTTGAGTCACTTCTGCCTGCCTTCCCGTTTTTACCGCCGGGTGCAAAACCGGGTCTCTCCAATATCGTGACAATGTTTGCGGTATCAACTCTAAGCATATCAGACGCAGTCTTCATTGTGCTTATAAAGTCTGCTTTCGCAGGCATCACACGAGGAATCACAGCGTTTTTTATGAGCCTTTGCGGCGGACTTATGAGCCTTGTCGCTATGTTGCTCATCTTCAGGGTTTCAAAGAAAAACCGTCTCGGTCTTATCGGCACGGGTGTGTGCTGTGCACTTGCACATAACCTCGGTCAGCTTATTGCCGCCGCAATTATAACCGATACGGTGACTATCGCAGGCTACGCCCCTGCTCTTCTGATTTTCGGCGTATGTACAGGTATAGTAACGGGCTGTGTTTTCAGAGCAGTCAGCCCGCTATTAATAAAGATAAGTAAACATTTTGTTTCCACCCCAAAATCCACAACGGAAACAAATTAACAGGAGATGATATTATGAAAGGATACTCCGCAGGCGGCGTGCTCTCAGCCGTCGTCAAAGGCAGAGGCGGCGTCAGTGTTTCTCACAGCAAAAACACTCAGGACTGCAAAATTGTCCGTATGCCTCCTCCCGAAAAAGTAGTGCTTCCTATGCAGCAGCACATCGGTGCACCGTGTGAGCCTCTGGTCAAAATCGGTGACGAAGTAAAGGTCGGCCAGCTTATTGCCGATACCGACAAGTTTGTCAGCGCCCCGATTCACTCATCCGTATCGGGTAAGGTAACTGCAATCGGTGAAGTCAAGCTTGCAAACGGCTCTATTGCCAAAGCAATCACTATCGAGTCTGACGGTGAAATGACTCCGTTTGAAGGCTTCGAGCCTCCCGTAATCGAAAATGCGCAGGACCTTATCAAGGCTGCTCGTGCATCAGGTCTCGTAGGTCTCGGCGGTGCAGGCTTCCCTGCACACGTAAAGCTTGCTCTTATGCCTGACGAGAATATCGACACGCTGATTGTCAATGCCGCAGAGTGTGAGCCGTACATTACGGTTGACTACCGCGAGTGTATGGAAAACAGTGCAAATATCATCAAGGGTGTCGTAACACTCAAGAAGTATCTCGGCTTCAAGAGAGTTGTAATCGCTGTTGAAGACAACAAGCCTCAGGCTATAGACCTGCTCAATAAGCAGATTAAAGATTTAGCAGGCGGCGACAAGGATATAAATATAATGGCACTCAAGTCCAAGTATCCGCAGGGTGCTGAAAAAGTTATGATTCAGTCCGTAACAGGCAGAAAAGTTCCTCCCGGAAAACTGCCTTCAGACGTCGGCTGTGTGCTTATGAACGTTGCCAGTGTCGCTTTCATCCAGCGTTATATCGAAACAGGCAAGCCGCTTGTCAGCCGCTCCGTAACAGTTGACGGCTCGGCAATCCACACACCCAAAAACGTCCGTGTACCCATAGGTACAAGCATTAATGATATCATCGAGTTCTGCGGTGGCTTCAAAGCAGAGCCCTTCAAGATAATTTCAGGCGGCCCGATGATGGGTGCCGCAATAGTCGGCACAGATATTCCCCTGCTTAAGCAGAATAACGCTATCCTCGCATTTGCCGAGGGCACGTTCAAGGTCAAGCCCGAGCGTGACTGCATCCGTTGCGGTCGCTGTGCACAGGTATGCCCGATGAGCCTTATGCCCACACTTATTGCACGCTACGCAAAATCCAAGGAAGCAGACAAGCTGACCGAAAGCGGTGTTATGGTCTGTATGGAATGCGGCAGCTGTGCATACGTATGTCCGGCAGGTCTGCCGCTCGTACAGCATATGCGTCTTGCAAAATCAGTTATCAGAGAGGCAGGTGCCAAGAAATGAGTGTAAATAAAAAGCTTACCGTCAGTGCTTCGCCGCACGTGCGTTCACCGCATACGGCAACAGGCATTATGCTCGACGTTATAATTGCGCTTATCCCCGCACTTATTGCGGCAATAGTTATCTTCGGCACTCAGGTGCTTCTTGTCACACTTGTCTGTGTTGGCAGTGCAGTGCTTTCCGAATATCTCTGCCGTAAGGTTATGAAGCGTCATCAGACTATCGGCGACCTCAGTGCCGTCGTTACAGGTCTGCTCCTCGCATTCAACCTGCCTGTATCAATTCCGCTGTGGATTGCCGCACTCGGCAGTATCATAGCAATCGTCGTAGTAAAGCAGATGTTCGGCGGCATCGGTCAGAACTTTGTCAACCCTGCACTTGCCGCTCGTATCATTCTTCTCGTTTCATTCCCTTCAAAGATGACAGGCTGGACTCTCGACGGCGTTACAACCGCTACTCCCCTTGCTTCTCTCAAATCAGGTGAAGTTATAAGTGCTGAACTCCCGTCTATGGTCGATATGCTTCTCGGTAAGCACGGCGGCTGTCTCGGTGAGGTCTGCTCGGTTGCGCTCATCCTCGGCGGTATCTATCTTATCGTGCGCAAGGTTATCTCCCCTGCCATTCCTTTAAGCTATATCGGCACAGTTGCCGTATTTATGCTTCTTGCAGGTAAGGGCAGCTTTGAATTTACCGCATATCAGCTCCTCAGCGGCGGTCTTCTCATCGGTGCTATCTTTATGGCAACCGACTATACAACAAGCCCCGTCAGCTTCAAGGGCAAGATTATATTCGGTATCGGTTGCGGTCTTATCACTGCGGCAATCCGTGTATTCGGCGGATATCCCGAAGGCGTATCTTTCTCAATCATCATTATGAATATCCTTGTTCCTCATATTGAGCGACTTACAACAGCCAAGCCCTTCGGCACTCCCAAAAAGGATAAGAAAGCTGAAAAGGCTGCTAAAAAAGCTGAGAAGGAGGCGGCAAAGGCATGAAAAACTTCAAGCTCAGCGAAATCCTCAAGCCGGTAATCGTGCTTACGGCAATCTGCCTTGTTACTTCCGCACTTCTCGCTTACACTAACAAAATCACGGCTCCCGAAATAGAAAAGCAGAACGCTCTTGCGGCAAACGAAGCACGCAGTACCGTTCTTTCAGAAGCCAAAGATTTTGAATCCGCAAAGCTTAACGGCAACGAAGAATACTTCATCGGTAAAAGCGAAAGCGGCGACGTAATCGGCTACGTTTTCACAACCACAGCAAAAAGCTACGGCGGTGAAATTCAGGTTATGGTCGGTATTAAAACAGACGGTTCCGTCAACGCCGTTGAACTTCTTCAGATCAACGACACACCCGGTCTTGGTATGAACGCAAAGAATCCCGAATTCCTCAAGCAGTTCGAAAACAAAACCGCAGGTATTGGTGTCAACAAAAATACACCTGCAGAGAATGAAATCCAGGCTCTCACAGGTGCAACCATCACTTCAAGTGCTGTAACCGATGCAGTCAATGCCGCACTTGAAAATTATGCAAACGTAACAGGAGGTGCAGACAATGGCTGATAAAAAACCGCTCGTAAAAGAATTTACCAAAGGTCTTATCGCCGAAAACCCGGTTCTCCGCCTTGTTCTCGGCACCTGTCCTACACTTGCCGTCTCCACATCCGTTATGGGTGCACTCGGTATGGGTGCCGCCGCTTCGATAGTTCTCATCTGCTCAAACATCGTTATATCGGCACTGCGTAAAGTCATCCCCGGCAAGGTCAGAATTCCTGCCTATATCGTAATTATCGCTTCATTCGTTACAATCGTACAGATGCTTGTCAAAGCATTTGTTCCTTCAATCGATGAAAGCCTCGGTGTTTATCTTCCCCTTATCGTTGTTAACTGCATCATCCTCGGCAGAGCTGAGGCATTTGCAGGTAAGAACAGCATTGTTGCTTCCGCACTCGACGGTATGGGTATGGGCGTCGGCTTCACAGCTGCCCTGCTTGCAATGGCATTCATCCGTGAGCTTATCGGTACAGGTGCAATCAACGGCACTCAGATTTTCCCCGCAGATTTCTCAATGCTTATATTCATCCTGCCTCCCGGTGGCTTCTTCGTATTCGGTATGCTTATCGCTGTTGCAAATAAACTCGCCGAAAAGAAAGGCAAGCCCAAGGCAGAGCTTCACGGCTGTGAAAGCTGTCCGATGGCTGCAAGCTGTTCACTTATCAACAGCGGTGAAAGCTGTGACGTAAAGGAGGCGACTGTAAAATGACAATGACCAAAGAGCTTATGTCAATCCTCATAACCGCCATTCTTACAGAAAACTTCCTGCTGAGTAAATTCCTCGGCATATGTCCGTTCCTCGGTGTTTCCAAGAAGCTTAATACCGCAACAGGTATGTCAATGGCTGTTATCTTCGTTATGCTTCTTTCAACAGCAGTTACCTACCCCATCAACAAGTTCATCCTCGTGCCCAACGGTCTTGCTTATCTGCAGACTATCGTATTTATCCTTGTTATTGCGGCACTTGTTCAGCTTGTTGAAATCGTGCTTAAGAAATATATACCTTCACTTTACAGTGCACTCGGTATATATCTTCCGCTTATCACAACAAACTGTGCCGTTCTCGGTGTAGTTATCCTCAACGTTGACAACGGCTACAACTTCGCTTACTCAATGATCAATACACTCGGTGCAGGTCTCGGCTTCCTCGTTGCAATGGTAATGTTTGCAGGCGTACGCGAAAGACTTGAGAGCTGTGACGTACCCAAGTTTATGCAGGGCCTGCCTATAACACTTGTTGCGGCATCCCTCACTTCAATCTCGTTCCTCGGTTTCACAGGAATCGTAGAAGGTATATTCGGTTAAGAAAGGCGGATAGTAAATTATGGTTTCAGCAATAATAGTAGTATCCGTCATCGGTGTCATCGCCGCACTTATGCTTGCCGTAGCATCTATCGTTATGGCAGTGCCGGTCGATGAAAAGGCGGAAAAAATAAGAGAAGAGCTTCCCGGTGCCAACTGCGGTGCTTGCGGATTTTCAGGTTGTGACGGTTATGCCGCCGCTCTCTCAAAGGGCGAAACAACCTGCACTACGCTCTGCTCACCCGGCGGTAGCGACGTTTCAAAGAAAATCGCTGCTATAGCAGGTCTTGAAGCGGGCGAAATTGCTCCTCAGGCGGCCGTTGTGCTCTGCCAGGGTAATTCTCACAACGCAGGCACAAAGCTCGTTTACAGCGGTGTTAAGAGCTGTAAAATGGCAACTCAGCTTTTCGGCGGTCCCAAGGAATGTATTTACGGCTGTATCGGCTTCGGTGACTGTATTGAAGCTTGCCCCTATGATGCAATTCACATCTGCGACGGTGTCGCAAGAATCAATCCCCTCGCCTGCCGTGCTTGTAAAGCCTGTGTCAAAACCTGCCCCAAGGGTATAATCGAGCTTATGCCTCTCCACCAAGCAAAAGCGGCTGTACTTTGTGCAAACCACGATAAGGGCGCTCTTACACGCAAAGAGTGTAAAGCAGGCTGTATCGGCTGTATGAAGTGCGTCAAGGCTTGCGAATATGACGCAGTTAAGGTCGAAAACTTCTGTGCCAAGGTTGATTACGACAAGTGTGTCGGCTGCGGCAAATGCCACGAGGTATGTCCCGTCAAGGCAATCGACGTTATTGAGCTTGGCAAGATTGCACTCAAGAGCATCAACAGAATATAAAACATTCATAAAATAAATCAAGGCTTGCACAGTGTTCTTACTGTGCAAGCCTTTTTACTTTGTCTATTCAATTATTTTACAAGCTCGATTTCGATATCATACTCGGGAATGTATATACCCTTTGCAAAATCTCTTGCTCTGAATACAACCTTGTCGCTGTAAACCTCGGTAACGTAACCTGTTGCAGGCTCGTTATAGTCACCGTCTTTGTTTACGATTGTTGTTGAGGGTACGTTAACACCGTGAATGTTGCCGATCTTCTCGTATGAGTACTGACCGAAGCCTGTGTGAAGATGACCTGTGATAAGAATGATGTTGGAATACCTGTTCATAATCTCATACAGCGCATCGCTCTGAGCACCGACGTGACCTGCTTTTTTGTTTGTGCCGTTACCCCATGTTGTAGGCAGACCGTGTGTAAGTGCAAGCGGCTGATGAAGAACAACGAAAACAGGCTTACCGTCAACAGCTTCTGCTTTGAGTGTAGCATCAAGCCATGCAAGCTGTTCATCGCTTATGTAAGACTCTTCAAATACGCTCTTATCTGTGCCCATAACAACGAATGTATAGCCGTCAATTTCGTATGTATAGTTGAGCTTTTCAATTACAAGGTCGCTTTCTGCAGCTGCGTTAAGCTCATTCTGGAAACCTGTGAAGCGGTTTACAACCTGCTTGTAGGAGCGAAGTCTTACGTCGTGGTTACCTACAGCAAGAATATAGTTATCAACGCCTGTACCCTTGAGGTGATTGCCTACAACCTCGTATTCTTCCTTGAGTCCGTTTTCAGCAATGTCGCCTACGATAAGAAGTGCATCAAGGTCGCTTGCAGCATTTGCAACGTCCTCAGTTGCAGCACGGAAACGAGGCTCACGCTCGAAAAGGTAGTTTGAAACCTGAGGGTCGCCCCAGGTAACGAAAGCAAGCTCAACGCTCTGCTCATCAAGCACCTTGATAGGGTCAGCAGTTGACGGTGCAACGTAAGGTGTAATCATGTAATAGAGTGAAAGAAAAAGTGCAAAAAGTTTTGAAAACATTTCATAGTCCCCTTTTAATTTTTTAATAAAACTGATTATATCATTTTGATTTTATTTGTCAATCAAATTTCTTTATCACAACTATTTTTTCTGTTCCGTAATATTCAAACAGCCGTATGTGCTCATCCGTAATAACTTCACCGCTCACCGCTATCGGTATCGCAGGCGGACACGAAACCGTAGGTGCCGCACAGATTCTTCCCTGTGCATCAGTTACAGCGATTTCTTCGCCGAGTGAAAATACAGCCTCACGCACCGAAACGGCTGCTTTACCTTGCGGCAAAACAAATTCTTCTCTTGTGCGTTTGGTCAGCTTTATATTTTCAAACGCTTTTTCAAGCCGCTCAAAATCGCTCTCACTGTTAAACGGTGAAACCATAAATACAACAAAATCACCGTCTGTATATTCAGGCTCAATATCAAAGCGCCTGAAATAGTCGCCGATATCATCAAAACCGTCTATACCGTTATTTCTGAAATCAGCCGTTATCTTCAGAGGCTCGCAGGATATATCGTTCACACCGTGATTTTTCATAACCTTGCGTGTTTTTTCAACACGTGCGACACAGTTATCTATATCGTTACGGATTCGCTCGCTTATGTATCTGTTACACATATCAAGCGACTGCATTATAAGATACGACGGACTCGTCGAGCCGAAAAGCGACATCGCACGCACAGCACCTTCGGCAAATCCGTATTTGTCGTCAGCCGCTATGTGCAGATATCCGCCGCCTGTCAGTACGGGCAGAGTTTTGTGTGCCGAGTCACAGCACATATCCGCGCCGAGAGCTATCGGGTGCATATTTTCTTTGCAAAACGCAAGATAAGCACCGTGAGCGTTGTCAACAAGAAGCGGCACACCGTATTCTCTGCAGACTTCCGATAAAGCTTTTATATCACTTACACCGCCAAGGTAATCGGGGCTTGTGATATAAACAGCAAACGGCTTGTACTCGCATTCACCCAGTGCTTTTTTCAGCATATCGGGATTTATAACACAGCTGCAAATGCTGTCTGTTTTTTCGGGATAAAGCCACTTTACGTCAAAGTCAAGCTTTGCCGCCGCATAAATAAATGCTTTGTGAGCATTTCTGCCTGCAAGCACAAACGGTCTTTCGCCTTTTTCAGCATTAACGTAAGCCTGAAACAGCATTGCGTGTATGCTCTGCGTAGAGCCGCCTGCAGAATAGAGTGTGCGTGCCGTACCGAAAAGCGAAGCCGCGTTACGCTCACTCTCAAGTATTATACCCTCGGGCACAAAAAGCTCGTCCGCACCCTTGATTTCGGTTATATCAAGGCTTTCACAGCCAAAAAAAGACACACCCTTATGGCCCGGCATATGAAACCGGGCCTTGTCGCTTTGTGCATAAGCTTTCACAAAATCAACAATGGGTGTGTTCATAAATATTTAAACCTCGTCAGCAATCTGAAGCATTACAGCACATTCGATACGCTTTTTGAAAAGCTCACAGCCGTATTCGTAAATGCCCGTAATCTTACCTGTTGCGTGATATGAATTGGCGGCACAACCGCCTGAGCAGTAAAGCTTAGCCCAGCAGTCGTCGCACTCCTTGCGTGCGTATGCGTTGCAGAGCTTGAACTCATTCTGCACCTCGGTATTTGAAATACCGTCGTAAATATTGCCAAGCAGATACTTATCATCACCAACAAACTGGTGGCAGGGATAAATATCACCCGTAGGTGTAACCGCAACGTACTCTGTACCCGAGCCGCAACCCGAAATACGCTTGTAAATGCACGGGCCGTGCTTAAGGTCGAGCATATAGTGGTAGAATGTGAAGGGTCTGCCCTCACTCTTACGCTTAATCATCTCTTTTGCAAGTATCTCATACTGCTCAAAGAGTACGGGCAGATCAGCCTCGGTAAGTGCACTCGCATCAGTCGGTGCACATACAACAGGCTCCATACTGAGCTCGGTAAAGCCCATATCCGCCATATGGAATATATCGTTTGTGAAGTCTGTATTTGCGTGGGTAAAAGTACCACGCATATAGTAGCTCTTGTTACCTCTGCGCTCAACAAACTCCTTGAACTTAGGCACGATTATATCGTAGCTGCCCTTGCCGGTATAGTCTTTACGAAGTCGGTCGTGAACTTCTTTTCTGCCGTCAAGGCTGAGAACAACGTTGCTCATTTCCTTGTTGCTGAATTCGATAACGTCATCGTCAATCAGTATACCGTTGGTGGTAAGTGTAAAGCGGAAATTCTTGTTGTGAATCTTCTCCTGCTCACGTGCATAAGCTACAAGCTGCTTTACAACGTCCCAGTTCATAAGCGGCTCACCGCCGAAGAAGTCAACCTCAAGGTTGTGGCGTGTGCCGGAGTTTTCTATAAGGAAATCAAGTGCACGCTTACCAACCTCAAAGCTCATCAGAGCACGCTCGCCGTGATACTTACCCTGACTTGCAAAGCAGTATTCACAGTTGAGGTTGCAGGTATGTGCAACGTGAAGGCACATTGCCTTGAGCACTGTATTTCTGTTTTTGAAATCGAAAGCCATATCGGCATAAGTGTCGGGTGTATAGAGCTTCTGCATCTGCTCAAGGCTCTTTACATCCTCAATGCAGTCAAGGCAGTCCTGCCTTGTAACACCGTCAGCCGCATATTTCGCACTGATTTCTTCTGCAATTTCATCTGCACTCTTCTCTTTGTAAAGTGCGATTATATCGTAAGCAACATCGTCTACAACATGAACAGAACCGCTGCACGTATCGAGCACGATGTTGTAACCATTTAATTTATACTGGTGTACCATTTTTTCACTCCATAAAAAACAGGTAATACAGCAAACGTGTATTACCTGTCTGATAGCTGATTATTTAAATCGCCGATTAGTTTTCCTGAGCGTTTTCGCACTGCTGGTTAGCAACACCGCAGGAAGTCTTGCAAGCGGACTGGCAAGAAGTCTGGCACTCGCCGCAACCGCCGTTTTCGCAGCTCTTTACGAGGTCTTTTGTTTCGATAGTCTTAATTCTCTCCATTTTAGTTTTCTCCAATCATAATAATATTGAAAGGGCAGAAAATCACCCTCTTTAAGTACGGATAAAGTATAACACAGTCAATCTGTACTGTCAAGCATTAAAGCAGAGGAAGTATTTCTGCTTTGAGATAGTCAATCTGCTCGTCGGTAAGTGAACCGAAGGGCTTGCGGCATACGCCGAAATCAAAGCCGAGAAGGTTGAGCACAGCCTTTTCGCCTGCCATAACACCAACCTTGCAAAGTGCAGTAATAATCTTGTTAGCCTGCCACTGAAGCTCCTGAGCTGCCTTAACATCGCCGCTCTCCCAGAACTTACGGATTTTGATAAACTTATCAGCCATAAAGTTGTATGTAGAGCCGATACCGCCGTCAGCACCCATAGCAAGACCCGAAATCATCATTTCGTCAAAGCCGTTGTAAATGATTGCGTCGGGGCAACGGTCTCTTATCTGCTGAAGCTTGAAATAATCGTTTGATGTGTACTTGACACCGATAATGTTTTCGTGTGCAAGCAGGTCTGCAATTTCGTCAAGAGTAAGCTCAACGCCTGAGAAAGCAGGAATATTGTAAATGATAAGAGGAATACTTACACTGTCAGCAATTGTCTTGTAGTGCTCAACAACCTGAGCATTGCTGAATTTATAGTAGAAAGGTGCAACAGCGGAAACTGCATCATAGCCGATGCTCTCAACGTACTTTGCATACTCAACAGCCTGCTTTGTTGAAACTGTACCGACGTGAGCAATAAGTGTTACTCTGTCGCCTGCCGCATCCTTTACGGTTTTGTAAACAAGTCTGCGTTCTTCTTCAGAGAGCAGAAAAGCCTCGCCTGTGCTGCCTGCAACGTAGAAGCCGTCTACGCCCTGACCGATATTCATCTCAACCAGCTTTGAAAGCTGAGCGGTGTTAACGTTGTCGTTATTGTCAAACGGAGTCAGAAGAGCGGGAAAAATACCCTTGAAATTCTTCATTTTTGTTCGTCCTTTCTTGTTTTCTTTAATTATCCAATACATTTTACAACAAAAATCAGATAATTTCTATAGCTTTATTAAAAAAACTCTTGCATTAATTGAAAATTTTATATACACTCTTAAACGTATCAAAATATTGGAGTTGATAAAATGTCAACAACTATGACAAAAAAATACGGACTTATGACGGCCATCGCAATGGTAACCGGCGTCGTTGTAGGTAGCGGTGTATTTTTCAAGGCAGAAAAAATACTCAACGCTACGGGCGGTGACCTCAAGCTCGGTATCCTCGCATGGATTGCCGGCGGTCTTATTATGTTAGCCTGTGCATACGCTTTTTCAATTCTTGCAAACAGAATTGAAAAGGTCAACGGTCTTGTCGACTACGCAGAAGCCCTTGTCGGCAAAAAGTATGCCTACTTCATTGGCTGGTTTACAAGCGTAATTTATTACCCCTGCCTTACAATGGCTCTTGCATGGGTTACCGCACGTTATACCTGCGTGCTGTTTTTCCACGACCAGGCAGATATTACCGGCGGTCTTTGTATGACTCTTGCAGGCTTCTACCTCATTCTCAGCTTCGCAATCAACCTTCTCTCTCCCGTTATTGCAGGTAAGGTACAGGTTTCAACAACAATCATCAAGCTTATTCCCCTCTTCCTTATGGCTATTGTCGGTACAATCTACGGTCTTACCAAGGGTTACACCGTCGAAAACTTCACAACAATAGTAAACGAAGTTGAAACCGGCCCCGCACTCTTCACCGCAATATGTGCAACAGCCTTCGCATACGACGGCTGGATTGTTGCCACAACAATCAACGCAGAGCTTAAGGATGCAAAGAAGAATCTTCCCCGCGCTCTTATCTTCGGTTCACTTGCAGTTATTATTATCTACATCCTTTACTATGTAGGTCTTGCAGGCGGAATCAGCAACGCTGATATGATGGCTGGCGGCGAAACAGGTGCAAAGCTTGCATTCGAAGCTGTATTCGGTAAAATCGGCGGCACTGCAGTTTTCGTGTTCGTTATCATATCCTGCTTCGGCACACTCAACGGTCTTACCCTTGCCTGCTCAAGAGGTATGTATGCACTTGCAGCACGCAACGAAGGCCCCAAACCGAAGTTGTTTGTCCAGGTTGACCACGCAACAAATATGGCACCCAGCTCAGCAACAGTAGGTCTTCTTATGTGTATTGTCTGGATGGTATTCTTCTACTGCTCACAGTTTTCTTCATTCGGCAGCAGCTGGGGTATCTTCGCATTCGACCCGACTGAGCTTCCCATCGTCACAAGCTACTTCCTCTACATCCCGATTTTCTTTATGATGATGTTCAAGCTCAAGGACGTCAACGGCTTCAAACGTTTTATCGCACCTGCCATCGCCGTTATCGGATGTATATTTATGATGGTTGCTACAATCTATTCTCACCAGAAATTTGTTATCGGCTACCTTATCGTATTTATCATCATCAACGTAGTCGGTATGATGTTCTCAGGCGAGAAAAAAGTGACAGCTAAAAAGAAAAAGTAAAAACTGACACTATATAAAAAGTCCCTTATGGATAACCATAAGGGACTTTTTCAATACTCTTTTCAGAAATCAGATGTCGTATTTGTCTGCATCGTATTTTGTACAAGGGTAATTTGCAACACCGTTTTCATCCGGGAAGGGAGAAAGATTATCGTTCTCATACAGCTTTCTTTCTTCTTCTTTTGAGAAATCGGGGATCTTGTACTCTGCACCGTTGTGAAGACTGCTTCGCCAGCCGAGGATTGCAACAGCACTCATCGCACAGGAGCGGTATGCGTTGAAATAAGGCTGTCTGCCCTCAAGAATACAGCTGATGAATTCGTGACCAACGTAGTAATCGCCGCCGGAATGACCGCACTGCTTAGCTTTATCCTTATCAAAGGGGAATCCTACTGTTGAAACCTTCTCGGGCTCAACACCTTCGGGAATTTCCCAATCATTATAAACAATTCGGATTTTGCCGCCGTCACCTCTTACGGTTTCTGCACTGCCCTTTGCACAGGCAAAACGGTACCAGTTGCCGTGACCGCCGAATTTTGCCCAGCCTGTAATTCTTGCAACAGCACCTCTGCTCATTGTGCAGAGCATAATTGATGCAACGTCTTTTATCGGCTCACCCTCACGCTCCTGACGCATTCCGTCTGTGTAAATGCTTCTTGCGTTAACGGAAACGGGTATATCGTTTGTTACTCTCATAAGCGGAGCAAACGAATGGCTCAGATAGAATCCGGAAGGCATCTGTGCACGCCAGTGGGTAGTTGTGGGTGTGTAGTGTACGTACTCCTCGTGGCTCATAGGATGAACGTATTCACCCTCGCAGTAAAGAGCCTCACCGAGAGTGCCGCTCTGATAAATCTCAGTAAGCTTGCTGATAACTGCAAAGTAAGCATAGTTTTCTGCGAGCATATAGATTGCGCCGCTCTTTTCGCTTGCACGGCATATCTGAACACATTCAGCCATTGTTACAGCAGGCATTGTCTCACTTAAAACGTGAATACCCTTTTCAAGAGCAATAACCGCATATTTTGCGTGCTGATGGAAGAAGTTTGTGAGCACGACAGCATCCATACCGCTGTCGATGAATTCATCAAAATCTTTATAATACTTCGTTTCTTCACAGCAGAACGGCTTGATGTTGTCATAAGTTGATTCATCGTAATCGCATACTGCACTGATATATGCTTTGTCGGTGAGAGTAAGACCCTGTGCAAGACCGCGTCCTCTTCTTGCACCGAAAACGCCGATTTTAAGTTTTTTGTCCATAACAAAAGCCTCCGTTATCATATAATGATTTAATTTTATCACTACTTAATCTTATAAACAATATTAAAAATGAATATTAATCATTTCTTTTCTGAAATCAACACTCATTTATATATTCTTCAACCGCTTTCTTCAGTTCTTCTTTGATAATCCGATGACCTTCGGCAGTCGGATGAATACCGTCTGCACTCCAATGCGATGCACCGTCAACCCCTGCCAATTCATCAAACCTTTCCTGAAGCGGCACAAAATCAAGCCCATACTTTTCTGCAACCTGCTTTGAAACTTCAGCCATCTTTCTCACTTCAGTGTTAAATCCGTCCCATAACTTTTCCGTACAGATACCTTTCATAACAAAAGGCTCTAAAATTATAATTTTAATCTCCGGCAGACATTCTCTGATTTCTTCAATCAGCATACCGTAAATCTTTCCGAATTTCTCGGGGCTGACACCGCAACTCATTGTAAGCTCGTGCGAAACGTCGTTTACACCTATAAGAACCGATATGAAATCGGGTTTAAGATTTATTATATCTTCCTTTATTCTTGCGTAAACGTCGGTAATCCTGTCGCCGCCTTTACCACGGTTGATAAATCGGATTTTCTTGTTTTCAAATTCCGATGCAAGCAAAAACGCATAGCCGAAACCGAGACTCTCCTCGTTTTCATCATCTCTGTTTGCATCCGTTATTGAATCGCCCTGAAATAAAAACGTTTTCACAGCAAAAATCTCCTTGTAAGCGTCAGCTTATATTTCTATGGTTTCTTTGTTGTCGCCCCATAAAATTTCAACCGTAACGGGCACGTTGGATTTCACTGTTACGTTCGGTTTTTCGTCGGGTGATTTTCTTTCTTCACAGATAAGTGTCATTTCGCCGTCAGTACCAAACGGATATTTTTCAATTCCGTGCTTCTCAAGTCGGTTTATGTGCCAGGTAATTTTACGGTTTGCGGCATCGGGCTTGATACCGAAAACATACTCAAACATAATCGAAATCGGGATAATACCTGTCCAACCGACAAAGTCAGGCATTGATGAACTGCCCTTCATAAATTTACCGTCGATTTTTTCAGGTGCGTAATTTTCAAAAACAGTTCCCGTATCCTTAAATACGTTTACTACAGCATCAAGATGCGTGCAAGCGATTTCATAAGAGAGATCATATTTGTTGTAAGCGTCAAGACCCTTTAAAACCATATAGTTTGTCGGTGCCCATACCGAGCCGCACCAATAGCCGCCCTGACTGTTGTATTCGGGGTGGTCTTTTGAAAGCGTCGGCACTCTGTGCTCGGTCTTGAATTCATTTTCATTGTTGAGGTGAGCGATGAAAGCTTCTTTTCTGTCTTCGGGAACACACTTTGCAAGCAGTGCCCAGAAAGCACCTATGTGCTTAACACCGTTAAAGGTATCGTCATTTTTAAGGTCGTAATAAAACTTTGTCTTTTCATCCCAGAGTTTTTCGTTTATTACCTTAAACAGGTGTTCGCTCTCCTGCTGAAGCTCGGGAATAAACTCTTCTCTGCCAAGCTCCTTTGCCATTTTTATAAGCAGGTTGCAAGCGTTAAGCTCCTGCATACAGGCATCCACCCATATCATATGACCGTGGCTGTAGCAAACGTGATATTTTTCGTCAAGTCTCGGGCAGTTGTCCATACCGCAGCCGTAGCCCGATGAGAAATATGTACCGTCACGCCAGGTGAAATGCTCCTGCATCCACTGATGATACGCTACAAGGCACGGGAAAACTCTTGCAAGTCTCTCTTTGTCACCGAAGTTAAGATAATATTCCCATTCACACCAGGTCATAACCTCGGGACCCGTTGATGCAGGGTCGTGACGTGCAAAAACGTCGTTACCCGTATCCTCTTCAATCTGACGGCAGATAAAACCGTCCTTGTGCTGATGAGAGTAAAAATTATCAAAGGTCTTCTGGAATTTAAAAATCCTGTCGGCATATTTTCCGAACATCAGCATAAACGCAGAGTCCCACATAAAAATACAGCCGTTGAACGCAGCGTCAATATAATTTGTTATAAAGCCTGTACCTTCTTTAGGCTGATAGAGATTTTTGAAAGCAATCTCCCATACCTTCCAGTAGCAGTCAATATGGTCCTTGTGGTTTTCCCATATCGGCTGCGGAAGCTTATCCTTAATTTCACTGAAAAGCGGAATCGGATTCTTTTCAACCTCTGCACCTATAAAGGAGTTTTCTTCCATTATATCTTTATCATCGTATGTAATTTCGTTATTCTGCTTAAAGCTTATCATTTTATCACCTCATAGAATCGGACCTTAATATATACTGATTATATCATAAACAAATCATAAATAAAAGAGTATTATTTTGTTGCTATGTGTGTTCTTATATGTTAAAATCTAATCGTATTTTACTTTTTTGAAAAAACCACATCAAAGGAGTGTTTGTTTATGGAAAGTAAAACCTGTACCGGCTCAAAGATAATTTCGGTTATTCTCGGTGCAATCATCGGCGGATTTATGTGGCGTTGCAGAGGCGACGGCGGCTTCGGCTCGTCGTGGGGTCTTTACAGCGTCGGTCTTGTGATGATGCTGCTCATCTATCATTTCTACGGCAACCGCAAGGGTATGAAATACGAGATGATACCTCTCGGCGGTCTTATGCTGGGTCTGAGCGTTACCGGCTACGGCACAGTTATAATGCAGCTTGCAGGTGTCGTCTGGAGTGATCTGCCGTATTCGGGCGAAATGCTCCGCGGTCTCGAGCCTGTGCTTGTCGGTGAATACGGCGACGTTTATGCACCGATCAACCACTTCAGCGGTGCGGCTATAATCTTCCTTATGTCTTTCACTCTCATTCCGCTTTTCGCTTTCTTTGTCACTTCTCTGTTCTCGGGCAAAGAGTATAAACTCAAGCACTACATAATAGCTGTAGCCGTATATATGCTCTCGTCTCTTGTTTTCAAAGCTACGGTTTCGCATTTTATCCTTCAGCTTGTCAATCCCGACCAGGTAGCTTATGCCGCACTCGGTCTTGAAGCCTACGGACAGGATTATTCAAGCCCGATGGCTGCGTATATGAGCCATTTCCTCGACAGAGGCTGGGCACAGGATATTCCGTTCTTCGAAAATTACTATATGAGCATTGAGCACGTCTCCGATGCTCTTGCCGTTGTCACCCTCTCTCTTTATGCACTCATTTTCCGTAAGGATAAATATACCTGCTTCGGCTCTCTTGTGCTGAATCTCCTCACCGCTGTAACAACAACCGTGTTCACCTTCCTCGTCTCCTGCAGCTTTGATTCAGGCTTCTTCAAGGGTGTTACAATCCCCGATGCGGTCAGACGTTTCGCAACCTGGGGCACGTGGGAATTTGTTACAGGCTTTTTCATCGGTCTGTTCATTATGGCTTTCCTCGCCCTTACCGTCAAAAAAAGCACTCAGCCCGAATGCGATACTTCACCGCTTATTGAAAATAAAAAAGTCAATTTCGGTTTCAACTTCATTCTCACCGTATTCATCCTCGGTGTCACACCTGCAAGAGCAATCGGCATCCGCTTTGCACGCCTGCTTGTCAACACCAATATTCTCGGGGATGACGAGCCTCTCGGTACAATCCTTACCGTTGTGCTGGCAGTAATCTTCGGTGTGTTTATGATTAAAATTATGGGTAACAATATGCTCAAGAAAAACTCAAACGCATTCGATATGTCACCCGTAAAGTTCGCAAAAATCGCTCTGCCTGCCTACCTCGGTATGTGCTTTGCCGTTTATTTCTTCCTCGATATGGTCTGGATTAAATATATCTCAACCGACATCACAGTACCGATTATGCTTGTAGCTTCAGCTCTGATTGCGGCATTCTATATTCCGTTGAGAGTAAAAGAGAAAAAAGCATAAAACAATAAAATAAACAAAACCGGTGTACGGATACTCTTCCGCACACCGGTTTATTTTTATTGTTTTTTTACTTACCTTCAAGGCAAAGCCTTATCAGATCATCCACGTGTGCAGTTGCCATACATTCCACCGTATCGGATGCACCGTAGTAAATTTTAACCTCGCCGTTATCTTCAAGCACGTTACCGCACGGGAATATAACGTCTTTACGGAATCCGTTTTCGGTCTCGTAATCCCTGTCACACACTATAAGAGGCTTATCATATTTACCTATAACCTTTGACGGGTCATTCAGATCAAGCAGCATTATGCCTGCGTAATACTGCTTCTGCCATTTGTCTTCCCAGCCGTTTTTACCTCTTGTGGTATCAAGCTCAACAGCGTGGAAGGTTGTAAGCCAGCCTTTGTCCGTTTTTATCGGCTGTGCGGCAGGGCCTATTTTATCGTTTGCAAACGGCACGTCCTCAACACCCATAACAAGCCTTGACTTGCCCCAGTAAACAAGGTCGGGCGACTCTGAAATCCATATGTCAAATCTGTCACAGCCTCTGCTGTAAACAGGCATCGGTCTTTCAAGGCGAACAAAGTTGCCGTTGATTTTTTCGGGGAAAAGCACCATATTGCGGTTATCGGGTGCCGAAGCGCTGATAATATTTATTTTTTCAAAATCGTCGTCGATTTCAGCAATACAGCCCCTCACGCCATGACGGGTATCCATAGCCATACATAAATACGGCTTGCCGTCTATAATTGTAATTCTCGGGTCGTAGAGTCTTGTAATTTCATCCTCCGGCAAAAGATTCTTGTTATCAAAAATGGTTTTTTCGCTGACTTTCCAGTTTATACCGTCATCACTTGTCGCCAATCCAACAGAGGATTTGAAGCGTACTTGGGGGTAAGTTTTTTCTGTAGGTCCGTAATCGTTACGGAACACCATAACGTATTTTCCGTTATATTTTTCAACAGCCGCATTGAATATAAGAGCAGAGTTATAAGGCATATCCTTATGAGTAAGAACGGGTTTATCGAGCTTTTTTATTACTTCACTTGTTTTATACAATGTCAGAACTCCCTTTTTATGTTTTTAAAATCAAGGCACAGACGGTGCCTGCCGCTGTCAACCGTTATTGATTCTGCTTTTCTTTCCGCACGGCAGAATCTGCTGTCATAACGTAAGAATTCCTTTTCTGCAGGTTTACCGTCAACTTTAAATGTACCGTCGTAAGAAGCTTCAATCTCTCCCGAATCCGTACGGTAGTTCACACTGTCGTCGTCACTGAATTCAACTGTGTTGCTTTTTATTCTTGCCCTGAATTCATCAAACGTTTCTTTTTCCGAATCAGAAAGCTCGGTGATATAAATATGATACCCTTCACCGAATCTGCACAGATCAAATTCTCCTTCAGACTTAATACCGTCAGGGAATTTTCTGCCCTTGAGCAATCCGTTTGCGGATTTTGCGTCAAACGGCTTGAACTTCAGCTCACCGTTTGCGATAAGTGCCACAAACACACTGTTTTTTCTTGCAAAAACCGTGTTGCCGTCAAGCTCAAACTCATCATAAAAATCTTTCGGCATATATGCGTGTGTCATAGCCGCAATACCTGATTCGCCAAGACGCTTTTCCGAAGGAACTTTATAAACCGTTACGTTGACGTTCTGATTCTGAACGCTCATCGGACGTCTGCCGTTACCGACCCAATATCCGGGCGAAGCACCGTATTTACCGTTGCCGTCACCTGCAGGATGGGTTGTGAAAAGTGTAAGCTCATCCGAAATATTCGCCGTCCATACGTGTTCCTGAGCACCGCACAAATCAACGTCCTTGCATATATCTGTTGACATTGAATAATGAGCATTTCGGTAAGTATATACGTTACCTCTGCCAAGAGCAATTCCGTGAGGCATAATGCTGTGTTTTCGTGCAAACTTTTCCCAGTTTACAAGCTTAAACACAGTAAGGTTTAAAAATTTGAAGTAGCTTAAAAATTTATTTGTATAAAGCCTGTTTTTCTTAAGGTATTCAAGTGTATTTTTTATAACCTGATGGTTTGTAAATGTTTCAGCACCTGTCTGTGCCATAATACATTCGTCGCTCTGACCTATAAGGTTTTCACACACCATATCGTCAGGTGACAGACCGCAGCTCATTTTTGAAACAAAGGTTTCTTTTGAAAGTGCAATATCTTTTATCGCCTCGGGTAAGGTATACAGTCCTTTTTCAACCGCATCGGTAAAGCACAGAACAATATAATTCGGCTTTTTCGCTTCGGACACTTTGCCCCAGAGTATATTCATCGCAGCCTGAATGCTGTTACCGATACAGTTTGCCGCCTTGTTGTTGCCATACATTCTCGAGCTGACTGCCACAAAGCGGTTGTTCACGCTGTTCAGTGCAACGTCAAGCCAGAGAATATCCATAATTATTTTCATCTGCTCAATGCGGTTTTCATCATCAGCATAAGCAATAAAATTTGCCATAGGTGCAATATCTTCGGCAAGATAGTTGTTGCTTAAATATTCCGAAAAGCCGTAATTGAAACGCTGTTTCATCCACGCATCAATTCTGTTTTTTGCCTTTTCCTTATGTTCCTTGCCGGTCATTGAGTTGTTTGTAAAAATCTCATCAGGCCATTCCTGACCTGCAAGATATTCACTGACAGCAAACATAATCTGATGATTTTCCGACCAGTAGCACATACTGTCATCGCCCGGCTCACTTATAAAATATTTGAAGCCGATGAACGTATTTTTTATAAGCTCAGCACATCTGTCGCTGAGAGAGCAGTCTTTGTATATTTTAAAAAGCATCTGTGCCCTGAAATCCGCACAGTCGAAGCGAGCGTTCATATATGCCGCCTGCTTTGAAAGCAGAGCGTAAATCTCATCCTCGCTGAACGAAGGCTCTGCCTGCTTGCCAGTAAGGAAAAGATACAGCTCCTCAAAGGTTTTGCCGTCAATATTAAGTGAATATTTATCGGCATCCGCTTTATCGGGTGAATCGGGCAACGGCTTCATTTTTATCAGCCGCACAAGCTCAATCACCGTAACCAACAGCAGTAATATGACAGCGGCACAGAATACGTATAAAACTGTCATAGTTTTATGCCATCCTCTCAAGAGAATCAAGTGTAACCTCGTACCTTGTGGGTTTGCCTGCCATAAAGCTTTCCATTTCTTCCATCATATAGTAAGCCATTCTCTGCGGCTCGTTACCCGTACTGCCTGCAATATGAGGTGTAAGAATTGCGTTGGGCACCCAGAAAAGAGGGTTGATATACGGAAAGAACTCACGCTTGATAACGTCTGCAACAAAAGTTCTTGACGGATGCAATAAAAGCGAGAGTGCAAGCTGATACTCTGCAACCTGTGCACCTCTGCCCGTATTTATAAATGTTGAACGCTTCTTCATTCTTTTGAAAAGCTTGCGGTTAAAAACGTTTTCAAGTTCAGGCTTATTTGCAAGGTGATTGCTGATTATGTCGCACTCGCTGAAAAGCGTCTCCATATCAACAAGCGTTACACCAAGCTCCTTTGCCGTTTCTTCAGAAACAAACGGGTCGCAGGCATAGACCTGCACGTCAAGTGTCTTCAGCTTTTCCGCAACCATTTTGCCAATTGCACCAAGACCCACAAGTCCTACCTTGCAGTTGAAATTACCGGGTGAAGAATTTGCAAAAGCAAGTGAGCGCAGAGGCAGAATGTGATAATATTTTTCCGCCTGAAAATAACCTTTTGCTGCAAGAGTAATCTGAGCAAGGGTGTATTCTGCAACCGGCACTGCGTTTGCCGCAAAGGCAGAGTAAACCTTCACTCCGCTTTCAAGGAAGGGTCTTGCAAAATACTGTACCGTACCTGCCGAATAAAAAACTGCCTTGAGCTTCGGCATATACTTTGCAATTTCTTCCTTTGTAAACTGCGGCATTCCCCATGTAGAAAACGCAATTTCACAATCTTTAAGAAAAGCGGCATTCTCTTCGAGATTGCTTTTGTTTATTTTCTGTGAAAGCTCACCGTATTCCCCAAGCTTTTTAAGCACTTCGGGAGTATAAACTTTTGAAAACTGAATCTGATTTGTACCGAACAGTGCAATTTTCATCATCACTCGCCCACCTTACTTTGGAGTCTTTTCATATCTTTTTTCATAGAAGAAGCAAAACCGAAATATCCGCACAGATATGTGTATTCAAGCAGAATATTTCCGTCGTAACCCGACTGCTTTATCTTATCAAGCAAAGCGTCGATATACTTCGGATTAAACTTAGGGAACTGTTCCCTGCTCTGCTCAGAATATGAAATATGAATGGTTTCAATATACGGCAGGGTACGCTCAATACGGTCAAGGTCATATTGCAGACGCTTGTAGCGTGACTGGAAGTATGTTCTGAAATTATCGCAGCCGACGTCAGCGTGAATTTTCAGAAAAGCATCGGTGTTGTTATTATACGTGTTGTCGTGACATTCGGGGCAGACAATAAGTCCGTACTCCTTTGCAACAGCACATATAGCCTTGGTGTCCTCAACCAGATTTTTATACGTTGCTTCATCAGTCTTTTCGCTGTCAGCTCTGCCAAGCCACACACGCACACTGCGTGCCGCCATCGTGCTTGCAATTTCGCATATTACCTTCCACTCGTCTGCATTTTTACAGCCGACACGGTAGTAACTGCCGTATGAGTTTATGCGTATGCCTGCCTTGTCGCAAAGCTCTTTTGCACGCTTTGCATCCGCTACGCTTTTTACGTGAATATCTCCGCCCCACTCAATGCATTCAGCCCCTGCTTCAACGGCGATTTCCACTACTCTTTCCATATTTTTTATTTGCCTGAAAGACGTTGACGTAAAACCTGTATTCATATCTGCCTCGCTCAAAATTTTCTCTTAACATTTTCACGTAAAATTATATCATATCCCTTTTCAAAAAAGCAATAAAAAAGATTGAATCAATATTATATTTATGTTAATATAGAAAATAGCAAACTGTATTTAAAGGAATGTGACATATGAAAAAAGCAATAAAAATTATTACTGCCGTTATTCTTGTTGCAGTAATAGGTGTCAGCGGTTTTGTGGTTTTCAAAAGCTCACAAGGCATTTCGTATGATATTTCAACAGCAGAAGAAATCAACAGCGACGTTGAAATCGTAAAAGAAGATGCAGACAGCGTCACAATCAAGAAAAACAGCGACGGCGATTTCAGAGTGCTGATGTTCACCGATACACATCTTAACGGCAAAAAGGCAACCGATATACAGACTGTTTCGTATATCGTCAAGAACATAACCGAGCAAAAACCCGACCTTGTTATTTTCGGCGGTGACAACGTTTCCTCAGGTTTCAACAAGAAAAGAAACAACGAATTTGCTCAGCTTATGGAAAAGCTCGGTGTCTACTGGGCGGCTGTTCTCGGCAACCACGAGGGTGACGGTCTGCTCGCTGTTTCAAGAGAAGAAAACGTTGAAATCTTTTCTTCATACGACCACTGCCTTATGCGCAGCGGTGCAGATGATATTGACGGCTGCGGCAACTACGCAATCAACGTTCTCGGCAGTGACGGTAAAATCCGACAGGTATTCTTTTTGATGGATTCCGGCAGTTATATGACGGATGAATCAAAAAAAGAGTACGGTGTTACAAAAGACGGTGAAGTTTACGACGGCGTTAAAACATCACAGGTAGAATGGTATAAAACCAAACATGATGCCGTTGAAGCTGAATACGGTAAATTCAGATCAATAACTGTTGTCCACATCCCTCCCTATCAGGCTGAAAAAGAATATGCTGAAGGCGATTTTCTTTACGGCGATAAGAGAGAAGGTGTCTGTGAATCAGGCTTTGATTCGGGTCTTCTCGATGCTATGGCAGAAAAAGGCAGTGCACAGGCAGTTTACTTCGGACACGACCACGTTAACAATTTCGGTGTAATGTATAATAATATTCTTCTGTCTTATATCCAGCCGTCAGGCTACGGCGTTTATAATATGCAGAGCAAGTTTGATTCCCCCGAAAGCGAATGGATTCAGGGTGCTACGCTTCTCGATATAAAGGCAGACGGTACATTTACTGCCGAAAGAATATATAACCACAGTTAAACCTTGTCCAACTCTAAAAAATTCAAGGAGATAATTTATGGGTAAGTTAAAAGATAAGTATCAGGAACTTAAAAACAACCCCGACGTTGCACTCAAGGAACAGGTAGGCTACGTTTCCGGTGTATTCGGCAACTGTATGGGTCAGGACTCAGTCAGCACGTATACCGACCAGTTTATGCGTGACTATATGGGTCTCAAGTCTCATCACCTGCTCACTATGAAATCTGTTACAACCGGTGTCAATATCTTCATTGCCCCGATTGTCGGTATGCTTCTTGACAACAACCATTCAACAAAGGGTAACGCAAGACGTTTTATGATGGCTTCAGCCATCCCCTTTACCCTTTCCTCAATTCTTCTTTTTGTTGTACCTTCTTCTTCAATCACGTTCAACGTTATCTGGAGTTTCCTGCTGTATCTGCTTTTCAACATTGCAGACACGTTTTTTGACGTTGCGTTGTCAACGCTCTCGGTACGTATGACACCCAACGCAAAATCCCGAAAGAATTTCTACACTATAGCACAGCTTGCATCCACCCTCGGCTCAATGTTGCCCGGTGGTATGGTACCTATCATAATCGAGCTTCAGGGCAACGACTATTCAAAAGAAAAATGGGCATTCTTCACGGTTGCACTTTTCTTCGGCATACTCGGTATGTTCACTATGCTTGTCCCCTGCTTCACACTTAAAGAGCGCAACATGGTGCTTCCGCCCAGAACAAAAGAAAAGAAAGTCAAAATTGACTACAAGCTCATCCTTCTCAACAGACCGCTTCTTCTGCTTTGTCTTAGCCAGGTTATTGAGTCTGTCAGACAGGTATGCTACAGCTCTCTCCCCTTCTTCTACAAGCACACACTCAACCGCTACGGTATGAAAACGTACGTTGAAATGGGCAGCTCCGCACTTTCCTACGGCGGTCTCCTTTCCGTTCCCTTTGTAGGTAGAAAGCGTTCATCCAGAGATATTGTCGTATGGGGCTACCTCCACACAGGTATATGCTACCTTCTTCTTCTCATCTTCGGTTACAAGCACCTCTGGCTGGTCGGTATTCTCATCGCACTCGGCGGTATGCCCAACGCAGCTATGAGTGCCGCAAGAAGAATACTTCTTGCAGACTCAACTGATTATATGGAGTGGAAAAGCTACCAGAAGTACGGTGCAGCACAGCGTAACGAGGGTATGGTTTTCGCATTCAGCACTATGGTTTCCCGTATTTCAGCTCTCTGGAAAGAGCTTCTTGTCAATACAGGCTTTGCTCTCATCGGTTATCAGAGTGCCGTTTCAATCAACGGTGTTATGACTGAGGTTGTGCAGACACCGCAAACTCTTCACGGCATATTCCTTCTTGTTGCAATCCCCGGTATTATCGGTAACCTCCTGCCTGGTATTATTATGATGTTCGACAACTTTACAGGCAAACGCAAAGAAAAGATTATGTCCGAGCTTGAAGTGATAAGAGCCGAAACCAAGGAAAGAATCGAAGCTCTGGAACAATAAAGGAACGAATATGAAAAACACTAAAGAAAGAAGCAAAACAGCTTCTGTGATTTTAAAAATCGTCAGAATACTGCTCATAAGTGTAGCAATAATCGCACTGACAGTTTTCGGATTATACAAGCTCGTAACGCACCAGTGGAAGGATACACCCCAGGAATACACTGCAACAAATCAGTATATTACAGGGCTTGGTGATACGATGATTGCCGCTCACCGAGGCGGCAGAAGCCTCTTCCCGCAAGGCACAATGATGGCTTTCGAGGGCTGTGTCAATTCTCAGACTTTTGAAACAGATATCATTGAGTTTGACGTACAGCTGACTGCAGACGAAAAGCTGATTATTCTCCACGATGAAACGCTTGACGAAGTGACAAACGCAACGGAATATTTCGGAAAAACCGATAATTGTGCCGAGGATTATACATACGAAGAAATTTATAATCTTAACTTCGGCGAATACTTCAAAGATAAAAACGGCGACACTCCCTATAAGGGTCTGCGCGGTGAAGATATACCCGATAATCTGAGAGTTGCAACCGCCGGAGATGCCTTGACTTATCTTGAAAACAACGGAGAGTTTTATTACAGCATCGAAATCAAATGCAGCGGAGAATCAGGTATCAGAGCGGCAGATATTCTGTATGACCTTTTAACCGAAATGAATCTGCTCGACAAAACAATTGTCGCTTCTTTCAACAGAGACGTCATTTCACATCTTGAAGAAAACTATCCCGATTTAACACGCACAGCTGTCAACGTTGAGGTTGTGAAGCTGTATGTGGATTCTCTTTTCAATATCGACAGACCCGAAGGCTATTATAAATTTGACGTGTTGCAGGTGCCGCCCGATAAATATATCGTCAACCTCGGCACACCCAAACTTATAAATTATGCACATAAGAATAACGTTGCCGTCCATTACTGGACAATCAACGATGCGGAAAGAATAAAGTTCCTGCAAAGCATCGGTGCCGACGGCATTATAACGGATAAACCCGATATTGCATACGAAGCACTCGACTCTTGAATATCAATTTAAGGAGTAAAAAATGACACCTTCAAAATGGGGTCAGGGTCAGCTTTTTGCTTTCTCTGCCCTTGACGGCGAATCTTATTTCAGCGATGATTTTACAGGCACACTTGCCGCAGATAAAATCGGTGTGATATTTCACACAAAAATCCGCAGAACACTTTTCTTCCCCGATATAAACTCCGTACCCGATTTCAGTTGTGTTGCATCAGACCTTATTGCGTTCGAAACCAACGCAGGCAAATACCGTGTTATATTTGCCGAAAGACATCTTGTCATCGGTGAAACTGCAAACGGAATTCTTGTAAACGTTGACGGAGAATGTGAAGTAATAAAAAAAGATGGTACAGAAATACATAATACCTCTGACGGTGAATACACCGCTTTAATAAAAAGAGGCAACCGCTTTGCTTTCGCATATGCAGACAGCAAAGAAAAGGCAATCGCACTCTGTGAAAAAGGTATCACTCTCGACATCGAAGAAGCGGAACAAAACAAGCTGAAGCCTTATCACTCTTTTTGCCAAGACAGCAAATACAGTGCTTTGTACGCTAAATGTATTAGCGTAATGAAAAGCCAGCTCTATTCTCCTGAAGGCAAAATTAAAAGAATATGGTCAACGCCTGACCGTCTGCCTCACAGAAATATGTGGCTGTGGGACTCTGTTTTCCACGCAATAGGTCACAGACATCTCGACACAGACGTTGCCGAAAACCTTATTCTTGCTCTTTTTGACGTCCAAAGCGATGACGGATTTATTCCTCATATGGCAAAGCCCTATGAAATTTCTTCCGTCACCCAGCCGCCCGTTATAGCCTGGGGAGCATATCTAGTATATAAAAAGAGCGGTAACAAAGCATTTCTTGAAACCGTATTCCGACACAATAAAGCATTCCTGCTCTGGTGCAGTAAAAACAGAAGAAAAAGCGAAAAAGAGCTTTACTCCTGGCACACCAATCCCGAACTCAACAACCGTTGTGACGAATCGGGTATGGATAACTCACCACGTTTTGATACGGAAAACGACCTCTTTGCCATCGATTTTTCCTGCTATATGGCAAACGAAGCACGCTTTATGAAAATTATAGCCGATGAACTCGGTGACAAAGAAAACTCTGAATTTTTCGATAACTGGTATAAAAAAATAAAAGCCGACATAAACAGCACCCTTTGGTGTGAAGACGATGACTTTTATTACGATTACGATATTCAGCTGAACCGCTTGAACAAAATAAATTCTGTCGCTTCTTTCCTGCCGGTTTTTGCAGGTGTATGTGACGAAAATCAATGCAAAAAGCTCATCGCTCACCTTGAAAATCCCGAAGAGTTCGGCACCGAATTCCTCATCCCGAGCATATCATTAAAAGATAAAACTTTCGGCTCGGATATGTGGCGCGGTCCTGTATGGATTAATTACAATTATATGATTTCAAAAGGGCTCATCGAATACGGTCACTCTGTTTTATCACAGAAAATAAAAGATAAAACACTGAGCGTTATAAACGAGTGGTATGACCGTACGGGCACTGTTTATGAATTCTACGACAGTGAAAACCGTATTCCCCCATTCTGCTTCAACAGAAAAGGAAATGTAGTCGAACCGTATGATTTCAGAATAAAATATCAGTCCATACGCGATTACGGCTGGAGTATTACACTTGCATTTGATATGTTATGTGAATAATAAAAAACGATGTGCGGTTTTTCACAAAGCCGTACATCGTTTTCTTTTTTTATTAAGCATCCGGGTAAATTCTGCTGCCACCCTCGCCGGTAACAATCCGAAACATTATAATAAGATACTCTATAACAAATATCATATAAACATCGCAAGATCGGAGCGTTTATCAACTCCGGTCTTTTCTTTTGCAGATTTAAGCATACTTTTCACCTGCGATTCAGGCATATCAAGCTGGTTTGCTATCTGTCTGTCAGTAAGTCCGAATACGGCAAGACGGGCAATTTCACGCTCACGCAGAGTAAGAGCCACATAAACAGTTCTTTCAAGTATTGCGTTGTGGATAATTGTCCAACCGGTCTGCAGACGTTTGTGCAGTTCTTTTACACGTTTTACAGCGTAAGGGTCAACAAGTGCAAGCCTTTCATCAAGAATTTTGCCAAGCTGTCTGCGATGCTCTGCAAGAAGCCCGAACAAATCGTCTGCAAGGCAATCCTTTATGGCTTTATCCAGGTGATATATTGCCCTCCCGGTATCACCGCACTGCTGGCAGGCAATTGCACACATAAGTCGCAGATATATTTCAGGTATCAGCGTACCGTTGTTATGAGCCGTGGTTATCATCGGCTCGGCTATATACGGCACACACCTCATCAGACCAAGACCGCGTATGTTCTGTAATTTAAGCTCACCCGTTGCAAGCTCCTGAGCGTAAACAATAAGGTATTTAAGATAATATACCATAGCCGCAGGATGAGCATCTGTGGGAAGGCTGTCAAAGCAACCTCTTTTAAACCATTCTGGGAAATCTTCCGTAGCACGTATCGCACTGTCGGTTGCAGCAAGTGAAAGAGCAATAATATCACGGTCTGTACTGTTTTTTACAGGTGCCTGACATATATGCTTTCTTGCAAGTCGCCACATATTTATATCGCCTGTCCACATCGCACACAGCGAAAGCAGCATACCGCTGCCGATAACAGAATATAAACCTGAATGCTTATCAAAAAAATATTGAACGTAGCTGTATACGCTGTCTATTTCTCCGCGTCTGTACGCTATCTCAGCAGAAAACAGTGCCTGTGCTTCGGGATTGGACGAGAGAGCAAATATACATTTGTTGGCAGTGCCGGGCTCGGAATAAAGGTCAGTCATATCAAGAAACGGGCTTTTGCGCGGCATAGGTATATCACGCTGTGCATCAAGCTTTGCGCTTTTGCTTCTGCCGTCAGCAGGGCGAACTGCATCTGCCGGTATGAGCCAGTTAGAGCCCAAACGCTCAGCACCGGGTATTTTGCCGAGTCTGCAGTAATCCTGCACCCTCCTTACGGATATATTCCACTTTTCTGCGGCTTGCTGAACGGTCAATTTGTTCATTTAATACCACCTCACGCAATATATTCGTCGTCTTAACGCTGTTTGTGCTTTTATTATACAGCGTTTATGCGACATTTGCAAGCTGGTTTTTAGAATTTGTTTATAAACCATTTCTAAACTTTTTTAATTTTATGCAATAATCACGGGCCAATCCCGCAAATATACAATCAAATATACAAAATTGCACCGGAATAGTGTATATTTGGCTGTATATTTCGGAAACAGAATCATTTTGTGCAAAACATAGAAGAAAATTGAAATTTTTCCTGCATTTAGCGGCTTATATTTTAAAAATATTTGTAATAAGAAGCGTTGTGTAAAAATCTGCGTTTTTACGCTGAAAAACCCACTATTTATGCATTGTGCAATTTCACCAATAGTTTTCCACATTGTGAAAAACTATTGTTTGACTTCGATAATTGCCGGGTGTACGATTAAGTTGCAAAGAGGAAGCGACAAGCTTCCGGACGAAACCGGGAGGTGAAAGCTGATGGTTGAAACTATTTACGGCGGTGCACTCGGTACACTCGCGGCGCTGGCATTTAACCGGATAGCGATTTTCCAGATCAAACGTCGAACACAGGAAACCTCAAAAATCGAAGCAGTTAAGAATATGGCGGTGATAGTCGCCTGGGTGCTTCTCTCGGGAGTTCTGTTTGCAGTAAGCTTCTTAAGGTACAGCGATACGGCGGCAAGGCTCGAAGCCGTAGCTTACATATCGGTAGCAATTGCAATAGGAATTGTAGATCTTGATATCAAAAAGATACCCAATTCTTCAGTGCTCGCACTTCTGATAATCAGAACAGTCGCAATTGTTTACGCAATCGCAACAGGAGTTCCGGTAAAAGAAACACTTATTCCCTCGCTTATAGGTCTGGCGGCAGGCTTCATTCTCTACCAGCTGCCGATGCTCGTAGGCGTACCGATAGGAACAGGAGACGTCAAGTACAGTGCGGCAATCGGCTATTGCCTGGGTGTTTTCGGATTTCTTCAGGCATCACTGATAATGGCAGCCGGCTTGCTTATCTTCCTTGTATATCTGATAGTTACAAAAAAAGGCTCGCTTAAAACCTCGGTTCCAATGGGTCCCTACCTCTCACTCGGTGCAGTGATAACGGTTCTCTTTCCGGTGTTCGGCGAACTCTCACAAAGAGTTTTTTCATCACTCTTTTAAAATCGGCAACAAACCCGGGTTAAGGGTTAAATAAAAAACAAAATTTACAAAGGAGGCAAAAACAATGTTAAGAAAATGGTTCAAGGACGAAGAAGGTCAGGGCATGGTTGAGTACGGTCTCATCGTAGGTCTCATCGCAGTTGTCGTTATCGTCGCTCTCGTAGCACTCGGTCCGAAGATCCGTGATATGTTCCAGGATGTCAATGATCAGATTGACAACATCGGCGCAACAACTCCCTAAATCAAGTAACAGTTAACGGTAACACAAATTAAATTCAACCACAGATAATTAACGTAAGTCTGAAACAAACGTTTAAAAACAAACATTCACATCTTAAAACAGAACTTATTTAAAGTTAAGGAGGAAAGAATTATGTTGAGAAAATGGTTTAAAGACGAAGAAGGTCAGGGTATGGTTGAATACGGTCTCATTGTAGGTCTTATCGCAGTTGTAGTTATCGTTGCTCTCGTAGCACTCGGTCCGAAGATCCGCGACATGTTCCAGGATGTCAACGATCAGATTGACAATATCGGTGCAACAACGCCCTAAATCAAAGGGTAATACATAACACACTATACAATCCTGAATAAGTAACTCGTAAAGGGTAAGTTCGCTCGCGGAGCGAGCTTACCCTTTAATACTCAAAATTCAAGTCGGAGGTGACGGCGAAATGAAAAAATCAATCCGCAGGAAGCTGAAACGCGAGGACGGTCAGTCGATGGTCGAGTTTGCACTGATACTTCCTATTTTCCTTCTGATTCTGTGCGGAATCATTGATTTCGGTTGGCTGTTCTATAATCAGCTTTCGCTCAACAACGCCTGCCGTGAGGGTGCAAGGTACGCCGTAGTTCACACCGAAGAGAATGCCGATACCCAGGCAATAATAAATCACATAGAAAACCTTTCAACAAATGTATTTGCAAACGACGGTGTAGAAATCACTGTCACGTATTCAGCACCGTCAGACCCTACTGCAGGTGATATAACAGTCAGTATGGGAGCTGACATTTCATTCTTCACTCCGGTACTGAGTACCGTTCTCGGAAAAGAGAAAACAATAACGTCAACAGTAATAATGAAAGTAGAATCATAAGGAGGCAACTGTCAGTTATGAAAAAAATTTATCTTATAGCGGTGGTAATCGCTCTGGCGGCAGGCCTTGCAACGTATTTTTTTGCAAACGAGCTGAAAACAAGCAAAATCGTAACGGGCGTCGATGAGGCAACCGTTCTGATTGCGCTTCAGGATATAGATGAAAACACAATTCTCACAGAAGATATGTTCCAGACTGTCAAGCTTCCGGTTACCGCTGTTTCCCACGGTACGGTAAGCAAGGTCAAAGACGTAATCGGCTATATGGCTGGTGTTAAAATTCTCAAGGGCGAACAACTGATGGCAGGTAAACTGATTTCTGTCGGTAAAGAAGACGCCAAAGGCAATCTCGCTTACCGCCTGGAAAACGGAAAGTATGCATACACAATTTCAGTTGAAATTGAAAACGGTGTCGCTTTCTTCATCAAAGAAAATGATTGCATCAATATTTACGATAAAGCATCACCAAGTATAGAGCCTGCACTCAAAAACGTTCCCGTCATCAGGCTTAGCGATTATTCTGCAAATATCCAGCAGGATAACGGTACGGAAATTACAAATTATGCGGTTATCACACTCTCGCTCACAAAAGACCAGATTCCAAAGCTTATGGCAGTTAGCAATCCTAGGGTGGTGCTTGTCTCTCACGTCGAATCTCACAGCCTCGCAGATGATATAGCTGCCGCAGGTGTACCCGATGATCAGCCTGAAGAACCGCAGACAAATTACGGTATGGGCGAAATCACAACCGCTCCTCCCGAAACAGAAAGCAACTGATGATTGATTGGAGATGAAACGGCTATGGAAAAAATGAATTTACTTATTCTGTCCGATGACCTTGATCTGAGAATCGAGGTGAAGAATCTTGTAGCCGATGAAGCGTTTGCAATCAGCGGTTATTCGGGTTTCACGGCAGAAGGAAAGACAAAAATCGTAAACAAATATCCCGAAATTATTCTTTGTGCCGTGCGTGGCGAAGTACCCGATTCGGTGTTCAGCTTTGTGCAGGATTTACTGGCAGTCGCAAGAGGAATGATAGTAATCCTTGTAAACGACTCAATAACCGTAGACCTTGTCAATAAAGCTGCCCAGTACGGAATCCGCAAGGTACTGCCTGTTGACGGAATCAAAAGCGATGATTTTTCCGAAAACGTCAAAACTGTTTACGCACTTGAACAGCAGCGTATCCTCGATACAAACGAAGGTAAAAGAGTACGCTGTAAGGCACTCGGCTTTTTCGGTGGCAAAGGCGGTACGGGTAAAACCACACTTGCTATAGGTGTTGCCGCAAGCCTTGCAAAAGCAGGCAAAAGAGTAATGCTGCTCGACCTTGATTTACAGTTCGGCGATGTATCAATGTCACTCGACCTCGATACAAAAAATTCAATCGTTGACCTTGTCCAGGACAGAGGCGGAATCACGATTGAGAATATAAACGGCTTTGCTGTTGAACATTCAAGCGGTATGAGCGTGCTGTGTGCACCAAAAAGCTCCGAGTTTGCCGAGTTTGTAACTCCGGCACATATCGAGCGTATAATCGATATTATGCGACCGTATTATGAGTACATAATTGTTGATTTGCCGTCAGCTTTCAACGATTCGGTGATTACAGCCTGCGAAAACTGCGAAGAAATCTTCCTTGTATATAACAACGAAATTCTCTCCCTCAATAACGCAAAGGTGTGCTACACAATTCTTGATCAGCTTCATCAGCGCGATAAAATCAGATTTATTCTGAACAGAGTTGAAAAAAGCCTTATAAAGCCCGAAGATTTCACCGAAATGTTCCGCACTGAAATGTTTGCCGTGATACCTGCTGATTATTCAGCCGCTCTTACAAGTATCAATAAGGGTATGCCCGTAACAGCCGCTCAACCTAAATCAGAGCTTGCAAAAGGTGTTTCGGAGCTTGCTGAAAAAATAATCGAGGTGCATACGGGTATAGTTCCCGTGAAAGATATTCAGCCGAAAAAGAAAGGCTTTTCATTATTGAAGAAAAAATGATGTGAGGTGTTGATATGGGACTTCTTGACAGAATAGACGGTCAGAAAAAGCTTGCGATGCAAAAGGGCGATGCAGACCCTGCACCGGAAGAAATAAAAGAAAAAGCCGCAACCGAAGAAACGGTTGAAGACCCGTATCTTGAAACAAAACGCAGAATCCATTCGGCAATTATCGACGAAATGAATAAAAGCGGTAAGACGATAACAGACCGCGATGCAATGTACAAAGTCGTCGATGATAAGGTAAATGACGATGAGTTCCTTATCCCCCGTATGGACAGAGAAAAGGTTGCGACAGATCTTTTTAACGATATTATGGGCTACGGCCCTATCGAAGTGCTCGTCCAGGATCCGTCAATCAGTGAAATAATGGTAAACGGTCCCGATATGATATATATCGAAGATAAGGGCAAGCTCAGACTCACAGACCTGAAGTTCAGGGATGAAGAGCACCTGATGAATATCATCAACCGCATCGTTTCCAACGTCGGCAGACACGTTGACGAAGCAAGCCCTATGGTTGATGCCAGACTTGCCGACGGCTCCCGTGTAAACGCTATCATCCCTCCCCTCTCGCTTGTCGGTCCCGTACTGACAATAAGAAAGTTCGGCAAAAAGCCGATAACGTCACAACAGCTTTTGCAGTTCGGCTCACTTACTCCCGATATGCTCCAGTTTCTTGAAGCGTGTGTAAAGGGCAAGCTGAACATAGTTGTTGCAGGCGGTACAGGCTCGGGTAAAACAACGCTGCTGAACGTTCTCTCATCTTACATCCCCGAGGATGAGCGAATAGTCACAATCGAAGATGCTGCGGAAGTTCAGCTCAAGCAGGAGCACGTCATCACCCTCGAAGCAAGACCGGCAAACCTTGAGGGCAAGGGTGCCGTTACAATCCGTAACCTTGTAAAAAATGCCCTTCGTATGCGACCCGACAGAATAATCGTCGGTGAAGTTCGTTCGGAAGAAACGCTCGATATGCTTCAGGCTATGAATACAGGTCACGACGGCTCACTCACCACAACTCATGCCAACTCACCGCGTGACACCGTAGCAAGACTTGAAACAATGGTTCTCATGAGCGGTATGGAACTTCCGCTCAAAGCAATCCGTGATCAGATTTCTTCCGCTATAGACCTTATTGTTCAGCAGAGCCGTCTGCGTGACGGTACAAGAAAAATAACCTCCATAACCGAGGTCATCGGTATGGAGGGCGATATAGTAAGTATGCAGGATATCTTTGTTTACGAAACCGACGGCACTGTTGATACGTCAGGAAAGTTCGTAGGCAAGTTCCACGCAACCGGAGTAAGACCGAAATGCCTTGAAAAAATCAAAGGAAACGGAGTGACGGTCAACAATGAATGGTTTGCAAATTAGTATAATTATTCTTACCGTTGCAATAGCTCTGTTCAATTTCTTTCTTTGGGTCAGCATTATGGGTACGGCAACACTGAGCCGCCGCATTGTTGAAAAACGCATCGATAAAATCGCAAGCAAAAAAAGCGGACTTACCCTTCAGCTTCAGGAAAAGAAAAAAGAACGCAAATCCTCAATTTTAAAAAGAGCCGTTGACGGCAACGGTAAGCAATCTGTTCAGCGTAAAAAGCTTATGAATACAATTTTCAACGAGCTTATTCTCGCTGATATAATGATGAAGCCCGAAGAATTCTGTATTATCTGGATCGTGCTCACCTTTGTCCCCGCAGGGCTGGCGGCACTGTTTCAGCTCGGGCTTATGCCTTCGGCAACCCTTGCGGTAATCGGTGCATTCCTGCCGGTTGTTTTCATCAAGGTAAAAAAAGATAAACGCAAAAAGGCTTTTGAGGCACAGCTTGGCGATACGCTTATTATGATGTGCAACGGCTTGCGCTCAGGCTTTTCATTCAACCAGGTTATGGAAAACGTAGCCAACGATATGCCCCCGCCTATAGGTATTGAGTTCGGCAGAGTATGCAACGAAATACGCTACGGCGCAACAATGGAAGAGGCACTCAACAGTATGTGCGACCGTGTAAAAAGCGCCGACCTTCTGCTTGTTGTTTCCGCTGTGCTTATCCAGCGTACGACGGGCGGCAATCTTTCCGAAATACTTTCAACAATTTCAAATACTATCCGCGAAAGAATCAAAGTCAAAGGTGAAATAAATTCTATAACCGCTCAGGGAAGAATGTCAGGACTGATAATCGGTGCTTTGCCAATAGGCATTGCGGCAATACTTATGGTAGTAAACCCCGATTATATGTCAACCTTCTTCACCACAACAACAGGTAATATAATGCTTATTGTTTCCGTTGTTATGGAGGTTATAGGCTTCTTCGCCATAAGAAAGGTAGTTACCGTAGAATATTGATACGGAGGTGAGCTATTGGAATTTCTCGTTATTGCTTATTCGTTTCTTGCCTTTATTCTGATTGTGCTGCTGGCTTCACCTGCAGGACAGAGAATGGATAAAAAGCAAAAACGTATTGAAAGAATAAATAATTCCGTTGGTCAGCCGGTATATAAAGAGCTGGAGCTTTCGTTTTACGAAAGATTTCTGGGCAAGGGCATCAAAGGTGTTTCAGCAAAAATCAGCAAGTTCCTTCCTCAGAAGAAAAATGCCAACAAAACCAAAACGCTCGAAGCCATACGCAAACAACTGCGTTACGCAGGTATATTTATGGAGCCGTCCGATTTTCAGTTTATCAAGTATGCTTTTCTGGTCGGTGCACTTTTTCTCACTCTCGTGATTATGCTCGTAGTCAAAGCAGAGACTCTCATATCCCTTCTTATACTGATGGTCGGTGTGCTGATCGGTGTTATGGGGCCGACAATGTATCTCCGCTCACGCGTTTCAAGCCACCAGATGGGTATAAAAAAACAGTTGCCCGATGCAATGGATATGCTGTGCGTATGTATCGAAGCAGGTCTCGGCTTCGACGCGGCACTTTTAAAGGTTTCTCAAAAGCTCAAGGGTCCGTTTATCGATGAGCTTATGATTGTATACCGCGAGATTCAGATGGGCAGAACAAGACGTGAAGCCCTGCAAAGCCTTTGCGATTCCACAAATCTCGACGAGCTTAAAACCTTTGCTTCCGCACTTGTGCAGGCAGAACAGCTCGGTATACCTATCAACAACGTTATGCGTGCACAGTCAGAGCAGCTGCGTGTGGAAAGAAGCCAGCAGGCAAAAGAAAAAGGTATGAAGGCTTCAATCAAAATGCTGCTGCCGATGCTGCTGTTCATTTTCCCCGTAGTCTTTATAATCCTTATGGGTCCGACCGTTATGAACATTATGGAAACGTTTTAATGCCTATGAAAAAGATTATAATTATTAATAATAACAGAATAGTCACAAAAAATGCAGAGCTTGCAGATTCGTTTTTTACCCGCTTCAGAGGTCTGATGTTCCGCGAATCAATAGCTCAGGATTATGCTCTGTTCATCACTCCCTGCAACCAGATACATATGCTTAATATGAAGTTTGCGCTTGACGTTATTTATCTTGCCGAATCGGGTGAGGTTGTGAAGATTGAGCGCAACGTTCAGCCGGGAAAAATATGTAAAACCGTAAAGCAGGCAAAAAGTGTAATCGAGGTCAACGCCTTTGCGGCGGCAAAGCTCGGAATACACGAGGGTGACATCCTTAAAATAACTGTGAGGGATGAAAAATGAAGAAAAATAAAAACGAAAGCGTAAAAGAAATCGTAGTTGAAGAAACCGAAAAGAATCAGCCGGCACGCAGTAAAGAAAAAGAGAAAAACGACACTCTTTTCAAAAAGGTGCTTTACGGCTATGACCCGGAAGAGGTTGCTTCTTACATAGAAGATATAAATAACACTTACGAGTCTGCTGCCCGTATGCAGGAAGCAAAACTTTCTTCAATCAAGGAAGAGCTTGTTCTTGCAAACAGAGAGCGTGATTTTTACAGCGAAAAATTCAACGAGTGTAACTCCCGGCTTGATAAGCTTGTCGAGAGCGGTGCCAAGACTCATCGTGACAATTCCGCCGAGTATGAGGAAACGATTGCTGCCCTGAGAAAAAAGCTGGAGCTTTCCGAAAAAGAAAACGAAAACCTCAGGCAGGCGGCACAGTCACAGCACGAAACAAAAGCACTCGAATATACCGACAGAATAGCCGCCCTTGAAAAGGAAAAAGCACAGCTGTCCCAGGCTCTCCAGACACTCCGCAACGAAAACGGCGAGCTTGCTGTCGTTTCTGAAAAATACAACAGCCTGTTTGATTCTTACAATTCCGTTTTGTCTCAGTATGAGCTTCTCAAATCTCAGCTTCTTACAAAGGAAGAGGAGCTGAAATCAGTCAGCTTACAGCTTGAAGATAAGAGCGACGAAATAAGATCTCTCTATGCGGAATGTGAGGATGTTAAAAAACTCAACGCAGAGCTTGAAGTCAGATACAGCGTGCTTGAAAAGCGTGCAGCCGAAAATGAAGATGAAATAGCAAGGCTCAAAGACGTCAACAAGCAGCAGGCTTTTGAGTGTGCCGAAAAAATCAATGCACTCGAAAATGAGCACGCCCGGGAAAGACTCGATTCGCAGAAGGAGCTCAAGCTTCACGGCTATTATATCGAGCAGGCACAGCTCACACTTGCAGAGCTTACAAAGCAGATGGAGCAGATAAAAAGTTCCCTCGAATAAAATAAAACGAAAGGAGCAACGCAGATGAAAAGACTCAGACGTTTTCACAAATCAGAGGACGGTGCAGTAATGGTAGTTGCCGCTTTGTGCCTTGTGGCTTTTTTGTCGGTTGCTTCGCTCGTTACGGATATGGGGCTGAAATACCACCAGAAAAGCAAGCTGCAAAGTGCGTTGGATGCGGCGGCACTTGCCGCTGTACGCTATATGCCCGATGAGCAGACTGCAAAAACAGTTGCATTGGAATACATAGAAAAAAACGGCTTCAGCACAGAAAGCGTCGTCGTTGAATTCCCGAGCAGCGAAATAGTCCGTGTCTCCGATTCCAGAACGGCAAAGACCGTGTTTGCGAGCTTATTTAAAACCGATTCCGTTCAGATCAACGCCAAGGCGGCGGCTCGCTATGTCGACAAAAATATGGCGATTGATTTTGAGTATCTTATGTTCCACGGCAATGATTCTCAGTTCAACCTGAACGGTCACTATAATGTAGGCGGCAGTATTTTCGGCAACGGCAACGTCTATGCAAACGGCGGCGGAAGCACAATAACGGGCACCGTATTTTCTGCAAAAACTGCAGACTGTAATCAGTACAGCGTAACCGTAAACCGTCTTGAAAGCAATGTAAATGCTCAGAAAATGCCCGATTTTGACGAAACCATAATGTCCGTTGCACCAACAGCAACCAGGGGTATGTTTGCAAAGACGTATGAGCCTATAAAGAGGTCGAATATCTATCTCAACCGCTATCCGGCAGGTACAACAATAAATTCCTCAATTTCAATAAACGGCAATACGTATTGCTCCGGCTCGCTGTCCACCGGTTATTCTTCCGACGTGCTTATTATTTACGGTGATTTGTATGTTGAGGGTGACTTCAATCCGCAGTGTCCCGTTTACGTCAAAGGCAATATGTATTGCGGCGGAAACCTGACAACAACGTGGGATAAATCCTTTACCATCGGCGGCAATGCTTATGTTGGCGGTAATTCAACGTTCCAGGGTAACACACAGTTTTACGGCAATTATTTCTATACCGGCGGCAATCTTGTCCGTGGCTCAAACTACAGCCTGCTTTGCGAGTGTGAAACATATGTCGGCGGCAACGTAACGCTCAACGGTAAGTCAACATTTAACGGCCCGGTTTATTGCAGAGGCGTTTTTGATAAGCAGGGCAGCGTTGCCATGGACGTAAAAGGTAATATGTATGTTTACGATACACTCAAGCTTCAAAGCGGCGGCACAACGGTAAACGGCAGTATTTACGTCTGGGGTGAAAACGCAACAGATGAAACCCCCGCTACGGATATAGCAGGCCCCTTCACTCTTGTCGGTGACCTTTATAACCGCAAATGTGAGCTTTTGCTCTCCGGTCAGGGTAACTATAATATAAAAGGTGTAATTTACAGCGGTGGCAGTCTTTCTACCAACCAGGGCTCGAGCGGTATAACCCTGAACGGCTGTATGATAGCTGAAAACGATATAAAAATCGGCGGCAGCACACACACGTATAATGAAGCCGGCGCAACACTTTCAATCTATTCACGAAAAGGCGATATAACGCTTTATTCACAGCAGGGCGGCTTCGATTTGTGGGGAATAATCTATGCACCCAAAGGCGACGTTGCACTCGCCTCAGGTGATTTCGATATTCACGGCAGTATCATCGGCGACACAATCACCTGTAATCCGGGTGGTCTTAGTATGGGGCATAACGACCGTGAATTACCCTATTCCCAGTCCATAAAAACAGCAGTTCTTATTGAATAAATCACATAAAAAATCAACCGGCAAAGAAATTAATCTTTGCCGGTTTTGTGTTTATTTGTATGTTCAGTTTACCAGTTGTTTTCCATCCAGTTATTTACATCTTCACCGAATTCAGGAATATATGCGTGGTACTCACCCTGGCTGTCGTAAAATCCTTTTTTACCACCGGAACTGCTGCTACTGCTATTGCTACTGCTGCCACCGGAACTGCTGCCACCGCTGCCATTACCACCGGAAATGATAAGTAGGATAACAATCAATATGCCGATAATGATAAGTATCTTTTTACTTTCTTTTTTCACTTTTTCCAGTATATTATTAATCATCTCTTTCAGACTGTCTTTTTCGTAACTGTTCAGGCTGTCAGATGCTTCAACTTCTTTTTTAATATCATTCAGTTCTTTTTTGATTTTATTATTTTTATAACAAACTCCGAAAATTCCAAGCAATGCGGCTACACCGGAAATCTTACGTGTTAAATTTCCCTCTATGGTTTTAATCCGTTCCGAAAAGCGATAATATTCAGTTGAAAATCCTTTTTTCTCTTCCATATCTGATTACTCCTTCTATTTTTTCTAGATTATAACAATTCTTTCATAATCTGTCAAATTAAAACTGATATCATACCATCATTATTAAAGTGCAGAACTTTTCACTGCCGGGCTTATCCTTAATAAAATGAAATATTCGTTGTCCATTTTTGCTCTGTCATTGAATTGACACACATGGACAAAAGTCATATAATTGCATTATAAGCATTATAAAATACTTTTACAACCAATCGGAGGAATTGTCTATGAGTTCGCTTGAGTCGTTTTTCCACTCATTTAACCCGCGCTATATAATGCCGTTTTTCACTGCATTGAGCGTGTTTCTTACTTCGGTTTTTTCTCTTTTTGTTCCCGAAGAGCCTCAGGGTCATATTTTTACACCTCCGGCTGAATCGGAAGCCGTAACGCAAACACTTGAAATAACCGATGAATACGTTATAGTTGTTTCCGATACTGCAACTCAGGCAGAGCTTACTGCCGCAAATCTTCTCAAGGATACTTTTGCACAAATCAACGGTACGCAGGTTGAGATTATTGTTGATTCGGCAGATGTAGCCGAAAAAGAAATTGCAGTAGGCAAAACCGACAGAGCGTATGATGATACGGTCGATTACACTTCTCTGGGCGACGAGGGTGTTTGCATCAAAACTGTCGGCGATGATGTCGTCATTACAGGCGGTGAAAAACGTGGAACGCTCTATTCCGCCTACACATTCCTTGAAGAATATTTCGGTTACCGCAGATTCACCCCCGACCTGACGGTCATTCCCGAAGCAGAAGCTCTGCTTATTCCTCTTGAGATTGATTATTCTTACGTTCCGCCCTTTATGTACAGGCAGACCGACTGGTATCCGGGCAGTGATACTGAATACAAGGTATCAAACCGACTCAACAACGGCACTATGGCAGAAGCCTTGGGCGGCGGTGTTGAATACGCAGGTCCGTTCTGTCATACCTTTTCAAGCCTTGTTCCGACCTCGCTTATCGAAACCGAGCCCGAACTTTTTGCACTTGGCGCACAGAACGGCGAAAGAACAACGGATCAGCTTTGCCTTACAAATCCGAAAACCCTTGAAATAGCAACGGCAACCGTTCGTGAGTGGTTAGCAGACAACCCCGATGCCGCATTTGTTTCCGTAACGCAGAACGATAATTCAAACTACTGTGTGTGCGATGAGTGTGCAAGAATTGATGCCGAAGAAGGCAGCCATTCGGGTACGATGATCCGCTTTGTCAATGCAATCGCAGACGATATCAGAGATGATTATCCCAACGTGCTTGTTGACACGTTTGCTTATATGGACGGTTACACAAGACAGGCTCCGAAAATCACCGTGCCGAGAGATAACGTTGTTATCCGGCTTTGCTCTATTGAGTGTAAGTTTTCAGCACCTATGGACAGCGGCTATTCCGAGGATAACGAGCAGTTTCTGCAGGATTTGAAAGACTGGTCTGCAATAAGCGACCACCTTTTCGTATGGGACTACACAACCGATTACAACAGTCTGCTCAGTCCTTTCGGAAACTTCGGCTCACTTCAGCGTAACCTTCAGATTTTTGCCGAGAATGACGTTATCGGTGTCTTTGAAGAAGGTGCAAGCGGTACAGCCTGCAACGGCGAATTCGCAGAGCTTCGCTCTTATATGCTTTCACGTCTTATGTGGGACCCCTATCAGGATGCCGATAAGCTGATGTACGATTTCTGCAAAGCCTATTACGGTGCAGGCTATCAGAATATTATAGATTTTATCAACGGAATTGACGAAAGCAACGGCTTCGGCTTCAATATAATTCAGTATTGGCTCATTTTCCCCGAGCATATGAATATGGAATACGGTATGGGCTGTTTTGATAAATACTACGCTACAACTGTTCTTTATATTGATGACAAAACGTTGGAAGAATATGATGAGCTTTGGGCAAACGCAATAGCTGAAGCTGAAACCGAATGGCAGAAAGAAAACGTAAAACGCTCACAGATATGCTGGCGATATTGGAAGGCAAACCAGAAACGCGGTGAATTTTCCGCCCTGAACGAGTCAAAGCGAATTGCTGAAAATGAAAAGTTCTATAACGATTTGTTGCATTTCAATATTTCATCGCTTATGATTGCCAACGCAAGACATACAGGACGTCTTACGGATACCCCCGATTTCAAAGCTGTGCCCGCAGAATGGGTTAAAAGTAAATAAAAGCTAATCGTAAAAATCGGTGCACGGACCGTCCCATGCACCGATTCTTTTTTATATTCATCAACCGCAGTTTTTGTCAAACGCAAGGTTGCAGGCATATTAAATTTACAGTCAGACTTACCCGTCACGAAGCGAAGTCCTTCACCGTTACAATCAAAGTAAAATCATCATTTTATATCACCACAACAAGCAACACCCGACTGAGTTTTACGCTCAATCGGGTGTTTTTGTTTTTATTTCAGCCTGTAATATGTGAATTAATATATGTTACGGCTTCAACAGATTTAATTTTTATATTCAAATGCCTATCCTTCAGTTACTGTTGCTTCTTCAGGTGCTTGCTGAAGTTCAGCAATTAAGCTATTCCTTTTTTCAATCATAGCAGCTGACTCAACAGGTATTCCTCCATGAAGTTCACCGGGTTGTGCAAAGTTGAGTCCACCCTCATATTCTGACGGGAAATAGCCTTCCTGTGCGAGCTTTTCTCTTTGTTTGAGAACCTCCATAACATATTCGTGCTGTGGGTTGTTGAAATCCCAGAACAGATACGGAATAATCATCAGAACAAAGCCGATAAGGTCAAAAATCAACGGAACGGCAAGAATATTGAATCTTGCAGAATCGATATAAAGAACGTCCCAGTTGGAATTGAAGCCGTTTCTGAGAATAATTACGGGTATTATCAGGCTTACAAAAGTGGTAACGGGCGAAATAATCCAGCTGAAAACACCGCTGAAATTCTCAAGACGCTCACCGGAAAGATACATCTGATAGTCATTCTTACGAACAGTCATATCAGAGTCGGCAACGTCGGGAATTGAATTTGCAAATCCCTTGAAGAATTCACACACAAAAATAACGATACCGCACATAGTCTGATTTGTGGGGAAGGCCATAATCGTCAGCATTTCTGCAACAGCACTCACTGCACATATAACAAGCTTTGCAATTTTCAGCGTTCGGTATGAGAACCTCCTTACAAAATACGGTGCAACGAAACTCAGAGGCGTTGACCTGAAGCTCATCAACGTTTTCATCAGACCGTAAATCGCACACTGGGTATACATACGGAACGAGAAGAAATACATTACGTTTACAATGCTTATCATTCCGTTACCGAACGAATCAAGCAGTGTGGAGATGGTATTCAGCCAGTTATACTTGTTTTTCATTACCTGAGAAATTCCGTACCATAAGGATATCCTCTGCTTCTTCTCAAGCGGAGGTTGCGGAATTCTCTCTGAAATATTTCTGATACTCAGCAGAGTCAGTGCACCCATCGGAATGAATACTGCAGGAACAACAAACTTGTAAAATCTTATATCACTGAAAGCAATACCGAAAAGCGGAATCAGAACGTCAAATATGTTTTTGACAAAGTGCGATAACTTTACGGGCCAGGTTCTGATAAGCATTCTTTCGTGGGGATTGGGTGAAATGTTCTGCGTGCACTGTTCAATAACGTTATCGAACGGGAACATATCATATATCATAAACAGAAGATATGCCATCCACATTCTGTCTTCGACAAGCTTAATATTATATATCGGAAGCCAGCCGATAAGAATTATCATAACAGACTTCTGGACAAAGTTTGAGAACAGCACGTATTTATATCTTCCGAATTTCGGAACGAGCTTCTTTCTCCACAGAATATTACGCAGTCCGCCGTATGCATTGACAAACAGCTGAACGCCCACTATTTTAAGGAAGCTTCTTGCACTTACACCGTTTATTCCGTTGAGCAGCTTTGTTAATGCCTCGGGCAGGAACGTAGAAGCATCAAGCAAAATAAGAACAAGTCCGACAATAGAAATCGTACCGTAAAAAGCAAGGAACTTTCTTTCGGTTTTCTTTTCAAGAATACCGAGGTTATCATCAACAACCCATTTCAGAACGTTCCACAGATAAGAAAGAGGAAGACCGATAAGGGTAATAACGGAGAAAGCAAGATACGGCAGCTTATAGTGGTACATTATGATAAAGCACGATGCCGTAAAGCCAAGATATTCAAGAGGAGATTTTATACTGTAATTCATTCCAACGCCAAAAAATACCGTCAGATACTCTTTGAACGGAACGTAGTTGCCTTTTTCTCTGTCAGGTTCATTCCAATGATTTTTTACGTTCTGAAAGAAACCCGTCATTTTACCACCGGCCATCAGCTCGCCCTCCTTTCTTGTCCGTAAACAGCCTCGACGTCTTTAAGCGAGGTTGTGCTCTGCTTCGGTAACCAGTTTTCGCCTGTTTCAATCGCGTCTTCATTTTCGGCACCGAGATATATTTTATCGCATCCGAGATTACCGAAAAACGCGTGATGTCCGATAAACGTTACACTTTCGGGTACGTAAATATATGTGACTCTTTCGCAGTATGAAAATCCGTCGGAACCGATTGATTCAACACCATCGGGTATTGTAATTGTTTCAAAGCCCTTACACTTGAAGAATGCAAGGCTTCCGATTTCTTTAACAGATGAAGGAATATTGACGTACGTCAGCATTTCACAGTCGCTGAAACATGAAGCCTCAATTTTCGTAACAGTATCGGGAATTACATAAAAAGCCTGCTTTGAAAACTGCTTTTCATATTCTTCGGTTTCTATTGCAGTTTCGTCACCGTATTTTTTTGCAAACTCATCAAGGAAAGCTTTTGCGGTAACATCATCAGAAGGTGCGGTAAAGCCTTCTTTGAGAGCCGTTCTGTATTGATGGTTTCTCATGGGGTGAAGGATAATTTCCGTCATATCCTTTGTATACAAAACACCGTCAACCGAAGTGAAATACTGATTCCCGGGGTCAACGATTACAGCCATAAGATTTTTGGTGTAATAAAAACAGTGCGGCTCAAGAGCAGCAACGTCTTTTCCGATAAAAATGAAACGAACGTATTCGTTACAGCTCATAGAAAATTCACGCACTTGAGTAACAGGTTTTGTCGTATCAGCAACGTCTGCTTCATTTCTTACGTAATCAATGTGAAACGTTAAGTCATCTTCCTTACCGACAAACTGATAAAGTGTGTAGCCGCTGTCGTTTTCTTTATACGTGTATTTGCCCGAGCTGATTGAATTAAAGCTGAAGAAAAGAGAAAGTGCTACAAAAGCTGTTATTACAATTATGAAAATCACTTTGAAAAGTGTGTTCTTTTTGCCCTTCATCTTAAGATCAGGTTTTTTGTCAAAAAGCGGATCATAGAGCAGTTCCGTTGTGCTGATTTTAACGTTGTCAGCCATTCTTCATTTCCTCCTGTTTTAATGAGTACTCATCCACCACTCGGTATAAGCGTCGGGATAATTTGTTTTGAAGCCGGCAATTCCCATATCGCATATCTGCTGCCACCATTCGGGGTAATCGCCGAGATTGGAAAACACCTTGATACCCATAGCTTCAAACATTTCAACATCTGCTTTTGTGAACGCCTCGTTATTCAGGCCGACCTCCCAGAGGTCAGAGCGTTTAACGAAAGCCATTGTTGTTTCGTTAATAAAGCGGATGTTTGCACCCAGACGCAGCCCTTCAGGCTTGCCGTTTTTACGGTAGTGTTCCTGCATCTCTTCAAGCACTTCCCAATCGCCCGAGAAGAATATATATCTTGAAGCGTTGGGTGATTTTGCAAGAATTTCATCCATACGCGGACACATGCCCTTGCATTTGAATTCAACCTCAACGGTCAGATCGTAATCGACGGTTGACAGCCACTCATCAAATTCGGGGAAGGTAATCAGATGCGTCACTCTGTCCTCAGCGTAATCGGGAGGTGTGATCATACGTCTGCCGCCGAAATGCTCTGTCCAGGGATACGGAGGATATTTGAGCTTGAGCGCATCGCGGTACGGTATATCAAAGCTTTTAATCTGCTCAGCCGTCATATCCTTCAGAACGTCACGGTACTTTTCAAATGTCATATATCCCATATTACCGTTATGAGTTACTATTATCTCTCCGTCACCGGCAATCTGGATATCAAGCTCAATGCCCTCGAAACCGAGCTCAGCGGTTTTTTTGAATGCTTCAAGTGAATTTTCAGGAGCGAACTGTGTAACACCCGTATGTGCAATTCTCATCGGCATTCCGCAATACTCTTTTTTCATTGTTACACCCCCGTATTTTATTTGGCAATAACAGCCACAGCCTGAGCAGGCTTGAGCTTCAACGATATCTTTTTGTCTTTAACCGTAACGTCGCCGATATATTCGTTACCGTCTGCGGTTATGTTGTAAACACTTGCTTTAGCAAAATCCGCATCGGGTATGTTCCACTCACCGTCTTTTCCGTTTTCGGAATATGCGATGAAGGTTTTGTTATCTTCCGTTAAGGGCAGAATAACGTCGTAGCCTTTTTTCAGCTCAATGCCGTTTTTGGTAATTGAAAGCTCGTTTCCGCAGGTTTCAACACCGTCAGAGAAAGTTACAACGTAGCCCTCTTCTTCATTGCCTGTGTAGCCGAGTCTCTTGTATCTGTTCAGATATGTATACGGCACCTGCATTGTGCAGAACTGCTTTATGAACATCGGCACCCATACGTCCTTTTCAATGCCGTTGTTCATCCATATATCTTCGCCGTGCACCGTGCCGTAGAATACGTTTCTCAAAGGCTCTATGTTGAGATATCCGCTGAAATCGGATGCCTGAACGTTGATACAATCATCAATCGTCATATTGCTCATCCACCATACGGCAGGAATTCTGCCGAGCGTACGGATTGGTGCGTCACGCCAGTCGGTGTCTGTAATTTCAGCACCGCATTTTTCGTAATACTTTCTTATCGGGTGATTGCTTTCGGAACGTAAAGGCATTTCACGGTAGGTATATTCGCTTGTAACGTCAATACCGAGGCTCATAACATAGTCAAGCATCTTGTTTCGTGCCTCATCCTGCTCGTGCATCTGTGTTCTCGGTCCGAAATTTTCCGCAATACAGAAGTTGTCAAGGTGAACAGTGCCCGCCTCTCTGACAGGAATAACCTCACAGAAACGGTCAAAATATTTTTTAAAAAGACCGCTCTCCCAATACTGCTTATATGATGTTTTATATGCGTTTCTTCCGTAGAAAACCTCAATAACTGCCGGAGTGCCGTCAGGATACTTGGTTATTGCGCTTGCCTCAACAAATTCGGGATGTGATTGATTTACATCGTATTCGTCGGCAACGTTACCGTGAACACTTACTACCGTGTTGTATTTTTTAGCTTCTTCAAAGAGCCACATAAAGCTGTCTTTGGGCGTGGCATCGCAGTCACGCATGAGATACGGGTTGATAATCTCCATTTCAGGGTAGCAGTCATCGTGTCCGAGTCCCTGCCAACCTACAAGGTAAACAATTTTCTGTATACCCTGTGTTATGTTATCCATCATTCTGATTATTTCAAGCGCCTGTTCAAAATTGATAAGTACGTCAGATGTCTTTTTCTCCCAATCAGGTTTTGCAAGAAACATTTTCATCCAAAGCGTTTTGGAATAATCATAGTTGAATTTTTTTGTATTCATTATTAGCTTCCCCATTTGTTGTATTTTATTTACTTTACTGGAAAATTAACTACATTATAATATATCAAAGTGCACAAATCAATACCGTAAAGTGGATTATTTTTGTTATATTTAATCAATAAACCTGTTTTCGCATTAATATCAGCACTTCATCATAGCAAAAAAACACCTCCGATACACAGATAATATCTGCATATCGGAGGCATTTTTATTTTACTTTTCACAAACCGCAGTTTTTGTCAAACGCAGGGTTGCAGGCATAGTAATTCTTGCAGTCGAGTTTATCTGTCACAAACCGAAGCCCTTCACCGTTACAATTAAATTGCAACTACACATCAATCAAAGAGTTTTGATCCGGCCTATTGCAAGCAGCCTAATAATACACCACGCAACCATGAAAACCGCAAATAAAATTGCACTTTTAATGAATAAAGTTGATTTGCATATCTATGTAATATATCTGTATTTCATCCTGACTTCAGCATTGAGGCAAATTCCGGTAGAATCAATTGGATTAAACTAACTCTTTTATTAACTCGGGAATATTGTGAAGATCTGACAGAATCATTATCAACGACTTAAAAATCCACTTTATTTTATTCAAAAACTTATTTTCAGCGGAATTATTGATTTGAAGTTCCTGTGTGTTTTCAGCAAAATCTGCTGTTTTTATAAACGTCAAATCACACTCTGCAGCGGAATGATCAGATATCACTTTTCCGTTGTCATCACAAACTTCAACATATCTGAAATCATTTACAACAACATCAATTCCACCGCCCGATTTATACATAAATCTTTCAACAGAGTCCCAGTTGCCCCAGGCTGGAAGACCTGATATATGCCAATTATAAAGATTAAAATAGTCACCGTTGTTGTGATGTTCTATCCATGCATCCTTTAATCCGCACTGAAGATAAAGCGTTTTGTAAAGTGCACCGTCATCCTCGTGAACATGCATATAATTATTGAAGTCACCCGTTACTATTACAGGTCTGTCATTTTCAGCAGAGCGTGCCTGAATGAATTCGGCAAGCTGTTTAAATTGACTTGTTCTTGCGGCGATTGAGCCCTTTCCGCCATAGGCATCGGCGTGCAAATTATAGAAATCAACATATATTCCATTGCCGACGTCAATAACCGAATACACAAAACCTTTAGGTGTAAGCTCATCGGAACCGTCTGAAAGAATTCCGCTGGCTTCGTTCCAGCTGATTCTTGTTTCATTATATAAAGGCATATTTTTGGTAAAGATATTAAGTCCGTCACCGCCGGGAACACCACCGGTGTGGTTGGTTACATAATCAAAACCACTTAAATTATTTACAAGATGCTTGTGATAACCGAAATCCTCCTGAACAGCAACAATATCAAAATTATTATTTGAAAGATATTGCCCTGCAGCCTTCTGATTGGCAATCACATTTTCACCCTTTAATGCTGAAAAAGGCAGACCCGCAACATTGAAATTAACCGCTCTGACAGTATGTTTTTCGGATTTATCATAATCATAAAGCTTTATATCAAAGCATTCGTTATATTCTTTTCCGTTGCAGATATAGGTGAGCCTCCAATAAATCTTATCGTAATTTCTGAAGCCTCCGACGTCTTTATCTTTTAAGAAATCTCTGTATAATACGCCGTATTCATCTTGTTCCGCAACTGTTTCAATACGTTTAAATGTCACAGGTTGGCTGTAGTCGATATTGCCGTTTTCATCTTTGATCCAATATGAAGGGTTTTCTGCATCATTAAGCGAAAATCCACGCCAATCGGTTTCGCCGTCAAGAGAAACCTTGCACTCAAATTTTGTTGTTCCTGCAGGAAATATAAAGGAGTATGCAAGGTCGTTGAGTTCACGGGATATAGCATAATCACCCTGAGCACTTTTTTCTTTGATATTATATGACAAATGGCTCGGAAACTCCATCTGATAAAGGGTGGATTTATAAAGAAACGGCGCAATTACAACCTGAACACCGTTTTCAGTTTCAAAGCTCTCAGCGTATGCAACAATACTCTCAGCAAAACAACACATAGTAATTACAGCCGCTAAAATAAAACATAATATTTTTTTCACTATAACTTCCCCTGACTATTTACATCATTTAATTCTATAATAGCATATTTTACATTAAAACTGTTAGCAAACTGTAAACATAATCTGTATTTATAATATTATAATACATCTTATGTATGCCTTAATATTATTCTTACGAATTTCTTGGCTTACCATTCATAAGTTCGACATCATAACAATCGAATAATCCACCTTACTTCTGTCTCTTTTTACTCACTTTATATATGAATTATATCATAAACACAGTGAAAAACTACTTAAATCTTAATCCGTCAATTTAAAAAGCTGTTGCATAAGTTTCTAATTCAGTGTGCTCACCAAAAATCGGTGTGCGAATATTTCCGCACACCGATTTTTTCGTTTTTTCAGATGTTATTCAGTTTTTCAGCAGCCGCAGTTTTTGTCAAACGCAGGGTTACAAGCGTAGTAATTCTTACTGTCAAGTTTATCTGTCACGAAGCGAAGTCCTTCACCAAATCGCTGGTAATGAACTATCTCTCGTGCACGCAGGAACTTGATAACGTCATTAACGTCAGGGTCATCGGAAAGACGGAGAATGTTGTCGTACGTCTTTCTCGCCTTCTGCTCTGCCGCAAGGTCTTCGCTCAGGTCTGCAATAACGTCACCTGTCGACTGAATTGTAGCAGCCGTCCACGGCTCTCCACTCGCCGCAACAGGATAAATACCCGTTGTATGGTCAACAAAGTACTTGTCAAATCCCTGCCGCTTTATTTCCTCAACCGAAAGGTTTCTCGTAAGCTGATAAACCAGCGTACATACCATCTCAATATGCGACAGCTCTTCC
>JAZRSU010000017.1:0-129095 GCA_045651645.1 Acutalibacteraceae bacterium
TGAGCTTTTTGAAAGCTTTACCGCACGTATTGAGCAGGCAGGTGTTAATATTCCTCTGCGTCACCTCTACAACTCTGCCGCTATTATGGATTTTGACGGCGGCTGTTTCGATATGGTGCGTTGCGGTATCGTTACCTACGGTCTTGACCCGTCTGACGAGGTTAAGTTTGAAAATCTGCCGACTACTCCCGTAATGCAGATTAAAAGCCATATCGCTTATATCAAAAAAGTGCGTGAGGGCGATACTGTCGGCTACGGCGCGGCATTTATGGCAAAGCGTGATACGCTTGTTGCTACAATACCCTGCGGCTATGGCGACTGCTACCCCCGTCTGCTTACCAATAAGGGCAGGGTGCTTATCAAAGGGCACAGTGCTCCCGTTATCGGTCGAGTATGTATGGACCAGTTTATGGTCGACGTCACCGATATCCCCGATGTAAATCAGGGCGACGAGGTAACTATCGTCGGCACAGACGGCAACCAGAGGCTCACCGTTGAGGAGCTTGCAAAAACAGCAGGCAGCTTCAACTATGAGTATGTCTGCGATATAACAAAGCGTGTGCCGAGGGTTTATGTCGGCGGTGCAACAATTCGCAATTCGTAATGCGCAATTCGCAATTATTTTTTGATTAAATTATCTATATAATAGATGTTTAATAATATTATAATTCTTATAGGCGGTAAAACCGCAAACTGAAAGGAGAAAGTCTGAAATGGACGACCCCGGGCCTACTGCAACTTCACTTATTCTCAAAATCGTATTGCTTTTAGTACTTATTCTTATCAATGCGTTTTTTGCAATGAGCGAAATAGCAATCATATCCCTCAACGATGCCAAGCTTGAAAAGCAGGCACAGGAGGGCAACAAAAAGGCTAAAAAACTTCTCAAGCTTACAAGCAATCCCAGCAATTTCCTCTCAACAATCCAGATAGGCGTTACTCTCGCCGGCTTCCTTTCTTCGGCTTCTGCTTCACAGAGCTTCGTAGAGCTGCTTTCGGGTGCTCTCAGCGGTGTGGCAAGCAGAATCAATATACCTATGTCGGTAGTCGAAGGCTTCAGCCTTGTTGTAATTACGCTTATCACGTCCTACTTCTCACTTGTACTCGGCGAGCTTGTCCCCAAGCGTGTCGCTATGTATAACCCCGAGAAGATATCATTCCGCATCGCAGGTGTGCTCACCTTTGTCGCAACGGTTACAAAGCCGTTTGTAAAGGTGCTCTCTCTTTCGATGAACGCTATTCTCAGGCTTATGGGCATTGACCCCAACTCAGAGCCCGAAGAGGTTACCGAGGAAGAAATCCGTATGATGGTTGACGTCGGCGGCGAGAAGGGTGTTATCGAGGATGCCCAGAAGGAAATGATAAACAACATTTTCGAGTTTGACGATATCGACGCAGGTGATATTATGACTCACCGTACCGATGTTTCGGCTGTCGAAATCAATGACCCGATTCAGGATGTTGTTGAAATTGCGGAGAAGGATGGCTATTCCAGAATTCCCGTATACGAAGAAAGTCTTGATAAAATCATCGGTATCGTTTATATCAAAGACCTTATCGGTTATATCGGCTCGTCTGTCCCCAAGCAGGAGAGCCTTCGTAAAATTATGCGCGAGCCGTATTTTGTGCCCGAGTCAATGAAATGCGGTATGCTCTTCCAGGAGATGACTGCACGCCGTGTGCAGATGGCAGTTGTTGTCGACGAATACGGCGGCACTGCAGGTATCGTTACCCTCGAAGACCTTGTCGAGTCAATCGTCGGTAATATCCAGGATGAGTACGATAACGAGGAAGAAGAGTTTTCCGTTATCGACGAAACCACTTTCACTGTTGACGGTACAACCTCTATCGACGAAGTCAATGAGCACGTCGGTGTCAACCTTCCTGAGGATGAGTACGATACAATCGGCGGCTTTGTAATCAGCCTGCTCGGCTACTTACCTAAAGACGGTGAAATGAATGAGCTTGATTATGAGAATCTTCATTTCACAATCCTCAACCTTGAGGATAAGCGTATAGGTAAACTCAAGGTTGAAATACTTCCCGTTGATAAGGATGATGACGAGGATGACGACGATCAGCCTCACCGTCTTGTAAGGCGACGCAATAAGGATGAGCAGGACGACTGATTCTGCCATTATCTGCCCTTGCTTGACAAAACAGCTGAATTTAAGCTATTATAAAAATACACTTTTATCTTAAAAAGGAGGATACATAAGTGAAAAAGAGAAACATTATCGCAATTCTGGCATCTCTCGCTGTCGTGCTTTTTGCTTTTGCAGCTTGCAACGGCAACGGTGAAGACGATGTCACCAACCCCACAGTTGTCGGTGAAGACGGCAGCGTTTACGAGGAGTTAACAGAGGTTGTAACCGATGCCGCAGGTGAGCCTGTCATCGGCTCCGACGGTGAAACAAAGGTTGTTACCGTTACAAAGCCTGTAACAGAGCCTGCTGACGCTCCTACAAATTCACAGGGCGGCACAGAGGGTACAACAACCTATGAGGACGTTACTTTCCCCGAGGGCGAAAAGGTCGAGGTCGAAATGGATAAGGACGGCAGACCCGAAGACTGTAAGCTCGACAAAATCACAAAATCCACAGCAAAGAGCAAGGCATTCTACATCAACGGTATGGTTGTCACAAGTGAAAACTTCGGTATCGTTGACACTGGTGTTTCAATCAAGCTCTATATGAAGGATTCACGTGTTGCTATGGAAATGCCTATGGGCGTTACAACAATGCGTATGGCTTACGACGGTAAGAATATGCATATTATTCTTCCCGCAACAAAGTATTACTTCTCACAGCCCGTTGAAGGCGGCGACACAAGTGCTATGGATGAGGCTCTCGGAATGTGGGATACAATCGGCTCCGAGACTATGGATTACATTGAGACAACAAACGTCAAAATCAAGGGTAACGAGTATGTCTGCGAGTCCTATTCCGACGGCGTAAATGTCAACAAGTACTACTTCAACAAGAAGGATGAGCTCAAGCGTATTGAGTTTATCTCTCCCGACGGTACAACAAGTATCTTCAAGGTGTACGAGTGCTCTTCCAAGGTCAGCGACAGTATCTTCGAAGTTCCCAAGGGCTACAAGCCTCTCACAGAAGAAGCTCTCCAGGGCTTTATGGGCAATTTAGGTGTATAATTCAAAGTGAGTAAAACAGTTCTTATCACAGGTGCTTCCGGTGGAATCGGGGGCGCCTGTGTGCGGCTTTTTGCCGCTTCAGGGTACAAGGTCGCCGTTCATTACAATTCTGATGAAGCGGCGGCAAATAAACTTACAGATGAGCTTCGCAGTAACGGCTGTGAGGCTGTCTGTGTATGTGCCGATCTGCGTGATGAGGCTCAGGTAAACAGAATGTTTGCCGAGGTTGAGGCTCAGCTCGGCGAAGTAGAAGTGCTTGTAAATAACGCAGGTGTTTCACAGCAGAAGCTGTTTACCGATACCACGCTTGCCGATTACGATTTTGTTTTCGGTGTCAATACTCTCGGCACAGTCAACTGTTGCCGTGCCGCACTTCCTGCAATGATTCGCCGTAAAAGCGGCAGAATAATCAACGTCTCTTCAATGTGGGGCGTCAGCGGTGCTTCGTGCGAGGTGCTCTACTCCGCATCAAAGGCGGCTGTAATAGGTTTCACCAAGGCACTTGCCAAGGAGGTCGGCCCCAGTGGAGTTACGGTCAACTGTATAGCACCCGGTGTAATAAATACAAAGATGAATAAAAACCTGAGCGAAGCCGATATGGCTGTGCTAAGCGATGAAACACCTCTTTGCCGTATAGGCGAGCCGGAAGAGGTTGCCCACGCCGTGGTATTTCTCGCATCCGATAAAGCGTCATTTATTACGGGTCAGATACTCGGTGTCGACGGTGGATTTATAGTATAAAATCTAACATTATAATAAATTACATAAAAATGTGTTGATTTTGTTCAAGATTTATGATAATATAAATAATACTAAAATAGTAAGTGCGTGTTAGTGCGCAAAAACATACAAAACGGAGGAACAGATATGGCTAACTGTCCAAAATGTAATGCCAAGCTCAAACTTACAGATTGGCGTCCCGAGTGCCCTAAGTGCGGCGTAAATATGGTTTACTACGGTATGGAAGAGCGTCTTCTTGCCGATGCAGAAAAGGCTGAAGCAGAGCACGCAAAATTCCAGAAGGGTCTCGACCGTTTCAAGGCTTCAGCAATCGGCGGCAAGCGCCAGATTGCAAGAATCGTGCTTTCAATAATCCCGGTTCTCGGTCTGCTTCTTCCCCTTGCTACAATCAATCTTTCAAACATTCCCTACTATGCAGATAAGGCTATCAGCGTAAACATCATTACAATCGTTGAGTTCTTTATGAACTATTTCGATGTAAACGGCCTTCTCGGTGTTATCGGTTCCGACCTTGTCGGCACACCGTTCATTATGTTTGCTGCTTCAATCGTATGCCTTGCTCTTTCTGTTGTTATGGGCATTGTCAACTTCGGCAGAAACTTCTGCTCATCCAAGGCTTCTTCCTGCAAGAAGAATATCATTGTCAGTGTTCTCAGTATGCTTCTCGCAATTGCATCCGGTGTTGTTTTTGCTGTATTCGCATCCGGTATCGAGGCTGTTTTCCCGACCTTTATCGAGGCAGGCGTAAGCTTCGGCATCTTCGTTACAGCTGCTCTTCACATTCCGGTTATCGTACTCAACGCAAATATGGTCAAGAACCCCATCGTTGTTAAGTACACTGAGCTTCCCACATACGGCGAGGCTGAAGAAGAAGCTCCTGCAGAGGAAGCAGTTGCTGCTGAATAATTAACAAAAAACTTAAAGACCGTTACCACAGAGGTAGCGGTCTTTTTTTGATTAATATAAAAGCCGATAACTGTTTGTTGCAGTCATCGGCTTGTTTTTATCAGTCTTTAAATGTTTCTGTAATCTTTTTAAGCTCGGTGGGTATATCAATACTCTGCGGACACGAGGGCTTGCACTTGCCGCACGCACGGCAGAGGTCAGCCTTACCTTCAAGTGCACCGTATGCTTCCTTTGCACTGCGACCGCCCTTGTAAACGGTCGAGTTGTATACGGTAAAGCACTCGGGAATATTTACACCAAACGGGCAGGGCATACAGTATTCACAGCCCGTACAGCCTACAAGTGGCATTGTGTGCCACAGCTCGTCAGCTTTTTTAAGTGCTTTTCTCTCGTAGCTTGTGAGCATACCTACACTGCTTCTCTTTGCGTAGCGGAGGTTATCCTCAACCTGCTTCGGTGTACTCATACCGCTGAGCACAACTGAAACCTCTTCTCTGTCCCAGAGGTAGTCGAGTGCAAGCTCAACTCTGCTCTTCTTTTTAGGCAGTACGTCTTTGACTCTCTCGGGCAGTCCTTTTACAAGTCTGCCGCCTCTGAGAGGCTCCATTATAATACAGCTCATACCCTTGGCGTAAGCGTATTCAAGTCCCTCAATACCTGCCTGATGCTTTGTGTCAACGTAGTTGAGCTGAATCTGGCAGAAATCCCAATCGAAGTAATCAACAATCTCTTTGAAAAGGTCAATGTCATCGTGGAATGAGAAGCCGAGGTATTTTATCTTGCCCTCTTCTCTTGCCTTTACCATACTGTCAATAACGTTGTACCTGAGCACCTTGTTATTCCACAGGTCTTTGTTGAGCGTGTGAAGAAGGTAAAAATCAATGTGGTCTGTTTTAAGTCTTTCAAGCTGGGTTTCAAGTCTCTGCTCAAAAGTGATTTCATCTGTCAGGTCATAAACGGGGCACTTTGTTGCAAGGTAAACTCTCTCACGGTAGCCGTCACCGAGTGCCTCGCCTACAAATTCTTCGCTTTCCTGGTTGTGGTAGTAGTAAGCAGTATCAACGTAGTTGACGCCCTCGTCAATTGCGTGGCGAATCATTTCCGTTGCGGTTTTGCGTTCGATTTTACCGCCTTTTTCGGGGAATCGCATACAGCCGAAACCAAGCGGAAAAACTTCAACGTCAATGCCTTTGAATTTTCTGTTCATTTTAATTACTCCAATCCGAAGTATTTTGCGGCGTTGTTGTATGAGATATCCTGTACAAGCTGTTTGAGTGTTTCCATATCGTCGGGGTAAAGTCCGTCCTCAACCATATCGCCGAGCAGACCGCAGAGAATACGGCGGAAATACTCGTGTCTGGGGTAGGAGAGGAAGGAGCGTGAGTCTGTGACCATACCGACAAATTTGCCGAGTACGGAAAGGTTAGCGAAAGCCTTCATCTGTTCACGCATACCGTCAAGGTTGTCGTTGAACCACCAACCGCTGCCGAACTGAATCTTGCCGGGTGCATCGGAATTCTGGAAGTTGCCGAGCATTGTGCCGAGCACGTAATTGTCCTTCGGGTTGAGTGTAAAGAGAATTGTACGGGGCAGAAGCTCCTCTTTTGCAAGGCTGTCGAGGAAGCGTGAAAGCGGCTGTGCAATCTCCTTGTCGTCTATTGAGTCAAAGCCCGTGTCAGGACCGATTTTGTTGAACATAAGTGTGTTGTTGTTGCGCATCGGGCCCATGTGAAGCTCCATCGCCCAGCCTCTGCGTGCGTATTCCTTTGCCATTGTGCGAAGCAGAGCTGTACGGTATGCGTCAAGCTCGTGCTGTGTAAATTCGCCGCCGAGTCTGCCCTTTTGGAATATAGCTTCAAGCTCATCTGACGAGGCCTCTGCATAGGGCACGTAGGTGAATGCGTGGTCGCTTGCACGGCAACCCATTTTTGCAAATGCTTCGATTCTTTCAAGCAGAGCTTCTTCAAGTGCGGTGTAGCTCTCAATTTTTCTGCCGACTCTCTCCTCAAGTGAAGCAAGCCACGGTATGAAGGAGGGAAGCTCGATTGAAAGTGCCTTGTCGGGACGGAAAGCAGGTATAACCTTTGTCTTGAAGCTCTCATCCTGAGCCAAAAGCACGTGGTATTCAAGTGAATCCGCAGGGTCGTCTGTTGTATAAACGCAGGCAACGTTTGAGCGCTCTATAAGCTCACGGGGTGTGAAGCCGCCCTCGTTGATTTTTGCGTTTGCTTTTTCCCATATCTCTTCGGCTGTTTTTGCACTTAAGGGTGTGTCAATGCCGAAGTAACGCTGAAGCTCAAGGTGAGTCCAGTGATAAAGCGGATTGCCGGGTGCGTAAGCGAGCATTGTTGCGTAAGCTACAAACTTATCGTGCCAGCTTGCGTCGCCCGTGATGTATTTTTCGTCAATTCCGAATGAGCGCATTGCACGCCACTTGTAGTGGTCGCCTGCAAGCATCAGCCAGGCGATATCGGAAGGCTGCTTGTTTTCGTAAATCTCTTTTGGTGAAAGGTGACAGTGCCAGTCAAAAATCGGCATTTCATTTGCAGCGGCAAAAAGCTCCTTTGCCGCAGGGTTGTTGAGAAGAAAATCCTCACCCATAAATTTTTTCATATCGGTCATCTCCCTTTTATTCTTCGTATATGAAGCTCTTGAGGTATTCGATATTAGCTCCGAGGTCAATGCTCAGTACGGATTGTCCCGAAACGCTCTTGCTCTTCCATGTGCCCTCTGCAGGTACACTGCCCTGCTCAATATCATAGTGCAGATATCTGAGCAGACCGTTAATTGCAAGTCCCGTAAGCGATGCAGGTGACATATCGGTTTCAATCTGACTTACAGTGTCGCTGAGTATTTCGTACAGCTTTACGGGGCCGGTCTGCTTGCAGTTGCCGATTATCGCCGTCATTACCTTGCGCTGTCTTTCCGTGCGCATAAAATCCGAATCGAGCTTGCGTATGCGGCAGTACCAGAGTGCCTCTTTGCCGTTAAGATGTACCGCTTCACCTGCCTGAATATTCTTCAGGTGAACGGCATCACGCATATATTTTGCCTCTTTTTCCGTTATTTCAACGGTAACTCCGCCAAGTCCGTCAATAATGCTTTCAAACATTGTGAAATCGACAAGCATATAGTGGTCAATTTTAACGTTGAAGTTATACTCAATGGTGTCCATTACCATCTGTGCACCGCCCCAGGTGCAGGCGGCGTTAAGTTTGGCGCTCTTCTTTTTTTCGGGAATGTATACGTAGCTGTCACGCATAAACGATGTCAGCTTGATTTTCTTTGTTGCTGTGTTGATTGATACCATCAGCATCGTGTCCGAGCGGGATGTGTCGTCGGGGTTGCGTCGGTCAACACCTATGAGCAGTATGTTTTTGACGGATGAACTCTGTATGAGCGTGTCGCTGTCAAGGAATACGTTGTCGCTGTGTCCCGTTTCGGTGTAGTTCACACTGCTGAATGTGTGGTATACGAGTGCGGTACCCATACCTGCAAGCAGAATAACCAGAAGTACAATCGCCCTGACGGTACGGAAAAGCTTGCCTTTACGCTTTTTCTTTTTCTTAGGCGGCTCTTCAGGCTCCGGCTCAGGCTCCTCGGGTATGTTTTCAAAGTTGCCGCTGTCAAACTCGTCAAGGTCGTAGTCAGCGTAACTGTCGGTCTGTCGGTTGCGGCTGATGTAAATATCCTCGTGGGTACTGCGCGGTGTTATATAAATATCTTTCGTTTCAATCGGGGCAGTATCGTTGTTACTGTCACGGCGGGGCTTTTTGCCGCCGACGTAAATATCTTCCAAAGTATTATCGTCCTTTTTGTGAATTAATAAAAAAACAAGCGGATCTGTAAGCCGGGTTCTGTCGTTTAAGGCAACTATCTTTCTAGGCGCTGCGTTGCCGCAGTGCTCAAGCCACCCGTCGGAGTATGGGCCGAGCAAGCCACTCCATTCGGTGTTGCTTCGGATAGGGTTTACAGGGCCGTACAGTCTCCTGTACGCCGGTGAGCTCTTACCTCGCCTTTCCACCCTTACCGGCATAAATGCCGGCGGTATATCTCTGTTGCACTTTCCCGGAGGTCACCCTCGGCGGCCGTTAGCCGTTATCCTGCTCTGCGAAGCCCGGACTTTCCTCGTCGGCAAGGGTGATAAGTCCTTACCGCCGCAGCTGCCCAATCCGCTTGTAAATATATATTTTATAACAAAAACTTTGCTATGTCAATTAATAATAATATATGCGTGCGCATATAATTGAAAAAAATTAAGGGTGGTAACGGTATGGATTTTCACTCACTGAACATAAATGATACACAGAAAAAGCTTAAAACCGACACGAAAAACGGACTGAGAAAATCCGAAGCGTTAAAAAGGCTGAATGAGCAGGGCGAGAACAAGTTGAGCGAAAAAAAGCAGAGGAATATTATTCTGCGTTTTTTATCTCAGTTCAAAGATTTTATGGTTATCACCCTTATTATTGCGGCTGTCATATCTTTTTTTACCGCTTATCTCGAGGGCGACGGCTCTTATATAGACCCCATAATAATTCTTGCAATCGTAATACTGAATGCTGTTGTAGGTGTTGTGCAGGAGAATAAAGCAGAGCACGCAATCGACAGACTCCGTCAGATGTCAGCACCGGAAGCCACCGTTGTGCGTGACTCGCAGGTGCAGAAGATTCCTGCGAGCGATGTTGTTGTCGGCGACGTGCTTGTGCTCAGTGCAGGCGACTGCGTTGCGGCAGATGCAAGACTTATTGAAGCAGTAGGTCTTAAAACAAATGAAAGTGCATTGACGGGTGAAGCTTTGCCTGTTGAGAAAAATCCGCATCTTTTACTTGACGGGGAAACTCCGCTTGCCGAGCGGTGTAATACTGTTTACGCAACCTCAACCGTGCTCTCGGGTCACGCAAAGGCGGTTGTTACCCATACGGGTATGAATACGCAGATTGGCAGAATTGCCGATATGATAGGTAGTGAAAAATCGCCTCTGACTCCTCTGCAGTTACGGCTCGAAAAAATCAGCCGTACCCTCGGTCTCGGTGCTGTCGCAATCTGTGCGGTAATATTTATTCTCGGCGTGCTCAGGCGTGACGGTCTGCTTTCAAGCTTTATGCTCTCTGTCAGCCTTGCCGTTGCGGCAATCCCCGAGGGTCTGCCTGCTGTTGTCACTATCGTGCTCAGTACGGGTGTCTCTAAAATGGCAAAAAACAAGGCTATAATCCGCAAGCTTACCGCAGTCGAAGCCCTCGGCAGTGCTACATATATCTGCTCTGATAAAACGGGCACTCTTACTCAGAATAAAATGACTGTCTGCCGTCTTTGCTCACCTTACGGAGAGGTCAGTGCCGACTCTGAGGAGGGTAAAAATTTACTTAAAACAGCTTCTCTTTGTTGTAACGCAACCTTAACAGAGGGCGAGCCTACGGAAACCGCAATCGTGCGTGCGGCATCTCAGCAGAAGGCTCTGATAAAAAATGCCGTAAGGCTTCGTGAAGAGCCTTTCAGCTCAGAAAAAAAGACGATGACTGTCGAAGTTGAATTTGACAAAAACCATCTTGAAATAGTCAAGGGTGCTCCCGAAAAGGTGCTTGCTCTCTGCCGATTTGCAGGCAACGCATATATGCTGAACGACATTCTTGCCGATGAGGGTCTGCGAGTGCTTGCCGTTGCCTCCCGTGAGCCCGGCGGAATGTTTGAGTTAATCGGTCTTATAGCTATCGAAGACCCCGAAAGGCGTGAAGCTGCAAAGGCTGTTGCGCTTTGTAAGCAGGCAGGTATAACTCCCGTAATGATAACAGGTGACAATCCTCGTACCGCCTCTGCTATTGCCGCAAGACTCGGTATTGCCGAAAAAGGCGACGAAGCCGTTACGGGTGCAAGGCTCGATGCTATGAGCGACAAAGAGCTATGCGAAACGGTGAAAACAAAGCGTGTTTTTGCAAGGGTAAGCCCCGAGCACAAGGTGCGTATCGTCAAAGCGCTTCGTACAAACGGCGAGGTCACCGCAATGACGGGTGACGGAGTAAACGATGCGCCTGCACTCAAGGCGGCAGATATAGGCTGCGCTATGGGTAAGGGCGGTACCGAGGTCGCAAAGGGTGCGGCGGATATCGTGCTTGCCGACGATAATTTTGCAACAATAGTCAAAGCTGTGCGTGAAGGCAGAGGAATATACGACAACATAAAAAAGGTTATCCATTTCCTGCTCAGCAGTAATATCGGCGAGATAATTCTCATCTTTTTTGCAGGGCTTATGCACCTGCCGACTCCCCTGCTTCCGATTCAGCTTCTGTGGATTAATCTCGTTACGGATTCGCTTCCCGCTATGGCACTCGGAGTAGAAAAAGCAGACAGCGATATTATGACCCGTCCGCCCGTTGACCCTGAAAAAGGTCTTTTTACAAAGGGGGGCTGGCTCGATATAGTGCTCGAGGGTACGTTTATCGGTGCCCTTGCCCTGCTCGGTTTTGCCCTCGGCAGAGCCTTCTGGGGTCTCGATGTCGGCCGTACGGTGTGTTTCTGCACGATGAGCATAGGCGAGCTTGTGCACGCACTCAACTCACGCAGTAACCGCTCGCTTTTCTCTGTCGGTCTGTTTTCAAATAAGCGTATGAATGTCGCCTTTACCGTCTGTATGCTGCTCCAGCTCGGTGTTGTGATGATTCCGCAGGTCGCTTCCGTCTTCAGCGTAGTTACTCTCACTTTTATACAGTGGGCTGTCGTAGCCGCCCTCGGTTCAGCTCTGTTTATTGCCGTCGAAATATCCAAGCGTGTAAAATCTTGACAAAAGCTATAGCGTTAATTATGATAGTAAGGGCGACTCACAAATCGCCCGCAGTTATGTTTATATCGAAAAAGGATTTTAAATATGAACAAAGAATTTATAAAAAAAGAGCTTGTGCCTTTGCTCCTGCGTGTCGGTGTGCTGGTGGCGATTTTTGTTGCCGTAGCACTCAATTACGACAGGCTTGTCAATCTCGATGTGCGTGCTTTGGTTGAAGCCGCACCGGGTGAAGCACTCGCAATCGCAATCGCAGTCGGTATTTTCGGGCTCAAGGGTCTCACTTTTGTTATACCTGCTATGCTCGTCTATGTTTCGGTCGGTATGGCTTTTGATACGGTGACCGCAATTCTTATCAGCCTTGCCGGTATCGCCCTCGAGGTTACTGTTACATACTGGCTCGGCAGAGCTCTCGGCGGCGAGTATGTTGCCAGGCTTCTTATAAAAGTCAAGGGCGGCGACAAGATTCTCGGTATGAAAAACACATCAAAGTTTTCAACCGTTTTTGTTGTGCGTCTTATCGCTTTGCCTATCGATTTTTCGAGCCTGTTTTTCGGCTCGATGAAAACTCCGTTTTTTCGCTACGTGCTTTTTTCTGTCCTCGGAATAGCTCCCCGTGTAATTGCGTTTACTCTGCTTGGCGATAGTGTTTACGAGTATATTCCTATGCCGCTTATCGTAAAAGCGGTGCTTATTCTCGTGCCGGTTGCCGCCGTAGCTTTTGTAATCCGTTGGTTTGTTACACGCAAAAAGAGAGTGGCAAAAACCGAAGATGCCTGATTTTTGGGCTGTTTTGCCGTAAACAGAGCAATTTTTCCCCTTATTTATATTAAAATTACTATTGATATTTTGGATTTTATGTGTTAAACTATGGCTGTACGAATGATTTGACTGAAAGAGTGGGCTCTGCCCGCTCTTTTGTTTATTCATATCGATTTTTCAATGTAAGGAGCGATGATATGGCAGGCAAAGGTAAGGGCGGCAACACAGTTGCAGCCGTAACGGCAATCGCTGAGCCGATAGCTGAGCAGCTCGGTCTCAGACTCTGGGATGTACGCTTTGTAAAAGAGGGTGCAAACTGGTATCTGCGTATTTTTATCGATAAGGAAGGCGGCGTCGGTATCGACGACTGTGTGGCAATGAGCCACGCACTTGATAAGCCGCTTGATGAGGCAGACCCTATCGAGCAGAGCTACTGTCTCGAGGTCAGCTCTCCGGGTATCGACCGTGAGCTTACACGTCCGGCACACTTTGATGCCTACATCGGCTCACCCGTAGTCGTAAGGCTTATCCGTCCGCTTGAGACCGGTGAGCGTGAGCTTCACTGTACGCTCGATTCTCACGATGCGGGCAGCTTTACCGTCACACTTGATGACGGCCGTACACTTGTTATCGAACGCAAAGAGGCATCCTGGGTACGTCTTGACGACTCGGATGTAATATAACGTAATTTAACGAAAGGATTGATATATCAAAATGGACACTAAAGAATTTTTTGAAGCTGTGAGACTTCTCGAGAAAGAAAAAGGCATCCCCGCAGAGATTCTCTGTGAGAGAATCCAGGCTGCTATCGTATCCGCAATCAAGGGCGAATACGGCAGAGATATCGGCTACTGCGAAATCGACTTTGCAAGCGGCGAAATGGCTGTTTACCTTCGCAAGAATGTCGTATCTGAAATCACAGACCCCGTTACAGACCTTCTTCCCGAAGAGGCTGAGCGTTATAAGGCAAGTGCAATCCCCGGCGATATCGTCGAGATTCCGCTTGAGACAAAGAGCTTCAGCAGAATCGCTGCAAGCACAGTCAAGAACGTTATCCGTCAGGGTATCCGTGAGGCTGAGCGCAGCCAGATCAAGCAGGAGTTCCAGAGCAAGCACAACGAGCTTGTAACAGTAAAGGTTGTTAATATCGACGCAGAGTCAGGCAACGCAACAGTCGAGCTTGGTAAGGGCGAATCAATCCTTCCCAAGACTGAGCAGGTTCCCGGTGAAGTGCTCAAGATCGGCGACCTTATCAAGGTTTACGTTGTCGATATCCGCGAAGGCGAAAAGAGCGGTGTAAAGGCTATGATTTCCCGTACACATCCCGGCCTTGTCCGCAGACTCTTTGAAGAAGAAGTTCCCGAAATTTTTGACGGTACAGTCAAAATCCAGGCAATCTCCCGTGAGGCAGGCTCACGTACAAAGGTTGCTGTATTCAGTGCAGACGAAAATGTCGACGCTGTCGGCTCCTGCATCGGTGCAAGAGGTGCACGTGTAGGTAAGGTTGTTGACCTTCTCGGCGGCGAAAAGATTGATATTGTCAAGTACAGCGAAGACCCGGCTGAGTTTATTGCCGCATCACTTGCTCCCGCAGACGTTATCAGCGTTGAGGTTCTCGACGATGCTCCCAATTCCTGCCGTGTAGTTGTCCCCGACAACCAGCTTTCACTTGCTATCGGCAACAAGGGTCAGAATGCACGCCTTGCCGCTAAGCTCACAGGCTGGAAGATTGATATCAACCCCGAAAGCGGATTTTTTGAGATTAAGGAATAACATAAAAGGGTGAGATAATTGAACAAACCCAGAAAAATACCAATGAGAAAGTGCTTGGGTTGCGGTGAAATGAAGCCGAAGCAGGAGCTTATCCGTGCGGTACGCTCTCCCGAGGGTGAGGTGTCACTTGACCTTACGGGCAAGAAAAACGGCAGAGGCGCATATATCTGTCACGACAGAGGCTGTCTTACCAAAGCAATCAAAGCAAAACGGTTCGAAAGAGCTTTCGGTTGTGCTGTTGAACAGCACGTATACGATAATCTGCTCGCACAGTTTGATGAGCAGAACTAAGGAGGAAAACGTATGGCAGCAATTAAATACAGAATTCACGAAGTCGGTAAGGATTTCGGCAAGTCCAGCAAAGTAGTACTCGAGCTGCTTACAGAGTATTTTGACGACACAAAGAATCATATGACAGCTCTTACAGATAAAGAGCTTGACGTTATTTTTGAAACCTTCACCCAGCAGTCAGCTGTAAAGAGCTTTGACGAGTACTTTGCAACAGCTGCAGAGACAAAGCCCGAGCCGAAGAAAGAGGCTCCCAAGGCTGAGGAAGCACCTGCAAAGGCTGAGGAGAAGAAGCCCGAAGCAAAGAAGGCAGAAGGCAAGAAGCCCGAAGCAAAGCCTGCTGCAGCACCCGTTGCAAAGCAGCCCGAGCCACCCAAGAAGAAAGAGAAAGACCGTTCAGGTCCTCTTCAGGCAAGAACAAAGGGCGAAAAGAGAACAATCGACACCCGTGCAGACAACGTACAGCTCGAAAAGTACAACGAGCATTACGAGAATATCGTGCCCGTAAACAAGTCACAGGGTATTCAGGATTCTTCTGTACGTAAGCAGAAGCTCAACCAGAAGTCCAAGCAGTACCGCAAGCAGGGCACACGTACACACCGCCGCGAGACAGAGCAGGAGAGAATCAAGCGTATCGAGGCAGAGCGTGCAAACAAGAAAATCACAGTTACTCTTCCCGAGGAAATTTCTGTCGGCGACCTTGCTCTCAAGCTCAAGATGACAGCCGCAGAAGTTATCAAGAAGCTTTTCTTCCTCGGTCAGATGGCAACAATCAACGATATGCTCGACTTTGATACAGCAGAAATCGTTGCAACAGAGCTTGGTGCAAAGGTACAGAAAGAGGTTGTCGTCACAATCGAAGACAGAATCATCGACGCTACAGAGGACGACGATACAAACCTTGAGCCGAGAAATCCCGTTGTTGTTGTTATGGGTCACGTTGACCACGGTAAGACCTCACTTCTCGACGCAATCCGTCACACTTCCGTTACTTCAACAGAGGCAGGCGGTATCACACAGCACATCGGTGCATACAGAGTAAAGGCAAACGGCGAGCTTATCACCTTCCTTGATACTCCCGGTCACGCAGCTTTCACATCAATGCGTGCACGTGGTGCAAAGGCAACTGATATCGCAGTTCTCGTTGTTGCCGCAGACGACGGTATTATGCCGCAGACAATCGAGGCTATCAACCACGCAAAGGCTGCAGGCGTTCAGATTATCGTTGCAATCAATAAGATGGATAAGCCCGACGTCAACCCCGAAAAAATCAAGCAGCAGCTTACTGAGCACGAGCTTATTCCCGAAGAGTGGGGCGGCGAAACAATCTGCGTTCCCGTATCTGCTCATACAAGAATGGGTATCGACAGCCTTCTTGAGTCAATCCTTCTCGTTGCAGAAATGATGGAGCTCAAGGCTAACCCGAACAGAGCTGCAAAGGGTAGCGTTATCGAGGCAAGACTTGATAAGGGCCGCGGTCCTATCGCAACTCTCCTTGTCCAGAACGGTACACTCCGTGCAGGTGACATCATCGTTGCCGGTACTTCAGTCGGCCGTGTCCGTGCTATGGTTGATGAGCACGGCAGAAACGTCAAGGAAGCAGGTCCGTCCTGCCCCGTAGAGATTATGGGTCTTGACGAAGCTCCCCAGGCAGGTGACGTTTTCGACGCAGTAAGCGACGAGCGTCTTGCAAGAGAGCTTGTTGAACAGCGTAAGCAGAAGATTAAGGATGAGCAGTTCAGCTCCGTACAGAAGGTCACACTCGACAACCTCTTCTCCTCACTTCAGGCAGGCGAGGTCAAAGACCTCAACGTTGTCGTCAAGGCTGACGTTCAGGGTTCTGCAGAAGCTGTCAAGCAGAATCTCGAGAAGCTCTCAAACGACGAAGTCCGTGTCCGCGTTATCCACAGCGGCGTAGGTGCAGTCAGCGAAAGCGACGTTATGCTTGCAAACGCATCCAACGCTATCATCGTCGGCTTCAACGTCCGTCCCGATCCCGCTGCTCAGGCAAATGCAGAGCGTGACGGTGTTGATATGAGAATGTACAGAATCATCTACGACTGTATTGAGGAAATCGAGGCTGCTATCAAGGGTATGCTCGCTCCCAAAACACGTGAGGTTGTACAGGGCCGTATCGAAGTGCGTAACATCATCAATATCTCTTCTGTCGGTAACGTTGCAGGTTGCTACGTGCTCGACGGTAAGGTTACACGTAACTCCAAGATCCGTGTTGTCCGTGACGGTATCGTTATCACAGAGGACGAGATGGGCTCACTCAAGCGTTTCAAGGACGACGTCAAGGAAGTTGTTTCCGGTTATGAGTGCGGTATCGTTCTCAACAAGTTCAACGATATCAAGCTCGGCGATATCTTCGAGTCCTTCATCATCGAGGAGTACCGTGACTAATTAATTGAAAGGTAAATGCAGAGGCTGACGTTGAATTTTTCTGTCAGCCTTTGCCAAAAATACTATGGCAGGATATAAATCTGACAGAGTTGCGGAAGATATCAAGCGCGAAATTATCGCAATCATCCGTGACGAAATAAAAGACCCCCGTGTTCAGGGTAAGCTCCTCACCGTTATCCGTGTTGAGGTCACGGGCGACCTTTCCTACGCCAAAGCATATATCAGTGCTATGGAGGGTATCGATGCGGCTAAAGAGGCTGTTGCAGGTCTCAAGAACGCCGCAGGCTATATCCGCCGTGAGGTAGGTCAGAGGCTCCGTCTTCGCAAAACTCCCGAGCTTCGCTTTGTCGCCGATGACTCAATCGAGCACGGTATGAGCATCGCAAAGATGTTAAATGACCTTAATAAGTAAACACCTCTTTAATCTTAAGCACTCATTCTGGCGGATATCTTTTCACCATTCCGCTTTCAAAATACTCGGCAATACACAAAGTATTACCTGCGTTTTTTCAAGCGTACTGATAAAAACCTATCACGCCAACCTGAGCACTACGATTAAATCGGCGTTTACAACAAGTAGTTTTTATTTGTGAATTGCGAATTCTTAATTCTTAATTCCTAATTCCGAATTATTTTAAAGGGGGAAGAGCAATGCTTATTGATATCAGCAGTGCAGTTTCTTTCTTGAAGTCCCACGACAATTTTACAATCCTTACCCATGCTCACCCGGACGGAGATACTCTCGGTTCGGGTTTCGGTCTTTGCCTTGCACTGCGTGCACTCGGCAAAAAAGCAAACGTTGTCAACAACGAAGAGCTTCCGCCGAAATTCCGTTATCTCGAAATCGAGCCGCAGGAGTTTGAGGAGCAGACTGTTGTTGCCGTCGATATTGCCGACGTGAGCCTTATGGGTAACGATATAAAAGCAGAATACGAATCAAAGGTTGACCTTTCTATCGACCACCACGGCTCAAACAGAATTTTTGCAAAGCTCAATTACGTTGATTCGTCTGCGGCTGCAGCGGCTCAGATTATCTTTGAGATTGTCGAGCAGCTCGGTGTTGATTTCACACCGCAGATGGCGGACTGCCTCTATACGGGTATCTCTACCGATACGGGCTGTTTCCGCTATGCAAACGTTACACCTGCTACCATGCGTACTGCCGCAAGGCTTATGGAGCTTGGTGCAAACGCATCTGAAATCAACGTCAGAATGTTTGAAACAAAGACGAGAACTTATGCCGCTCTCGAGCGTCTTGCTCTTGACGGTATGCAGTTTTTCTACGACGGCAAGTGTGCGCTTATCACAATCACGCGCGAAATGTTTGCAGAAAGCGGCTCTGATGAAAACGAGTGCGACGGTATTGCCGCAATCTCCCGTCAGATTGAGGGCGTGCTCGTCGGTGTCACAATGCGTGAGCGTCGCGACGGCACTTATAAAGCATCTGTCCGTACCCATAATCCCGTAGATGCAAGTGCAATCTGTGCAAGACTTGGCGGCGGCGGTCATCCGAATGCGGCAGGCTGTCAGCTTCCCGGCACAAGGGAAGAGGCTACGAAGCTGCTTATAGATACAATCGGTGAGTTTATATGACAGGTGTAGTTTTTCTTGATAAACCCAAGGGGCTTACCTCGTTTGTTGCCGCAAACAGAGTAAAGCGTGTGCTGAATGCAAAAAAGTCTGGTCATACCGGTACACTCGACCCTATGGCAACGGGTGTGCTTGTCGTAATGCTCGGCGGTGCAACCCGCTTTATCGACTTTCTCAATACTCACGATAAGGCTTATGAGGCAACGTTGCGTCTTGGTGTCACTACCGATACTCTCGATATCGAGGGTGAGGTATTGTCGCAGACCGAGACGAATTTCACTACAGCAGAATTTGAGTCGGCAATGCTCAGCTTCCTCGGTGAAACCGAGCAGGTACCGCCGATGTATTCCGCAATAAAAAAAGACGGCAAAAAGCTCTACGAGCTTGCCCGTGAGGGTATTGAAATAGAGCGTGAAAGCCGTAAAATAAATATATACTCGCTTGAACTTACGGGTGCTGACGAATCAAAGCAGGAGTTTTCGTTCCGTGTCAGTTGTTCTGCAGGCACTTACGTGCGTTCTCTCAGCTCCGATATAGGTGAGAAGCTCGGCTGCGGTGCTGTGCTCACCTCTCTTCGCAGAGTTGAGGCACACGGTGTTGATATTTCTCAGTGTAAAACCCTCGAAGAACTCAGTGAGGGTGATGTGGTTGCACTCGATACCTTGCTCAACTATCCGAGCGTTACGGTAACAGCCGCTCAGGCTCAGCGTTTTTCAAACGGCGGTGCTCTCGACCGTAACCGTATTCATTCTCCGCTTGAGGACGGTATATGCAAGGTCTATTCACCCGAGGGTAAATTTCTCGGTCTTGGCGAAGCCGATTCCGACCAACTTAAAATCAAGCGTATTTATTCCGAAACCTGAAAGGTGACGAATATGAATAATAAAAAAAGAGCAATAGCTCTCGGAAATTTTGACGGCATTCACAAAGGTCATACCGCAGTTATAGATGCGGCTGTGCAGGCAGCACGCGAGGGTGATATGGTACCTACCGTACTGATTCTCAGCCCTCTTCCTTCCTGTGTTATTGATTCGCGTGAGGCACCGGCACTTGTAACCGAGGCAGACAAGGACAAGCTGTTTGCCGATATGGGTGTCGAGGTTGTCAGAATAGATTTTTTGAAAATTAAAGACTATGCACCGCAGGAGTTTTTTGTAAAAATTCTTGCAGGTGAGCTCAATGCAGGTATGCTCAGTTGTGGCTTCAATTACCGCTTCGGCAAAGGCGGCGAGGGTGACAGCACTCTGCTCGGCTGGCTTTGCGAAATTACAGGTATCTCACTCAGGGTCACACCTGCGGTCAGATGCGGCGGTGAAGCAGTCAGCTCAACACGCATCCGTGCGGCAATCGAAAACGGCGATATCGAGTCGGCAAACGAAATGCTCGGCAGAGAGTTTGGCTACACGCTCGAGGTTGTGCACGGTGACCATCTCGGCAGGTCGCTCAACTGCCCGACTATAAATCAGCTCTTCCCCGAAGGTCTTATCGTGCCGAAATACGGTGTCTACGCTTCACGCACTTGTGTCGACGGCACCTGGTACCGCTCGGTAACCAATATCGGCAGACGTCCTTCGTTTGAGAATGATGAACAGCGAAGCGAAACGCATATCATCGGTTACGACGGTGACCTCTACGGCAAGTCTATAGAGGTACGCCTGCAAAAATATAAGCGTGAAGAAATGAAATTCGAGTCGCTCGACGAATTGAAAGCTCAACTTGAAAAAGATAAAATGTGATTATTGTAGGGGCGACCTGTGGTCGCCCGCAATAAAAAAGCTGTAAAACTTATCGGTTTTACAGCTTTTCTTTTTATTCTATTGTAATCCTTACTTCGCCGTTTGAGATAACCGAAAGGGTGAGCGTTTTTGTTGCATCATTCCATTCGGTTTTCATTGTCGCACCGTTTTTGCCTGCGGCAGTTACTGTCGGCTCGGTTTCAAAGCCCGAAAGCTCAATTACGGATTCTCTGAAATCGTTGGGGTTGTTTCGCTTGCCGCCGAGTGCGTAGGCGGTCATAAAGGTGTTTTCATCTTCAAGACCGCTGCATACAGCGTCCGTATCAAGTCGCAGGTTACAAAGGTCAATGTTGATTTTTCCGTTATCTTCGTTGAGTATTGCGTAGGTATGTGCGACAAAGGTTGTGTTGATTTTTTTGCCGCTGTCGAGAGTGTAGCCGACACTCTGCTCACTGTCGATTGTCTTGTTTTCGTTGCTGTTGAATATATAAATATAATCATTAATATCAAACAGCACGCCGTTACCCGTGTAGGTTTTTTCATAATGTTTATTGAAGAATTTCACCTTGAGCGGGTTGATAAACAGCAGATTGAAGAAGTAAGACCAGTCGGTGAGGATTTTACTGTCGGGCAAGACCTCTTCGGGGTCAGAATAAATCGGCAGAATGGGCATTATGTAATACCTTGCCGTTGAAGGCACCCACGTCTTGGTGCAGTCGAAGTAAATATTTTCAAATTTCTCCTGGAAGAAAGTAAAAGTGTCGCAATAAAGACCTTGCAGGATATGTGCATCGTTACCGCTGAGAGCGTAAGCCCTCGGACTTGACATCTTGTATGCGACCTTTATGTTTGACTTTACCTCTTCCTTGTCGGGCACTGCACCGTTTAAGATGAGCTGATATATCGGGTAAAGCACCTCGTAGAATGTAGGCGTCATAACAACTTCGCCGTCAACAAAGTGGTAAAGACCGCCTCTGCTGAACGTACCTTCAATCGCATAAACTGTTGCGCCGCCGACCATATCGGCAATCATATCAATACCGAAAAGTGCGGGCGGATACTTTGCTGTGTATGCAAAATCAGGCTCGTTGGGTGCAACGCCGAGGTCGTCATACTCAGCAAATCCCTCTTCATACCAGAGGAAGTTTTCAAGGTTTACACCCCAGTTGCCGCAAACGTCGTCAAGCCAGCATCCGAAAATGTTTGACTGGCTTGCAAAGTGTCTGCCGTGGCCGTTGTGCTTGTCCATAATTATTACGTTTTCGCTGTTTGCCTTGAGCAGGTCGTAAAGCTCTCTGTCCTTGAGAATCTGGTTTATGTAGTTTGCTTTTTTGTGGTAGATGTATTCCATATCCTGCCAGATGAAAAGACCGCCGTTTTCGGCACATGCCTTGATGCAGGATTTAAGTCGTCTGAGGATATTTTTATTAACGCCCTGGTCGTCTGTTACTTCATCGTAGGCGAGCTTTTCGTTGGTAACGCCGTTGGTTGAAAGCTCAACCTGCACAAAGCCCATAAGTGAGGGATGCTCCTTGAATACGGCAGAAAGCTCCTCCTGAGTGAATGGGTCACGTTGCTTATTTGTGCAGAAGCACTCAGACTGACAGACTATAGGGACATTTGCTGCGTCCGTTATGGTCAGAAGTTCATCCCAGAACTCGAGCTGTCTTGCAGGAGTCATATCCGTTGTGCCTTCGTCTATGTAAATTACTGCAAAGTTTCTTACATCCTCGGGCAGTGCATAGTATGTCTTTATGGCATATTCCGCAAAAGCCTCACCCGTCTGCGGACCGCCCCATATCGGGCAGTTTCTTATCATAAACAGCGGATTGTCTTCGTCAACGTAAAGTCGCATTCCGTCTACCTGCTTGCGTGTGCGAAGCTCTGTCTGCCTTGTTTCAAGCTCGGGCAGAGTCACATATTCGCTTGTGTTGCTGTCTGCCGAATATACGGGCACTGCTGCCGTAATAATCATAATCAGACAAAGTGCAATGCTTAAAATTCTTTTTTTCATAAATCAATACTCCGTTGTTTTATCCAGCAGTATTTTTGCGGCTGTTTGTACTCTTATATCGTTATGTTTTATGCTGTCTTCAGCATATTTTTTGTATCTTTTGGGGTCTGCACTGTTTGCCATAACATTCAGCGTCAGTGCGGTCAGCCTTTTAGGGCGCAGGTAGTTGCCGCCGAGTATATCACGGTAAGGCTCGCAACTCTTTTTGCCTGCGGAAAAAGCCTTATAAAGGTTATCGAGATTAAACAGCTCTTTTTCTTCCTCAGTCATTTCCCGTGACTCAAGGTGGCTGTTAAACGGACAGCAACGCTGGCATATATCACAGCCCCACAGCTGAGTGCCTATGGCATTTGCCGAGGCTTCGTCGGTTAAGTCGGTTGCCTCCTGCAGGCTTCTTATACACCTGCTTCTTTCAAACGAATCTGCAGAAATACAGCCCCTCGGACAAACTGATTCGCATATACCGCAGGAGCGGCAAAAAGCCGCCATTTCAGGCTTTTTCAGTATATCTGCAATACTCATCTCTTTTGCGTATACACCTCGTACAGCGACGATTTCTAGTGCCATACGTGTGCCGAAACGCTTGTTTGCAATAAGTGTGCTCCTCAGCGGTACACCAAGCCCCGAATGATATGCAAGACTCTTGTAAGGCACGTTGCAGTCAACCGTTTCAAAGCCTTCATCAGTCAACTTCTGCACAAGCTCTTTGCGTAAGAAATACGCACGGTTTGATGCTACGTAGTAGCTGTCGACAAATGCGTAGCCCTCGGGCGGAAAATCAAGCTGAGTGTAGGGCAGAGCAAATACGGTGTAGGTTACACCGTCAACCGATATGCTTTCCCACACCGTATCTGATTCCGAGAAAAAAGCAGAAATAAACTCAATATAATCAGTCATTGTTTTTCGGCTCAATAATTTCTCTTGCAATATAAATCGGTCTGTTTTTACCCTGCTCATAGGTCTTTGCAAGGTACTTGCCTATAATTCCTATGCTCAGCAGCTGAAGTCCGCCGACGAGCAGGAGAAGGAATATCAGCACCGAGCCCTGAGAAAAGCTATCATAAAGGCTAAATGCGCAGTATAAAGCCTTGGCTCCGAGATATATGAAAGATATTACTGTCAGCAAGATTCCGAGTGCCGTCGGAATTGCGAGCGGTGCGGTTGAGAAAGCCATAATGCCGTCTATCGCGTATTTGAAGAGCTTTTTGAATGACCACTTGCTCTCACCTGCGGCACGCTCCTGTACTTCGTACGGTATATACTCGGTGTTGAAGCCGACCCAGGAGAGAATACCCTTTGAAAATCTGTGGTATTCACCCATTGAGAGCACAGCTTCTGCAACACTGCGGCGGAATGTGCGGAAATCGCTCGCACCCTGTACGAAATTTGTGTCGGATACCGAGTTTATCAGCTTATAAAAACTCGACTTGAAGAATGAAAGTGTACTGCTTTCGTGGCGTTCTGCCTGGTAAGCCGCAACGCAGTCAAGCTCGGGTGCTTCGTCAAGACGTTTTACCATATATGCAACAACTTCGGGTCTCTGCTGAAGGTCTGCATCAATAAGGCATACAAGCTCGCCCTTTGCGTGCTCAATGCCTGCGTACATTGCCGCCTCTTTGCCGAAGTTGCGCGAGAAGCTGACAATGCGGATGTTGCCGTCAGCCTCAGCGTGAAGTCTTTTAAGCTCGCCGAGTGTGTTGTCTTTTGAGCCGTCGTTTACAAAAACAAGCTCGTAGCTGTAGCCCTCAGCATCAAATACGTTTTTTGCAACCTGATAAAAAAGAGCTACGTTCTGTTCTTCGTTGTAACACGGTACAACAAGTGAAAGTTTCATTTTTCTCACTGTCCTTTTGGTATTTATGGATATAAATAATGCGTTTTGAAAAAACGCAAATCATGCAAAATGAACTTTTGCAAATCACGATTTCGAAGAAATCAAATCATGCCGTCAGGCAAATCATAAAATTAAACAATAATGATTTGGCTTCGCCATGATTTCTCGCTTAACGCTCCATGATTTGTTGCTTAACGCAACATGATTTGAATCGGTAAACCGATTCATTAATATTATATATCAAACTTAATTCCTGTCTGCTTTCTTATCTGCTCCATTACGGTGCTTACGGCAAGTGCCATACGGCTTGCCTCTTTATATCTCTCGGCTGTTTCTTCGGGCTTTGTGATAAAGTCGTAAAAAGCCTGTGCCTCGTGTGACATTATCACGTGCTTTTCGGTTTCACCTACAACTTCCATAGGCTCACTGCCCTTGCGGCAGAACGAAATGTGATTGAGCTGTGAAATTGAGCCGATTGTAACCGTACCCTCGTCACCGAGAATCTGACTGCCGCAGAAATCCTGCGAAACCTTTGACCAGGTCATAGTCAGTAACATATTGTCATACTCAAAAACCGTTGTGCCGCCGCTGTCTGCACCGCTTTCAAGAAACCTTGCGGTGCTGATGATGTTCTTCGGTGCACCGAAAAGATCAAGTGCAGGGTAGATGCAGTAAATGCCGAGATCCATCAGACAGCCTGTGGCAAACTTCGGGTTGAATATATTCGGGTTTTCTCCTCTTTTGTATGCCGGATATTTTGATGAAAGCTGTGAGAAGTCAAAATGTGCCGCCGTGATGTTGCCCAGCGCCTGAAGCGAAGCCTTGAGCTTGGGTCTTACGGGGCTGTGCATATACATTATCGCTTCAATATATACTCTGCCGTTTTCTGCGGCAAGTGTCTGCAGTTCTTTCAGCTCTGCAGGTGTTACCGTAATCGGCTTTTCGCATATTACGTGCTTGCCTGCACCGAGTAAAAGCTTGCACTGCTCATAGTGAAGCGAATTCGGACTTGCCACGTATACAGCCTCAACGTCGCCGCATCTTGCAAGGTCGTAAAGGTCTATAAACACACGGGGCGCACCGAATTTTTCTGCAAGCGCCTTGCCTTTGGAGTAGCTTCGTGAGCATACACCGAAAAGCTCAAGCCCTTCAACAAGCTCTGCACCCATTATAAATTCTTCTGTAATCCAGCTTGTGCCGACAACGGCATACTTCATCTTTTTCAGTCCTTCTGTCAATCTATATAATCTCTGTAGAATTCGTTGATATAGTCTTTCACGTCATCTCTTGTGCCGTTGAACGGGCCGGGAGTTTCCATCTTGAGTGAAACGGTAGCCGTTGCAAGAAGCAGTGCCTCGTCAATTTCAAACTCCTGTCTTTCGCAGATGTATGCGCTGAATGTTGTGTCGCCTCTGCCTGTTCTGCCGCTTAAGTTTCTTGAGCGGATGGGGCAGGTGTAGAAATCGTCACCGTCGAATACAAGCACTTCTGTGTTGTGGGTGATGATTATCTCGTCTGCACCCCAGTCGTACATAATTCTTGCGGCTTCTTTTCTGTCAGCCGTACCGGTAAGAATTTCAGCCTCTGCGGCATCAGCCTTGAGGTATGTGATATAGGGGATTATATCCTCTTTTTCGTCCCAGTCGCGAAGTTCCATTGTGCCGTCATCGTTTACGTGACGCAGGAATCCCTGCAGGTCAACTGCAACAGCCGCCTGCTCGGAAGCTTCAATTATCATATCGCTATCAAAATCGCCGTATACAAGACCTGCAAAGTGAATTACGTCAGTCTCTTCATCGGGAATATCTTCAGCAGTAAAAGGTGTGCCTGCACTTTCGCATACGCTCTTGCGGCGTTCTTTATCAGGTGTAAAATATGTGTTCACCATATCGCAGGCATCTTCACCTGCCGAGCAGAAGATATCTTCAGGCTCTACAGCGAGCTCGAGTACACGTGCTCTTTCGCTTACAGGCAGCTTTGTAACTGCGGCAACTCTGTGACCGAGTGCGGTTGCAGCTGCGGCAGAGTAGAGTATTGCACCGCCTGCCATTTCTTCAGTGTTGCCTTCGCAGTCGGTATTGATATCGTTTGTTATGTGTCCGATTATAATTGATTTGTAGCTCATCTTTTGTTCAGTTCCTTTTCAAATTCTTCTCTTAATTCTTCCTTTACAGTACCTTTAAGCAGGTTAAGCTTGATTATTTCGCGGCACTTTGAATAGTCTTCTGTCATAAAGTCACCCGAAATTACGTTTGCACTGTCAAGATAAAACTTGTTTGCCGCAACTCGGTCAATTATCTGCTGATAATAGGGACGCAGGCCTTTTTCGAGTGTACGGGGTGTCTTCATTTTTGCACCGAATACGGGTGTAAGCTGGGTCTGGAACCAATAAATGCCGTTCGTCTGCTCGTTGTTGAAGTGCATAAGCACCTCTGCGGCAAATACTTCGGGCTTTTTGCCGTGAAGTGTGGAATTCCACGGAAGTATGTGCTCAACCTCTTTGCACCAGGGCTGGTAAGCGTTACGGTAGTTGATAATGAGATATCTCTTACCGGATTTGTGTATGTCGCCGAAAGTAATGTCGCTTACGTGTTCAAAGTCGGTGTAAGCGTACTTTTCGGGTGCAAGATATTCTTCAATAAGCTTTACAACCTCTGCATCATCCGTAGGGTAAGTAAAGCTGAACGGGCCTATCTTCTGGTTGTAGTATTCACGCATATCGAAGATAAAAAACTCGCTGTCGTTATCTTCAATCATTCTTCTCATACTCTCGAGACCTTCTGCGAGGGGAGCACCCTTTGCAAGACCGTGGCTGAGTACAACACCCTTCTTTTTGTCACCGCAGTAGCGTATGCAGAAATGGCGTACGCCGTGTGCAAACTGTGAGTAAAAAGTGCCGTCCTGACAGCAAGCGATAGGAGTCATACCGTAACTGCCGGCGTTATGTGTGCCGGGCATAATTACTTCGGTAAGCTTAACGTCGTCTTTGATGTATTTCATCCACTGTTTGTATATCATATTTTACCCTCCAGAAGCTGATAAAATTTGTCGATTTCTTCTTCGTTTCCTGCTTTTTCTTTTTTCAGGTTGTCGCTGAGAGTTTTGCAAAGAGAATCGTCATTAAGAAGCATCTCAATTTTTGCGGCAATACTTTCAGCGTTTATCTCGGCAAGCAGTGCGGTTTCACCGTCGGCAAGTTGGTCGTAAACCGTCGGGAAGCTTGTGCACACAATCGGCTTTGCAAAAATCTTTGCCTCATCAATTGCAATCGACTTACCCTCAAAGTAAGACGGCTGAACGTAAACGTCGCAGTTATTTATATACGGATACGGGTTTGATTTTTCGCCGAGAAGAATAAATTTTTCTTCAAGACCGAGCGATTTTATCTGCTCTTTTATCTGCTCTTCAAGCTGACCCTTGCCGATTGCAAACCACCTGAAATCATAACCCTTGCGGTTGAGGATATCAGCGGCGGCAACAGCCATATCGTAGCCTTTCTGCGAGGAAAATCTGCCGACTGTGAGCAGCTTTTTTGCTTTGGTGTTTTTATATTCTTCAGCATTGTCATTGCCGAGGGATTTAAGCACAGTCGGCGAAACAATGTTGAGCATCAGTCTGATTTTATTTTCATATTCGGGAAAGTTTTCCTTGAGCACGTTGACACATTCATCAGAAACACTGACAAGATAATCGAGCTTTTCAAAAAACGGTCTGTCAAAATTTTTGTCGAGACCCAGACCGTTGTAATCGTTGTGGATATAGCCGATTTTTACGTCAGCGTCAACGCAGTCGACACAGTAATATATTGAGTTGCCTTCAAGGTATGCAACTGCAACGTCATAATGTTTGTCGGTTCCGGATAAAGCTTTTTTAATGCAGCTCCATACGGCTGTTTGGTTGCCGCTTTTAAGTGCGGTTATATATTTTATGCGGTTTGCGGCGAGTGAAAAATTCAGTTTTTTTATGCTTGATTTTATGCAGGCTGAAGCACTGCCGTCAAACAGCTCGTAATCCTTGCCGCCGTCTGTGACGTTTACCTGCGGCGGAACGTTTGGCAGGAAAAGACCCTGCCTGCGGAACAGAAAAAGGTCGACGTCATAAGCTTCATAATCAAACAGATTAAGCAGTGTCGTAAGTGCTTTTTCAGCACCTCCGCTGCCGAGGTCAGGCATTATAAAAAGCAGTTGTTTTTTCATTTTGTCGCCCTACTTCAGATGTATTCTTTAAGTGCTTCGCCTGCGGCAAACGCAAGCTCTTTCTTTGCAGGTATTACCTCGACGAGAGTTTTTCTCATCTCTTCGCAGTTTGCTTCAAGCTCTCTGAAGCAATCAAAAAGAACGTCGGCTGAGTTGATTTGTGTAATGCTTTTTACGCAAAGCTCTTCGCCGAAAAGGTCTTTGGCAATTCCTCTTGCCTTGATACTGTAGCTTAATGCGTAAACGGGTACGAGGTTTGAGTATGCGGCAATTGTTGTGTGTGTGCGTGCCGCAATCAGCATATCACATTCAGATATATAGCCCTTATACTCTGCCGCAGACAGATTATCGGGCAGTATCACCGTGCGTGTGAGGTCAGCCTTATCCATTATTGCCTTCATATAGGCATAGTCGTTATTGTTGCCTGCATCTATCATAACGTGAGGAATAAGCACTGGCGTATAGTCTGTTTCTTTTTCAATTCTTTCAAGAAACCGGGCAACACAGTCTGCAAGTCCCCTGCAGCGTTTTGCAACAAGCGGGCTGAAATTGAGACCCAGCATTTTTTCTGCAGGTTTATTTTCAGGTTTTCTGGTTTCAAGTGTGAAGGCGGGGTCGGCAAACAATCTCACGTTTGTAAGCCCTGTCTTCTCAAGCACCTGCTTTGTCAGCGGCTCGCGTGTAAACACGGCATCTATACTGCGAAGTGTTGCAATCTTTTCTTCGCTCAGGTCTTCTTCACCTATTGAACAACCCCAGAGTACTATCTTTTTACCGTGTTTTCTGAATTCCGCCGTAACGGCACGGCACAACTCGTTGTTGCCGTAGCAGAATGTGTCACCGCCGATAATAAGACAGATATCGTGTTCTCTTGCAAAGTTAATTGCCTCAGCGTATGAAGCACGGTAATAGTAATCCGAGCGATGGAGAATTTTATAATAAAAAGCGTTGATATACGTCTGTATATGTCCAAGACGCTGTGCCTTCATACCGCGTACGGTAAGCCCGGGTATGTCGGAAAGTATAATATCTTCTTCGGGACTGTATGAGAGCAGGGAGCACTCACAGCCGGGGAAAGCTTTTCTGAGGATACCGACCGTAGAGCGTACAATTGCTTCACAGCCTCTGTTCAGGCAACCCGAGTGGTCGTATAGCAGTACTTTCATCGGTCAGCTTCCTTTCTGTACTTTTTTCTGCAACCATAATACCGCAAGTGTCATAAATATACTGCGTTTTTCAAATGCGGTTGCAAGCAGGGTGTAAATTGTGCCGTTGTTTTTCTTTATGTATTCCGTCGCAAAGTCGATTTTTTTCATCAGCTCTTCGTCGGCAAAATGTCGTTTTGCAGCTTCCTTTGCGTTTTTTCTGCTTTTTGAATAGCAACGCTGAAGAAAATCGGCAAGCTCCAGAAACAAAAATGCAGATTTTTCAATGCGAACGATTTTTTTATCAAGACCAAGTGACGTAAATATACGCACTTCGTCATCATCTGTATTCAAAAGCTCCTGCATTTTTTTGTCTGAATGCATAGCGCTGGTTGCTACGTTTATGTAAAAATATCCGCAGTTGCCTGCATATACTGCACTGCGACAATGAGCAAGAAATTCGAGCACAAATCGCTTGTCCTCGCCGATTTTAATACCCTGCGGAAACTCAATTGAGTTTTCTTCAATAACCGAGCGGCGGAAGATTTTTGACCATACGCCGTTGATGCTTCCGTCTGAAAGCATTTTGCGTGCAATTTTATCAGTGATTTCTCTTCCTTCAAAAATTTCTCCGTCTTCAAAAGGTGAAACCGGTCTGTGGTCACCTTCGTATACGAGCGTGAATCCGCTCATCGCCATATCACAATCGTTTGTTTTTGCGGCAGTGAGCAACTTTTCAAAATAGTCGGGTGCGACAGTATCGTCAGCATCAACAAAACCTACATATTCGCCTGATGCTTCTTTGATTCCTGCATTTCGTGCGGCACTTACACCGCCGTTTTTACGGTGAATTACTACAGTATCCGTATGCCTTGAAGCAAACTCGTCGCAGAGCTGAGCACTGCCGTCTGTAGAGCCGTCGTCAACAAGTATTATCTGCATTTCAGATTTAACTGTCTGCACAGCAAGGCTGTCCAACATTCCTGTCAGATATTTTGCAGCATTATACACGGGCAGAATTACGGATAAACTGTACATTGAATGCTCCTTAGTTTTCGATAAAATCGTAAAGTACGTTAATGCTTTGTGCGTTACTGTAGTCGCGTGAAAGGCAGTTTTTGCCAAGTGCTTCCTGCTTTTCTTTGTCAGCAAGCAAAGCTATAAGTGAGTCGGCAACATTTTCGGTACCCATCGGACAGATAACTCCGTCAACACCGTCTTCAACATGACCGCGTGCGGTTTCAAAATCGGTTAAAAGTACTGGCTTGCCGAGCATCTGTGCTTCTCTTACCGTAACAGCTTTACCCTCATAGCGTGATGGCTGTGCATAAATATCGCACGACGCTATATAAGGGTAGGGGTTGGCTTTTTTGCCGAGAATTATCATTGTGTGTTCAACGTTATTCTCTTTTATTTTTGAGCGGATAAGCTCTTCGTCAGGGCCGAAACCTATCAGATACCACTTGAATTCACAGCCTTTTTCTTTCATTATCCTGCAGCTTTCTGCGGCAAGGTCGAACGCCTTGGCTGTTGTGAATCTGCCGACGGAGAGAATAGCAGGTGTATCAGTGTCAAAGCCTTCGGCTGTGTCTTTTGCCGCCTGAGTGCATACAAATTCAGGGGAGAGAATATTTTCGATAGTAACAAGTTTATCTGAGAGTGAAGGGTAAACTTTTGCAAATGCATTGCCTGCTTCATCTGAAACAGCGGCAATTCTGTCAAATTTGCTCCACGTTTTTTCGTCCTTTGCAAAGTCCATTTTTGCAACTGTGTAGTCGGTATGAATCCATGCGATTTTTTTGTTTGCCGTTACTTTTTTTGCGGCATAGTCGTGCGGCCACATAAAGCTTATTGCAACGTCGTATTTTTTCTTTTGTTCGGGCATACTGCTCACACAGCTTCTCCAGTATGATGAGAGCAGTGCAAAGCTTGCGCCGTCATCGCTGCCGTATTTTTTTGTCGAAATTATGCGGTTGACAGCACGCTTTATTCCGATTACAGGCGTTGTTTTTATTGCAGAAGCTATCGGCAGAGTCATTGCCGCACACTGCTTTATTTCGGGCAATATGTTGCAACGCTTGTCCACAAGAGGCAACAGTTCACCGCTGACTTTGAAAAGCAACAAATCAACGTCATAGCGGTCGTAGTCAATCTCACTGAGCAAGCCGAAAAGGCTTCGTTCGATTCCGCCTATCTCCATTCCTCCGCTGATTATAAGAAGCTGTTTTTTCATTTTGCTTTACCCTTTCTGAAAAAATCAGTGCCGAGGTAACGGTGGAGTATTCTTGTGATTTTGTTGCGGATTATATCTTTTCTGCTCATCCAGCTTTTAGCGTACCAATGTATTGCACAGGTGTTTTCCGTTTTGTTCATTACACCTGTAAGGTCGTCGAAGGGGCAGAAGTATTCACGCGGAAAAACACTGAAACTGCCGCACTGCTGTACAGTGCCGTCATCTTTTTTTAGTCCGTGGTTTCTGAGTGTATCGGTAAAATATCTGCAGATTGTAACTGTGTTGTAGCTGCCGTCGGGGTTGATGAATTCAAGATTTGAATATACGTTGAGGATTTCTGACAGAATTTCATTCTGTTCTTCTTTTGCCCAGAGCACAAGACCCGGGTTTACAAACTCATCAGTTTCAAATCCGACAAAAGCCTCTTTTTCAAGCAGCTCGCAGAAAGGTTTTATAACTTCAACGTCTGTGTCGAAGTAAATACCGCCTTGTTCGTACAGAATTTTAAAGCGGGCAAAATCCGAAACAAAAGCAAATTTTTTTGCATCGTATGCCTGCGAAATATATTTGTTCTGTCTTACGTCAAAGTTGCTTTCGTTCCATTCTTTGATTTCAAAATCAGGAAAAAACTTTTTCCACGAAGCGATACAGTTTTCAATCGTTCTGCTCTTTTCAGAGCCGCCGAACCAGAAATAATGAATAGTTTTGTTCATTACCGTCACCCTACTAATCAAGATACAGGAAAGAGAACCACATATTGTTGTTGGGTTCAAAGAAGTCACTGGCATACCAGTTCATTCGCTGTGCACGTGCGTCTATGACAAAGAAAGCAAAGTATACGATAAACAGGACAATTGCCAGAAATCTGTATTTGTTATAACGCAGAATGGATACGAAAATCATAGCCATAAGCAGAATAACAAACGCATAGGTATAGAAAGCAAATCGTGCAAAAATCCAGTTATAAGAAGCAAGAATAAATATTGCCGAGTGGAAAAGTGAGATATTTATAAGAATGTCCGCAACCGGACCGAACTGACGCACCTGCTTTGAAAATACAGCCGCTAATATTGTGGGCAAACAGTTGAAAGCAACACGCATTAAACCTGTGCCCGATTCGTTACCGCTTGTAAACCATCCGTCTGCATAATTGGAATACGCAGTATCTTCAAGAATTGACAAAAAGGATGGCAGGAACATACTGACAAAAATCAAGCCGACAACGCCTGCGGCAACAGAAATGAAGGTAGGTGCTGACCATGCTTTTCTACGGCAGAGAAAATAAATCGGAATAAGAATGAGTGCAGAGTTGTGGAAAAGAGAAGCAAGAATAATAAGGGGCAACAATTTCCAGAAATCTGAATTTTTGTGAGAGAAAATATATTTAGCTCCCAGAAGAATAATGGCAGTAGCAATATACTGACGGATTCCGTTCATAGTAGATGCATATACGCCCATTGTAAAGAAAAGAAAAACCGACAGTGCGTAATGTGCCGAGAAATTGTAGAAGAGCAGCATAAAGGAAAAGATTGTAAGAGCGGAGCTTATCATAATGAAAGTAGAGTACTCAACGCCATCTTTGATCAGCAAATACTGGAACATTTCAAAAAGATAAGCATTCTGTCCGATTACCGGTTTTACTGCACCTTCATCTTCGAGAAGATGGTACGTATGTACGTAATAGATGGTGTCGCCTATATTATTACGCAGACCGGCATAAAGAATCATAACCAGAGTAGGAATAATAAACGCAAAGATATTGGGTTTAAGCTTACCAAGTGCATTTTTTCTTCGGCCGGGAATTGCCTGCCCGAAAAACGCACCAAGCATACTTATGCAGAAAACAACAACTAAATCGGTAGGCATTTCAGCTTAATCCTTTCTCTGGTCTTTGATACTGTGGTAAAGTCTGACTATACTGTGAGGCATAATTGCTGTAATAAGCTGTCTGCCGGCAAGAATTCTGTATCTGAAACCCAGACCGGCTTTTTTGCAGGCGTTATATCTGTATCTGGCACAGCTTATATCGAACCTCATTTTACGACGCTTATAGGTGTCGGGGTCTTCTCTTACAAAATAAAGCGGCTCCAAAATGTTTGCTGCCTTGTGTCCTGCAAGGTAAAAGCGCCAGAACATATCGACGTCTTCAATTCTTTCTGTTTCGGGGCGCACGTCATAACCGTTGATTGAACGTAAGACTTCAGTACGCATCATCATGGTTGCGTGACAGCAGGGGTTGCTCTGTGCCAGAAAACTGACAGGTGGAAACTCGGGCACTTTGCGTATTTTAATACTGTCACTGCCGTCTACTATGCGCATATATGTGCCTACGCAATCAAACTCCGGATGAGTATCAAGAAACGCTACCTGTTTTTCAAGTCTGTCCGGTGCACAGTAATCGTCACCGTCAAGTCTTGCGCAGTATTCGCCTGTTGCCACCGAAAGACAGTGGTTGAGCGTGCGGCCGAGCTTTATGTTTTCGCTGTTTTTTATGAGAACGATTCTGTTATCCTGTTCAGCGTAGCTCTTGGCAATTTCATATGTGTTGTCGCGTGAACAGTCATCGCATAAAATCAATTCAAAATTCGTGTAAGTCTGTGCAAGCACGGATTCGATACATTGAGCGAGAGTATCGGCACAGTTAAAAATACCTACAAGCAGGCTTACTTTTTTACTGTCGGGCATAGCGGTTGGCTCGCTTTCAATTTTTAAAATTAGGCACAAGCTCAAGAATCAGCTCGCGTACGTTTGTCTTATCGGCTGCTTTCAGCTTCTCAAGGCCTTCTTCAAGCTTTTCACTGCTGAAATCTACGGGAGGCAGTACAAAAATCTTGTCGTTTGCAGTGAGCTGCATTTCAGTTTCTTCTTCTGCAAGGGTAAGCTCTTCATAAAGCTTTTCACCCGGACGCAGACCAGTAAACTCGATTTTTATCTCTTCGTACGGCTTGTATCCGGAAAGAGTAATAAGCTTTTCTGCAAGTGACGTTATGCTTACGGGGTCACCCATATCAAGCACGAATATTTCGCCGCCCTTTGCCATACCGCCTGCCTGAACAACAAGCTGAGCAGCTTCGGGTATGGTCATGAAGTAGCGTGTTATGTCCTTGTGTGTAACGGTAACAGGGCCGCCGTTTGCAATCTGCTCTTTGAATATCGGAATTACACTGCCGTTTGAGCCGAGAACGTTACCGAAACGTACGGCCGCAAAGTGAGTGCCGGTGTTTTGCCTTTCAAAGTACTGAATGATAAGCTCGGTAACACGCTTGGTTGCACCCATAACGTTTGTCGGGTTGACAGCCTTATCGGTGGAGAGAATTACAAACTTGTTTACCTTATGTTCAATTGCCGCTTTTGCGGTGTTGTATGTACCGAATATGTTGTTCTTTACAGCTTCACAGGGGCTGTCCTCCATCAGCGGAACGTGCTTGTGAGCAGCGGCGTGGAAAACTACCGACGGCTGGAACTCGGTCATTACCTCGTCAAGTCTTGACGGATCCTGTACGGAGCCTATGCGGATGAAGAACTGTACTTTGCCCTGGTATTTGCGGTCGAGTTTGTTTTTGAGAATGAAAGCGTTGTTTTCGTAGTTGTCGAAAATAACTATCTTTTCGGGTGCGTAGCGTGCAACCTGAGTACATATCTCGGAGCCTATAGAGCCGCCACCGCCTGTTACAAGTATGGTCTGATTTTTAAGATAAGAGCATATATCTGTGTTGAGAGTTACTTCAGGACGTGCGAGCAGGTCTGTAATCTCAACGTTTCTTATTGTGGGTTCAGATACGCTCTTTTCTGTTATTTCCTGAAGGGAAAGTGACGTTTTGAGCGAGCAGCCTGTGCCTATTGCAAATTTAAGAATTTCACTTTTTCTCTCCGGCGAGGCAGAGGGGATTGCGTAAATTATTTCATCAACGTTGAATTTTTCCGCAAGCTCGGGAATTCTTTCGCATCCGCCTTTGATGGGTACGCCTTCAATTCGTCTGTCAAACTTCATCGGGTTGTCGTCAACAAAAACAACGGGTTTGCCGAGCGAGAATGCGGCAGCTTCAAGCTCCTTGAGGATTGTCTGACCCATGTCGCCGGCACCGATTATCATGACTCTGCGGCCTGCACCTCTGCGTGAGCCTGCAGAGCGGGCTTTTCTTGCTCGTCTTATCATACGGTATGCAAGGCGTATGCAACCGGTAGCGGCAATAATTACGAGCATTGAAGTGAAATATACACTCAGGCTGAATGTCTTTACGTCAAGAAGGTCAAAACTGTCACAGATAAAGTCAGCTGCAAGGCAGAGCAGTGTAGCCACAACGCCTGCACCTGCACAGCGTACCATTTCGTGTAAGCCTGCATACTCCCAGAGGCTGTTGTACAAGCCGAAGAAAATGTATACGGCTATGAAGATTACGGTTACATATAATGATCTTCCTACAAGAGCCTGGATTATGTCGTAACCGAGCGGCTCGGGATAAAATTCGATTATGCTTGTTGCTATAAATGTAAGGTTGATAATAACAGCATCAAGCAGAGCTACGCCGGCTCTTCTTACTGCAAGTATAAAAGATGCCGACTTTTCGCCATGCAATTTTTCAGAAGACATTATATTTTTCAAAATCATTGCCGCCTTTCGATTTTTGCCGGAATCCGGCTATTATAAACTTATTATATTATAAGGCTTAAAAATATTATTGTCAATATAATTTGCTCGGTTGACAAAATACGGCACAGATGGTATTATCAAACCAAACAAATCCAATTAAGGAGTGACGTAAAATGAATCCTACAGGTAAATGGGCTTGCACGGTAGATTCAATGCTTTTCCGCGGTGAGGCTACAGTAGATATTTTCGAGAAAGACGGTTCTTACGGTTTTGAGCTCGATATTTCCGGTGTCGATATTCCCGAGTATACAGTCAAATCTGTCGATATAGGTGACGACCACCTCAAGGCTGTAATCAATGTCGCAATGCTTGGCAAGGATGCAGAGCTTGATATCGACTTTGATGACGATTCATTCACAGGTATCCTCAAAATTCCGTTCATCGGCAAAATCAAGCTTAAAAACGGCCACAGAGTATAATAAAATTCTGATGCGGTGTGCCACAGTGCATACCGCATTTTGCTTTGTTGAAAAAATTTATATTTTGTGTTACAATCAAAAAACACAGTTAAACTGATTTTTTCGGATGTGATGATACTCAATGAAAAAAAAGCTGTTATTTGTAATGGAGTCTATGAAAAGCGGCGGCGGTGAACGCAGTCTGCTTACACTGCTTCAGCTTATTGATTATGAAAAATATGACGTAGACCTTATGCTGTTTGAGCCATCAGGTCTGTTTTATGATATGATTCCGGAACAGGTAAACGTAATTCCTTTCGGGGAGTTATATAACAAGTTCACTGAACCCATGGTAAAAAGTGTGCTTTCACTTCTGTTCAGTTTTAAACCTGTGCTTGCGGTTAAAAGGCTGATGTATTCACGCACGGTAAATTCTTCTGTCAGTTCGTCACTTACCCGTGATCAGCTTGCGTGGAAGTATATGAAAAGTTTCTTTCCCGACAGCGGAAAAGAGTACGATGCGGCAATCGGTTATCTGGAGGGAAATTCAAACTTTTTTGTCGCAGATTGTGTTGACGCAAAGACAAAAATCGCATACATTCATTCCGATTACCGCAAGCTGGAAATGGATGCGGAAATCGACAGTAATTTTTTTGGAAAAGTTGATTATATTGTCGCTGTTTCCGAAGAATGCAAATATGCGTTGCAGGAAACTTTTCCGCAACATGCAGAAAAAGTTCGCGTTGTTGAGAATATAACCTCACCGAAAACTCTTGCAAAAATGGCAGATGAAAAGGTTGAAGATTTTGATAAAAAATCAGGCGAAAAAATTCTGCTCACAATCGGCAGAATAGCATCACCTAAAGGCTACGATTTAGCAGTAGATGCGGCTGAAATTTTAGTGAAAAAAGGCTATAATTTCAAGTGGTTTTCTATCGGAAAAGGTGAGCTGAAAGATGAGCTTGAACAGAAAGTAAAAGAAAAAAATCTTGAAGAAAATTTTATTTTTCTCGGCGAAAAATCAAACCCGTATCCGTATCTTGCAAAGTGTGATATTTACGTACAACCCTCGTATTTTGAAGGGAAATCGATTGCTATTGACGAAGCAAAGTGTCTTGCTAAACCGATTGTCGCAACTAAATTCACAACTGTTTACGATCAGCTTACTGACGGTGAAACAGCCGTGCTTGCTGAGATAAATGCTGAGAGCATTGCTGAGAAAATCGCACTGCTTATCGACAATGAAAATCTTGCTGAAACTCTCAGTGAAAATCTGAAAAAAATGAAGCACGGAAACGAAGAAGAAGTACAAAAATTTTATGCGCTTTTAGGTGAAAAATAATGGTAGAAATTTTATTGATTTTTGTCAGTGTTCTGCTGCTGATTTGTCTTCTTGTTTTTGCGGCAGATTTTATACCGATGATAACAACGTGGGTAAAACGCATTCACATCGGTCGATATACCGACAAAAAAATATGGTGTAAAAAAACTAAAAAAGTTGCAACAAAACAAGTGAAAAAATTGCCTCCGATATCCGTTACTGACAGAACTGTATATACCTTGTTGCCGAAGATAAAAGGTGAATATTACAATAAGAAATTTTCTGTCTGGCAGATTGCTTGCCTGCTTTCCGCAACATCAGAAAACAGTGAAGCAAGAGATGCTGCGTACCGTTTTTTTGTAAAAAGCAATCTTACTGATTGTGAGTATACTCCGGGTACGGCAATGCTGCTGTATGAGTTGCTGAAAAGCGGATTTGAAAAGGATGAAAAAGTTATCGTTGCCGCCAAGGATTATTGTGCAAAGGCAATCAATGTCGCAGGCAACTGTACGTTACCGTATAATCCGGATCAGAAAGAGCGATATGTCGACGTGCTCGGTATGGTCTGCCCGTTCCTGATTAAATATCATCAGACCTACGGCTGTCCCGAAGCGTATGAGCTTGCCAAAAGACAGTTTGATGAGTTCTATGCCTACGGTATAAATGAAAGAACAGGTCTGCCTGTTCATTGTTTTAATCCCGACAATAAAATGCCGCTTGGTATTTACGGTTGGGGCAGAGGTTGTGGTTGGCTTGCACTTGCGCTTGATGAGTGCCTCGGTCTGCTCGATGAGTCGGACGAATATTACAGCGTGCTCAGAGAGCGTGCTGACGCACTTTGCAAAGCTCTTGTGCCTTTTCAGAATGAAAACGGCAGCTTTAATGCTATAATCGGCGTGCCTTTTTCACGTCAGGAGTCATCGGCAACCGCAATGATAGGCACTCTGCTTCACCGTATGGGTTATACTGCAGAGAGTGAGCGTTGCCTTGATTACCTTATGAGTGTAACCAGAGCTAACGGCGAGGTTGATTTTGCTCAGGGCGATACAATGGGCATCGGTAATTATTCAAGACGGTTTGAGCCTATGCCCGCTGCACAGGCTTTTGCACTCAGACTCTACGGAAAAATTGTTGAAAATTCTTAATAATTTTGTATTGGATTTTGTAATCCTTCAGTTGTAGCATTGTGCTTGTGGTAAGCACAGTGAAAGGAGGATGATTTTATTTGAACAGTGTTCTTGTTTGCGATGATGACGTCGCAATAGTAAATTCAATAGAAATCTATCTTAAGCTTGAAGGCTTTGAAGTTTTCAAAGCTTTCAACGGTAAGCAGGCTGTCGAAATTGCACAGAGCGAGGAGCTTGACTGTATTATTCTCGATATTATGATGCCTGAAATGGATGGGCTTCGCGCTACCCTCAAGCTCAGGGAAAAAAGCAACGTGCCTATAATTATGCTCTCTGCCAAAAGTGAGGATACCGATAAAATTACGGGTCTCGGCTTCGGTGCGGACGATTACGTCACAAAACCGTTCAATCCGTTGGAGCTTGTTGCGAGGGTAAAGTCACAGATACGGCGTTATACAACTCTCGGCGGCAGTGCCGTGGCAGACAGCTGTATCGCAACGGGCGGTCTTGTTATTGATACGTCTGCCCATACCGTAGAGCTTGACGGTGTACCCGTCAAGGTTACGGCTACCGAATACGGTATTATCGAATATCTTATGATAAATCTCGGCAAAGTGCTTTCCACAACACAGATTTACGAGGCAGTATGGAATGAGCCGTCTTTCTCGACGGATAAAACGGTTACCGTCCATATACGCAGGATAAGGGAGAAAATTGAAATCGACCCGAAAAATCCGAAGTATCTTAAGGTGGTGTGGGGTATTGGATACAAAATTGAAAAAATATAAAAGAACTGTTCTGAAGGTAATATGTGTGTTTCTGTGCCTGCTGTGTATAGGCACGTCGGTTGTGTCGGCACTCAGCATTGCAGATTTTGCAGTGCGTGCAGGCTATTTTTACGGGCTTGATAATTTCAGCTCCGACCCTAAAAGCACACTCTATGACCCGAGGATTTCGTCCGATTTCCTTGCGGAGATCGGATTTTCTTATTATGCGATAAAACGCAACGTTGTAACATATCGCAACGGCAGTATTTTTGAGCAGGATAATATGGAAAATCTTCTGAACGAAAAACGCCGTCAGCTTACGGATGAACTGTTTAAAGAATATGTCGGCGGTTGCCGTGAAAAAGCAGATGAATACAACAAATATCTTGCGGCAGACAATATGTCACAGTCCGGCGACTATTACGAAGACGAAGACGGCTACTATTACTACGAATATGATATTCAGTATTTCAGAAATGACGATGCGTATATTATCAACGACGACGGCACGGTAAGTGTTGACGAAAAATACGTTATGTCAATGGCTCAGAAGGATGCCGAGACGAGATCTGACTGGGATACCGGGCGTTATGAAAACGAGTATAAGCACATAAATTCTTATCTTTCTCAGCTTAAATCGCTCGAATATTTCGTTGTCAACAATGCTACGGGTGAAACTTTTACAAACAGCAGCTTTGCTACGGCATCGGACTTTTCCAAAGCATACAGTGAGGATACGTGGTTTGTTTCTTCGTCCGATAATTTCGGTACGGTTACGGCAGGCAGCGTTTTTGAAGATTTGAGCCGAAGTACTGTTTCGGGTGATGATTCCTTTTTCGGGTACTACGGTGCAGATTCAAGCGATATTGTGCAGACGAAGGATGGCATAATTCTCAGCCCGACAGCGTATATCTATCACTTTTTCACCCTTATACGTTACGGCTATTTCCGTTATATGGAGTTGCCGTCTTATAAATACGTCATAGGTCAGACTGACCTTATTGAAACTGACCCGTTTACGATTTATCTCAGCTTCGATTATTCCCGTGCGGATTCATCCGACCCGTTTGTGCGTGTGTATGAGGATTATACGGCATCTGTAGGCACGCTCGAGCGTAGTATGGCGGTCTGTCTGGTTTCTCTGGCTCTTACTATGGTTTCTTTTATCGTGTTCTGTTTTATCAGCGGTAAGGTGAACAAAGGCTTGCCCGCTCCACTCAGACGGCAGGATAAAATTCCGGGTGAGCTTCATTTTATAGTTTCTGCAGGTGTTTTTGTCGGTGCTTTTGCACTTGCAGTGTGGCTTGTACTTTATATGTACAATTTCCGTAACGACGGATGGAGTATGCTCATAACTCCGCTCTGTGTTGCACTTGCCTTGATCGGCTTTGCCTCACTGCTCAATATGGTTGCTTCAATAAACCGCCGCAGGCTCAACGGTACTCTGTTTGATAATCTGCTTGTGCGTCTGCCTTGCAAGATTATTGCTAAGGTCTACCGACGTATCAGCTGCAACAGCACACAGCTCAAGGACGGTGTACGCAGATATTTCAGGTTTTTCCTTCTGTTTTATTTAGTTGCGGTTACTGTGTGTGTTATTCTGATTCTGCTTGGCGATTATATGGTGTTTTTCGGTGTAATAGGATTACTTCTTATCAATGCGGTAATGATTGTTACGATTTATTCCTACGCAAGGTCACTCGATAAAATCAGGTATACTGTTTCTCAGGCACAGCAGGGCAATTTTGACGTTGAGTTTGACTGTGCAAATATGCCTGCACCTATGACAAGGCTTGCTCACGAAATTGAGGATATGCGTGAGGGAATGAAGCAGGCTATCGAAGCTGGAATCCGTGACCAGCGTACAAAAACCGAGCTTATTACCAACGTCTCTCACGATCTTAAAACTCCGCTGACCTCTATAATTACTTACACCGACCTTATAAAACGGAGTAATATCGAGAATGAAACCGTGCGTGGATACGTTGACGTGCTTGCCGATAAATCACAGCGACTGAAAAGGCTTATAGAAGATTTAACTGAAGCGACAAAAGCTTCAACAGGTGCGGTTGAACTTCAGATTGTTGACGTAAATCTGCACGAGCTTGCAATGCAGGCAGTCGGTGAAAATACCGACAGACTTGAGCAGAGCAGAATTGACGTGCGTTTTACACCTGTCAACGGCACACCCATTGTCCGGGCTGACGGTCAGAAAACCTACAGAGTTTTTGAAAACATTATTTCGAACATAGCCAAATACGCTCTTGAAGATACCGTGGCATACGTTATGGTCGGTGTTCAGGATGGTTGCGGAATAGCAACTTTCAAAAACATTTCGCGTGAACCGCTGAACGTTTCAACCGATCAGCTTATGGAACGGTTTGTCCGAGGGGATTCGTCAAGAAGCGGAGAAGGAAGCGGTTTAGGCTTGTCTATTGCCCGTGACCTTTGCGTGCTTCAGGGCGGAAAATTTGATATTTATATCGACGGCGATATGTTTACGGCAAGAGTAGCGTTGCCGCTGAGTGATATGAATACAAAGGAATAAAAGCAAAATAAAAATAAAAAAATCAGTGATTTTCCGTGTGGAATTTCACTGATTTTTTTTTGCAAGTAAGTTAATTTGGTGCGTCGTAACGCCACCGAGGTATTTAAAATCTGTCGAATTCGTCGCGGTTTATGTAGTAGCCGACGATGAAACTCTTTGAATCTGCTATAGCGGAAACGTTGTGGTATTCGTAACGTCTGGGTGAGTTTGCAATACGGTTGTAAATATAGATTTTGCCGTTGAAGTTTTCAACTGCGAATGCGTGAATCGGCGAAAAGAATTTTTTGCCTGTCCAGCAGAAAACAATACCGCAGAAGCCGGGCTCGAATTTTTCGCAGAAGCTACGGAAATTACGGTCGAGATTTACGGGCAGATAGTGTGAAGAAAAGTAGCGGAAAACTCTGAGCGGATGTACACCGAAAAAGCCGAGCGGAGTTTTTGCTTTGATGTAGATTTCGCGGGTAGCATCGGCAAGCAGAACGGCACGGTTGAGCAGAATCATAAGATTATAGACGGCAATAATGCCGCTGCCTACCTGTGCGAAGCTGCGAAGACCGAAACGCATCTGAGAGGATTTGTGGCGGGTGTGACCGTTGATAATATTATACGGTTCGCCGACCTGCTTGTTGTATCGGTAGTTGCTTTTTTCGAGCATCAGACAAGTTCTTCCTTAAAGTTGATAACGACCTCATCGTGGTCGAGCTTTATTTTAGTAAGCTTAACACCTGCGGCGGTAAGCATACGCTTGGAGGCACGTGTGCCCCACGTGTCAGCGTATTTGTCAGAGAGGTAGATTACCTCGCTGATACCGCACTGGATTATTGCCTTGGCACATTCGTTGCAGGGGAAGAGAGCAACGTAAATTTTACAGCCCTTGAGGTTGCCGCCTGCGTTGTTGAGGATTGCGTTAAGCTCTGCGTGGCAGACGTAGGGGTATTTTGTATCGTAGTTGTCACCTGAACGCTCCCAGGGGAAATCCTCGTCACTGCAACCGAGAGGGAATCCGTTGTAACCGACGGACATAATTTTGTTATTCTGGTTTACGATGCAGGCACCGACCTGTGTGCTGGGGTCTTTGCTTCGCTTTGCGGAGAGCATAGCGATACCCATAAAATATTCATCCCAAGAGATGTAATCCTGACGTTTCGGCATAATAAAAACCTCCGTTTTGGCTTTGAATTCTGAGTAGTATTATACATTATTTTGAGGAAAAAGTAAACAAATATTTTAAACGTCCGAAAAGGTATTGTTTCAAAATCGAAAATAAAAGCACAATTAATATGTCATATCGGAATTAAATTGTTAACTTTTTGTAAATTATGCAATTTTTGAGGAAAAAAATACGGCAAAAATGGTGGCAAAAAGAGCAAAAATCGGTGGATTTCAAGGGCAAAAACGGCTGAAAAGTGGGCTTGAAAAGGGAGGTAGAGAGTGTTAAAATTCAGAGCTTTTTTGGGGCGAAAACGGAAGAAATTGCGAACAAAAAAGGTGCAGTTCTGAGCATAAAAAAGATGCAAAATCCGGTGCGGATTTTGTCAGTTTGCAGGTGAAAAAAGGGCGGAAAACGTGCGTTTTTGCGTGGTTTTTTTGGCTGTTTCCGAGGCGGTTTCAGACAGAGGTTGAGGAAGACTGTTTGTGCATTGCTTACATAGTGAGGCAAGCGGTTTCGGCAGGGTGCACAAAATTGGAAAAATGAAGGTGAAAAATGTGCCCAAAATGTTGACACAGAGCCAAAAACTTGGTATAGTAAAACCGTATCATTATATATAATACTATGTTTTGTGTCTTGATAAGACTTGATACACAAGATGTTGTTTCCCGCTTTTTCATCGGCTTCGGCGGTGGGCGGCAGGCAATGTTCGGGCGGTCTTTTCGGGGTAAAAAACAGCGGTGTTTTCCGTTTTGGTCAGGTCGGAAAACGGCGGTGAAAACACAAAACAAAAAAGCTTCGCTGCACGCGGTGTCGGTGTGCCGACGGTCAGGTCGGCGGCGGTGCTGCGGCTGAGTATCCGGTGGCGGCAGCGGCGAGGTTATCGTAGGGGATGGGTCTCCCGTCCCGAGCGGACGAAACATCAGTCGGAGCGGGGGACGTGTCCCCTACTCGCAACCGTATGGTTGCAAACAGCAAAACACAATATGCGGCTTTTGTGTCGCATTTACCGTCCCTGCGAAATTCAACCGGAATTTTACGCAAACCCTTGTCGGGCAGTTTTGCCCGGCAACCCATTCGGTCAGAGTGGGTCGCAATCCCCGTCGGATTGCAAAATTCCAAACTATTCTCAAGGAGGAAATTTCGATTATGAGAATAACGAAGAAAATTCTCTCATTACTGCTCGTAGTATCGATGCTTGCATCGTTCCTTGCTATGACCGGTTTTGAGGCGAGTGCGAATCTGCAGAATCAGCAAAAAACAGATTTCGGCATTCATTTCGACGACACAACACGTAAGCTCAAAGTGCTCCAGCTGCCTGATATTCAGACATCGGTCAGCGGCGGTGCTGTTACCGAGCGTACGAGAGAGACTATCCGCTTGCTTATGCAGCGCTACAACCCTGACGTAATCCTGCTTACAGGTGACCAGACTCAGGGTGGTAGCTCCTCTACCAAAGCACAGTGGGAGAGTGCAATCAACAGAGTATATAACGCATTCTCTCCGTATATGAAGTCCACCTGTAAGGTTATCGCTACACCCGGTAACCATGAGTACGACTTCGGCTCACTCAACCACCAGTGGGAATACCAGATGGACAGATATGCATACTTTGTCGATTGGGATAACAACTTCAGTACAATCGACCTTGACGGTGCTCCCGGTGCAGGTAACGTTACAGTCAGTGCAAGCTCCACTAATAAGGCTGTTGCGCTTAACTTTGCAATGTTCAACTCAAAGGGTGACGAAGACGAGGGTTACCTTCGTCCCGGTGGAGATAACGAGACTGCTTACAACCAGCTTGTTCAGTGGTATACCCAGATGAACAATACTCTGGCTTCCAGTCAGTACAGCTACAAGGCACAGGTTACAGGTCAGAGCTCGGCTTATGTTCCGACCCTTGCTTCGCAGCACGTTATCCTGCAGGAAATCTACACTACGGGTGCTCTTATTCAGGCAGATGCTTCTAATGGTGTTTCCGTGCCCAGCAGATATACGCACCTTGTAAACAACTGGGCATATGTACGTCTTGACCCTGCCAACAATCCCAGCGGTGCGATGAACGAAGGTCCCTGCCCGACATGGCTTGGTGCGGGTAGCACGGCTGCGCTCTACAATGCGCTCCTTACACCCGGCAACTGCCTTGGTATGACATTCGGTCACGACCACGATAACTACTTCGACGTTGTTGACGATAACGGCTTCCACTTCTATATGGGTGGTGCCCTTACACAGGAAAATTACAACACCGACCAGAACCCCAAGGGTCGTTACTTCGAGTTCACACTTAACGACGCAACAGGTGATGTCGATGTTATTTCAGAGGTAAAGAGCTATTCACAGCTCTCTGTTACCGCCAGTGCAGACGTTACATCCGACCGTATTGAGGCTATCAACGGCGACGGTGTTCAGCTTGTAAACACACTTTCTGTTCCCAAGACTGTTTACATCGGTTCAGCTGAGAACCTTGCTGACGTACGTGCAAAGCAGGAGTTCGGTAACGTTGTTCAGACTCAGCTTCTCGACTATAAGACCAAAACGCCTTATGATCAGGATCTTGCGGTCAGCTACTGTTTGCCCGCAGGTGCAACGGATGTTACGTTCAGCGCACACAGAACAACGGGTAACGCTCAGGCAACCCTTACTAACCTCGGTACAGAGACCACAAGTGAGGGTGTGCTCTATAAGTATGCCATCAAGGGCGAGAGCGTGCTTACAGCGGGCGAATATATCAACTACACCGTAAGGTATAAAGTTGACGGTGTTCAGTACGAAATCCGTAACAGCACAGTTGTTGAGAATATCAAGCAGCCTGCAGGTTATAACGACTGGTTCCGTGGCTACCGTGAAAGCAACAACTCCAAGCACTATGTTGACCTTGCTTATATCGGTACACTTTCCGGCCCCGGTGCATACAGCGTATCGCGTGAAACATCGCAGAACAGTGGCGATTTCAACTCCAACACATACTACAACTACTCTCTTATGATTTCCGACGTTGACCAGTCATGGTATAACAAGGCGGGCGACACACGCTTCAGCATGTTCCGCTTCAGCCCCAGCCGTCGTGAAGTTACAGGCGGTCTTGTTTCACAGCGTGCAATCTACGCTCCTCCCAGAACTGATATCTACCTTGATGCTTCTGCTCTGCCGAAGGTTTCCGCAACCGACAGCAGACTCGACACAGGCGTCAGCATCGACTTCTGGGTTCAGAAGGACCTTGACCGTGGCTTTGTAGAGTACATTTCAGGTATCGGTTTCTATGCCGGCGATCAGGACTTTAATCCCTCCGGTGCAACCATCGACTGGGACGGAAACGTCAGATACGATAACTATAATACAGCTATCAGTGCAGAAAACGACTCAACAGGTAGCGGCGGTACAATCGACGAAGCTAAAATCTTCTTCTATGAGACGTTTGCCCACCAGCAGAGTCTTTACGGCCTCGGCACAACACACCAGAACGGCAACCTCCTGCCCGACAATAAGCTCGGTAATATGGCAGGTCAGTACAAGGGCTTCCCCCTTGTTGTTGACAGCAAGGAAGCCGCACTTGCCCTCAACGGCAAGGATATGACAATGTTCACAGGTGTGCGTAATAAGGGTAGCTCCGACGGCGGTTACCGTATCCTTCTCTATGCGGTATCCCCCTACTACCTCAACTTCCACACTTACGATAAGGGCGCACTTCGTGAGCTCACAATGTCTGAACTCATGAACCCCCGTAAACAGAGCGATTACCCCAATGCTACACAGCAGATGTGGGACGCTTATATGTCTGCTTACCAGAATGCTCTTACCTGCTACGCACAGACACAGACAACACAGGCAGATATTAATAACTTCAACACAGCCCTTCAGAATGCTATCGCAGCCCTGCTTAACTCCAACAAGGGTAAGCCGGACGACAGCCTTCTCCTTCAGGGCAAGAGCCAGTTTGCATCAATCGATGTTCCGCCCATCATTTATGTAAGCGGCTCCACAATCCAGACAGCTGCACCCTATACAGACCGCGTTATTAAATTTGACGTTCCCTCAAATGCAACAAACGTAAGCTGTGTAGTTGTTGGTGCAAACAACGATACGGTTAACACTGCAGTTACAACCTCAACAACCCAGAGCGGTACCCACTTCGAGACTACTATTACAGGTGGTACTGCATCCGCGGGCGGCAGTATTTATTATAAACTTTCATTTACACTTCCGCAGGACCTTAACAAGGACGGCAAGAACGATACATACACTCAGTATGCCGCATCCTATGTCAAGGGCGTACCGAATAAAGAAGGTATGTGGATCAGCCGTACACGTAGAAGCAGATCACTTATTTCCAGAAATACCCGTATCTTCGTTAAGACAACGCTGACTATGGATAACAATATCTTCGCTTCACGTGGTGTTTCCGGTATTATGGCTCTTTACGGTGGTGTTCAGGGTGATTCCTTCCACACAACCGTTGTTAACGGCACAACCAACGAGTACACACGTTACGGTGATGAGGGTGTTTACTGGTCAGTCGGTACAGCTCATCAGTGGCCAAAGTCACAGAGTTACGCCGCCGCCGGCAGAGTTGTATTCTTTAATGACAGATCTCAGGCTAAGTTCAACAGCGGTAATGCTTATTACAACGGTCTGAAAAACTACTCAACAGACTCTACGATCAATACCGGTGGCAATAACTCTGATGAATACGTTGTTGCTCATATTTACTTTGACCCGCAGGCTACGGGCGCAACCGTTAAGCCGCGATTCAAGTTTGTAATGACAACAACCGATAGCGATAGTAACGAGCCCACTATGTATAAGTATTGGGATGCCAGCAACTACACGGGCGTTAACTACTCCGGTGACTATGTCAGTAAATCGCCTGATGTTGCTTCTACAGGTATGTTTACCCTGGCTTCAACAGGTGCTAATAATAACTGGGCAAACGGCAACTCAATCACACTTAACGACGGTGCTGTCTGGGAAATGTATATCGATGCCAACAAGTCACTTAACCAGTTTACTGCGGCAGCTACATATTCCCGTCTTATCATCCACGGTGAAAAGAAAGACTCCGAGTGGAATAACTCAACAATGGGCTACGGCTTTGTTTTCAACAGAGTTGACAGATCAAAGGCTCACGAGGCTATTGACTGGATTACAGGTAAAGTACCCGTATCTCCCTCCGCTGTTTTCAACGAGGCTGAGATGGACCCTGCATGGTGGAGCCAGTGGCGTACACAGGTTATGACAGCTTATACAAAGTGCGGTAACCTTTGGGAAAAAGAGGACTTCGACCAGAATCTTCTTATCAACCTCTGGCAGAACCCTGTTTACAAGGATGCTGACTACTCTAAGCTTGTAAACACACTTAAAAATATCGCAGGCGATGCAGTTGTAAACGAAAGTATTGCCAACTACGATACTCTTACTTTTGCAGTTGCAAGCGGTGACGACCAGCGTTACGCAGGCACAAGATATGCCAAGGAAATGTTCGTTAACAACGCAGCAGACCTTATCTCAACTATCAAGAACAGAACAACTGTTTACGCTGAAACAGACTCACAACTTAAAGCTACAAGCGACTCTGCAGGCAACCTTCACGATGCTCATCTTGACGTTCGTTTCCAGAAGTACATCAACGACTACGCTGATGCACTCCAGCAGTCATGGGATAAGCTTCGCCTTGCCTCTGCAGACTATACTGCATTTGATAAGTATACTAATTATTATAGTGCTGAGAATGATACCATTATGTTCATGCGTGACGAATACGCAGGCTATCATAACGACGGCACAGCAAAGAACTACGCAAACGAAAAGGCACTTGCAAGCGGTATCTATACATATTCAACTTATACTGCTTTCAAGAACTCGCTCAACATCGACAGAACTCTCAAAAAGCCCAGTGAAAATGCGGTTGTCGGCTCATTGCCCAGACTTTATCCGCAGACCTTCACTTACAAGAACGTAGCTTCACCCGCTGTTCCCGACACAACAAACTGTCTCTACAACACAGCACGTGATGCTTACGAGGCTCTCGAGTTCCGTAAGGCAGGCGAGTATTACTCCGCTGACGGTACTTACTCCGAGGGCGGCATAACCTACTACGCAAACTACAACAAGCAGGATAGGGGTGCAAGCTACCTTTACACACCCGTATTCAAAACAAGCTACAACTCACTTTCAGCCGATATTGTTAACGCAGGCTTTGTTGTTACAGACGCCAAAGTTAAGCCCACATTTGACAAGGGCAACAGCGGCGACACAAACGGAAACGGCAAGCCGGATACAGGCGAAATCTGGGTATTGAACGGTGAAGGTAACCCCGTTAAGCCCATCAACCCCTGGACTGATGCTTCATGGGGCGACGTTGGTTACGGCTTTGCTGACGCCTATGATAAACAGATCGCTGACTCATCAAGCACATATCAGTCAACAAAAAATCAGGCAGACTGGATTCTTGCCCTCTTTGTTGAGAGAGATATCCTGCCCGATATCGCTGACGTTGACTACTACTACGAAAAGCTCACACCCGCAAGCTACGATATGAGCCAGCTCGAAATCCAGAAGACCACTCCTGCTACATACGAAAGTGGCAGCACGGATTACGACGCACTTGCAGACTATGTCCTCTATGATGAAAACGGCAACGTTCTTACAGGCGGTGCACAGTGGTACACTGCCGACACATGGACAGCTTACTTCACCGCCAAGAACGCACAGCCCGGCATCATCGACGGCGCAACTCTTGCCGAAAATCAGAATGCTATCAACGCACTGACTCAGGAGATCTATAAGAAGAGAGCTGCTCTCGTGCTCAGAACAATGGAAGAGTTCAGAGTTAACGAAGAGAACGCAATCCTCGGCAAAACAGACTTTGCATCAATAAACGCAAAGGCAGAAGAGTATTACAATATTGTTAATAATAAGAAGGTTCAGGTGTTCTCCCTCAGAGCAAACGACCCTGCAAGCTATGCAGCTGTTGCAGGCAATGAACCGTTCTTTAAGGACCATCCTTATTTCACGGAGGCATACATCAACACACTCGGCGGCCTTCTTGAAAACGATGCAAAAACAGGTGTTAAGAACTTTGCAGGTAAGCCCATGGCTACAAGCATTGCGGCATACACAGATGCAGTAAATGCTTTCATGGCAAAGTATAACGAAAACGCTGACCCCGCAAACATTAACAAAGCTGACACATCAACACTTCAGCTCCTCCTCAACAAGACCTGGATTCCTGAGTATGATAAGTACGGTTCAGGTAACTACAACGCCGGTAAGTGGCTTCTTGGTCCTGATTTTGACGGTTCAGACTGGTACTCCAACTGGGATCAGTACGACACCGCAAGAAAGAACGCCCTCAAATTCTTCGACACAACAGAGTTTGACGGCGAGAAGGTTGCCGTAAACCTTACACACTACGGTAATCAGGTTCCCGCAGGCGACTACTACGTTAACGTACAGGGTGCACAGTTCACAATTGATAAGGATCCTGCATCACCCACATTCCGTCAGCCTATCGCTGTTGACGGTACATCACTTGAAAATACCATAAACAAGGCTGCTTACGATCTTGTTGTTGCTTATTACAGCCTTCAGCACAAGAAGGTAAGCGACTATGACGGTACAATCGCAGGTATCATAGGTAGCTATGATTCAATCAACGAACAGCTCGATGCACTGATTGCAGAAAAAGAGAACGAAAAAGTTGACGTTGTTATCATCAACGCAGCAGGTCAGCTTGAAACAGTTCAGCGCTCAGTCTACGACCCCGTTGCTATCGATCAGGCTAAGGGATACGCTCAAACAATTGCCGCACTTGCTAACGAAAACCTCGGCGATAAGTACACAGAGTACGTAGCTGCTATAACTAACTACAAGTCAATCATCGACACTCTTACAACTGCTCCCATTTACCTCGACGGTTGGAACGGTATCATCAACCACCTCAACGATAACGCAGGCGATACTGTTACAATTTCCGACTCCGGTACAATGACATCTTACTTCAACGCTGTTTACACAGGCTTCAATCCTGCTACAATCTACGCTGCAAACGGCCAGTCCATCAACAACATCTTCTCAACAAAGGCGATGTACGACGGCTTCGGTCTTACAGCTAAGCAGGGTCAGGCTCAGTACAACGTTCTCGTTACTAACCTTTATAACGAGCTTAATGCTGCTTCCTTCGTACCCGCTCAGGTTACAATGGCAGCTATGAACGCAACCACAAAGCTCAGCCAGAGCTCCAAGGCTGCTTACGACCCGCTCCAGCTTAACGGCAGAGATAAGGTCACAAACACAACCAAGTACTCCGCTGATTCAGTTACAGCCGCTACAAACGTTGTTACTACCGCAGCAGCTAACAAGATTACTCTCTGGAACACAGACCCGACAGTCACAGGTTACAACGACGGTGCAGGCACAGTTATCGACGGTACAATCGCTGACGGCATCTGGGCAGCAGTCGGTCTTGTAAGTGACTCCGGCGCAAAGGATTACGACGGTGCAGACCGCGACGAGAGATACCTCCTTGTTGAAGGCGGTCAGTTCCTCGCAGCTCTCAACGACGCTATCGAGTACGCTAACGGCGAGCTCTACGGCGACGACGGCGAGTATAAGAAGTTTGAAATCGTCAACGGTGCAGGCGAAATCAGCTATCGCTTCCTCTTCACAGATGAATCTGTTGCAGAGCTTGTCGAGGCTCTTGCAGCCACAGAGGCACTTACAGACGAAACAAGCCAGGAAGTTATTGACCAGTGGGTATTCGATATTCTCGAAAATACCGATATCGACAACACAATCAAGCTCAAGACTTCAGCAGGCGGCTTCTACGGCGAGCTTACACAGCCCGGCGAAGATGAAGGTCTCAAGTACAATCCTGCTGATTACACTTACTTTGATGAAGAACTCGGTAAGGCATTCGCAGCTGAGTCCGACGGCGCTCTCGAGCTTATCTATATGATCTGGATCGACAACGGCGACGGTACATTCTCACTTGATATGGATTACGGTAACGAGTACGGTTCAAAGTACTTCACATCCGACACATGGACTCCTTACTACACTGAGTATCTCGAAGCTACTAAGCTCAGCAAAGAGCTTACAGCTAAGGATCAGGCTACCATCAATGAGCACACCACAACAATCTTCAACACAAGAGAAGCTCTTATGTGGAAGGGTCTTGATGACAGCACTCAGGCTCTTATCGACTCCATCTCTGCTAAGATTGATTCACTCAGCACAACACTGTTTGCCGTTAACACATATCAGAACAGCGTAATCTCTGTTACTGATGACGGTGCACGTGTTATGACTGCTCCTACAACCGGTTCGGTTCAGGTTTCTCCCTACGGTGACGTTTCTCACATCACAACTCTTTGGGAAACATTCTGTGCAACTTACCTTCAGGGTGAGGAGCTTGACGTTACCAAGCAGCAGATGATGCTCGATGAGCTTGCTGTAATTCAGGCAGAGCTTGATCAGCTTCAGACAAAGACATTCGGTGTTGAGGACGACAACGAATTCACAATCGGTGTAAGAAATCTTGTTGAGAGCTTTATCGCAGGTGAATACACCTACAACGGTATCAGCTCCAGCAGCGGTGTCGGTACATACACACCCGACTATCTTGCAACTGCTGATACAACAAACATCTCTATTGCAGAGCAGCGCATTCGTGACGAGCAGAGAATCGCTATCCAGGATAAGCTTAACGCCATCTACACAGTTCTCGGTTCTGCTTCCCAGGTCGGTGCTCCTTATATGGATTACTCACAGGGTTACGCAGTAAGATACGAAACTGCTCTCGATGCTGTTAACGCTCTTACTCTTGACCTTTACGGTTACTTGACAGGTCAGTCTGTGGTTCTCAAAACTCCGAACGGCGAAATTCCCAAGGATTACTCCAACGTGCGTGCTCAGTACGCAGGCTTCGCTCTCGATATGAGACAGGAAATGTACGACTTCCTTTCAACAGAAATTACTGTTCGTGTTGATAGCCGTATATCAGCATCTCAGCCGCTTTATAAAAAGCAGGTTCCGCTCTTCCAGGAAGGCGTGCTTGAAAATGCCAAGCTCGCAATCGACGGTGACGGCGAATACGATTTCGGTATATTCGGTATGACTGAATGCTGGCCGACAATCAACCAGCTCGACGATTCTGTCGGTATAACAATAGACGGAACAACACATCCCGATCAGTTGATATACATGGTTCTCGATGAGAACGGTGAATTTGCATATGAAGCGTATGTTGCATGTGATATTGTAGGTGTTGTAGGCGGTTACTCAGACCGATACGGCGACGCTCTCAGTAACTTCAGTTACCACGATGCAAACGCTCTTACATGGCTTACAACCGAGGCTGTTTATGAACAGGGTTCAGAGGTTTACGTGCTTGCTCAGCCGGTTGGCGAAGTTAATATCAACGACGCTGTATTCGGCTATAACATGAACGCTAACCCGAGCAAAACCGACGGTGACTGGTACACCAACGGTTACGGTATCCAGTACGAAGAAAACGGACCGGTTTACTACCTTGCACAGGGCGCTGACAAAACTTCTGTAACAGGCAGCTCATACGGCGGTTGGTTTACAGATACCTCTTATAAAGCCCTTTTGGATCAGATGGTAAGCTCGGAAGAGTTTATAGCATACGCTAAAACTACTTACGGTTCAGGTCCCAACGCTGCCGAAAAATGGGCAGCGATTGATGCAGAGGCACAGGAATCCGTTTACGGCACCATATGTTGGGACAGTGTTAACCGTGCTGCTCTTATAGATTCTATTGAGAAGGACCAGAAGGCAGTCGATTCAGCTACTGTTACAATGTACGATAAGATTTGCGGACTTCAGCTCCTTAATGCTACAGACGCATACAGAGAGGTTGCAACTCTTATCTACCAGGCTCTCGGTCTTGTTCCGACCTGGAAGTCGGATAACAGCACAGACATCATTATCGAAAACTCCAAAATCGGTGAGCTTAAAGATTATGAATTCGGTGGCCGTTTGTTCAACCTTGAGCTCTTACGTTTCCTTGACGATCCCTCTACACTCGAAAAGGAATATGTAATAATTAAAGACGAAAACGGTAACGAACAGTACTACTCTACAAAGCTGCCCACAGACTATGACGGTGGCATAGAGGCTGTTGAAGAGATACTTACCGAGGCATTCAGAGATGAGCTTGCAAGCATGAAGACCATCGATAAGGCTATTCTTGTAAACGGTGAAAACAACAGCGTTAAGTCAAGAATTGAAGCAAAGCTCAAGGCGCTTACTCTTGGTCTTGCTGACTTGTCCAAGATCACAGAGCTTGCACAGGCATTCTTCTACAACAATTCAAACAATGCAGAATCTCTCGGTTCATATGGTATCAACGATAACGGTGTAGGTGAGGCGTTCTTCTCCAAACACAACACACTCGGTGACGGAGGTAACGCACGCCTTTACAGAAGTGAAGACTTTGAAGAGATTACCGGTGACGCATTCCACGCAAGTGGTTTCTATGATTTCACCAAGTACACCGATGATTCTTTGAACAAAGTTATCGCATTCCTTGCTGATAAGGATATTATTAACGTTGCGTTTGAGACTATGGCATACAATTTCAGCACCACCAATAAGACAGGTTTCAGCAACTGGTTCGATTCTGCTACATACGGTGCTGAACTCTACGATACGCCCAAGACTCAGCAGCTGATGATTGATGGTATCTATGAAGATCTTGTAACACTTATCAATGCACTTGAGCTTCGCGGTGCTGAAACTGAAAATCTTGAAAAGGTTATCGCCGACGGTAACGACATTATGGTTGATGAGTCTATCTACGACCATGAGGCAGTTGATTCGGATGGCAAAAACATCTGGAACGAGTTTAAACAGGCTCTTAAAACTGCAAACAAGTATATAGGTTCTACAGTAATCAGCCAGGCTCAGGTTGTTGCGGCAGAGGACAGACTTGCAACAGCAATTAAAAACCTTGTGCTTTACGTTGATAACTTTGCTCCTGTTGTTACAATTCACAACACTCAGACAGACCTTAACAACTTCTATGCAGCCCATGCAAGTGAGCTTGGTAACACCATCCCCTCTGCAGATAAGATGGTTACCGCTTCTTATATGACTCCCAACCTTGGCGGTTACACTCTTTACGTCTACACCAACCAGCTCAACCCGCATATCGTTGTTTCTCTTCAGGATACAACATATGCTCTTAACGCGGACGGTTCACAGAGAACGGTTACAACCTCCAAGCCTGAAAAGATGACTGTATCTGCTCAGACTATGAACGGTGTTACAGCTAACGTTATTACTCCTGAACACGATGAAGTTACAGGTATGCCTCTCAGCTCCAAGCAGGTTACTCTCAGCGGCACTGCAACAGTATCTACTCAGACAGCTAAGAACGCAGCCGGCGGATACGATGCAGATTCATCTGCATACATTATCCTCAACCCGCAGTTCGCAGACGTTAAGGGTACACAGCAGGCTGCTATGTACACAATCGACGCTACAGACTCTGCTGTTAAAAAGGATGCTGAGACAGGTGATATCTTTGAAGATGAAAACGGAGCTACAAGCTTCAATTATGCAAGTGAAACTGATGTAATTGAAGCAGCAGAAGACGGCAAGATTACAGTATTCGTTTACTACTTAAATGCAATGCCTGAGGATGGCTCAGACAACGGTGTAAAAGCTGACGGCACAGTCAACAGCTCCGCTATTCTCACATACCGAGAGCATAACAAAATCACTGCAGGTACATGGACAAATACTTACGGTCTTGTAAGAACATTCCACAGTGCAGTCAAGAACTGGGAATTCAGTGATCCGACTGCAAAGCTTGCTGAGGGCGCAGCATACGTTGATCCCACATTCGGTGAGAACAACTTCGGTAGCTTTGTTTACAAGCTTGATCCTAACGCAACATCAGGTCTTGACTACGTTGTTGCAAAGGCTTACTTTGAGAAAGGTGAAGCTGCAGCTAAGGAAGCATTCATCAGTGCTCTCAACTCCAACAGTGAGTATATCGCAACATTTGCTGCAGGTATGAGTAACGCTGACAAGTTTATGCCCTATGGTGCAGGTGACAACTATGACAAGCACCTTGCATTTATCGACAACGGTACACTTATGTTCGTCCACGTTGCTGACCGATTCGGTAACGTTTGTAACAGAATTATCCAGGTCGAGAAATACGATCAGCTCAAACCTGTACTCACTGCAGACGGTGCCGGTAAGGCTACCATTACAGAGCCCGGCGGCTCAGGTATCGCAAAGGTTGACCTGTTCAACTACATGGGTACACAGGGCAGCTCACTCTACATCGACTATCTGTTCGGTATGCTCCATGTTGACGACTTTACCTACGTATCAGAGGACAATACCTTCACAATCAAGACAGGTGCTGCAAACGCAGGTAAGCTCTTCACAGTTGCTGTAACAGACCATGCAGGTAATGTCGGTTCAGTTCCGGTTAATGCAGACGCAGACGGCAATATCGTACTCACAGCTGTTGAGACATACGACAATGTTGCCAAGTACAAGGCAGACCCCGCAAGCGTTGACGTCAACACAGGCGAGGAAAATGAAGTAATAGAGTTCGTATTCAACAGCAACGAAACAATCAAGCTCAACTACATTGAGCCCTCTTCAATTGTCAAGGCAGGTCCTGACGGTAATGTCTTTGCAAACAAGAAGAATGTACCGCTCAGCATTATTGTTAAGTCCGGTGTTGAGGCTATAAAGCTTTACAACGTTGACAACGGCACAGAGGAAATCTGGGCTGCTGACAACGCAACCGTTACCGACAACGGCGACGGCACAAGCACATGGACTGTCAAGTACACCTTCACAGAGGGTACACATAACTACACTGCAACCGCTAAGGTTGACGGTGCATGGGAAATTACTCCTGTTGCTTTCAGCTTTGTTGCAACAACAAAGAGCGTTGAAGTTAAGCTCATCGTTGCCGGTATCGGTAAGATCAGCTTCGGTTACAATGACGGCAACTACAGCAACGTTCCCGTAATGTCCAAGAAGACTGTTCCTTACGGTTCAGTTGTTACTCTTGAGGCTGTTCAGACTGAGGTCGGCTCAGACTTCTACTACTGGACAAATAACAGCTCCAACAGAATAATCAGTGCTGCCACTGTTTATGAGTTCACAGCTGTTACAAACATGGATCTCACAGCACAGTTCACAACAAACGAATGCTTCAGCAGTGATAAGAAGCTTGTCGTTTACGTAAACAACGCTGAGAATCTTGTTGAAAACTTCGAGCTTGCTGAAGGTGAAGATTACACAGTTCCTGCTGCTCCCTCACTTCCTGAGCACGTATTCAAGAAGTGGAGCATGACTAAGGAAGAAATCCTTGCAAGCGACGAAAAGATGATTATTGTAAGACCCGTTTACTCACTTGTTGTTAAGAACACAGTTACCCTCACCGAGGGTAACTGGACAACAACAGGCGCAGGTGTATACGAATCTGTTGATAACGACAGAGCACTTGTAAGCATCAGCACATCTGCAACAAACGATGCAGGTGCAAGCTTCCTCTACTGGCTCGATGCTGAAACAGGCGACATTGCTTCCTACAACAGATCCTATACATTCCACGCTATCAAGGATACAGAGCTTACACCCGTATATGGTGATGCTTCTGCTGTTGTTCCTGTTCCCGTAGCAAGAATTTCTACAGCTAAGTACGACAAGGATGCAAAGAAGGTTAACTTCTATGCAGAGCGTTCAATTCCTGCAGGTTATGAACTTCTCCAGACAGGTATCATCGTTACCAAGACAGCTTCTGTCGGTACAGATGAAGACGCATTTGTTCTTGGTGCTTCCGGCGTAGGTAAGGGTCTCTCCAACAGCACAGCAGCCAACGGTTACTATGCAGGCGCTGTTTCAGCTACAGCAGGTACAGTTGTGTATGCAAGAGCTTACGTCATCTATCAGAATGCTGACGGTGATATCTTCACTGATTACAGCTCGATTGCTTCTTACAACGCATAAGCAATCATTCCGAAAAATTAAAAGCGGCTCACCCGGATTCCGGGTGGGCTGTTTTTGAGAGAGGAGAATTTCTTTGTACGAATTATCATTCTGGGTAAATCTCTACAGTGGATTTTTAAAGTGGTTTATTTCGCTTATTCTCGGCATTTCGGTTGCTACTCCGTTGCCGTCTTATAATTTTGCAGAGCCTGCAGGTGATACACTTGACGTTAAGGTTATGACCTATAACGTATATATTGCAGGTGTCGGCAAAAAGTCACCCGAAAACCGCGGTGAGCTTGTAGCAAAGACAATCCGTGCAGAAATGCCCGATTCTTTCGGTCTGCAGGAGGCTGATATTGCTTGGGTCAACCGTGTAAGTGAGGCTATGCCCGAGTATGCATGGGCAGGTGTCGGCAGAGATGACGGTGCTGAGGGCGGCGAATTCTCACCCGTATTCTATCTTAAGGATAAGTATGAGCTTGTTGACAGCGGTACGTTCTGGCTGTCTGAAACTCCCGATACACCCTCAAAGGGTTGGGATGCTATGTGCAAGCGAATCTGCACGTGGGCAGTGCTTGAAGAGAAAGAGAGCGGCAAACGCTACGTTCATATGAATGCTCATATGGACCATATCGGCGTTAATGCACGTGAAAACGGTGCAAAGCTTATTGCCGAAAGGGCAAGTGAGTTTGATGTGCCCGTAGTACTCACAGGCGACTTTAATACGGATGAGGGTACAGATGCTTACAACACAATTGTTGCGGCAGGCTTTATGGATACAAAGTACTGTGCAGACGAAACAATGTCTATGGGCACTTACCACAATTTCGGTATGAAGAATGTCGAAAAGAAGGGTGCTTCACCGATTGACTTTATCTTTGTAAGCTATGCAAAGGCAAAGGTTGAGAGCTACAAGGTGCTCAGCGGTAAGGTTGACGGTGCATATTCCTCCGACCATTATCCCGTTGTTTCAAAAATGAAGCTCAGCTATGAAAATATCGGCGAAACAGGCATCAGAATTATGTCCTACAATCTCCGCTTCAGAGATCCGCTTCAGCGTCTGCAGGAGCTTACAGACGTTATTGCAACTGTCAGCCCTGATATCATCGGCACTCAGGAGGGTACACCCGACTGGATGCACCTGCTTACAACCGAGTATGCAGGTACTTATGCACACGTAGGCGTCGGCAGAGATGACGGTGTAAACGCAGGTGAGCACTCCGCAATCTTCTACCGCACAGATAAGTATACAGTTGTCGACAGCGGTACTTTCTGGCTTTCACTTACTCCCGATGTACCTTCAAGGGATTGGGAGTCTGCTTGTAACCGTATCTGTACGTGGGCTGTTTTTGAGTGCAAGGCAGACGGCAGACAGTTTGCCGTGCTCAACACTCACCTCGACCACGTAAGCGTTGAGGCAATGACAAACCAGGCAAAGCTCGTTGCCGATAAGGCAGACAGCTACGATATTCCTGTTGTTATTACAGGTGACTTCAATGCAACAGCCGACAGCGATGCAATCAAGCTGATGACAGGCAGAGGCTATGCTGACTGCTGTGTTACAGCTCCTGTTACTGATAACTCGGGTACATACAACGGCTACGAAGAGGGCAGAGACGATTATCCCCGTATCGACTACTGCTTCATCAACGGCGGTTTTGAGGTTACAAAGTACGACGTTATGGACGGTATCTATGCTTCCGACCACTTTGCAATCTACTCCGATCTTCTCTTTACGGAGGAGCAGGCATGAGCAGGCTTGTTTTAGCTTCTGCTTCACCCCGCCGCAGGGAGCTTATGGCACTTGCAGGCTTTGATTTTGAGGTTATTACCGCTGACGTTGACGAGGTGTTTGACCCGTCGATTGAACCCTGCGAGCTTGTTATGAGTCTCGCTTTTCAGAAAGCTTCAGCTGTTGCCGGGGGTAATCCTGATGCGGCTGTAATAGGTGCAGATACGGTGGTTGTGCTTGACGGCAAAGTGCTCGGCAAACCGCACAGCGAAGATGAAGCTGTGCAGATGCTGCGTGAGCTTTCGGGCAACACACACGAGGTTTATACAGGTGTGTGCATAATAAAAGGCGACAAAGTGCATAAGTTTTATGAGTGCACAAAGGTTACCTTCTGGCAGCTTGAAGATGAACTCATTGCACAGTACGTTGCAAGCAAAGATCCTATGGATAAAGCAGGTGCATACGGCATTCAGGGTAACGGATGCGTACTTGTAAAGGGAATTGATGGCGACTATTTTAACGTAGTTGGCTTCCCCATAGCACGTTTTTGCCGTGAAATCAAGCCTTTTGCTTGACAAAGCATAAAAATAAATATATAATTCAATCCGTAATTTGAAAATGAGTTTCAGTTTCAAATTACGGATTTTTATATCTGGAGTATTGATATGCCTGAATATAATACAAAACAGCGTGAAGTGCTGTTGAAGTTTTTTACAGATAACACGGATAAGCATTTTACTGCGGCAGAGATTGAGCTTGCTCTTGCACAGAAGGGTGAAAAGCTCGGCAAGGCAACTGTTTACCGCAGACTTGAAAGGCTTGTTGAGGACGGTATCGTACGCCGCTTTGTTTCGGATGACGCAAAGGTGAGCTGTTACCAGTATGCAGGCGGTGAAGCGTGTAAGAATCACTACCACCTCAAGTGCCTAAAATGTGGTGAGCTTCTTCACGTTGAGTGTGACTATCTCGATGAAATGAGCAGCCACGTGCTTGAGCACCACGGCTTTACGGTTGATACCCATAAAATTACAATTTGCGGAGTGTGTGAAAAATGCAGAGAGGCATAAAAATATTATCGTTACTGCTCTGTGCGGTGCTTCTTGTCGGATTTGCGGCTTGCGGCAACGAGGGCGGTAAAGAGGATAACGGAAAAATCAGCATAGTCTGCACGCTGTTTCCGCAGTATGATTTTGTGCGTGAATTAGTCGGTGACAAGGCAGAAGTGACACTGCTTCTTACCCCCGGTACAGACAGCCACAGCTATGACCCGAGCCCCGTTGATATGGTTAAAATCAACGAGTGTGACATGTTTATTTATACGGGAGATACTATGGAAGCGTGGGCGGCAAACATTGTCAGCTCGCTTGATGAAAGCGTTACTGTGCTGAGTCTGACGGAGCATGATGAATCCGTTGAATCTGCTGACGGTCACGACCATTCGGCAGACCCGCATATCTGGACTTCACCCGTAAACGCAATGGACATTGTGCGTGAAATTTGCGAAAATCTGTGCGAAATTGACCCTGCAAACGCAGAATACTATAAAACCAATGAAGAATCATATCTGAAATCACTTGAGCTTCTTGATACCGAAATCAGAGCGACAGTGGCATCTGCACAGTACAAAAAGATAGTAATGTGCGACCGTTTTGCTATGCTTTATTTCTGTGAGGAGTACGGTCTTGAGTATATTGCGGCGCTTGATGCGTGCACTTCAAACACCGAGCCGAGCCCTGCCGTAATAGTTGAAATAACCAAGGCTGTTGAAGAAAATAATATACCTGCAGTTTTCTGTGCTGAGCTTTCAAACCGCAAGGTTGCTGAGGCTGTTGCACAGCAGACGGGTGCAGGGGTGCTTGAGCTTCATTCCTGTCACAATCTTTCGGCAGACGATTTCAGTGCAGGTGAAACGTATCTTTCACTTATGAAGAAAAATGCAGAAAACCTCAGGGTTGCATTAGGTGTAAAATGATGGAAAAAATAGTTGAAATTAAAAATTTAACAATGAGCTACGAGCGTGAAGAGGTGCTCAGTGACGTCAGCTTTTCACTGGGTGAGGGTGAGTGGCTGAGCATTGTCGGTGAAAACGGCTCGGGCAAAACAACCCTGCTTAAAGGCATTGCAGGTCTGCTTCCCGTGAAGGGAGGAAGCGTTGATTTCGGCTGTGGGCTGACACGCAAAAAGATTGGCTATCTGCCTCAACAAACGGCTATACAGCGCGATTTTCCCGCTTGTGTGCACGAGGTTGTGCTGTCGGGCTGTACGGGTGGAGCAAAGCTTCTCGGTATGCGTTCACGCTCTGACAGAAAACGTGCTCACGATGCAATTCACGAGCTTGGTATAGAGCATATTCACCACCGTCCTTACTGCGATTTGTCGGGCGGTCAGCAGCAGAGGGTATTGCTTGCACGTGCGCTTTGCGCAACGGAAAAACTGCTTCTTTTAGATGAGCCCGTAACGGGTCTTGACCCTATTGTTTCGGCAGAGCTTTACGAGTCTGTTGCGAAGCTCAACCGTGAGCGTAAGGTTGCCGTAATAATGGTTTCACACGATATTGCAGGTGCGGTAAAATACTCCGACAAAATACTTCACATAGGTCACGGCGTTGAATTTTTCGGTACTACAGAAGAATATCTGAGAAGTGACCTTGGCAAAAGATTTGCAGGCAAATAAAAAATTTTTTCAAAAAACGGTTGACTTTTACGGGTTAAAGTGCTACAGTAATGACAATAACTGAATACGTTGTACAGCTTAAATGCGTTGAGCAGAAACCAGTAGGTTGGAAATAATCTGGAGAGAGTTGCCGGTTGGTGCGAGGCAAAGAAGACGTCCTTCACGAATTCATTCTGTTAGCAGTGCGCTGAATAAGATCAGTCTTTAGTAGGATGCACCGGGTGTTCCCGTTACAGGACTAGGGTATGTCAGTACCCGACAAGGTCACTACCGTGAGATGGTGACGAACTGAGGTGGTACCACGGGATATGTTTTCTCGTCCTCTGTATTCTTTAACCGGAATGCAGAGGCTTTTTTATTTTTTCTGTATTCCTGATTTGTGACCATAAAGAAAGAGAGTATCGCAAAATGAACTTCCACAAAAAACTCCCCATTCCTCAGCAGGTCAAAGAGGAATATCCGCTTACCGAACGGATGGTTCAGGTCAAAGCAGAGCGTGACGAAAAAATCAAAGCAGTTTTTGATGGTGAATCCGATAAGTTTATTCTTATCATCGGACCCTGTTCGGCTGACCAGAGCGAGCCTGTGCTTGAATACATTTCAAGACTCCGCAAGGTAGAGGATCAGGTTTCGGATAAGATTATTATTATCCCCAGAATTTACACTAACAAACCCAGAACCAACGGTCAGGGTTACAAGGGTATGCTTCATCAGCCCGATCCGCACGAAAAGCCCGATATGTACAATGGCATTGTCGCTATCAGAGAGTTGCACGCGGCGGCTCTTCGTGACTACGGTTTTTCCTGTGCCGATGAAATGCTCTACCCCGAGAACTACCGTTACTTGTCCGATTTGCTTTCTTACGTTGCAGTCGGTGCACGCTCGGTTGAAAATCAGCAGCACAGACTTGTTTCAAGCGGCATAAACGTTCCTGTAGGTATGAAAAACCCTACGGGCGGCGATATGAGCGTTATGATAAATTCTATCGTTGCGGCACAGTCAGGTCACACGTTTATTTATCGTGGCTGGGAGGTTTCGAGCGACGGCAATCCCTACGCTCACGGAATTCTCCGCGGTTACGTTGACTACACAGGCAGAAGCGTTTCCAACTACCATTATGAAGATTTGCTCAGGGTCAAAGAGCTGTACGAAAAATCCAACCTCAGCAACCCCTCTGTAATTGTTGACACCAATCACAATAATTCGGGTAAAAAATATCTTGAGCAGATACGTATCGCAAAGGATATCGTATACAGCAGAAACCAGAACGCCGATATCAAGCACCTTGTAAAAGGTCTTATGATTGAAAGTTATATCGAAGACGGTGCACAGGGAATAAACGAGAACGTGTTCGGCAAATCAATTACCGACCCGTGCCTCGGTTGGGAAAAGACAGAGCAACTGATTTTTGAAATTGCAGATAAACTTTAATAAATGCAGAAGTGTCAGCAGAAAGGAATATAATTATGTCAGAGAATTATTATCAGAAAGAAATAGAAACCATGTCCCGTGAGGATATGAAAAAGCTTCAGTCGGAAAAACTTGTAAAGCAGGTCAGACACGTGTACGAAAACGTGCCGTATTACCGCAGCCTTATGGATGAAAAAGGTGTAACCCCTGACGATATCAAGGGAGTTGACGACCTTCACAAGCTTCCTTTCCTTACAAAGGCAGACCTTCGTGACGCTTACCCGTACGGTCTTCTTGCAAAGCCGCTTGAGGACTGTGTGCGTATTCACTCTACATCGGGCACAACAGGTCGCCGTGTAGTTGCTTTTTATACTCAGAACGACGTTGATTTGTGGGAAGACTGCTGTGCAAGAGCAATTACCGCAGTAGGCGGCACAAAAAAAGACGTATGTCAGGTTGCATACGGCTACGGTCTTTTCACAGGCGGTTTCGGTCTCAACGGCGGCTCACATAAGGTAGGTTGTCTTACTCTTCCGATGTCATCGGGTAACACAGAGCGTCAGGTTCAGTTTATGATGGATATGCAGGCAACAATCCTTTGCTGCACACCGTCCTATGCCGCATATATCGGCGAAAGCCTCAAAGAGCAGGGTTACAAGCCTGAGGATATTCCGCTTAAAGCAGGTATCTTCGGTGCAGAGCCCTGGACTGAAGAAATGCGTCAGAGCATTGAAAAAACTCTCGGCATCAAGGCATACGACATCTACGGTCTTACCGAAACAACAGGCCCCGGTGTTGCTTTCGAGTGCAGTGAGCAGACAGGTATGCACGTAAACGAAGACCACTTCTACGCTGAAATTATCGACCCCGATACAGGCGAAGTTCTTCCCGAAGGCAGCAAGGGCGAGCTTGTTTTCACCTCTCTCGATAAGGAAGCATTCCCGCTTCTTCGTTACCGCACAAGAGATATATGCGTGCTCTCACGCAAAAAGTGCTCCTGCGGACGCACACTTGTAAAAATGGCTAAGCCTATGGGCAGAACTGACGATATGCTTATTATCCGCGGTGTCAACGTATTCCCCAGCCAGATTGAAACAGTTCTTCTCAAAGAAGGCTATGAGCCTAACTACCAGATTGTTGTTGACCGCGTAAACAACAACGATACTTTCGAAGTCAACGTTGAAATGACAAACGAAAAGTTCACAGACAAACTCAGCGATATTATCGCTATGGAAAAATCTCTTGCAAATGCAATGAAGATTATGCTCGGTATCAACCCCACAGTTCACCTTGTAGCTCCCAAGAGTATTGCCCGTAGCGAAGGCAAGGCGGTAAGAGTTATAGACAAGCGTAAATTAATCTGAGAGGAGAAATAGAAATGGCAATCAAGCAGTTAACTGTTTACGTACAGAATAAAAAAGGCTCAATGGCAACACTTACAGACCTTCTTGCAAAGAACGATGTAAATATCCGTGCTCTTTCAATAGCTGAAACTGAAGATTTCGGCCTGCTCCGCATTATTGTAAACGATGAAGTGGCAGCAACAAAAATCCTTGAAGATAACGGATACCTTATCAAAGCAATCGACGTTGTCGGCGTTAAAATCGGCGACAAGCCCGGCGCACTTACTTCAGCACTCGACGTGCTCGACAAGGCAGACGTAAACGTCGAGTATCTGTATGCATTTATGGCAAGAACAGAGAAGCACGCTTACGTTGTTCTCAGGGTTGAGGATAATGAAAAGGCTGAGGCTGTGCTTGAGGAAGCAGGTATGCACCTTATTACAAATGCTGATATCTGTAAGCTTTGAGAAAATTTGAAAAAGCTATTGTATTTTTTAAAAAACGGGTTTATAATAGCAAGCGAAATAAATACAGGGGAGCTTGTACAGGCAGGCTGAGAGGAAGTAATCAAACTTCGACCCTATAACCTGATGCGGATAATGCCGCCGTAGGAAGTCATAATCAAGGATTTTTTACAAGAGGCATTCCGAAAGGTGTGCCTCTGTTTTTTTATTTCAAAACTTTTTAAAACAGCAATCCAATATGTCTGAAATACAATATCTCACGCACATTCGAGCATTTTTCTCTTTGACATAAGACATAACGAAGCTGTGGCGGAAATATTCCTTTCAAAACCATATTTATTACTGCTTTAAAAAGTATAAATTCCGGGGAGCCGTTAAAAACGGCTGAGAGGCAGGTAAGCCTGCGACCCGTAAACCTGATCCGGATAATGCCGGCGTAGGAAGCATAAAGTATAACAGTAATCTGCAGTAAACTGATATTACTTCAAGTTGCCTTCGCCGTATTTATCGGTGGAGGCAATTTTTATTTGGAGGTAAAAATATGAAAGCAAGTATTGCAATCCAGGTTCTTCCCAAAGTAAAGGATGAGGACGAGCTCATCCGCATTGTTGACGAGGTTATCGCATTCATCAAAAGCAGTGGCTTGCACTGTCACGTAGGTCCGTTTGAAACAACGGTTGAAGGTGAGGACTACAATCAGCTGATGGACATTGTTAAAGATTGTCAGCACGTTGCGATAAGAGCAGGTGCAGAAAGCGTTTCGGCATACGTCAAGGTGGTTTACAGACCTGAAGGTGAAATACTTACCATTGACAAAAAGATTAAAAAACATGCCGAGGCGTAATATACCGTCCGTTACCGCAGTTGCCGCATTACTGATTATATGGCAGGTTGTCTGCTCTTTGGGGCTTGTGCCGTCTTATATGCTGCCGTCACCCGTAGAGGTGGTTAAGGCTTTTGTGAGCGAATTTCCTTTGCTTCTCGAAAATTCCGTTATCACTTTACAGGAGGCTTTTATAGGTCTGTTTCTCGGTGTGAGTGTAGGTTTTGTTGCTGCTGTGCTTATGGACACGTTCGATATTCTGTATAAAGCGTTTTATCCGTTACTTATTATCACGCAGACGGTGCCTTCCGTTGCAATAGCACCGCTGCTTGTGCTGTGGTTCGGCTATGAAATGATGCCGAAAATAGTGCTGATAGTTATATCGACATTCTTCCCCGTAACTGTCGGACTGCTTGACGGATTCAGAAGTGCGGATAAGGATGCGGTAGGGCTGCTTCGCTCTATGGGTGCAGACCGCATAAAGGTTTTCCGTTATATCAAATTCCCCTCGGCACTGCCTCAACTTTTTTCGGGTTTAAGAATAGCCGCTGCATACAGCGTTGTAGGTGCAGTAATTAGCGAATGGTTAGGCGGCTTCGGCGGACTCGGCGTTTATATGACAAGGGTTAAAAAAGCGTTTGCTTTTGATAAAATGTTTGCCGTAATTTTTCTTATATCGGCAATCTCTCTGGCACTTATGGCACTGGTCGGATTTGCAGAGAAAAAATGTATGCCATACCGTAATATTGATAAAAAAGGAGAAAAACTATGAAAAAAATAATAGCATTAATACTTTGTGTTGCATTGACTTTTTGTATATCTGCCTGCGGAAAAACAGAAAGTGACAATGAACTGAGCAAAATAACGGTTGTTCTTGACTGGACACCGAATACAAATCATACGGGTATTTTTGTTGCAGATGCAAAAGGATATTTTGAAGAAGCAGGTCTTGACGTTGAGGTTGTTCAGCCGCCTGAAGGTGGTGCGGAAGCACTTGTAGCATCGGGCAAGGCACAGTTCGGAGTTTCATTCCAGGACAGCCTTGTACCTGCTTTTGTGGGTGAAAATGCCGTTCCCGTTACTGCAGTTGCCGCAGTAATTCAGCACAACACCTCGGGCATTATTTCACGAAAAGGCGAGGGAATGCACACGCCCAAAGGTCTTGAAGGCAGGAAGTATGCAACGTGGGATATGGACGTCGAGAAAGAGACAATACGTGAGGTAATGAAGGCAGACGGAGGTAACTTTGACCTTGTTGAGCTTATTCCTTCTACCGTTACCGATGAAGTATCGGCACTGAAGAGCGGCAGTGTTGATGCTATATGGATATTCTACGGCTGGGCAGGTGTAGCCTGCGAAACAGCAGGGCTTGAAACAGACTACTTTGAGTTTGCTGATATAAGTCCCGTGTTTGATTATTACACACCCGTTATTATTGGTAACAATGCGTGGCTTGCTGAAAACCCCGAAACTGCAAAGGCTTTTGTTGAGGCACTTTCAAAGGGATATACCTATGCAACAGAAAATCCGAAGGATGCCGCAGACATTCTGATGAATGCCGCACCCGAGCTTAAATCAAACAGCGAGCTTGTATATGCAAGCCAGGAATATCTTGCAAAAGAATACATATCCGATGCATCGAAGTGGGGAGAGTTCGACCCCGAGCGTTGGGCAGCTTTCTATAATTGGCTGAACGAAAAGAATCTGCTTGAAGAAAATATCGACCCGGATTTCGGCTTCACAAACGAATATCTTCCCAAGTGATATGAATAAGTTAGAAGTAAAAAACATAAGCAAAAGTTTTGGTGACAATAAAGTTCTGAAAGATATTTCCATTGAGCTTAATCAAGGAGAAATTGTGTGTCTGCTCGGTGTGAGCGGAGGCGGAAAAACAACGCTGTTCAACATTATTTCGGGTCTGCTGACCCCCGACAGCGGTCAGGTGTTGCTTGACGGAAAAGACATAACAAATCAACCGGGGCATATAAGCTATATGTTACAAAAGGATTTGCTGTTGCCGTACAGAACAATTGAGGATAACGTTGCTTTACCGCTTTTGCTGAAAGGTATAAAGAAAAAAGAAGCACGTCGTCAGGTGTCGCCGATGTTTTCACAGTTTGGTCTCGAGGGTACGCAGAAAAAATATCCCGCTCAGCTTTCGGGCGGTATGCGTCAGCGTGCGGCACTGCTGAGAACGTATATGTTTTCAAAAGACGTTGCTTTGCTTGACGAGCCTTTTTCAGCACTCGATACAATTACAAAAAGCTCAATGCACAGTTGGTATCTTGACGTTATGGAGAAGATACGTATGTCAACACTGTTTATTACACACGATATTGACGAGGCAATTCTTATATCGGACAGGATATATCTTTTATCGGGGTCACCCGGAGAAATAACGGAAGAAATAATTATCAGAGAGCCGAAGCCACGTCGTGAAGATTTCAACCTTACCGAGGAATTTTTAGAATATAAACGCAAAATACTGTCTTTGCTAAGATAAAATAAAAACCCGACAAATTCTGATGAATCTGTCGGGTTTTTGCAGCTTTATTTCTTCACGAAAGAGTTACAGTCAACACATTCGGGCATTGTCGGGTTAGCCTCGTGAGTGCCGATTGAAACTGTGTCGAGTGTGCAGTAGTTGGAAGTGTTACAGTGATACTTACACTGTGAAACACTGCAACGGATGCACTTGTTTTCCTTATCACATGTCATTTTAATATCACCTCCGCGTTAATTAGTTTAGCCGCAGGAGAGTGATATATTCCGATGTAATTTTTTATTTCTTGCTGTTGCTCAGTGACGATTTAAGAAGGTCAACCGAAATCTTATCGCTGAAAAATTTTACTGTGCCTGAAAGACGCTGAAGGGGAGTCGGATTCCACTCTTCGGGCTTTGCAGGATGTATGCCGATATTTTCAAGAATCGGTGTGATTTTTCTGAATCTTTTTTCAAATTCTGCACAGTCAAGATTTTCTTTTTTGCTCCACCCGACCTCTGCTACAGCCGCAATACGGGGGAAGAACATATAGCACAGCTTATCAAAATCGCAGACGTATTCTGTCCACAGCGGTGCTTCAACACCGAGCACGTTTTTCTGCATAACGGGTGCTATGCCCTTGAGCAGGGGATTGAAATTATACGTCTTTCTGAGCGGTGTCATATGGTATGGATAGTCGCAGTAATAGTGGTAAAAATCAGTTGTGATGACCTTGCCGCCGCGGTTTGCGTGACGTACGCTGTGCTTTTTGGGGTCAAGCCACATCTGCACGGTTGCTTCGTCGGTCAGCTTGCCGCCTGCAAGGCTTTCGTTCCAGACTATTGCTTTCTTACCGTGTTTGTTGAGGTGGTCAATGACCTGCTTTGTGAAGTGCCACTGAAGCTGTGAGAAATTGTCAAAGCCAAGCTCCTGCTTTTTTGCTGTGCACTTTGGACAGTTTTCCCAGCGGCGGTATTTGACCTCGTCGCCGCCGATATGAAATTTTTCATACGGAAACAGCGGTATGATTTCATCAAGCAATTCGTATACAAACTGCAGTGTGTTTTCGTCACCGATGCAAAGCACGTCGTCAAAAATTCCCTGCTTTGTTTCAACGGGAATCTGCAGCTTGCGGCAGGAAAGCTCAGGGTATGAGCTGATAATTGCCGTAGAGTGACCGGGCAGGTCAATTTCGGGCACGACGTCGATAAATTTTTCTTTGCAGTATGCGACAATTTCTTTTATTTCGTCCTGGGTGTAGTATCCGCCGTAGCGTTTGCCCGTATGCATTGAGCCGAAATCGTCACTGTTTCTCCACGAGCCTTTTTCGTTGAGTAGCGGAAATTTTTTGCTCTCAATTCTAAAGCCCTGGTCGTCGCTCAAATGCCAGTGCATCGTGTTCATTTTGAGCAGTGCCGCGGCATCAATAAGCTTTTTTATTTCGTCAATGCTCTGCATATGACGGGCACTGTCGAGCATAAAACTGCGGTATTCAAACCTTGGTTTATCGACGATTTCCATACACTGAATAACAGCACCTTCCATCAGCTGTTCAAGTGTCTGCTCAGCGTAAAAAATACCCTTTTCTGTCTGTGCGATTAGTGTTATCGAATCACGCTCTGCACGCAGAATGTAACCCTCGTCACCGAGGGCTTCGTTATTTTCAATAAGGCGTATTACGTTGCTTTTTTTAGCAACAACGCCGCCTTTATATGTAACTTTTTCGGGAACGGGTACGACATTTATCATATACGTCAGCTCCTATGTATGGGGATTTTATCCCCGTGAAAAAATTAGTCCATGTGGTTGTTGTCGTGTGTGGTGATGACAGTTGCACCTGCCGACTCTGTACGGAACAGCAGAGAGATGCACCAGATACCTGCAAGGGCGACAAGCGTATAAACGATTCGGCTGGCGATAGATGCCTGACCGCCGAAAATCCATGCGACTATATCAAACTTGAAAAGTCCGATACTGCCCCAGTTGAGAGCACCGACAATTACCAGTGCAAGAGATGTTTTATCCAGCATTTTTCTCACCCCTTTTCAACCGTTGTACGGTCGGTAATAGCATTGCCAGGGAGCTTTGAAATATGCAGATTTTTTAAATAAATGCGTTTTAAAAACGCAAATCATGCAAAATTAAATTTTGCAAATCACGATTTCGAAGAAATCAAATCATGCCGTAAGGCAAATCATTCTTTTAATGCCTCAATAAAGTTGATACACAGAGTTAAGATAGCGGCACCGAGGAAATTTCAATCCATTGTCTTTGTGCTTTAATGATTTGGCTTCGCCATGATTTCTCGCTTAACGCTCCATGATTTGTTGCGTTGCAACATGATTTGAATTGATAAATCAATTCATTGTAATATGTCATTCTTATGCGTTTGCCATAGCGGAAATTGCTTTTCTGAGCAGTTCAACCGGCTCGTCACCGGGCATAATTTTGAGTGCAATATAAGGCTTTGCACCCTTTGCAACGATTGAGGCACGCTTGCCCATAGTTGTGATTAGTGCGGCTACCTTGCTCATATCGGGTCGCTCAAGGTAGAGGTGAAGCACCTTCATCTTCTGACCGATTTCGTAAATTCCGAGCTGTGCGGCAGAATTACGCAGAAGCGAAACGTTGATAAGACCCGTTACGCTCGGCGGCGGGTCACCGAAACGGTCAATAAGCTCGTCGAGCACGTCATCTGCATCGGCTTCGTTTTTGATGTCTGCAATTCTGCGGTACATTGCAAGCTTCTGCGGCACGTTTGAAATATATTTTTCGGGAATGTGTGCGTCAACACGCAGGTCGATAAGACATTCCTTTGTCGGCTCGGTCGGCTCTTCGCCTTTCTCTTCGCTGATTGCTTCACCGAGCAGTTTAACGTACATCTCGTAGCCGACAGCCTCCATATAGCCGTGCTGCTGTGCTCCGAGCACGTTGCCTGCGCCTCTCAGCTCGAGGTCACGCATAGCAATTTTAAATCCGCTGCCGAATTCTGTGAATTCCCGTATTGCTTCAAGTCGGTGTGTTGCAATATCGCTCAGCTCTTTGCCGAGTGTGAATGTGAAGTAAGCGCTCGCCCTTCGTGAGCTTCTGCCTACTCGGCCTCTTATCTGGTGAAGCTGTGCAAGACCCATTCGGTCAGCGTTTTCGATAATCAGCGTGTTTGCGTTAGGCACGTCTACACCTGTTTCGATTATCGTTGTGCATACGAGTACGTCGGCTTCGCCTTCAAGCATCTGCTGCCATACTTCGCTCAGCTCGTCCTCGCTCATCTTGCCGTGGCCGATTACAATTTTTGCATCGGGTAAAGCATCGTGAAGCCTTGCGGCACAGCGCTCAATATCGTCAACACGGTTGTGAATGTAGTATACCTGACCGCCTCTGCGGATTTCACGCTCAATCGCCTGAGTGATTATGTCGAGGTCATATTCGATAACGTAGGTCTGTACGGGATGTCTGTCCATCGGTGCTTCTTCGATTGTCGACATATCCCTGATGCCCGACATCGCCATATTGAGCGTACGGGGAATGGGAGTTGCAGACATCGTAAGCACGTCTACGGCAGGGTAAAGCTCCTTGAGCTTTTCTTTTTGTTCAACACCGAAGCGTTGCTCTTCGTCTATTATAACCAGACCGAGGTCTTTGAATTTTATGTCTTTTGAAATAAGTCTGTGAGTGCCGACAATTATGTCGAGCGAGCCTCTGCGAAGGTTAGCGAGAATTTTCTCCTGCTCCTTTGGTGTGCGGAAGCGTGATATCATATCACATTCAATCGGGAATGTGTCAAAACGCTTTTTGATTGTCTGGTAGTGCTGCATTGCAAGCAGAGTAGTCGGCACGAGGATTGCGCACTGCTTGCCGTCGGCAACGCATTTGAATGCCGCACGCAGAGCAACCTCTGTTTTTCCGAAGCCTACGTCACCGCAGAGCAGTCTGTCCATCGGGTGCGGCTTTTCCATATCACGCTTGATTTCGGCAATACAGCGAAGCTGGTCATCGGTTTCTTCAAACTCAAACCTGCGCTCAAAGTCGTTTTGCATATCAATGTCGGGCGAGAAAGCGTAGCCCTGAATATTGAGTCGCTTTGAGTAGAGGTTTATAAGCTCAGCCGCCATATCTTTGACGCTTGAGCGTACACGTGAGCGGGTCTTTGTCCAGTCATCACTGCCTAGCTTGTTGAGCGAAACCGTCTTTGTTTCACTGCCGGGACCGATGTATTTTGTAACAAGGTCAAGCTGAGTTACGGGCACATAGAGCACGCCGTCTTTAGCGTATTTTATTTTGATATAGTCCTTTATCATTCCGTCGGCATTGAGGCTGTTTATGCCGTCGAATATGCCGATGCCGTGTGTTGCATGCACAACGTAGTCGCCTCTGTGAAGCTCGTCGAGGCTGTTGAAGGTCTGACCCTTGTTTTTCTTTTTTGCTCTTCTCAGCGAGCCGAGGTTTGCTTGCCTTGAGCCGTAGGTTATAACTATTACCTTGGCGGCAGGATACTCGAAGCCGAATGAAAGGCTGCCGTTGACTACGCTTACACAGCCCGCAGGGAATTCCGCAGGCACAACGGGGAAGTACATTGTGTTGACGTTTTCGTCCTGCAATTCCTCTACAAGTGACTTTGCCGCCTTGTCCGTACCTGCAAAAACAACTGCTCTGTAACCCTTTGATATAGCAGGGCGGACGTCTTCAATAAGATCAGTCAGCTGACCTGTCCACGGCGGCAACTGCCTTGCAGAGAGCGTTACAAGGTTTTTGACGGGTGTGTCAAAACTGCCTCGGGGCAGGTTGTCGAGGTATACTGCGTGACGCTTTTCGTATATCGAGGTAAGCTCTGCGAAGCTGAGTGCGAATCTGTCCATACCCTTGGAGAGTACGCCCTCTTCAAACATAGCCTTTATGTCTTCGTGGAGCAGTTTTTCGCTTGACTCAGCGTGAGTTTTTACCGATGAAGTTTCGCAGACGAACAGCATATAGCCCTCTGCGTGCTCAAATACGGTTGCACCGCCGTTGCCGAGCAAGGGTAAGTAACGGTCGAGCGACTCAATTCGCACACCGTTGCGGATTTTTTCTATATCTTCGTCAAGTAATGCTTTGGCTTTTACTGAGCCTTTGCCTTTGAGTGTAGCCTTGTGCTGCTCGATAATGCCAATCAGCGACTCGGGGCTTTCATACAGAATTCCCGTTGCAGGTGTAATCATAACCTGACCTATCTGCTCGGTGCGTCGCTGTGTATCGGTTTCAAAGTAGGCAATGCTGTCAACCTCTTCGCCCCAAAGCTCGATTCTTACGGGGTTTTCGAGTGAGGGCGGAAAAATATCAATCAGTCCGCCTCTGATTGCAAACTGACCTCTGCCCTCGACAAGCTCGCATCTTGTGTAGCCTGCGGCAACAAGGTCATCGGCAATCATATCGAGCGGTATTTCACTGCCGACATCTATCACCATTGTGTTTCTGCGGAGAATATGAGGCTCAATAGTGAGCTGCATTGCCGCTTCGGCACTCATTACAACGGCTTCAAGTGTACCTTGTGCCATTGATGAAAGTACGCCGAGACGCTGCTGCTCGTAGTCGTGCGAGTGTGCCTGAGTCGGTCGGAAGCTGAAGTCGCCTGCAGGGTAGAGTGCGGCGGCTGTGCCCATTGAAATAAGGTCATCACGTGTTTTGGTTGCTGAGCTTTCGTCAGGTGTTATGATGAGTGCTTTGCGCTTTTTCTCGGCACAGAGTGAGTGGATAAAATGTGCCTTGTGAATGTGAGAAAGGCCAAGCACACCCATAGGCAATAGGTTTTTGTCTATTGCCCTTGACAGCTCGTCGTATTCAAATAATCCTTTTGTAAAGTTTGCTATGCCCGACATTTTGCCTCCTGAAAATTTTAAAACATATGTGAAACGCCGAAAGGCAGGGAATGGTTTTACCCACCCCCTGCAGTATTTGAAGTAATAGTGAAAAGTGAATAGTGAAAAAGTAAAAGTGAAAAACGAAAAGTTAATGGCTGAATTTGCTCATTGCTTCGTCAATTTTGCCTTCAGTCAGAAGCTCAAGAGCCTTACAGGCCTTTTCCATAGCCTGCTTCATCTGCGGAATCTCATCCTTTGCAAAGGATGAAAGCACGTAGTCAGCAAGGTCATAGTCGGGATGCGGCTTTTCGCCGACGCCGAGCTTGATTCTCGGGAAGTTGTCACTGCCCAGGTGCTGAATAATGCTCTTGATTCCGTTGTGTCCGCCTGCGCTTCCCTTGCGTCTGATGCGAAGTCCGCCGCAAGGCAGAGAAATATCGTCAAAAATTACGATTACGTTTTCGGGCGGTATTTTATAAAACTTGCAGGCTTCACCAACCGCTTCGCCGCTGAGATTCATAAACGTCTGCGGCTTCATCAGCAGGCAACGTACGCCGCTGATATCGGCTTCGCCGACAGTTGATTTGAATTTGATTTTGTTTATTTTCACGCCGAGCTTGTCGCTGAGCATATCCATACACAGCCAGCCTGCGTTGTGACGTGTGTTTTCATACTGCCTGCCGGGGTTGCCGAGACCGACTATAAGGTATTCGGGTCCGCCGGAGAAAGTTTTCTTTTTGAACATCATTTACTGTTTTCCTTTATTTTTTCTTCGAGTTTATCAAGCCACTTGTTTGCCGCCTTGAGGGTGTAGAAGGTGTGCATCTCCTCACGGGGGAAGCGGGCCATATAGCTGAGCACTCTGTTACGCTCTGCCCTCGGGTAATACCACGTTCTTTTAAGCTCGTCATAGCGGAGAAACTCGGGACAGTCCTCAGGCATATCGGGTCTGGGCTTGGTGTGGTATTTTATGCGTCGCTTGACAAGATTCATATAGCAGGTGGGAAGCGAAATATCCATAAATATTACGCAGTCTGCCGCCTGAAAACGCTCTTTGAGGGTTGAGCCGTAGTTGCCGTCGAGAATCCATTCGTCGCCTGCGGCCAGCGTTTTTACTTTTTCGAGCCATTGCTCACGGGGAGTTTCGCCCCAGCCGGGCTGCCAGTATTCGGCGTCGAGGTGGATGAGCGGCAGCTCAAGCAGCTCAGCAAGTCGGGTTGCAAAAGTGGTTTTGCCGCTTCCGCAGTTACCGACAACTATTATTTTTTTGCAGTCTCTTACGCCCATGCGATAAACCTCATTCCTTTTTTGCTTTTTGGGGTTATACCGTAGTTTTAAAAAGTAAGATTATTATAAAATACAAACCTTAATTCTAATTTAAAATTTTAATTAAACATTAAATCTGAAGAGTACTATATCGCCGTCGTTCATTACGTACTCTTTACCTTCACTTCGTACAAGACCCTTTTCTTTTGCAGCTGTCATTGTGCCGCAAGCCATAAGGTCGTCAAATGCAACAACCTCTGCACGGATGAAACCACGCTCAAAGTCGCTGTGGATTTTACCTGCAGCCTGGGGTGCCTTTGTGCCGCGCTTGATTGTCCATGCTCTTACTTCGGGCTTACCTGCAGTGAGGTAGGAGATAAGACCGAGCAGGTTGTAGCTGCGCTGGATGAGAAGGTCAAGACCGCCCTGCTCAATGCCGAGGTCGGAGAGGAACATTTCTTTTTCTTCCTTGTCGAGTGAGGAAATCTGTGCCTCAAGCTCTGCACATATCGGAAGCACCTCTGCACCCTCTGCCTTTGCAATTTCGCATACCTTAACGTAGCCTTCGTTTTTATCAAGACCGTCAACAAAATCCTCTTCACTCATATTGCAGGCGTAAATTACGGGCTTTGCTGTGAGAAGAGTTGACTGTGAAAGAATTTCTTTTTCATTTTCGTCGCACTCAATGTTACGTGCGGGTGTGCCTTCTTCAAGCTCTGTTTTTACTCTCTTGAGGAATTCAAGCTCTGAAGCGAGAGTCTTGTCGCCCTTCATAGCCTTTGCTGTGCGGTCGATACGGCGTTCAATCATCTCGATATCGGAGAAGATAAGCTCAAGGTTGATTGTTTCGATATCACGCATCGGGTTGATACTACCGTCAACGTGAATAATGTCATCGTTTACAAAGCAACGTACAACGTGAACGATTGCATCAACCTCACGGATGTTTGCAAGGAATTTATTACCAAGACCTTCGCCCTTTGATGCACCCTTTACAAGACCTGCGATATCGACAAACTCGATAACTGCGGGTGTGTACTTGTCGGGGTCGTACATCTCGGCAAGCTTGTCAAGTCTGCTGTCGGGTACGTTGACAACGCCGATATTCGGCTCAATTGTGCAGAATGCGTAGTTTGCAGACTGTGCACCTGCGTTTGTGATTGCGTTGAAAAGTGTGCTCTTGCCTACGTTGGGCAAGCCTACTATACCGAGTTTCATTTTGTTTCCACCAATCCTTCAGAAAATATTAATCCATTTTAACTCTATAATTATATATGCTTTTATAGAAAAGTGCAAGTGGATTTTGATATTTTGCGATAAATCGGCAGCATTGACAAGAACACCCGATAAGTATTATAATAATTAAAATATATTGGAATCGGGAGTGGAACGGATGAAGGCACGCAAGGAACTATTTGATAAGGCAGTAAAGCTTGTTTCAGAGCATCCTGCATTTTCAGGCACAAAGGAAGAAGCTCTGCGTTACGTGCTTGCAAGTGAAGACGTTCTGCTCAGAGAGGTTTCCAAGGGTCAGCAGGTTTATCCGGCTTACGGTGTAAAAAAAGCAGTCGGACTCGTTCTCACAGGCAGTTGTCATATCTGTAAGGAAAGAAAGATTGTTGAAACAAAAACCGACGGATATATTTTTGGTGTGCAGTCGCTTTATTTATCGGCGGACTGTGATTTTTCGGTTATGGCGGCACAGGACAGTAAGATAGTTTTTATTAAAAAACCGGCTGTTGACTGGCTTTTGCAGGATGATTTTTCGGCGGTGAAAAGCTATCTCGAATTTTTGTCTGCCGAAATAAACAGTGCATCAGAGAAAAATGACGACCTGAAAAAAGCAAGTGCCGAAAGCAAGCTTGCAGATTATCTTTTTTCTCGTCCACGCAACTCAAAAGGTGAGGTTTCTTTGCCGCAGGATATATTGAAGCTTGCAAAGCAGCTTGAGCTTGACAGAAACACACTTTTTAAAGCGATTGAGGCTCTGAATGCAGAGGGTGCGATTGCATTTAACGGCAGTGCCGTTTGCATAACGGATGAGGAAAAGCTGAAAAGCTTTATATAAAATTCACAGCACTGACACCAAAATACTTTATTTTTATTAAATAATAGAGTATAATAATAGTTTGAACGCATAAGTTTAACATAAGGAAGGTAAGAAGATGTCTATTTTTACAAAAATCTTCGGTGACTATTCAAAGAAAGAACTCAAGAGGATGACTCCTCTTAAAAACAAGGTGCTCGACCTTGAGGATGAGTATTCACGTCTGAGCGATAAGGAGCTTCAGGCAAAAACTCCCGAATTCAAATCAAGACTCGAAAAAGGCGAAACCCTTGACGATATTCTGCCCGAGGCATTTGCCGCCTGCCGTGAGGCTGCATGGCGTGTGCTCAAGCAGAAGCATTACCCTGTCCAGATTCTCGGCGGTATCGTGCTCCACCAGGGCAGAATTGCCGAAATGAAAACGGGTGAAGGTAAAACTCTTACAACTACTCTCCCTGCCTACCTCAATGCTCTGAGCGGCAAGGGTGTGCATATCGTTACGGTCAACGATTATCTTGCACGCCGTGACTCCGAGTGGATGGGTAAGGTCTACCGCTTTATGGGTCTTACAGTCGGCCTTATTGTACACGATTGCGACAATAAGCAGCGCCGTGAGGCTTATGCGGCAGATATCACTTACGGCACAAACAACGAGATGGGCTTTGACTATCTTCGTGACAATATGGTGCAGTATAAAGAGCAGCGTGTACAGCGTGGCCACAACTTCGCAATCGTCGACGAGGTTGACTCAATCCTTATCGACGAGGCACGTACTCCGCTTATTATTTCGGGCAGAGGCGAGGCTTCTACCCAGCTTTACGACCTTGCTGACAGATTTGCAAAGTCACTCAAAATGGTAAAGGTACGTGAGGTTGACAGTAAGAAAGAGACTGTCGAATCAGTCGGTGACGACGGTGACTACGTTGTTGACGAAAAGGCACGCACCGCAACACTCACCAAGAGCGGTGTTGAAAAGGCTGAGCGTTACTTCAACGTTGAAAACCTTATGGACGGCACAAACCTTACGCTTCAGCATCACATCAACCAGGCGATAAAGGCAAACGGTGTTATGCGCCGCGATATCGACTACGTCGTAAAAGAGGGCAAGGTGCTCATCGTTGACGAGTTCACAGGCCGTATTATGCTCGGCAGACGCTATAACGAGGGTCTGCACCAGGCTATTGAAGCAAAAGAGGGCGTAAAGGTTGAGCACGAAAGCAAGACTCTTGCAACCATCACGTTCCAGAACTACTTCCGTATGTTTGATAAACTCTCCGGTATGACAGGTACTGCAAAGACCGAGAGTGTTGAATTCCAGGAGATATATAACCTCGACGTTATCGAGGTACCCACAAATAAACCCATGGCACGTAAGGATAACCCCGACGTTATCTATAAGACCGAGCCTATCAAGTTCAGAGCAATTCTTGACAGAATCGAAGCCTGCCACGCAAAGGGTCAGCCCGTGCTTGTAGGTACAATTTCAATCGAAAAATCCGAAGTGCTCAGTGCTCTTCTTAAAAAGAGAGGCATCAAGCATCAGGTGCTCAACGCAAAGTTCCACGAAAAAGAAGCTGAAATTATCGCTCAGGCAGGTAAGCTCGGTGCTGTCACAATTGCTACGAATATGGCAGGCCGTGGTACCGATATCAAGCTTGGCGGTAATGAGGAATTCCTTGCAAAGAGTGAGATGCGCCGTATGGGCTTCAGCGAGGAAATGATTGCTGAGGCAACGGGCTTCGCCGATACAGATAACGAAGAAATCCTTGAAGCCCGCAAAACTTATACAGAGCTTGAGGCAAAATACAAGGCAGAAATTGCAGACGAGGCTGAGCAGGTACGCCAGGCAGGCGGTCTGTATATTATCGGTACAGAGCGTCACGATTCAAGACGAATCGACAACCAGCTCCGCGGTCGTTCAGGCCGTCAGGGTGACCCCGGTGAGAGTCAGTTCTTCCTCAGCTTTGATGATGATGTAACACGTCTCTTCGGCGGTGAAAGAGCACAGATGATGCTTGAGCGTCTCAATGCTCCCGAAGATATGCCGCTTGATACAAAGATATTCTCCAATATCGTTGAAAATGCTCAGAAGAAGGTTGAGAGCAACCACTTTGCCGTTCGTAAGAACGTTCTTCAGTATGACGACGTTATGAATCAGCAGCGTGAGCTTATCTATAAGCAGCGTAATCAGGTTCTTGATGGTGATGAGCTCAAGGCAAAGATGGTCAAGATGATGAACGACAGCATCAGTGATATAGTCGATCTCTACCTTCCTGTAGATGCCGACCCGAAGGATTGGAGCGTGGAATCACTTCGACAGTACTTCCTCGGCTGGCTCACAACTCCCGACGATTTTGCCGACGGTATTGATGACCGTGATGAGGTAAGAGAGCTGCTTGAACAGCGTGGCGAAGAACGCTACAAGGCAAGAGAAGAAGAGCTCGGCGAGCTTATGCCGCTTCTTGAACGTAAGGTGCTTCTCGACAACGTTGATGCAAAGTGGATGGATCACCTCGACGCTATGGAAGAGCTCAAGCGCGGTATCGGTCTGCGTGCATACGGTCAGAAAGACCCCGTTGTTGCATTCCGTTTTGAAAGCTACGATATGTTCGATGATATGACCGCACAGATAAGACAGGATACCGTGCGTATGCTTCTAACAGTTCAGGTCAGAACAGAGGATGATACAAAGCGTGAGCAGAAGGTGAAAGAGGTTGCAACAAACGCAGGCGGTGACGGTACGGATAAGAAGCGTCCCGTACGTAAGGCTGCAAGCGAAAAAATCGGCCCGAATGAGCCCTGTCCCTGCGGCAGCGGCAAGAAATACAAGAAGTGCTGTGGTTCACCTGCCGCACGTGCACAGCAGAAGTAAAATATAAATCACATAACGGTGAAGAGGCGGTAATTCCGTTTCTTCGCCGTTTAATAAAGAGGTTATCTCTATGTATCAAAGTCTTATTGATTTCTTTAAAGATAAAAGCGTGCTTATTCTCGGTCTGGGCAGAGAGGGCAGGGCAACGCTTGCTTTTCTCCGCCGATACTATCACGATATGCACATAACTATAGCGGATAAGAATCCCGTCAAGGTTGAGGACGATAAGGTCACACTCATCTGCGGCGAGAATTATCTTGATTGTATAAACGATTTTGACGTCGTTATGCAGAGTCCCGGTATTTCACTGCGTGACGTTAAGATTGAAGAGGGTACAACCGTTACGGGTGAAATGGATCTGTTCCTGCGTTTTGTGCCTTGCAAAAAAATCGGTATCACCGGCACAAAGGGTAAGACTACAACAACTACGCTTGTCTACCGTATGCTTCAGGCAGGCGGTGTGCCCAGTATGATTATGGGCAATATCGGCACACCCGTTTTTGAAAGCCTTGATGAAATTGAGGGAAAGGTTGCCGTTATTGAAATGAGCTGTCATCAGCTTGAGTTTTCGCACGCTTCACCCGATGTTGCGATTTTTACCAACGCATATCCCGAGCACCTCGACCACTACAACGGTTTTGAGGGCTATATCGGCGCAAAGCTGAATATTATCCGCTACCAGAATGAAGACAATCTCTTTATCTCCAATGCAGACCAGCTGCTTGAAACGGTTGTCGGTGACCTCAGTTTTGTTCGTTCACGCAGAGTAAACGTCAGCCGTAAGGCTTACGAAAACGATGCGTTTTTCAAAAAACTCACTACACTTACCGAGGCACTGCCCGGTGAGCATCAGTGGCAGGATATTTTCTTTGCCGTGGCGGCTGTGCGTGAATTCGGTGTCAGCGATGAGGCAATCGAAAAAGCTGTCAGCGAATTCGGCGGTATCGAGCACAGACTCGAAAAATTTGCCGTCAAAAACGGTATCAGTTTTTATGACGATGCTATTGCTACAATTCCCAATGCAGTTATCGGCAACGTAAAAGCACTTGGCAACGTCGGTACGCTTATTATCGGCGGTATGGACAGAGGCCTCGATTACTCACAGTTTGTGGTTGAGCTTATGACCGCACCGATTGATAACCTCATCTGTATGCCCGAAACGGGTTACAATATCGCAGACGAGCTTGAGGCAAAGGGCTGTACGCTCAATATCGTGCGTTGCGAAACCCTTGAAGAGGCTGTTGAAAAGAGCTTTGAGCTGACAGCGAGCGGCAAAGCCTGCCTGCTCTCTCCTGCGGCGGCAAGCTATAACCGCTACCTAAATTTTGAGGAGAAGGGCAACGCTTTCAAGAAAATGGTGGCTGACTATGCAAGCTGAATTTCTGATTGAAAACGAAAAGGCAATCGGCCTTGAAATAGATTCGCTTACTGCCGAAAATCCGCAGGCGGCACTCGAAAAAGTGCTCGGCATTTTAAAGGAAAACGAAGAGCTTTTTTCTCATTCAAGAGCGGTCAGTGCCTGCCTTGCAAGGCTCGTGAGCCGTTACCTTATGCACCGTAAAAATAAGGATAATATGGTGCGTGTCATTGCGGAGAATGAGTATCTTCGCCGCGTTTATTTCGGTAAGCTCAATACATATAAGTATTCGCTCATCTTCACCGCAAAGCGTGTAATGCGTAAGGGTGACGTTGAGCTGAGCCGTGAGCTGATTGAGCTTATAAAAAATAATCCCTACCGTGACGATACGGCAGAGGATTACAGCGAGCGTTTTTCGTGGAAGTTTATAGCTAAAAAAATCCTCGACTCGCAGGAAGAATATCTGAAATTAAGCGACGAAATTGTTGAACTTCTTCAATAAATATCTCTGTAAATTGCTTTGTCAAAAGCTCCTTTTGAAAGGAGCTGTCACCGCAGGTGACTGAGGATTGAAAAAATAAAACAAAAGGAATGCTGAAAATGGAAAACTCATTCCTGCCAAGAAACAAAAAACTAAAAGGTTTTTCGCGTGCTTTACGTAAAAACGCAACCGAGCAGGAAAACAAACTTTGGTATCAATTCCTGCGTACATATCCTGTAAGATTTAACCGACAAAGAATAATAGATAATTATATCGTCGATTTTTATTGTGATAAAGCAAAACTCGTAGTAGAGCTTGACGGTTCACAACATTTTGAAGAAACGGGCAAGGCAAAGGACACGGAAAGAGATGCTTATTTAGAGAGCTTAAGCCTAAAGGTTTTGCGCTTTTCAAATTCAGATATAAACGAGAATTTTTACGAGGTCTGTACGGTAATAGACAACACCGTGCAAGAACGATTAAAAAATAAGCTTTAATATCGCAATCCTCCGTCACGGCTTGCGCCGTGCCACCTCCTTTAAAAAGGAGGTAAAGCTCTGATTAACATCGCTGTAGACTGCTTTGTCAAAAGCTCCTTTTGAAAGGAGCTGTCACGAAGTGACTGAGGATTGTGAAAGACAGAGGCACAAGCTTCCCTCGGTGCCTCAATGTACGATAGCAGAAGAACTTATCTGAGGTATTAAAAATGCAGAAGATGATGAGCCATATGCGCTCGGCAATGGAAAAATATAAGATGATAACTGCGGGCGACCGTGTTGCAGTCGGACTTTCCGGCGGTAAGGACAGCACGGCTATGCTTGTTGCGCTTGCAAATATCAGGCGATTTTATCCCGAGCCGTTTGAGCTTGTCGCAATCTCGCTTGACCCGTGCTTCGGCGGCGAGGAGACGGATTTTTCTCCGCTCCAGAAGCTGTGCGAAGAAATCGGCGTTGAGTATATAATCAAGCGTACTGAGCTTGGCAAAATTATTTTTGAAACACGTAACGAAAAAAATCCCTGCAGCCTCTGTGCAAAAATGCGTAGAGGTGCACTGCACGATGCGGCTAAAGCGGCAGGCTGTAATAAGGTCGCACTCGGTCACCATATGGACGATGCGGCTGAAACTTTTATGATGAATCTTTTAAATGGCGGTCATATCGGCTGTTTTTCACCCGTGACTTATCTTTCACGTAAAGATATTCACGTAATACGCCCGATGATTTTCTGCCGTGAAAGTGAGCCTGCACGTATCTGCCGCAGGATGGAGCTTCCGGTTGTAAAAAGCCGATGCCCGGCAGACGGTGTGACGGAAAGAGAAAGTATGAAACAGCTTCTCTCGGGCTATGAAAAAAAGTACGGCGATATACGCTCTAAAATAATAGGCGCTATGCAGCGCAAAGGAATAGACGGCTGGGGGTATGAAAATGAGGAAGATTGAAGCAATTTTATTTGATATGGACGGAGTGCTTGTAGACTCCGAAATTCCGCTTATGAAGTGCTGTATAAAACACCTCAAGGAAAAGTACGGAATAGATGCAAAACTTGAAGATTTCAACGATTTTGTCGGTATGGGCGAAGATGCCGCAATCGGCGGAGTTGTTGAGAAAAACGGCGGCACATATCTGCCGCAGATGAAGGATGAGTGCTACGAGATTTATATTCAGCTTGCGGGCACTATTGTCGATGCCGCACCGAATATGAGCACTGTCCTGCCCGAACTTAAAAAGAAATACCGCCTTGCCGTTGCATCATCTGCTGACAGGCGCAAGGTAGTTACAAATATAAACGTGCTCGGTGTTGAAGAGAGCGTGTTTGATTCGGTAATCACGGGCAGTGATATTACCAACAAAAAGCCCGACCCCGAAATCTATCTCAAGGCGGCGGCTTCTGTCGGCGTTGCACCCGAAAACTGTATGGTTGTTGAGGATGCCGTTGCAGGTGTGCTCTCGGGCAAGGCGGCAGGCTGCTATGTTGTAGGTGTCAAAGGCAGCTTCGGTAAGGATGAGCTTATCGGTGCGGGTGCAGATGCGTTTGTCGACGCAACCTGCGATATAGTTGACATACTTGCCTCATTTTGATAAAATTTATTTATAAAATAAAAGGAGAATAAAATATGAAAAAATTTATTTCATTGCTTCTTGTGTTTATAATTGCTTTCGGTGCATCGCTTGCCGTAAACGCAGTTGACCTGCGTGATCAGGTCAAAGCTCTTCGCGAAAGCTTTGTCGCCGGCGAAGGTCCCGTTGCAGGTGACTACTCTGTAGAGTATATGTACTATTCACCTGTAGAAAAGAACGATAATAAAAAATATCCTCTCGTTATCTGGTTTCACGGCCTTGGAGACGGTACATATAACGGTGAGCAGGTTGACAAAAACTATATGGCATTCTGGGCAAGTGAAGAGTTCCAGAGCCGTTTCGGCAGTGTTGACGGTGCGTTTATTATTGCACCCCGTACCCGTGAGGAGCTTGGCAATAACTGGGAAAATTCAATGATTCTTCCCGTTCGTGCCGCTATCGATGACTTCATCGCAAAGAATAAGAACAACATTGACCTGAGCAGAATCTATGTCGGCGGTTACTCAATGGGCGGCAAAATGACCTATAAAATGGCTGTTGCATACCCCGAAATGTTTGCCGCAATCTTCCCGATCTGCCCTGCATGGTCTCCGTCGGTTGAGCAGTATAAGCTTATAAAAGATATTCCGATCTGGCTTACTTCAAGCAAGAATGATCCTATTGTCAACTACAATATGAGTGTTGCACCCGGTTGGGATAAAATCTGTGAGGTATCAACCGTTCCTGCAGATTGCAGATTCACAACCCTTTCAAGTGCCCGTATGGGTGACGGTTCGCTTTGCTCAAGCGGTCACGCAGCATGGTTTGCTGTAAACAACGATATGTTCAGCTATGATGATAAAGCATATCCCGATTCTTCAACAGTAAACGCCAAGGGTGAAAAAGTTGAGCTCAAGAGCCCCAACGGTATGATTTCCTGGCTTTACTCTCATACATCCGATTATGACGGCGCAAAGGCAACCGATATGGGTAACCTTGAGGGTCAGGGCGACGGCGGCATTATGGTGCTTATTTTCGATTACTTCCACTACGTAATCGAGTTCCTCAAGAAGATTCTTTCAATATTCGGTCTTGCATAAAATTATAAATTAAATTAACCGCACTGTGTACGATAAATACGCAGTGCGGTTTTTTAAAAAAGTAAAAAATTTTTTGAAAAAAGGCTTGACTTTTTCTTTTAGAATGTATATAATACTCTTCGCGATGGGGAATAGTGTAACGGTAGCACGACAGACTCTGACTCTGTTTGTTGGGGTTCGAATCCCTATTCCCCAGCCAAAAGCATCGACTGAAAAGTCGGTGCTTTCTTTTTTATCTCTTTGTCTGAATGACAGAGGGATTCGAACAGCGAAGGGGATTCGCCGCAAGGCGACCAAACTCTCCTGTGGAGAGTTTGCCGAGTCGCAACGAGCGACAGCGAGGCGAAAAAAATCCCTATTCCCCAGCCAGAAAAAAGCAGTATCTCAACAGAGATGCTGCTTTTTTATTTTGCAAATAAGTTAATAGGGATTCGAACAGCTATAATCAAAAGTTTGCAAAATATCAGGCTATAATATATAATGATTATATAAAGGAGGTTATTAAATGAGACTTGCATTTTTTGATACAAAGCCGTACGACAGACCGTCGTTTGACAAATATTCTGCCGGGCACGGTATTGAGATAAAATACTTTGAAACAAAGCTCAACGCAGATACGGCAGAGCTTGCTCACGGCTTTGACGTAGTTTGTGCCTTTGTAAACGATACGGTTGATGCACCTGTTATTGATAAGCTTTGTGAGCTTGGTGTAAAAGCTGTTGCACTGCGTTGTGCGGGTTTCAATAACGTTGATATGAAGCACGCAAACGGTAGAATTCACGTATTCAGGGTACCTGCATACTCTCCATATGCCGTTGCTGAGCACGCTATGGCTCTGCTGCTTACATCAATCCGCCGTATTCACAAGGCGTATATCCGCTCACGCGATTTTAATTTCAGCCTTTCGGGTCTTACGGGTTTTGACCTTCACGGCAAAACTGTAGGTGTAATCGGTACGGGTAAAATAGGCAGGGTGTTTATTGATATATGCAGGGGCTTCGGTATGAAGGTGCTCGCTTATGATAAGTTTCCTGCCGCAGGACTTGATAACGATGATACGGTGCGTTACGTCGGGCTTGACGAGCTGTTTGCACACAGCGATATTATTTCGCTTCACTGTCCTCTTACAGAAGATACCTACCATATGATAAGTGCCGAAGCGATAGAAAAATGCAAAAAGGGTGTTGTGATTATAAACACCTCAAGAGGTGCACTTGTTGATGCAGAGGCTCTGCTTTCGGGTATAAAATCACGCAAGGTCGGTGCCGCCTGCCTTGACGTTTATGAAGAAGAGTCAGAGCTTTTCTTTGAGGATAATTCGGGACATATTTTAGAGGATGATACACTCGCCCGACTTATATCAATGCCTAATGTTATCGTCACTTCTCACCAGGCTTTTCTCACCGAGGATGCACTTGAAAATATAGCTGAAACAACGGTTAAAAACATTGTGGATTTCTTTGAAAAGGGCGAATGCCCGAATGAAATTTTTGCCGCAGGTGTAAAATAAAAAAGAGGTAGCTGTTGCTACCTCTTTTTGTTTGGTTGAAATTATTAAACAGCAGCCCAGACACCGTCTGCAAGTGCGTAGTAGTTCTGTGTGACAGAGCATACACCGTCGGAGTTGATGTTGAGTGTTGTGCCGCCCATCATATCCTCTGTGTAGTAGCAGCCTGCACCTGTCTTGACAGCGTATGTGAGGCGGATGCCCTGATAAAGAATTGAGTAGTCGTCATCGTGGTCGTGACCTACAAGCATATTCTTTGTGCTGCCAAGCTCCTTGCAAAGTGTGAAGAAGCCGTTGTTTACGGGCGGATGGCCGCCGTATTCGCCTCTGCGGCCTGTTGCGATGTCAGCATACTCGGGGTCGATTGTGCCGAGGTAGCCGTTTGCATCGTCAACGTCAGAGCTTACAGCGTACCATGCATCAAAGTACTCGTAAACGGGGATGTGCATAATAACTGTGCTCTCAACTGTCTTGCCTGCGATAGCGTTTGTGCCCTCAACGCACCACTTGTACCAATCCATCTGATTGTCCCAGATGTGGTCGTAGCCGTTTACTGTCTCGCCGTTGATTTCGTAGTCGCGGTTGTTGTGGGTATCCATCATATAAACAGAGTGGATAATCTTGCCGTTTTCTGTGATGTTGATTACGTAGTTGCCGTAGCCCATATCCTTGGGGCCGAACTCAAAGAGTGAGTTTTCAGCTTCTGCAAGGTGGTAAGCTGCCCAGAACTCGCTGATACAGCCCTGACCGTCGTGGTTGCCCATAACTGCTGCCCACGGAATACCGTAGGAGTCAACAAGCTCAATAAGAGCAAGGTAAGTCATTGTGCCCCATGCGTTGTCACCTGAAAGAGTGATAAGGTCGGGCTCTTTGTCTTCAATAAGCTTTGCAACAAGAGCCATGGACTCTTCGCCAAGTGTGTCGTAAAGCTCGTCATCATCAAGCTGAACGTCTGCAAGGTTGAGAATAACAAAATCCTCGCCGGCTTCTTTCTCAAGCTCAATGTAAGCTTCTGATGTGAATTCGTCTTCTGCTGACCAATCTGTGAAGAATGCAGCTTCGCCGAAGTTTGTAATCCATGCACCTACGGGTGAAAGAATCTGACCGAGTGCAAGGAGACCTGCGATAATAAGTTTAATAATCGGCATTGTGGTTTCCTCCTTAATATTTCACGGCAGAGGATGGTTTTCATCCTCCGCCGTTTTTTAAGTTTTACTTATTTAACCTTGACTTTGTAGCACTTGATTTCAAACGGGTTGATTTCAAAGCTCATTGTCTTGCCACTTGCGATGTCTGCTGCAACGTCCTCACGCTCGAGAAGATTACACTCTGCAACGCTTGCGATTTCAGCAAAGAACTCAGCTGTAACCTTTGTGCGTCTGCCTGCCTTCTCGACAAAACGTACGATGTATGCATCCTCGTCCTCACACTTCTTGACTGCTTCGAGTGTAACGTTCTTGCCGTCAACGCTGATGAAGGAGCCGCACTCTGCACCCTTAGCCTCGTCAGCGAGGTCAACGGGAAGCATCGGGTTGTTGAACTCAAGACCTCTTACGAGAGTCTCTGCATCTTTCCAACCGCCTGCGTGCGGGTAGAGTGAGTATGTGAAGTAGTGGTCGCCTCTGTCAGACTGCGGGTCGGGGTTCATCGGAGCCTTGAGAAGAGTAATGATCATTCTCTGCTCGTTTACCTCGTAGCCGTACTTGCAATCGTTGAGGATAGTAAGGCCGTAGCCTTCTTCAGACATATCGATGAAGTTGTGAGCGGAAACCTCGAACTTAGCCTTATCGTAGGGATTGTGGCGGTAGTTGGAGCTTTCGATTGTTGCGTATGCGATATCTCTTGTGTACTTCTGTGCCTTGATATCTACGTCGAAGCCGACCTTGAGGAGCTTCTCCTGCTCGTGCCAGCTGATGAACGTATCAAAGTCGATTCTGTCAAGCTCATTGTAAATAATGATGTTCTGCTTGAGTGTTGACTTCAGGATGTTCTTTGTGATTGTAACGCAGGTGAATACGTCGCCTGTTACAACGCTCTCAACCTTGCCTGCCTCTGTATCGAACTCACGATCTGTGTATGTAACAACGATATCCCATGCATCGTACTTACCGGGAAGGTCTTCGTAGATGCGGAATACGTTACCCTTGCCGCCGAGAACTTCTCTGTTGTTCTTCTTGTCGAAGATTGAAACAAGCTGAGCAGCTGCGTCAAACTTGAGGCTGAAGTATTCGTTCTCGATATCTGCACTCTCAACTGCCTTAGCTTCAGCAACAGCGGCTTCCTTGGTGTAGTATACCTTGTAACCTACTGCGGGAACGTCCTTTGCAACGAATGTGAGAACCTTTGTGCCGTCGAGTTTTGTGTAAGCCTGAACGGGAACCTTGTTGCCGTCTGCATCGTAGATTTCAACGTCCTTGTAGGGAAGCTCAACCTTTGAGGTTGCAGCTGTGCCGAGTGAGTTGAACAGAGCGAAGGGCTTGCCGTACTTGTTGCCTGCACCGATGTTGCCTGCAATAGCATTAAGGGCCTCGTCACGTACGCTTTCACCGATTGCGATAATATCGTTATAGATTGCGCAAAGGTCGCCGAAAACCTCTGTGATATGTGAGCCGGGAAGTGAATCGTGGAACTGGTTTGTGAGAATCATCTGCCAGCCCTCGTTGAGCTTTGCAAGCGGATACTCATAGCCGTAGCCTCTTGCGATGCTTGCGAAGATTTCTGCCTGACGGTAGAGGTTTTCGCTGTATCTGTTGAGCTTCTTGAGAAGAGCCTTTGTGGTGTGAACACCTCTGTGCTCCTCAAGGTAAAGCTCGTCTTTCCATGTGGGGATGTTTGTGTCTGTTGCCTTAGCCTTCATACGTGCAAGTGAATCCTCAATCTTGCTTGTCTGGGTTGTGGGCAGACCGGGGAAGTTCTTGTAACGCTTTACGTACTCGAGCATTTCGGTGTCAACACCGCCGCCGCCGTCACCCCAGCCGTAGCAGTACATGGACTCGCCGATTGTAGCCTTGTCTGTGTACTTCTTCCAGCTCATCTTCAGTGAGTCAGCCTCAACTGTACCGATGAAGTGTGAGGGGGGAACTGTTGAGAAGATCTTTGAACCGTCGGGGCCTTCCCACCAGAATGTGTTGTACTGCCAGGGATTTGTATCGTTCCAGATACCCATCTTGTGAGTTACGAAGTACTCAACGCCTGCCTTCTTGAGAATCTGTGGCATTGCGTAGCCGTTACCGAATACGTCGGGTACCCAGCAGGTTTTGGGTGTGATACCAAATGTCTTCTCAGCGTATCTTACGCCGTGAAGAAGCTGACGGACAAAGGACTCACCTGAAATAAGGTTACAGTCAGGCTCAACCCACATTGCGCCGATGTATTCCCATCTGCCTTCTGCAATACGCTTCTTGACCTGCTCGAACATTTCGGGGTAGTTTTTCTCCATCTCGATGTATGTGGGAGCTGTGCTCTGTGAGAAGATGAAGTCGGGGTACTGCTCCATAAGGCGAAGCATTGTTGCGTGAGTTCTGCCGAGCTTACGGACGTACTCTTTGTATGCCCACATGAAAACGATATCAAGGTGGGAGTTACCGATAAGGTCAATCATACCCTCGGTCTTGTAGTTTGTGTTGTTGTAAACTCTGTCCTTAAGAACCTTCTGTGCTGCAAGAAGACCTGCCTTGAACTCGTCACCCTCAACGTCGAAGTTAACGTGTGTGAAAGCTTCTTTAAGTGCTGAGCGGATAAGCTCTGCAATACCTGTGTCGAGAACGGGCATAAACAGTGCGTTGAAGATTGTCTTGAAATCCCAGTAAACTTCTTCGATTACGGGGTCGACAACACCGATGAATGAGCAGGAGAGAGTCTTTACTGTGGACTCGTTTGAGTGCCATACGTAGTATGACTCGATATCAACGTCGTAGTGCTTGCCTGCTTCTGCACAATCGGAAAGAAGTACGCTGTTACGGAAAGGGTCAAGACCCTGATAAGGCTCGCCGTTGAGTGAAAGAAGGGAGTCACCGCCGAAGTATACGTTGAGTGTAACCTTCTTGCCTGCAAAACGCTCGGGAATGTCGAATGAGTTTTTGAAGAAAGCACTCCAGCCGTTGTTACCCCAGCGGTCGCCAACGTTGAGCTCCTTCCACTCATCGTAAAGGTATTCGTAATCGCCTACACCCTTGTAGATGCATTCCTTCATCTTCCATGCGGGGATAGATTCGATGTCTGTGTAAATTCTTTTCTTAAGTGTCTTGAGCTTGACGTTTACAACGTCATCAAAAGAGAAGATACCTCTCTGCTTGCCTTTAACGGCGTCACGCCAATCGTCAACGTGAGCATCCATCGCATCAAGACCGGCAAAAGCGTCAAGATTTTTGTTTTCTGCCAAAGTTCATCGTCCTTTCTTATGTAAAATCGGTTTTAAGTTAAGACCGCATTGTGTCATATACAGTATATCATCAAATATATACTTTTTCAATATAAATTAAAATATTATAATAAATAACCGTTATTGGCTTCTCTGACAGAGTCCCGTTATTTTTGACAAAAAACGCAGAATTCTAATATTCTTATTGTGAAATTTTATGAAAAGTTTAGAATTGAAGCCTTTACAAAATTATTATTTTGTTTTAGAATTAAAATACAGAGTAACACTATGCGGCAGTGTAATATCTGTGTGTTTACTTTGTAATTATTGAGGGCGCTTCGTATGCTTTTCCGTAAAGCGTGCGTTTACAGGGGTTACCCTGAAGTTGTCACGATTTGCCGCAGCCCCTCCGAATGGTTGCGGCAACGTTTCAAAAGCAAAAAGCTCAGACAAATCGTCTGAGCTTTTTTATTGTCTGAATATCCAAAGTTTAACAACCGCCATACATTCACGCATACAGCTTGGTATAACCGTATACCATACTGTTGTGCTGTGCGAATGGGTGAGGTTGCCGAAGCCTGCAATTTTTGCAAGTGCACCTGCACGGTAGATGTGGTAATCGTTTGTGACGTAAGCTGCACTGTAATTCTCACCGAATTTTTTATCGAGAATCTGCTTTGAATAAATAAAGTTTTCGTAGGTGCTCGTTGCCTGCTCCTCTTTGATTATACTTTCCTGCGGAATATTTCGGCTGAGCAGGTAACGCTCCATAGCAAGAGCCTCTGTAATGTCCTCCTGCGGTCCCTGACCTCCGCTGACAACAATAACCGTATCGGGGTTATTTTCATATATTTCAACGGCACAGTCCAGTCGGTTTTTAAGCCCGACGGTAAGCAGCTCGCCGCGTATGCCCGAGCCGAGCACTATAACTGCATCTTCGCTACCTGTGACGGTGTCGTTTATGCCAAGACCCAGAAGCACGCTGACAAATACCGTAACCGTGCATACTCCGCACCAGAAAACAGCACGGAGCCATTCCGGGATTTTCGGTACGAGCTTTTCGAGCAGAATACCGTACAGAAAAATTACTGCACCGAGCAAAATCTCAGCTATGATTCCTGCGTTGATGTTTGACATAACGGACATCAGCAGGGCGTTGAAAACCAGCAACGAGCCGAAGATGATGAGCAACGCTTTTATAATTTTCTTTTTCATTTTATTCCCACCTTTATGATGAGCATAACATCCGATTCTTACAAATTAATTAAGACTTTGCAAAAAAATAAGCACATTCCAATGAGGAAGTGCTTATTTTATTATTTTTTATCTTTCGTTGAATTTCTTTTCTACGCATTCTTTCCAGCGTCTTGCGATGAGCTGATGTGAGCCGGTTGTGGGGTGAACACCGTCCCAAAGGAGGTTGAAGATATCTGTCTGCTTTGCGTACTCGTCAAACATATCCTGCAAGGGAACGAATACTGCACCGTATTCTTCGGCAATCTCTTTTGCGGCTGCCCTGTATTCACCAATGCGGGACTGCATATAACGGCTGTAGGCTTCGTCTTTCGATACACCGAAAAACGGCTCCATAATAACAATAAGCAGGTCGGGATTCTGCTCAAGAGCTTCGTCGAGCATATAGCGGTATATCTTTTTATAACGCTCGGGGTCAGAGCCGTTACTGCTTGAGTAAAGGGAGTGCATATCGTTGACACCGACAAGTACGCTGAGCACTGTGGGCTTAAGGCTCAGACAGTCTTCCTTCCATCTGCCGTAGAGGTCGGATATTCTGTTTCCGCTGATACCTCTGTTGACAACGGTAAAATCTTTATCCATATTGTCGGCGTGCATTTCGGAAGCGAGAATGTACTGGTAACCGTGACCGTGTATATGGTTGAGGTCTTCGTTTCTGCCTCTGTTACCGTCGGTTATCGAGTCGCCCTGAAAAAGTATAACGTCGCCGTTTTTTACGTTGAACATAGCCGTCACCTGTCTGTCTGAAGATAACTATACTTTATCATTTCAGTTGATGAAAGTCAAATATGCGAGTGCGTTTCGGAAGTTTTATTCTTTCCATACGAAATTATAGTTTATGGATTCGCCGCCGTCCACAACGATGCTCTGACCTGTGCAGAACGTGTTTGTAACAGTGAGAAAATATGCCCAGTCTGCAATCTCTTCGGCAGTTGCCCAACGTCTGAGCGGAGTTTCTTTCATTATATCTGCCCAGAGCTTCGGGTCGTTGATTACGCAGTCATTAAGCGGAGTTATAACTCCACCGGGGTCGAGGCTGTTGCAGGTAGCGTTAAAAGGGGCGACACGCAGAGCAACGTTTTTTGTGTATGCCAGAATTCCTGCCTTGCTCGCACAGTATTCGGGGAACTCAGCACCCGTATGTGCACTTGCCGAGCCGATATTCAGAATTGAGCGTATGTTTTTCTGCACACCGTATTTTTCGGTGATGTGAATAAGTGCCTTCAGATTTATATCAATATCCTGCTCGTTCTGTGTGCCTGCGTTGTTGATAAGTATGTTGACGTCATCAAGCTCGGGCAGATTTTCACAGTCTCTTATATCACACTGAAAGTGAGTGTATTTTTCGTTCGAAATACTCGGCGATTGTCTGTCAATACCGATTACGGTGTGATTTTCTTTTAAGAATTTTTCAGCAATCGCTTTGCCGATTCCCTGTGATGTTCCCGTTATTAAAACTTTCATACTTTACCTCCGTCAATAAACTGAAGATACTGCTCTCCGACTTTTTGTTTTTTCCATTTTTTTATAATTGAATAGCCGATAGGGGAGAAGAGAATTTCCATAATAAGCTCGGCAACCGCACCTGTCAGTGCACAGGTTGCGCACTGCAGGAACGACCAGCAAAAGCCGTTCCAGTAAACCGGTGCAAAGAGCATAAAAACAATAACCGAGAAAATGAGGTTGTCCAGAAACTGACCTATGAAAGTAGATATATACGTCTGTGCAGCATATGCTGCTTTACCGTCGGGGTTGTGTCTGAACGCTTTGCCGATAAGCCAGTTGAGAATATTATTTATCATTGCGGATAAAAGGAAGGCGACCGTACTGCCGAATAGAATAAACCACGTGCCGCCGAGAATTCCGTTGAGTGCGGTATAGTCGTTTGCATCGGAAGGAATTACGCTTGCAATATAGAAGATTATGCAGGTGAGCAGGTTTATACCCGAAGCCAGCAGTGCCACCTTGTTGGATGCTTTCGGACCAAAGTATTTTGTAATTATATCCATACACATAAAAGACAGCCAGGATATAAGAATACCGCCGTCAAGTGCTATCCATTCGGTCTGCACAAGCGTTTTGTTTGCAAGCAGATTCATACAGATAACGCTTACAACAAACAGCGACACAACCGTAGAGGGAATACACCTGAAAAGAAGCGTGGTTTCGGTATGCTCTTTTTTAATAAAATTCAATACAGAGTTTTTCATTTTATCTCCCGAAAATAAAAAGCGGCTTTATGCAAAACGCAAAGCCGCTATCATTGTACGTAATATTTATGATAAGCAGTCCTGGTTTTGTTTAACGACAGGATGGTACAAACGAACTGTCGGTGGGATTATTATATCACATAAAATTAAAAAAACAAGTGCTGTTATAAAAGTTCATTTCTGAGCAGGCGGATCATAATAGAGGTGTTGAGGTTTATTGCATCCTCGGGGTAAGATTCTTTGACGTATCCGTGCCAGTATTTGTTTTTGAACTGAGCTGCTGTTTCTTCGTCACTGTAACCTGCTCTGATACTGCTGAGCAAGTCATCTGCTATGCTTTGAGCGGCAGATTTCATATTTGCAAGGAAGTATTCTGTCTGAGCTTTATCAAGCAGACCGAAATGCGGAGCAAGAACGTGTTTTATATCAAGCTTTTCAATTTTTTCAACAGAATGAATTGTATCGGTAAAGCTGACGAGAAACGCAGGAAGAATTGTCTTGTCACCATCATACACTCCGAGAGTTTCGTTAGAGAGAAGCAGTCCCTCTTTTTCGCAGTAAAATCCGACACAACAGCGTGTGTGGCCCGGCAGAGTGATTGCGGTGAAATCCATATCGCCTGCGTGAATAATATCACCGTCATTTACCGTGATATCAACCTTCAGCTCGTCACCGAGGAACTCATAATCCGTTACACCGCATTGTGAGGCAAATTTTGCATCAAGCTCTTTCATTACTCTTTTTGCACCGTCACGCTTGAATACGTCTGCGGCATAGCTTCCCGCAACAACCTTTGCATCGGGATAACGGCGCAGAATATACGCACTGCCAAGAGCGTGGTCGTAATGCGAATGGGTGAGAAAAATATAGTCGAGCCTGCGTTCACCAAGGCATGCCTTTACGTTGTCGGCAATCGCGTAACCGGTGAAACCAAAACCCGTATCATATAATATACTTGTCTTGCCGTCGTCAAGCAGAAATGCGGCATCACCTTTCTGCTGTCTTACGTCTGTGATTTTTATATTCATTTTATGCACCGCTTTGTCTGAATTAAAAAATACCTTTGTTATATTTAATCATAGCACGGAAGTTGATAACAAGCCCGATAATAAGGCTTATAACAAGTAAAACTGTACCGACTAAAATGAGAATATCGTTTTCGGTATACAGGCTTACAGAAGATAAAATGCTGAATACAATTATTCCGATACCGATAATAATCATACCCAGACCTACTTGCTTTCCGAACGGTATTCTGTCTTCTTCTGAAACACGATTTCTGTGGTATGAGTGAATAGAGGATATGTTTCCACGCATATTTGAAATTCCGATAGCAATAAATATAACACCTACTATGAAAGTAGCAATATTACTTGTCATAATACAGCCTCCGAACAATTTTGTTTATTGAAATAATTATATCATAAAAATTAAAACTTTTCTACTTTAATGTCGTAGAACAGCAAAAAAACACACCCGACAAAAGGTGTGTTTTTATAACCCTGATATTTATTCTGTTTTTTCAGCTGCAACAAGGCTCTTGATTTTCTCAAGCTGCTGCTCGAGTGCCTGAATTTCCTGCATCAGGTCAGCTTTTTCAGCTGTTTGAGTTTCTTCTGTGGGCGACTCTTCTTTCTGTGAGCTTTTCTTGATTTCGGATACGGAGTCAACCACGATACCGACGATTACGTTGAGCACAAGGATAGTGGAAAGTGCAACGAAAGAAACAAAGTAAACTACTGCACCTGAACTTTGTGCAAGCAGCGGTCTGGATATTTCGCCAAGGTCATCCGCCAGTGTAATCTGGAACAGGGTGTAAAGACTCTGCCAGAGTGTGCCGAAGAATTCGGGGGATATGGTTGAGTAAAGGTTTGTGCCTATAACGGCAAAAACATAGTAGATGATACCAAGCAGAACTACAACCCATCCGACGCTGGGCAAAGCACTGAGAAGAGCCTGAACGATAACACGCAGTTTATCAAGGCGTTTCATCATACGCAGTGCGCGAAGTGCACGGAACATACGGAAAATACGTAACGCACGCATGGATGACAGGAAAGAGATCATCGGCATAAGCGACGTCAGAACGATAACTGTATCAAATATGTTCCACGGGTCTTTAAAAAATGCACCGCCGTAAGCAAATAATTTCAGAATAATTTCTAATACGAAAATAACAAGGCATACGGTGTTGAATGTGCTGAGCGCCTGAGTCAGCCCATCTGATAATTTGAAGGTTTCAATACCTAACACAATTGTGTTGAGTAAAATCAGGATAAAAACCGTAGTGGTAAAAAACTTACCGTCTACAAAAGACTTGACTTTTTCTTTCATAGTGAATTTTCCCTCTCTTTTTACATTATCTGAGCAGATAAAACAAATTATAATATATCAATATCGAAAAATCAAGATAAAAGAAAAATATTCCGAGTTGCAACAAAGGCTACAAAAAACAAACACCTACCGAGGGTAAGTGTCTGTTTAATGGCAGAAAAAATATTAAGTCAATTCAAACTCTTTTTCTTTTTTAAATAAATTGCAACAGAAATAATAAGCACAATGATAAAAGCACACGAACTGATTATTATGAATGCAGGAAGCATGTCGCCAACACGGCTGAATATAGTTTCATTATGCAGCTGATAACTTACCGAAAGAGTTTCATCGTCAAAAATTAAATTTCTCTTCGCAGTAATATAGTCATTTTCATCATAAAGAACATTTTCATCCTTGAATTTCTCTGCTTCCTCTTCGGTTTTAAAATACAGCACCTCTTCATCCTTTAACTCTGTTGCGGTTTTATTGTAACCGCCTTTATCGTACTCGAATTTTTCCTGCAACGGAACAGCATATAAGATATATTCTCCTGTTTCATCAGAAAAATCTTCATAAGTAATGGTATATAAAGTTTTTTCTCCGGTTACGTAACCCTTAAGTTTGTAATATTCTCTTTCAGCTTCTTCTTCACTTTCATACTGATAACCTACACCGTCGGGGTAGCTGTAAATTGTGTGTGTCGAAGTTTCGTGCCATGCAAAAATAAAAGGTAAAAGAAATGAGACCAATACAACAATAACGAGAATAATAGCAGTAGTTTTAATGTGTTTTTGGCGATAATTCTTTTGTTCGGGTGAAAGCCCTTTTTCTACAATACCAAACCTTTTATATAAATACGAACGGACAAAATACGCAATTAAACAACCGATAACAGACGTTGCCGGTAACGCTGCAAAAAGAAAAGACGGAGCATCCATAAGAACATCAAGTATAAGACCTTCTAATGTTACTACTATCAAAAACACAATGCAGGTAATATGTTTTATGCATTTCTGAATGTGTTTTCCTGCTATTTCTTTTTCGCTGATATATTCATCGTGTAATCCGGAAATAAAATTATTAAAAGCAATCAGTAAAACAGCTGTTGAAACAGCACACAGAATCAATATGATTGCATAACCAAACCATAATACATTGTAATTGTAAATTATATCGCAGATTATGTAAGCCATTATAAGAGCAGCAACGCTAAGAACAATTGAAACGATAGAGTTGTTAGTAAATTTAACACTTGCTTTTTCAATTAAAAATTTAATTCTTTCAGTGCTTTTAATATCTGCTTTTTCTTCATCGGTTGCTTTTGTCATTTTTTCACCACGCAAAAGCTCATCAACTGAAACTGAATATAATTCGGCAATCACAGGCAACATAGATATTTCGGGATAACCTTCATTGCATTCCCATTTGCTGACAGTCTTGTTTGATACATTTAACTTATCTGCAACTTGTTGCTGAGTTAATCCGTTTGCTTTTCTCAGTGCTGCCATGAATGAACCCATAGTTTTCTTTTCCATGTTATACACTCCTTTGTTGAGTTTATGCTTATATTCTCCAACAAGGAGACATATTTTTCAACACATTGTTCGTGGAATTTGTCTGCGATTCGTGGATTTGCGATATGCGAAGTGAAAAGTTGTATAATTATAACACATATAGTTAAAACAAATCAATCTGAATACATATCCTTGCACTTTAAGTTTCCGTAGGAGTTTTTTTATAAAACTTTCTGGTTGCTTAAGGCAGGACTTGACCGTATGCTTCGCATACTGTTGGCTCGGCGACCCAATGCTTCGCATTCGGTACCCGCCTCACCGCTCTTCGCTGAAAACAGTTCACCGAACTGTTTTCTTAACGCTCAGACCTTCTCAGGTTCAAGTCCTGTAATTTTCAGAACAACAAAAAACACACCCGACAAAAGCCGAGTGTGTTTTTTCTGGTATGAATGTGGATAACGGATTCAATAAAATAAATATTTGTCAGTAAGAACATACATATTTCAATTAAGTTTATAAAAAGCCAATATGTACTATGTTACTTAACAACTTTAAAGACTGATACATCTAAATTTTCCATTAGCGGTTTATAGGTATTATAGTCTTCTATTGGAACTATTTTAATTTTACCTTTTTTGTATTTTTTTATTCCGAACAAAGAATATAATTGAGGATGAAGATCTTCAGTTCTGTCTTTGTTTGTTCTCAAAATTAAATATGCCCCCTTTTTTAAAGAATCAAATTTTTTGTAGAGATTTTTGGGCAATTCTTCAATATCCACATGTTGTTCTATTTGTTCTCTGATACTTTTTTCTACATGGTCATATTGGGAATAGTGTTTTTGAATAAACGAATTCCAATAAGATATATATTTATCGGTATCGAATTCGTCTTTACTTTTTCTTGCAGAAAATGACAATGAATAGTACAATAATTTATTTTCCGAACAATCATAAAAACATGACATTTTTTCGTCTTTGAAAAAACTATATTTTTCCTTGCTAAATGTTTTCTTTTCTGCAACATTAAAATCTCTTAAAAATGAAAAAGAATGAAACATGACAATATCCAATAAAATATCTACAATAGCACTATTTAGTAATTTGAAATCAATAACAATTTCTGCATCGCAGGACAAAGAGCTGATTGTTATTCTTTTCATACTGCTAGCAATCAACAAATCCAAAATATGTGATATTTCTTTTTCAACTTCAATTTTTGATTTTATATCTTGTTCAAAAAAGAAATCTGTATCATCATTGTGTAAAAAAACTCTAACTTTTTCGTTAAGAACATTACCATAACACGTTTTTAAAGTAATATACGGTAATTGTCTATCATGTGTTTTTAAATTTAACTCTTGTATTATCTCATTTACATTTTTATTGATTTGCGCAACTAATTCACCAATGTTATTAAATTCACTGTTGCCTTTTTCTAACAAAACATACCTGTCTTTAATGTCTTTGGTGAAGTTTTTTAGAAATTCAGGTCGTATAATATTCTTTGCATTTGTAGACATAGTATAATCTCGCTTTCAACGTTATTTTATTTTGCAAATTCGACTATCAAAATTTATTCTTTTAACTTCGATATTATTTTTGCTTGATTTAACAAGCATTTTTATTGTTTCTTCATATGCTTGATCCATTTTTTCTCCGATAACGATACCTTCTAAGAAAGACGACATTTTATTAATTGACAAACGCTTTTCTGGACAAGTTTTATTGTCAATTAAAGCGATTATTCTATATTCATGTTCGTTTTCCCAGTCGTTTAATTTTTCAAAGAAGTTGTATTTCAGAAAATCTTTATCGTTTTGTATCATATCCAATAACGTTAGTCCACCATTAACCATCATTGATACTTTATTGTATAGAGTTTTTCGTTGATTTTCAGTTATTATATATTTATCAAAAAACATTTTATATGCAACTGGATCACATTTGTAGAGCGCAACACGTTTTGCCACGGCATCTAGCAATTTCGCTCTATTAAAAACGAAACAAACACCTTCATTATTTTCTGCATATTGTGCCCACATTCTAGGTAATGCAAAACCTCTTCCAGACACATCGTAATATTTATCTTTTTCTCCAATAGAAGCTAAATATTTATTTCGCTGAATTTTATTGATTTTTGCATCTGTGCTAAAACACAATAGTTGTACTACTTGAGAATACTGATTAAAATAGTTTGTTATTGCAGTTACTTCCTCTGTATACTCTTCTTGGGTTGTATTGTTGCTTACCTGGAAGCAAAGTCTCATTTTTGATTCGGATGTATCGTTAGTTTTGTTTATTGGTGAAAATAACAGACTATTTGAATGAATGATCTTTATAGCTTTTTCAATGTTCGTATAATGATATAAATATTTATCAAATGAAAAATCATCTAAATAAAGCGGTTTCCACAAGTCAAAACTGTTCATAAAATCCTCCTAACAACTGATATATTAAAGAATGTATTATGCTATATAATATTTATTCTGTTTTTGAACTCAAGTTATTATGCGGAACAAATACTATTATAATTTATAATATTTCTCAATTTTGTTCGTTGTCAATATGCATAACTAAAATGCACCTTTTTTCGACAAAAATGTTTGTTTTTCGCTCTGATTAAAAATCAATCCACACATTCGACATAAGTAAAGCCTTCGTGTAAAATGAAATTACCAAAGTACAAGGAGACTAAATTTATGAAGAAAACATCATTTGAACAAAACTGCGGTACATACAGAATAGTTGGTGATTATAAAATCCCGAATATAACATTACCTGCCGAAGCAAACAAACCAATTGGCATCTGGGGATTGAAACGCAAAGATTATCTTATGAAACATAAGCGAGTTCAGTTCAACATTATGCTTATGACAGGAACTTTGTGGACTCATCTTGCAGAGGTTGATGAACAGGCATCGGATATGTTCTCTCGGCTGGTGGAACAGATGAAAGTCAATGAGGATATCACGGAACAACTCAAAGAGCAAGACCAAATGGTGTGGGTTGCCCATATGAATAGCATTGAAGTACGAGCGAGAGAAATTGTTAATCATGATTTAATTTTTACAGTATAATCATTCTAAAAAACATAATCAGGTGCAACGTGGTTTAACTCTTGCTGCACCTGATTTAATATTTTTATGCAAACTTTTTTCTGTGGGGTGTTAGGGCTGAAAACCCCTTAATTGCGGATTTGAGGGGACAAATCCATTGCTCGCTAAGACAAATGCCAAACAATTCCGAATTTAAAACCGACACTTTTGCACTGCAATTGAAAACTGTTGACAAATTATTCTTATATTGTTACAATAAATAAAAATTACTGAAAGGCAGGTGGACAAGATGACAATGATGATTAGCACAATGAATCGGAGAGCCGTTTTGTCCGTTTGCGATTGATGTGATTTATATCTTTTTGTGAATTGCAGGCATCTCCGTTTCGGAGGTGCCTTTATTTTTTTACAGAAAGAGGATTTAAAATGTACGAAATTAAGCCTTTAAAACAAGAAAACATTATATTTGTTTGTAGTCTTATGTCTGAACCTAACAACATTTCCGCTTTACACACAAACATAATCCCCTTGGATGAATGGAAACACATATTTGCTGAGGCCGAAAATGATACAGATGAAGAAAATTTTATCATTTATAACAAAGATATTACGTGTGGTTGGTTAAAACTGAATGGACTTAAAAGCGGCGATATTGCTTGGATTTCAATGCTTGTTGTTTCTGAAAAGTTTAAGCGTCAAGGTATCGGAAAATTTTCTGTAGAATTTGCTGCTCAATATCTGAAACACCGTGGATATAGATATATAAAGTTGCAAACAACAACAGATAATTCAGCTGCATTGAGTCTATACAGTAATTGCGGCTTTACCATAGTCACTCAATCTACTACAAAAATTACGATGTGCAAAGAGGTGTAAAAATGACAAAAGAGTGTTGTTGGTGCAATTTTACTAACGAAGAAAAACAAAGCATCTTATTTGAAAGCGCATATTGGTATGTATTTCTGGCAGACAATCAGGATTATATAGGAAGATGTGTCGTTGTTCTTAAACGGCATAGTGTAAGTCTGTCAGACCTTGATTTGTCCGAATGGATTGAGTTGAAAGAACTAATCAACAGGCTTGAAAGTTGTTTTGAAAAAATATTGGGTGCTGATTTGTGTAATTGGAGTTGTCTGATGAATGATTTTTATAAATCAGCCACTCCCAACCCACACTTGCATCTGCACGCAAGACCTCGATACAGAAATGCAATAACTATAAATGGCATCAGTTATGCTGACACAGAATTCGGACATCATTATCAGCCTAAAAAAGAAACATTGTTGACAGATGATAACAGGAAAACCTTACTTGAAATGATGAAGAAATTTTTAAATCAGGAGCAAAAATGATTACACTAACCGAATATCTGAACAACCCTTGTGGTACTCTTTCGATTCCGTATTGGAAAGGTAAAAACATAACCATTCCGCCGGATATGAGAATTCTGCACGACAGAGATTTTTCATTTGACATATTGTCCGAATACACTGATGAAAAATATTTTCGATTGTATCACAGTCTCAAAGAAATACCCGAAATCACAACCGCTGATTTTGAAATTAAAACCGCAACACGAAAAGATATTAAGAAAATTGTGCAGATAATAAACGATTCGTATACGAACATTTCGGTAAATGCGGAACTTATCAAAAGTTATACCCAAACACCTGTTTATAACGAAAACTTGTGGATAATGGTTAAAGAAAAAGCAACTGACAAATTTGTCGGTTGCGGTCTGGCTGATTATGATGCGGAAGCAAAAGAGCTTGTACTTGAATGGATACAAGTGTTACCTGAATACCGTGGCAAGAAAATCGGACAGTTGATAGTAACAAAACTATTAAACAGGATGAAAGATGTTGCAAATTTTGCGACTGTTTCGGGCAAAGTCGATAACACAACAAATCCCGAAGCACTATACAGAAAATGCGGATTTGTCGGTGATGATGTGTGGCATATTCTGCATAGGAAATGAGATGGAATAATGAAATTGATATTGTCATCCTGTGATTTCAGAAACGAAAAATCACAGCAAGTAATTATGGATAATCTGCCTTATCCTATAGATAAGTGCAAGCTTTTGTTTATCCCTAATGAAAAAGCGACAGCAGAAGCTATTTCAGGTAGCATATATTATGACCGTATGCAAGAGTTCGGATTCAAAAAAGAAAATGTTTATATTTTCAATCACAACACCCCTGACAAATTCAGAAATCTTGATATTGATGTTATTTACATAAGCGGCGGTAATACTTTCGGAACACTTGATAAAATCAGAAAATGTGGTTTTGATGAAGATATAATTAATTATGTTAAATCAGGTGTTGTTTACATAGGCGGTAGTGCAGGTGCTCATATTGCTTCAAAAAATATTCAACATGTAGAAAAATATGATACAAACACGGTTGGATTAACTGATTTTTCAGGGTTAGGACTGCTTGACGGTGTTTTAATATGTCACTACACAGATACACGAAAAGAAGATTATGAAAACCTGTCGAAAAGCAGCAAATGTAAAGCATACGCTTTGACAGATGAAGATTCTATTGTTTGTACAGTTTAATAAAGGAGTGAAACAGATGATGAATTTAAAAATCAGAGTAATGACTGCAGATGATTACGATTCAGTTGCAACACTATGGATAAGTTCAAATGGTGTTGGTATTAATCTGGATGACTCAAAAGAAAACATTTCAAAATATCTTCAGAGAAATCCGAATACAAGTTTTGTCGCTATTAAAGACAATGAAATTGTCGGTGCTATATTAGCTGGTCACGACGGATACAGAGGCTTTATTCACCACACCGCTGTTTCTACATCACATAGAGGTATGGGAATAGGAACAAATTTGGTAAAAGCTGCGGTTGATGCAATCAGAAACGAAGGTATAAACAAGGTCGTTTTGGTTGCGTTTAAAACCAATACTCTCGGCAATAGCTTTTGGGAGAAGCAAGGCTTTGCCGTAAGAGAAGATTTATATTACAGAGATTTGAGAATCAACAACTAAGTCTATTAAACATAGGTGAAATAATATGGAGTTGTATGAGTTTATAAAACTTCGAGATATAAAAGTCGGAAATAATGAACATTTGAGGGTTATCAAGTGTTTTTATCCATATCTTCGCAGTGTTTCTGGCGATGAACATTTATTGCCGTCAGTTTTAAAAAAATACTTGGTGTTAACTTGTCTGATGTTTCAGTTGTTACCGCCTGTTTCAACGGCATCAATGATGGCAGTCAGCTACCTTACGATAATGTTGACCTTTATATTAAGTTAAATAACGGCATAAAAGTTTTTGTTTACGGAAGAAAACAGGAACATCTTACTGAACTAAAAGAAAATGAGTATGTGATATGCTTACTTGCAAGTGATATATCAGTCAACATCACACAAACAGAACATCATCATATTTTTATCGAATAAATACTGGGAGCGATATATATGAAATGTGATTTAGTAAACGCAATAAAACTGAATACTGAAACAATTTTCACCAATGCGGATATAATGCTTCAAACCTGTGATATGGACTATATTCTTTGCGATATGCCGATTTGGAAACACTGTTACCATATGTTACACAGTTTGGACCAATGGTACATAAATCCTAAAGAATATGAGCATCCGCCGTTTCATACGAAAAATTTAAACTCTCTTGATATTGCAAGTGAAGCAACATTGTCAAAAGCGCAGTTGCAGGAGTATTTGCAAAGCATAAAAGCGAAAATCACAGATTATCTGAACAGCCTTGATGATGAAATGTTATATGAGATACCAACCGGTTGCAAGCAAAATAGACTTTGCTTAATAATGTCGCAGTTCCGCCATTTCTATGCACATTTAGGAAACATAAATGCAACTACAATAGTTGAAACCAACCAATGGCCACGAGTTGTTGGCATTACAGGTAAAAGCGGAAAATCAACATCAGGATTGTGGGAATGATTTAATATGAACATAACAATACGTAAAGCCAAACTCGGTGACGAGAAAATACTTACATACATTCAAATAGAATCGTGGAAATCTACATTTGCGGATATCATTTCTACTGACGATATGGAAAGATGTACTGATATAGTAAAAGCTGAAGCTATGTACGAGAATGTACTTAAATTCGGTTATGCTAAAATGTCAATTCTTGAAATTGATAGCAAACCTCATTGTATTGCTGCTTGGAGTAAAGCAAGAAATCCTCAGTTCTCAGATTGTGCCGAGCTTATTTGTATTCACAGCTTGAGTGAAAATCAGGGCAAGGGATATGGCTCAATGATGATGAATCATATCATTGATGAAATTAAAAAATCAGGATATAACAGTGTGTTGCTTTGGGTGTTTGAAAAGAACACCCGTGCCCGTCGCTTTTATGAGAATCACGGATTTAAACTGACAGATAACAGACAGATATCTTATGAAGCGATTGAAGTTATGTATCGTAAAGAGCTATGTCGAATCTAGTTTAAACCATTCTTTACATATACACGCCTCAAATTAAAATGATACAATATAATAAAAGGAGGCATAACTATGAAACCTACTAAAAAACTACCTTTGTTCTCTATCACGGGAGCTTCGTGTGCAGGTAAAACAACTGTTTGTAATGAGCTTTTCAAAAATGAAACAGATTATATTGTTCTTGAAAGTGACATAACTTGGAATGATGTTTACAACACCCCCGAAGATGATTACAGAGCATACCGCAGAATGTGGATGAAGCTTTGTGCCAACATTTCGCAAATTGGTAAGCCATGTGTTGTGTGTGGAGCTTGTACACCAAAACAGTTTGAAAATCTGCCTGAAAGAGAATTGTTTTCTGATATGTATTACCTTGCTATAGTTTGTGATGACAAAACTATGATGCAAAGAATGACTGTCGGCAGAAAGGTTGCCGATGAAAATTGGATTGCTTCTTCTACGCAGTTTAATAATTGGCTGAAAGAAAATCACGATAAAACCGAGCCTAATATTGACTTACTTGACACATCTAATCTCACTCCCGAACAAGCAGCTGAATATGTTGACAGGTGGATAAAATCCAAGCTCACGTAGGATTGAAAACAATGAATTACGAGAACGCAGCAGACATATTACCGGAAGATTTGCTTAAACGAGTGCAGAAATTCGCTGCAGGTAAGCTGATTTATGTTCCTGAAACTACAGAAAAACGTCCTTGGGGTGAAACTTCAGGGTACAAACGGTATCTTGCAGAGAGAAACCAAGAGATAAAAGAAAAGTTTATAGCAGGCTCTACCATTGAAAATCTTGCTGATAAATATAACCTTTCCGTCGAGTCAATCAAGAAAATTGTTTACACCAAAAGCAAAAACAAAGAACTAACTTACAAGTGTTCTTTATCGTCTGCAAAAGAATTTGCCGAAGCTGGCAAACTTGAAGATTGGGTTCATCTGTTTTTACTTTCGGATGGTCACAATAAAGCTTTCTCAGATGGGCTGAAACTCTTCAATAGATATTACTTAGGACCACTAACTATGCCATTGTCTTTATTTTCCCGTTGCTGTGGTCCTGAAGAAAATATTAAATATCAGGTCAATGGAGAATGGTTTGAAAAAAGAGTGCAATCATTAAAGAAAACACTTCAATCAAATGACAATATGCCACCGCTGATAGTGCATTTTGTAGGCCACAGCTTTGAACTATGTGACGGCAACCACCGCTTTGAAGCACTCACTCAACTCGGTGTAAAAGAATATCCTGTTATAGTATGGATAACGGAGAAAGACGAGTATGATGAGTTTACTGAAAAATATAGAATATATCTAAATGAATAACTAAACAAACTTGCAAACCCGCATCATAGCAAATCCTATGATGCGGGTTTGCGTATTGTGGCATTGAAAAATACGCGTTTTTGTCAAAAAAAGATACATTTTTGCCAATTGGGTTGAAAAACAAGAATCTTGACTTTATTGTTTAAATGAATAGTTATATCTATTTGCGTTATGTAATATCCGCGATAAATAAAACAATCAAGTGAAAGGATGTAGATGTTTATGATTTTTGACAAAGTAATTTATATAGGTGACATATTAAATTTTGTATCGATTTGTCTAGTGCTATTAGGAGGATGTTTTGGCTATATTCAGTGGCGAGAATCTATAAAAATAAAAAGAGCCGAATATATAAACGAACTGACAGAAAAAATCCGAACTGATGACGATATAAAAGAAATAATATATATTCTAGAATATGATCATATTTGGTACAATTCAAAATTTCACGATAGTGGAGAACTCGAAAGAAAGATGGATAAAACCCTATCACATTTCTCTTATATCTGCTATTTATATGAAACAGGACAAATAAAAGAAAAAGAGTTTGGCTTTTTCAAATATGAAATAGAAAGAATTCTTTCAAATTTTCAAGTCCAAAGTTATTTTTTTAATTTGTACCATTTTGCACAAAAAATAGAAGCACCCATTACGTTTAAATATCTTTTTGAATACGGAGAAGCTCATGAAATCTTTGATGATAGTTTTTATGATTCTACCAGTAAAAAGTATTGTCACTATTTAAATTTTTAATCAATGAACATAAGGAGGTGTTAGCTTTGAAACCAATTACTCAAAAGAAATATTTTGTAAAAGATGAATCACTGCATCGTTCTGATGACGATATGTTTAATTATTCTGATATAGCAAAGGTTTTAGATGATATAATTTTCACAAACAATCCGCCATATAATGTAGCTATAATTGGTAAGTGGGGATTGGGTAAATCTTCATTAATCAATTTAGCTACATCAAAATATAAAAATGATTCTGATTATATTATACAAGAAATAAATGCATGGAAATATGAAAAAGAATCTTTAAGAAAAGTTTTCTTGAAACAGCTTTGGCAAGGAATGGACAAAAAGAAATCATATAGTTTTGAAACTATCAAGAAAAATTTTTCCGATATCATTGAAGACGAATCCTATACTGAGCCAAAGAAACAAAATAATATAAAATTTTTAGGCATTTTATTAATTTTTATAGTTGTTTCAATAATTGTGTTTGCTATTTATAAGTGTGTACAAGCTTATATTTATGAAACTGACATATGCACTTTGAACTTTTGGGGTAAAACTTTCTTAAGTTATTGCAAAAACATTGGTACTATTCTGTTTGCTCCTACAATACTTGCACTTTTAAAAATACTGATTGATGACTTTCATTCTAAAAAGGAAAAGAAAATAGAACTGAATTTTCCGGTAGAAACAACAGATGATTATGAAATGTTTTTGGAAAGCAGAATCAAGGAAAAAATCAAAACAAACCCTAATCTAAAGGTTATTACAATTATTGACGATTTGGATCGATTAAGTGTTGACAAAATTGTTGAGGCACTTGATGCCATAAAGGCATTTGTTGGTTTTGAACGCTGCGTTTTTATTGTTCCATTCGATGATGAAATAATCAAACGGGCACTTGATAAAAAACGAACGAAGGCCATAAATGATCAAGCGGATATCATTGAAAGTGAATTGATTTTAGACAAGTTGTTTCAATTCAGAATATATCTTCCGCCTATTTTAGATTTGGACATACATGAATATGCATTCAAATTGGCAAAGCAAGAAGTATGTGATTTTATGAATGATTACTGTTCTGAAGCTTTGTTAAAAAAAGTAATTGAAAGAGTCTTGATTTATCCAGGAGTATCAACCCCTAGACAAGTAAAAAAATTACTGAATGCTTTTATAAACAACTATATGATTGCACATGCAAGAGAAACTTCTGGCAAAATTCAAAAACAAATGTTAACAAGCGAAGAAGGAACTATGCAGCTTGCGGTAATTGCTGTTCTGCAATCAGATTTCAATTCTTTTTATGATTTGTTGTTTAAGGATTATTCTTGTATCAATAAAATTGTTTCTGTCCACCAAGGTCAAAGTGATTGGTTAAAACTTCCTGAATATCTTCAATCCTTTTTTGAAGAGAGACAAACGCCTTTAACAGAGTACAAATTGAAAAAAGAACACGAATCGTTGCTGAATTTTTTAACTACTACTCAAAAGTATATGACCTCGAACATTGCTACCATATTATTTCTTGCCCAAGATAATATTTGCATAAAACTGGGGGACGAAATACAAAGAAGAACAATTAATGCACTAAGAAGTGCAAACAGTAACACTGTTAAAGAGTTGCTTAATGAACATAGTGATGTGGTTGATGCGATTATTTATCAATTGGATTCGGAAGACACCTCAATAGAAAATGTTATTAAAGCATCTATTGATGTTTTTGATGCCGTAGAAGAAAAGTATCAGTCGTCACTTTCACAAAGCATTATTGACCGTACTTTAGAACAACCAAGAGGCAATGTTGATTTCCTTTCAAATGCCTCAGCAAAAAATATTTTGGCTATAAAATCAATTGGAGAAAACGATGCTTTTAACTCTAAATTTTTGTCAACCTATATTTCGTCATTAATTACAGATGATATAACTATGCATTATCATGTTTTTAATGCGTTAGGAGTACTAATAGAAAACTATGATGTTTTAGATAAAGCATCTAGGGATGAGCTTAAGAAAACAATTGATAATTATGTAAATAACGAAAGTATTAAAGCGAACTATTTCTTCGATTGTATTCATTATTCTAAAGAAAAAGGATTCTTCGAAATATTTGAATTACCTTGGTTTAAAAAACTTTGTTACTATATTGATTCAGAAAACGATTTTTCTGATAACACTTTATTGCATTTAGAAAAAACTTTTGAGCTATTAAAAGATTATGTTGACGCAAATTGTTTAGCCCAAACAATGAAAGAACTATTCAAATATCCCAAAATATCCCAAACCATTTCAAATATTATGAGTTCTTTTATTTATGAGAATAAAACCTTTAAAGAAACATTATCTTCGGAAGTAGCTACGCCGATAGCTAACATTCTAATAACACATGATTTCAACCAAAGAGGAAAGCAGATATGTGAAATTTTAGAAAACCTTCCATATGAAGTTACAAGCGAAAATGGTGAAGATTTTGATGATTTCACTTTGAATTTTGAAAATAGTTATAATTTAGATAATATTTTATTGTATTGCGGTGAAAATGGTTATTTAAGTTTTCTTGAAAAAACAATTGATAGGTTGACAGAATGTGTCTTTGCCTCCGAAGAAAATGATGAGTTGTTCGAAAATCTTGTTGTTTATTTTTCACCAGAGCAAAAAGCAACTTTGGAAACCAAGCTTATTGAATATTCAAAGTATAAAGATAAGAAAAACTATCACAGAGAGAGAACGATATACGAAATATTATCAAATAAGAATAGCGTAGACATTCTATCTAAAGTAACAAACTCCACTTTGATTGTTCAAATAAATGCAAATTATAATAAGCCAATATTCTTTGAATTCGTTTCGGAAGTAATTGGGAAAATTCATAGGTTGCTGGATGACGAAACTATTAATTCTTATGTTAATGTGTTGTTAAATAAATTTAGTAGTTGCAGATATTTGTGTTTAAATGCGCTTAATCTTATCCCTAATCGAATGTCAAATGATTTGTTTAAAACAACATTCAAAAAAATTATTTCTGAAGTTCAGCAAACAGAAATCGAAGTGGCTTTTGATTTAATCTATAATCATGAGAATTATATACAAAATGATGATTCAGATTTGTTTGATTTCTTGATGAAATGTTTGCCCATAATAACCTGTCCAGAAAAAGTGTTGGTCTTTTTGAACAACAAGTTCAATAGGGTTACAAATATAGGTCAAATTATTCAAAACACAACAAAAAACGCGAACTATAATCCCGCCATATTGGAAAATACAGTAGCAAGTCTTTTAGACAATGTATCGGATGAAAGTGAAATTGCATTGGCTATTGTTTCCGTTGCAAATATGGATAATACAACTCAACTAATTGTCAATATTATGTCTAAATTTAAAAAGCACAATATGACCAATGTTCTTAGTGAAGTTAATGCGTTAATTAGTAATGCAACAACAGCTAATAATTTATTAAACATTGTAAACATTGCTTGCTCCTATTTAGATTTAAGTGTTGCTAAAACATTAATCATAAATTGTTTGGATGCTTCTTTAAGTCAACTTAATATGATTGAAACAAGCAATTCAATAATGCGAACCATAAATAATTACAGAGATGATTTTAGAACATTAAAAAGTGAATTGGCGGATGTTCTTCGCAAAGGTTTCCTTTCTTCAAACAACGAGGCGCAAAAAGAACTCATCCTGCAGGTTGTTACTTCTTTGAAAATTAAGCCACAATTTAAAAAAACATTAGAAGGTGAAGCGTTAAACTTTTATAACAAGTGGATACACTAAATTCAATTAAACTATAGCAAGAGTTTCACATCTTACTGTTTGGACAAAACTGCAATGGAGTTTCAACAGATTCTCCACTGCGGTTTTTGTCGTTTTGCGTTGTGATTATGCACAATTATATGAGTTTGTATTTGTCAAAAACAGAGAAAGTCTGAAAAAACAAAAATTTTTACGTAACATTTTGCAATTTTTGTCATTTATATATAGAAGTTCATTTCTGTATTATGAATGAGGAAGGTATTTTTATGGATTCGTTATTATGCAATGCGACAGAAAAGAAAGCAACTAAAGCCAAACTGATTGAATTTATGGAGCAAAATGATATTGCATATAATCTGCTCGAGTGTTGCGGTTGTGACAGATTTTGCATTGATTTCAGCGGTGAAGAAAACGCTTGTAAAAAGTATTGTTGCAATTCAGGGATTATTGTGCAAACAAACAATAAGGATGTTTGCCGGATTTACCCACACGAGATTCTTTACATAGCAATTGAAGACAGGAAATCCGTTTTGTATCTGACTGACGGAAAAATCGAAACCAACTATCGTCTTGAACATTGGAAAGGTATTCTTGACCTCAAAATATTCGCTCAACCGCATCACAGCTTTATCGTTAATTTCAATTATGTAGATGAGGTTACAAGAGAGTGGGTTAAAGTAAAATACAGAGGTGTAGAATACCCGGTTTACACATCTTCACGCAAAATAGGTGCTTTCAAAAAAGCTTTCTTAAAATTCGGAGAACGGTAATACATTAAACATCGTCTTAGTCAGTAATGACTGAGGTGATGTTGTTTTTTATTTTTTCTGTTTGAATCTAACTTGCAGAACAAAAGTTATGCTGTTGGGAGTTGAATAGAGTCAACTCTTAATAGAAATATATTTTTAGGAGGTATGTTCAAAATGGTATGGAAAAAATATTTGGTGATTCTCTTGGGAATTACATCTTCGGGAGTAATGTGGTGGAAGGTGTTAACCACACCCAATATTCCCTTACCTGCTCTTCAAGGACTGATTTTCACCGCAGTAATGGCATTTCTTGTATGGTTTGCTTTAGGCTTTCCAAAGAAAAAGAAGCCAGTATCGATTGATGAACTTGAAGAGTATTTAACCTCATTAGGTTTCATATCACAGAGCACACAAAATGAAACGATTTATAAGAAGAATAACACAGTTACCAAAATGCAGTCATTTGATAGCAAATCGGAAGCGACAAAAGAGTTCAATAGAATGAGATTTGATTTGACCTGTAACGGTGATATTGCTTATCAAAGCAACAAAAGCACAACTGTTTACAGCAAATTAGAAGTAGAAACTTCAAACACCTATTTCTGCATTCTTCTTATAAATTCATCGGTCATAAAAATGGAAACACCTGTTGCCGGAAAAGACAGTATCAAGCAAATTCTGAAAGCAGTTCGTTATTAAGCACGTTTATACTCTTGTTAATTTTAAAGAAAGGATGTACACTTATTATGACAAAAGTTAAAAAATGGTTTTTAAGAATCATAGCTGTTATATTATGCGTTATAAGTGTTTTATCAGGAACATCAAGTTATTCCATAATATCTGCCGCAATTGAGGAATCGGTTCCCATTTCTGATGAAGAAATAGCGGAAGCTTTAAGCAATGCAGAGTTTATTTATGAAAGCGAAGATGACATTTCTGCATCACAAGAATTTGATATTGAAGTATCCGATAATTCTATTGATTCGGTTGAACTCAACGCCAGTGGTTTAACTGGCGATCAGCAAGTGTGTATGGTTCAAAAATGGTTAAATCAAACCTATAAAGATGTTGAGGGATATAAAATCATTGCTGAAGACGGTACAAACAGAGGAGCTACTGTAAAGGCTCTCATTCAAGCACTTCAACACGAACTTGGTATTTCGCCAGTAACAACAAATTTCGGCCCCGCCACAAGCGAAGCCTATTCTAAAAAAATTCTTAAAAGACAAGATGGTGTAATAGATAATAAATTTGCAATAGTTCAAGCTGCATTATGGTGCAAAGGTTACGCTCCTGGATATCATTTTGAACACAATTCAATTACCGATAAAGTTACTGTAACTGCAGTGTTTGATGCTGGGGTCGAAAATGCTATTATCAAACTGCAAAATGATGCCGGTCTTGAAAATCCAAACGGTGTAGTTACGTTAAATGTTATGAAAGCGTTACTTTCTATGGATGCTTTTGTACTTTTGAAGGGGACTTCGTTTGAACCTAAAGCGGAAATACGAACAGCTCAGCAAGAATTCAACAGAAAATACGAGCAATATATAGGAATAATGCCTTGTGATGGTATATTTAGTGCAAATACACAAAGGGCAATTATAAAAATCTTACAAGCTTTAGAAGGACGAACAGCTGAACTAACCACCACTTTTGGTGAACAAACAAAAGCTCATTGTCCTGAAATTCCTTATAAACGTAATTCAACCGCCGCCAAAAATTATAACGGTGAATATTACAGTAATGCCGATATTGCCAATTTTACAGAATTGATTCAGTTTACGCTCTTTGTAAATGGGTTCGGTGATGGCATTTGTGATGGAGTTTTTGATTCTCAAACTCAAAACGCAATACGTCAATTTCAAAGATCTCAAGCTATCCCCGAAACAGGTATAGCAGATATAAACACTTGGATGTCTTTGTTTGTTAGTTATGGTAATAAAAGTCGTTCGGCTCTCGCTTGCGACTGTGCCACAAAATTGACAGCAGCTAAAGCAAAAACTTTATATGATAATGGTTACAGATATGTAGGAAGGTATTTAACAAAAGTTCCCGGTGGTCTTGATAAAGATATTACAAGGGAAGAAGCTCAAATAATTTTTGATGCCGGTCTTAGATTTTTCCCGATATATCAAACTCTTGGAACGAAAGCTGAATACTTTACGGAAGCACAAGGAACAGCGGACGCATATGCAGCAATAGAGGCAGCACAAAAGCTCGGAATACCTCGCGGAACAATTATTTATTTTGCCGTAGATTTTGATGCAAGGGATATCGATGTAACAGATATTGTTATTCCTTATTTTGCGAAAATACATGAGATAATGAAAGACAGTATTTATAGAACTGGTATATATTCAGCAAGAAACACCTGCACACGTGTATCAAACAAAGGATATGCTTGCAGTAGTTTTGTTAGTGACTTATCAGCAGGATATAGCGGCAATCTCGGTTTTACAATGCCTGAAAACTGGGCTTTTGATCAGTTTGATACTGTATCAATAGGTGAAGGAGCTGCGGCAATAAGTATTGATAAAGATGGTTTTTCCGGGAGAGATTTAGGCGTAGATGAGCTTGATAGCATATATAATTCTTATATCCAGGGTTCTGATTTTGAAAGCGGAACATCTGGCACAGATACTGTTCATGGTCCTATAGTTAACTTTTTAGGTCAAGAGATTGAACTGTTTGCCTTTGATGTTAATTTTGATTTGCCTCTTGATAAATTAGTGCTTGAATCAGAATATGATACAAGACAACAAGAATTAAATGTAATAATTGGTTTAGATGTCTATGAGTACTCTCAACAAAGATATGGCATTAGAGAAAAGCTGACGGGAGAGAAACATACTAAAGCTTTTGTTGAAGTTAAAGAAATGGTTTCAACCATAAAAAATGCACATTCGGGTGTAGATAATCCTGAATTTAAAAGAAGATTTAGAGATATTAAAGGTTGTCTGTATGATAGAGGCTTTAATATGGGAATTTACACCAATGGATATGTAGTTGGCTATATGACAATTTCTTTTAAAGGGGAAAAACCTATTTTAAAAACAAGTGAAATAGCTTTTATCGGCGAAGCTCGTGCAGAGTTTTACTATCCAACGAATATTCCTACACTTACAATAAGACTTGCTATTGAAGGATCTATTGAAGGTGGCCTTGGTTTTGTATTGCAAAACGATAAATATTCTTTGGGCGGGCATATGTCTGTGGCATTAGAGCCGAGTTTAGGGGCTTGTATAAATATCTATGCTGCAAAAGCTACCGCTGGAGTTGGCGGCGAAGTTTCTTTTAATTTCAGATTCCCGTTCGAATCTTTTCCTAAGTCTTTTACAGCAATCTTCGATCTTTCTATATTTCTTGAATATACAGTTTTGAATAGGCATAATGAGCAAAGAATTACACTGCTTAACAAACAATTATATCCGCGGATTACTAAAGAACCAGTTGCTGTTATGTCCAAAGAACAATTAAAACTCATTGAACCCTCGCCAACTGATACAGCTATAGAATTACCAAATACATTTAAAAGCAATGTTCAAACATATGCCAATCCACAAATAATAAACCTTGGTAATAACAGAATGTTTATGGTTTACATAGACAATGCTCCTAATCGTATCGCTGAAAATGGCACTATGCTTATGTATAGTATTTATGATGGTACATCATGGAGTTCTCCTCTTCCAATAGCTGATGATGGTACGGCGGACTTTGAACCTAAAATCTGCACTGATGCAAATGGCGGCGTACATATTCTGTGGCAAAACGCTTCAATCATATTTGAAGAAAGTGCTACATTAGATGAAACCGCAACTGCAATTGACCTGTCATACATACATTGGGATGGCACAAATTTCAGTAATGTTGCAGCAATCACAAACAACAATCAAGATTATGAAATGAGTCATAAGATTGTTTCTTCCGGCGATAATATTTCCGTTGTATGGCAACAAAATTCGGAGAATGATGTTTTTGGCTTGTCTGGAACAAATTCAATATACAGAAAGCAGCTTGTTGAAAATTCTTGGAATAACACGGAAACTCTTGCAACAGACCTTTCTGTGGTTACCAATATAGACACTTCGTATGTTAATTCTGAAAATGTTGTTGCTTACACAGCAAAGAGCAGCACAGATACAACCGTAGTAAACGATATTGAAGTCTATTATATTGCAGGAAACCAAATAACGCAGTTATCCAATGATAGTCTTTATGATTACTCCGCTAAGTTCTATAACAACGAACTTTATTGGTATACTGACAACTCAATTGTTCGTGTAGTAAATGGAGATGCCTCTACCAAAACGGTTGTACTTGATAACATATCAACCGATATAGCTGATTTTGAGATTGTCGGTAACGAAAACAGTAACAAAACTATCATTTGGGAATGCGAAAATGATACCAGTATGGTCTTCTATGGTGCGGATTATAATTCAGAAACAGATACTTTTAATGGATTTTTACCGATTGAAAAAGCGTATGGTGTTGTTCGTGGTTGGGATGTCTGTATGATGTCAGACGGTCAAATTGAATTAGCATATTGTTATGCCGATTATTTAGCCGAACCTGATGAAAACGGCTTACCTTACGGTACGCTGAGTTTGATCCAAAAACCTGTCGAGGAAATCTGCGATATTTATGTTGATTCTATCACTGTTACTGATTCAGATGTATTACCTGGTGAGAAAATAAACTTAATTACCGATGTATACAACAATGGTTCAAAAGCAGTCAATACTTTTGAGGTCGCTATCAGAGATAATGATGGAAATCTCATTGAAACTATAACCGTTGAGCAAGTGTTACAGCCCGGCGAAACCGCTGAAATCAGCATTCCGTTTAATGTGCCTTCTGAAATAACCAAATCTGATTATAATATTACCATTCTTCCTATCGGACAAACAGATGTAAACTTGGAAGATAATAATACTGTATTTTCTATGGGGTTTTCCGATTTAGTTATACAAAGTGTTATAGAAACTCGAACTCAAACAGGCAGAAAGCTTACTGTATCCGTTTTGAACGAAGGTTTTGATTCTATTGATTCGGCAACTATAAACTTGTATAGCGAAGGAATAAACGGAGACCTACTTGATACTCAAACTATTTCTGTTCTTGAATCCGGAACAAATACAGAAGTTGTATTTGAAATTGAAGAAAGCTCTTTAGATTCGAGCGTTTCTGAAGAAGCAAGGTTGTATTATATTTATGCTGAAACTGATTCTTTTGAATCAAATTATGGCAATAACGATAATTCAATCGCTTTGTATCCTGACTATACCGTTACCCTTAATGCGGAATCAGGCGGAACAGTAAGTGGTTCCGGAACATATATAAACGATTCCAAAGCCACTATTAAAGCAACCCCTGAACCGGGATACTTGTTTGAGGGTTGGTATGAAAACGGCGAGTTACTTGTCGGTGTTCCTGCAGAAATAGATTTATATACTAATTCCAATAGAACATTAGAAGCGAGATTTACACAATTAGATCTTGAGATATATGCGGTTTCTGTTGACGGAATAAGAAAAACCGGTAATACTCTTAAATTCGACGTGCAGACTGTTGGTAAAACACAACCTTGTCTTTGGTCCTTCTATATTTACGAAAACGATATTATTCGTTATTCTGTGGAGGATTCGGATACAAATAGTTTTACTTATCGACCACGAAGTGAAGGGGATTATAGGATAGTTGTTTCTGTGTCTAACGAAGCCGGATATAAAACTACTTATGAGCAAGATTTAAAAATCAGAAATTATTCCGTCAGAAGAGATGCTACGATTTCGTTTGCTGATTGTGTACCTAAAAATGCAAATATTGTGAAATGGGAAAGCAGCAACGAAGATGTTGTTACTGTGGATAGTAATGGCATAGTTACCGGTCATAAGCTCGGTGAGGCAACAATTCGTGCATATCTTAAAGATGGAGCAAGCTATTCTTGGGTAATAGAAACCGAGCCGAATTGGTGGCAAACAATCCTTATAGCATTTGGCATAGGTTTGTTCTTCATGCCTTTCTGGGTAGCAAAATAACATTCTAAATTAAAGAATAGATAAGGAATGAAATATTTTGAGTAAGCATTCAAAACAAAAAACATTTTATACAAGTAGAGTTAATGCTAAAAGCATAATTGCAATTTTTGCTATTGTAATTGTATTTGTTGTTTTTGCTGTATTGGCATTAGATGGTATATTTGCAGGGTCAAAAATCCCAGCAACATCCGATGAGGTATGGAATGCAATTGAAGAACAAGGATACATCCCTGAGGATATATCAGCTTTTTATTATCAAAAAGACTCGGGATTCAAACTCACATTAAAGAAATGTATTGCGTTTGAATCTGAAGATATACACTTTGAGTTTTTTGAATTTAATAATAGGGATAGTGCAATTGATATATATGGTCAAGCGTATCACGATATAACAACAACTTATAATTCATGGCAAAAGATGGAGATTTCACATAAAGCGAGTAATTACAGTTTGTATTTTTTGGATTCTCTTGGCAAATATAATGTTGCTATTTTTGTAGAAAATACTGCCGTATACGCAACTTGTAATTCTGAGAATCAAAGCAAAATTAACAGAATACTCGATCCTATTGACTATCTTCAATTTGGTAACAACAAAGAAAAAACAGAATAAACCCTAAACAACAAAAGCGAGCGGCACCCAATTTGGATGTCGCTCGTTGCATTTTTGAAAATTTGAATAAAAAATTTGAAAGTTCTTGACAAACAAATGTTCTGTATAGTATTGTGAATTAAAATTATTTTGACAATTGAATAACGATGTAATTGATTGCGGATATGAATCCGCCCAAAGCCGGCGATATGCTAAGAGGAAATTATCGCACTCCTCACCTTTGTTGATACTGTACGTAGCAAATGCTTCTGGTGATGCGAGATTAGAAAACAGTATGCCTTTGAGATTTTTAAATTACAGGGAGAATTATGAAAAACATTTATGAACAGTGTCCGACTTACGAAATAGAATCTTTTATTCTTCGTTTAGTAAAGTTAGAAGATGCAGAAGATTTGCTCGCCTGTTATTCAGACAAAGACAATGTCAGTAAGTTTAATGCCGATTTCTGTACAAGTAATTTTTATTATTCAACAGTTTCCGAGATGGAAGATTGTATTAAGTTTTGGTTAGAAGAATATCAAAAGCAGTATTATGTTCGGTTTTCAGTTGTCAATAAAACTGATGGGAAAGCTATTGGAACTGCTGAAATCTTCGGTGGTGAAGTAGGTGTTTTGAGAATTGACTTATCTTCAAAATATAATACCGAAGAATCTTTTGGAGAAATTCTTAAACTAACCATAGAACAATTTATTGATGATTTTGAAATCGGAAGTGTTAAAATTAAATCTTCAAATATTCCCGAAAAAATAAATTGTATAGAAAACTTTGGATTTATTCCCTCGAAAACCTACCGCACCGAGTTCGGTTATTACGAATATAACATTTAAGTTGGTGATTGTTATGAAAAGAGAATTAGGAATCGCAAGATGCGGTCTTGCTTGCTGTTTATGTTCTGAAAATGGTTCTTGCAATGGTTGCAATTCAGGCAATTGTCCTGATAATGATTGGTGCGAAAACAAAAAATGTTCTTTAGAAAAAGGCATAGACCATTGTTATGAGTGTGCTGAAGATTGCAGAAAAGGTCTTTTAAGTAAAATAAAACCTTACACCTTTAACTTGTTTATTAAGCAGTATGGAGAAGAAAAACTTTTGGATTGTCTTGAAAGAAATGAACGAAACGGTGTTGTTTATCATCGTGATGGTGTGAATGGTGATTATGATTATTTCACTGATACCGACAGTTTAATTGATTTTATATTAAACGGTAAAACAGAATAAAACATATTTCTGCTCTCACTTTCGTGAGGGCATTTTTGTTTTTCAGAAGATATATTTATTGTGCAGATGAGTCTTTCAAAGCTTATGATAAAAGACACACTCTAAACCATTAATAATTCAATTCTGTCCTTTCAGTTTTTCTGAATAACTATGCATAGTAAAAACAAAATCCATGCGATAAAAGTTAATTATTCACGGTTCAGACCGATAAGAATCAACTAAAAATATAGGGGCTTGATAAAATAAAACTTTTTTTGCCTTCCCGATTTTCGGGAGGGCATTTTTTATTGTCTGAAAAAATTTATGACGGCATTTCTGCAGTCAACTTGTGTAGAACAAAGAATGATTTTGAGTTTATGACGGCACTTTTGCCGTCATAAGAAATATTTTTCAAAAAAAGTTTCGAAAAAGATGCCGAATTTGGGATCTCCCAGTGCAAACATAATGAGAGGACTTTTTGAATTGTTTGTAAACATTTCAGAATTAGGGTGTAATTTTGCCTTCTCCCAGTGCAAATAAGTGAGAGCTATTTTAAATTTTTTCTCAAAACACCCTACAATTTGCCCTCTCCTAGTTCATACATAATGAAGGGTATTTTAAAAATCTTTTTGAACTTTTTCCGAAAGCAGTGAAAAATGGGTGTCCATTTTAGAGGTGTTTGTTCAAATAAGTGAAAGGTGTTTTTGCCCTTCATTAAAAAATAAGGAGTTGTTGCCTATGATATAGTACCCGCCGAAAGGCAAAACAAAACCACGGCTTTGTCCGTGGCATTAGTCTCAGCGAGCAATGGATTTGTATATTCAAATCCGCTTGCCAAGACTTTTTGATGCCGTGTCATCAGTCTTAGCAAGCACTGAATTTGTAGCCACAAAAAGGCATGTTTCGACTATTCGTCTCAACAAGCACTGAATTTGTAGCCACAAAAAGGCATGTTTCGACTATTCGTCTCAACAAGCACTGAATCTGTACGGACAAATTCGCTTGTCAGGGAGAATTCCCTGAAGCCCTTAAAGAAATAATTAAACAAAGAAAGGAAGTTTTAAAATGAAAATATTTGAAACTAAAGTAACAATGGATAATGTAAAAATCAATTTGATTAAACCGATGATCAACTCTCCGTTCACCGTTAAGGAGGATGAAGATATGCAAAAGCTTCGTGAGAGTATCAGTCAGTTCGGTTTACTCAGCCCGATTGTCATAAGACAACTGCCAGACACAAATGAATATGAGATTGTCTGTGGCAACCGCCGTTTGCAAATTCTCAATGAGCTTGGTTACGAAACTGTACCCGTTCTCATCAACAACTTATCCGATGATGAAGCATTGGTTGCGATGATTGACTCTAACCTTTGCCACCGTGAACATATTCTGCCGAGTGAAAAAGGTATCGCTTACAAATTGAAACTTGATGCAATGAAGCGACAAGGTTATCGAACTGATTTAGATGAGCCAACTTCTGCAACATTGTTGCAGAAGTTAAAGGGTGAAACGTCAATTCAAAAGCTATCGGAACAAAGTGGTGACAGCAGAGAAACAATCCGCCACTATATCCGTCTGACATATCTTGAAAAACCGTTGCTTGACCTCGTTGATGAAAACAGAATCGCTATGCGACCTGCGGTTGAACTTTCATATCTCAAACCCGAAGAACAACAGATGGTTTATGCGATGTATGACAGCGATGAGGTAACCCCATCATTCTCACAAGCACAGCTTATGCGTAAACTTTCGGAGGAAGGTGAACTGAATCAGGATAAGCTGTTTGAAATTTTGTCAGTACCGAAACCAAATCAAAAGCCGATGCTGAAATTGTCTGTTGAGCGATTGCGAAGTATCGCACCGAAAGTTAATGAAGCTGAACTTGAGAACTTTGTCATCAAGGCTTGCGATTATTATTACAGACATCTTATGAAAGTGAGGGACAAAGGATCAAGATGAGAAACTTTTGGAGAGAATTAAAATTACGATTTATTGAAACAATCAGCAACACCCGTGCTGAATTAAAACTCAACAAGGATGATGATACAAATGAATATGTCATCAACGGTGTCCGTTATATTGTTTCAACCCGTTTCAGCAAAACGGAAAACAAAACTATGGAAGAAAAATTATCAGAATTTATCGGTAGCGATTTCGCACATTTGACAACCACCGAAGATAAAAATACAATACAAGCGGAATATGTATGTTCGACTGCCGGAAAGGAGGACTAATGCAGTCAAACCATGTTGGAATTACTGCTCTCTATTGTCGTCTATCCCGTGATGACGGCAACAAAGAAAATGAGAGTAACTCCATCGAGAATCAAAAAATTATGTTATCAAGGTATGCTCAAGAGAAAGGTTTCGAGAATACCAAGTTCTATGTTGATGACGGTTTTACCGGTACAAACTTCAACCGACCCGATTTCAAACGTATGATGGATGATGTTGAAGCGGGATATATCTCAACCATTATCGTTAAGGATATGTCACGATTCGGAAGAAACTATGTTGAGGTTGGTCTATACACCGAATCATACTTTCCCGAAAACAATATCCGCTTTATTGCAATTACAGATTTGGTTGACAGTGCTGACGGTGAAAATGAAATCATCCCGTTCAAGAATGTTATGAACGAGATGTATGCAAGGGATATTTCAAAGAAGGTACGCTCAGCAAAAAGAATCAGAGGCAATATGGGTGAGCCACTTTCTCAACCACCTTACGGGTATATGAAAAGCCCCGAAAATCCTAAAAGGTGGATAATAGAACCGGGTGCTGCAGCAGTTGTCAAAGAAATCTTCAGGCTTTATCTTGAGGGTTACGGTCAGGACAAAATTGCAAGAACCCTGCAGGACAGAGAAATCAAAAACTGTACCGCATATTGGAAAGACAGAGGTGTCGGCAGAGGCGGTAAAAAAGTACAGCCTAATCCTTATAAATGGAAAAGCTCAACTATCGGTCAGATTCTTTCTCGGCAGGAATACTGCGGAGATGTAATCAATTTCAAGACATACTCAAAATCTTTCAAGAACAAAACAAGACACTTGAATCCCGAAGAGAATTGGAAGATTTTCAAAGATGTTCACGAGCCGATAATTGACCGTGAAACTTTTGAAAGAGTACAGCAGCTTGTCAAGAAATGCAAACGACGAGACCCTAAACCCGAGAATGGTGACAAGAACATCTTTTGCGATTTCTTGCGGTGTGCCGATTGCGGTAAAAAATTATGGTTTCATGTGAATACACGAAACAAGGATATTCATTATTTCAGCTGTTCCAACTATTACAAGGATTACAGGGGCAGTTGCAAAAGCAGACATTATGTCAGAGCAGATGCGATTGAACAAATTGTAATGCTTGAACTCAAAAAGATGGTATCATATCTGAAATATGATGAAGAAGCCTTTGCGGAAATATTGTCGCAGAAAACCAACAAGGATATGCTTACGGAACAAAAGTATTTACAGACCGAACTGCAGAGATGTCTGTCAAGGCAGGAAAAAGTAGCAAGTCTGTATGAGAAGCTCTATGAGGATAATGCAAGCGGCAAGGTAACAGACGAATGGTTTATGCACATGTCACGCAAATATGAGGTTGAGAGAGCCGAACTGAAAGTCAGAATTTCCAAACTCCGTGATGATATTGTTCTTCTGAAAAACAAAGAGCAGGACAAAGAAACCTTTGTTTCGGCAATACGAAAGTTTATGCGGATGGAAACTATAACTGCGCCTTTACTTCACGAACTCATTGACCATATTGATGTTTATGAAACAGAGGGAACTGGCAAAAACAAAACGCAGAGAATAGTTATTTACTACCGATTTGTTGGTTATATTGAACTGCCAATACAAGAGGAAGAACTGTTCAGCAACGATACCCGTCAGGGAGTGGCGGTGACTTATATACCAAAAGCATTACCGGAAAGCATAACAGCATAAAACATAAAAAGGTCGCAGACCGTAAAAAGTCTGCGACCAATAAAAATATGATTTTCAGCAAAGAAAAAGAGTGTTCAAAACTTGAATCCGTTATGAACACTCGAAATGGTTGCGGAGGCAGGACTTGAACCTGCGGCCTCCGGGTTATGAGCCCGACGAGCTACCGACTGCTCTACTCCGCGATATTTAACTGTTGCTGTCCTGACAGCTTTGTTATTATAACCGATAATGTTTAAAAATGCAATACCTTTTATAAAAAAAGTTAAAAAACCTTCCGACAAAGTTTTTGCTCAAAAAAACACCCACACTTCAAACGAAGCGTGGGTGTGAGTAAGGCTTTAATTATTCCTCGTCCTCGTCATCTTCGTACTCGATGTCGAACTCAAGGTTTTCGCCACAGTTGGGGCACTCGATGCTGCCGCTCTCGAGGATACCCTCGTCAACGTTGATTACTTCGCCGCAAGCGGGGCACTCAACCTCGAAGAACTCGTCTTCGTCGCAGTCGTCGCAGCAGCAATCGCAATCGTCGCAGTCGCAATCATCATCGTCATAGACATATGACTCAAGAGCATCGAGATCCTCGTCAACAGCGTCTACCTGCTCGCCGACGAGAACAAGCTCGTCCTCAAGGTCAGATACTGAAAGTGAAAGATCATCAATGATATCGATGAGAGCGTTGATGATTTTTGTTTCGGGTTTGCTTTCGTCAAGGCCAAGTCCCTCTGCGAGACCCTTGATGTAAGCAGCTTTTTCTGTCAATGTCATTGCCATGGTAATTGCCTCCCTTTATAATGTTGAGAATTTTAAGTTAAATATTGAAAAAACAATCTGAGAAAATTCAATGTGTAAATTATGTGCAGTTATTTTCAGGCAAAACCGTCGGGAAAAGAACAAGCGGAATACACATTTAATTTTCGAAGGTTGTCATTTATGCACGGCTCATGTATTCGCCTGTACGTGTGTCAACGTTGATCATTTCGCCCTGATCGATGAAGAGGGGAACTTTGATCTCTGCGCCTGTCTCGAGAACAGCGGGCTTTGTAGCGTTTGTAGCTGTGTTGCCTGCGAAACCGGGATCAGTCTCTGTAACCTCAAGAGTAACGAATGTGGGGGGCTCAAGGCCGAAAACGCTGCCCTTGTAGGAAAGGATCTTACATGTCATATTCTCCTTAACAAACTTGAAGCTGTCGGGAAGAACGTCTGCATTGATCGGAACCATATCGTAAGTCTCGGGATCCATGAAGTAGTAAAGATCGCCGTCGTTGTAGGAATACTCCATATCCTTACGCTCGATGTAAGCTGTGGGGAACTTTTCTGTGGGGTTGAATGTACGCTCAACAACAGAACCTGCAATAACGTTGCGGATCTTTGTACGAACGAATGCAGCACCCTTACCGGGCTTAACGTGCTGGAATTCGATGATCTGGTAAACGTTACCTTCCATTTCGAAAGTAATACCGTTTCTGAAATCGCCTGCTGAAACCATTTGTGTTTCCTCCAAAATTTAGATTTAATTTAATTTTGAACATTAATAGTCAATTCATTTTAATACACATATATAATTTTTTCAAGTATTTTACGCAAAAAAGTTAGTCTAAATTGAGCAAAACCGGTAAAATTCCGTTTTCTGCCACGTCAATCGCACCGAATTTGCCTTCTCTGACACTTCCCGGGTTAAAAATAAGCAGACCGTCATCATAAGTTGTGTCCTGAATATGGGTGTGACCATATAATGCAACAGAGGCCTTTTCGCTGCGTGCAGCTTCGGCAAGAGAACTGATACCGTATTTTACATACAGGGTGTGACCGTGGCAGGCGAAAAAACGCTTGCCCTCAATTTCGTCAACAACTTCATCCGGCAGATGACTGTAAAAATCGCAGTTGCCTGCAACCTGATGAAAATACTTGTTGGGATATTTGAATTTAATCAGCTCAAGGTCACGTGCACCGTCGCCCAGGTGAAATACAATACGAGCCTGCGGTTGTGAGGCGAGAATAAGGTCGAGCTTGTCAACTGCACCGTGCGAGTCTGAAACAACAAGTATTCTTTTCATATTCTTCTTCCTTTAAACATAATATTTGTAAAAAGTATATCATAACACGGTGGTGATTTCAATGAGCGGTAAAAACTTCTCACCCGAGCAGCTTATGCAGCTGCTTATGAATTCAAAAGGCAATACAGGCGACAGCAATCTGGCACAGGATATTATCAGAAACAGACTTACCGATGAGCAGAGACAGCGTGTTGAAAACGTGCTTCGTGATAAATCTGCACTCGAAAAGCTGCTCAGCAGTCCTCAGGCACAGGAGCTGATGAAGAAGATGGGCAGGAATAAATGACAGCTCCCGATCTGAACAGCCTGCTTGAAAGTTTAAGCGATGAGGATATTTCAGCACTCGGCGATATGGCTCAACAGCTTTTCGGCAATATGGGGTCGGAGCAGCCTGAGGCTCCGACCTCACCGTTTGGCAGTGTTGACCCGGGAATGCTGAGCAGCATTATGCAGGTGTTGCCGCTGTTGCAGGGCACGGAGGATAACGACAGGACACGGCTTATAAACGCACTCAAGCCTATGCTCAGCTACCGCCGCCGAAAAAAAGCAGACGAAGCAATTCAGCTGATGAAGCTGTTTGAAATATTGCCGCTTGTTATGGGTAAGTGAGAAAGGGGAGAGGCAGATTGGATTGTGAGCTGAGAAAAATGCAGGATCAGGCAGACTGCTTTTCTCACGTTTACCTGCGGCGCACAAGTATGCCATCGGCGTCGAAAGAAAAACCTAAGCCGAAGAATGATGACAGTCTGCTTCTGCTCGGTTTGATACTTATTCTGCTTGTTGACGGCAGCGATATGCTGACGGTTTTTATGCTGCTGTATATTCTGGGCACATAGCGGACAAAATTTTAATAGCAGAGAAACAAAAAATGCTTGACAAGCCGTACATTATATGATAATATAATTCAGCACACACGGAGAGATACCGAAGTGGTTATAACGGAACGGTCTTGAAAACCGTCGTACGGCAACGTACCGTGGGTTCGAATCCCACTCTCTCCGCCATTTTTAAAATAACCTTTTCAGGTTTATATATTTTTAAATTAATTTACCATGGAGAAGTACCCAAGTGGTGAAGGGGCTCCCCTGCTAAGGGAGTAGGTTGGGTGACTGGCGCGAGGGTTCAAATCCCTCCTTCTCCGCCAAATAAAGCAGATTTACCGAAAGGTGAGTCTGCTTTATTTCTTTGTGTAACATAGGAGGGATTTGAAGTAGGAGCGGTAGTGAATCGGTGTCCGGTGGACACCGAGAGCCGCGAATGACCGAGCACCGCAGTGCGAGAGTCAAATCCCTCCTTCTCCGCCAAGAAAAAAGCACTTGCAAATTGCAAGTGCTTTTTTCAATGAAATAAATCCTTACGGATTTGTGAAATATGCTGTCGCATATGAAATAGCTGACGCTATGAAATACGCTGCGGCGTATGAGGCTTTATTTTATTCTCTACAGCGACTTTGATATAAGTTGCTGTTATTCTCTTTTTATGATATAATAAAGAAAAAGGCGGTGATTGTATGGATAAAACCATTTTTGATCAAGA
>JAZRSU010000018.1:0-51304 GCA_045651645.1 Acutalibacteraceae bacterium
CGCAACAGGATAAATACCCGTTGTATGGTCAACAAAGTACTTGTCAAATCCCTGCCGCTTTATTTCCTCAACCGAAAGGTTTCTCGTAAGCTGATAAACCAGCGTACATACCATCTCAATATGCGACAGCTCTTCCGTACCGATGTCGGTAAGGAGTCCCTTGAGTTCACCCCACGGCATTGCAAAGCGCTGGCTGAGATACCTCATTGAAGCACCGAGCTCACCGTCGGGACCACCAAGCGGTAAAAAGTGATATTAAAATTATCCGCCTGCGTTGTAGCAAGCGGATAATTTTAAAAAAATCTCAAAAAAACAATTAGAAAGTATTGACAACCAGCCAAAAGTAGAGTAAACTGAAGTCAGTAAAGGGAGTTTTTACGCTAAAAGAGTATCCAGACCTCAATTCGAGTGAAAGTTAGGGGTTGTTACATATCGCTTTAGTGTAAAAAGTTCCGAATATAGTTACTAAAAGGAGTAATGTGTATGGTTTTTGAAAAATCGATTCACATATACTGCTGTGAATCGATAAAAACCACCTATAAAATATTAAGTGGGAGCAGTAAATTTAATATATGAAAGGAATATAAAATGAAGTTGTTCAACAATGAAGCTGAAGAAAAATTGGCATTTTTTGACAAACTTGTTCAGATTATTGCTTGGATTGACCAGCATCCCTCTCTCTATTGGTTTGCGAGTCTCCTTCTTCAGATAATAATAGCTATACTCAGTGATTAAGTTCTTTGTGTGTTTCTGCTACCCATAACTGGGTAGCAGGGCACGGTAGCTAGATTTAATGAATAACTTCTACAAAAAATATAATAAAAGGTGAGAAAAATGTCTGAAACTGGCATCGGTAATGTATTAAAAGCTTTACGAATAGCAAAAAATTATTCAGTTACCGAACTATCAAAAAAATTGAATGTTTCCACATCACATATTTGTGATATGGAAGCTAACCGAAGAAAACCTTCTTTAGAAACATTGGAAAAATATAGTGATGCTTTAAACATAAGTGTTTCCACATTAATGTATTTTAACGAAGAAGGAAAAAAACATCAATATGATCATCAAAAAATGTTATTTCAAATATTAACTAAACTAATTGAAAACAATTAAAAATGGCTTACAAACAGAGGAGGAAAAGAAAATGGCTTATATTATTATCGAGAACCTAACACCTGCAAGTCGAAGAAAATATACTTCATGCAAGTATTTTGGTATGAATAATTTAATATCTAAAATAGAAATGTTTCAACTTTCAAAGGATTTGCAAGTGATAAAAAATAAATCTTGCATATTTAAGTGTTAATTGCCTTTTAGATTTTAATAACCCTGGTAATAAAAGAATTATTGTTCTATAGAAAATTTAATTTGATAAAAAATATTGCACAATTATTTTATAACTAAACTATAGACTGTTCTCTTTGAATTACCAACTACAAAGGGACTACTCAAATCGTGTAGTAGTCCCTTTTGTTCTTCGCTTTTTATTAATATAGGAGATTATAACAAAAAAGCCGCCCGTTCCGATGAAGGAGCGAGCGGCTTTGACATTAATTATTCAGTTTGCTGTGGGGCAGGTTCCGCAGAGCTTGCCCCTGCTGTGCGCCACGCAAGCACTCACAGCCTAATTGCCCAAAATGACTAACTCAATGCCGTAGTCGATAGCGCATTGGTATTCGATTTTGCAGCCTCTTGCCTCTTCCCAACCTTTTGCGAAGTAGGCAACATCAGCCTCAGAAAGAAGCTCAAGCGATTTTCCGAGGAACCACAGGGGTTTAGCTTCAGCAGGAGCGTTGCGGAAGAAAGAATCAATTACCTCAACTTTTTCGCCGAGTTCTCGTTCTGCGCTTTTAATTGCCTTGTTTCTTACCTCAAGAATTTCTGCATCAGTCTTGCCATTCATCGGCTGGGAAATAAAAAGATTTTTTATATAGTTTACCTCTTTTCTTACTTGATTGTAACTTGCTGAGGACACTAAAATCCTTACCAAAACGGCTCTGTATCAACGCTCGGTTACTTGATTATAACTTGCTACCGACATTATTGTCGGCAGCAAGCATTAATGCTTTAATGTTTTTTATAGTATTTTAAAGTAACGAGCTAAAATCCGTGCGTAAACCTATCGAAATTGAGAGGTTTAACCGTGTGTTTTTCGATAGGTTAAATTGGTCGATTTCGACCAGTTTAAAACCTCTAACGAACATATTTTGCAAAAAGATGCAGGTTAGCCGTTAATCTATCGTTGATTCTTCAACCGAATCGTTAATTCTTTCACCGAGCAGCTTTGTGTTTTTCTCCCACTCGTCTTTCGCTACGAGGAGCAGGGCTTCGAGTTTAGCGGCAAGCCACACGGGGTCTATGAGCTCCTGCACCCAATCGGGAAGCAGGGCGAGGAAGCGTTCAAGGACGTAGGACATTTTGAGCTTGCCGGTGCCGTCGCCGAACTTTCTTTCCGCTTCGGTGAAGAGTGCAAGGGTTACCTGCTTGAGCAGCTTTTCGCAGATTTCTTTCGCTTTGGCGATTGCGTCATACTTTGCCCGGTCAGCTTCGAGCTTGGCATTGTCGCTGTCGTAGCGGCGTTTGAAGTAGCCCAGAACGAGCACGGCGGCTAGGAATATTACGGCAAGAGCTGCAAGGGCGATTATGTATTCTTTCATTGGTTATCGTTCTCCTTTGATTTTGATTTTTTGGTTTCGAGTTTCTTTATCCACGCAAGGGCACCGCCTTCAACACCCCAAAAGGCGAAGTAAGCAATTATCAGTTCATCGGGGACAGCACCCTTGATAAGGAATGTGAGTATCATCAGCATTGTAAAAATGTAGATGGAGAGGAACATTGCGATTACGCATCTTTTTGAGAATTTCATTCAACCACTTCCCAGTCAGTTGCAAGCATATCAGACTGACTTGCAAGCCAACCCGTCAGCACGGCTTTTCTGCCGGTACTATCGTGGGTAAACATTCGGATAGAGCCAAGGCAGAGAATTTCATCAGCTTCGCCCATACATTCAATGAGTCTTTCGTCTCTGCACCACTCTTTTTTTACAACACATTCGGGAAGAAGCCAAAGATACATACCTTTGCCGTTCCAACCTTTTCGAGTAACCTTTTTGCCTTCTTTGAGGGCTTCGATAGCCTGTCCGAAATTCATAATTATTTCTCCTTTTCATCAAGTTGTTTAATCAGTTCTTCGTATTTATGCTTGACCGCTCCGTTGCCGCCGAGCTTGACATATTTATCACCTGCGGCAATACGTTCCTCAAGCGGTATTTCCTCACTGCATATGGTGAGGCGTAAGGTTGTAAGATAATTCTCACGTTGGTGTCGGTCAATTATTTCAATCTTCTTCAGCATTTCTGTAAGCGGCTTGAATATTTTGCATATTGCAACAACAATAATCGTTACCGCACTGATTATCTCAGCCGCTCTCAAAAGAAGAACTTCGACTTCACTCATCACTTCACACCTCCCGAATAAGCTACAAATCCTGCTTTGGTTGTACCGCCTGCGGAGTATGTAACAAGGTAGCAACTGTCGACTATTGCAACGCAGGTTGCTGTTTCTTTTGCATCAAGTGAGCCTATGCTGTTCTTCTTTGCTTTACAGTCGGCAACTGTCTGATAGACCTTTTCAGATGTACTGCCGTTTTTCCAAACCTTTGCCATAAAGTCACCTTCTTTGTCGCTGAATTTTTCCCAATTGATTACGCTGTTGGGATTCATAAGATTCTTGCCGTAGCCCCAGCTTCTGGAGCTTTGCACCTCGATATGCAGATGTGCACCGTAGCTGTTGCCCGTGTTGCCCATTCTGCCGAGTATCTGACCGCTTGTAATTCTGTCGCCGACCTTTACGGCAGGCTTGTCCGCCATATGTGCGTATAAAATACTGTGGTTGTCATCGGTGCGGAATACAACGTGGTTGCCGTAGCTCTCACCGCAGGAGTTTACTCGTGTAACAGTTCCGTCAGTGCAGGCGACAAGTATTCGGTCACTGTCGCAAACTCGGTCGATACCTGTATGGTATCCGAGCTTCCAACTGCCTTTTTTCTTGAAAGCTGTTGTCTGTCGGGATATTGCTCTGAAAGGTGAACGGTACGTCATCCGAATATCACCTCAATCAGATGCACGAAATATGCAATGTACAAGGGAATAACTGTGAATAAAGCGTGTATCATACTGTCACACCATACCTTTCGAATAGAGCCTTTATAGCTTCGTTTTTCAGCAGTTTCTTCTGCTGTCCGTTGTTGAGTTCGTCATACACCGTCTGCAACGCTTCTTTTGTTTCAGCCTTGCAAGCGGCAACAGCTTCATTCAATGTGTTCTTATTCACTGAAGCTCACCCCCAACTCTTCAAGAGCGTTGATGTAGTCTGCTTCTGTTGCTGCATCAGCACTGCCTATTTCGTGCCACTGCTCAACCTCATCAAGCATTACATCAATAACCTCGGTTTCGGTTGTGCCGTTGGTAAGCGTGCAGTTTTCGTCTGCGATAAGTCTTGCCCTGCTCGGTGTGTCGGTTTCATTGCGTTTGTTTGGTGTGATAATAACTGTGCCGTTTTCTTCGTATCTGTAAAGATTAACTATCTGCATTGTTTACACCTCCGCATTGTAGTTATAATGAATAGTGGCGTTTGTCATACCCCACGGAGCGTTTTTGACTGTGCCCTCTGCCCACGGACAATACACATCAGTAACATTAGTGCAACCGCTAAAAGCATTACTTGCTATACTTGTTAAGCTCGCAGGAAAAATTATTTCGGTTGCTTGTGTACAGTTTTGAAAAGCACCACCTTCAAGAAGATACAACTTCGGCATTCTTGCAAGTAGAGCACTGATATCCAAACTAATACAACCTATAAACGCCCCTTGAATAAACTCAATGTTTGATAAATCTCCGTGTATTGTTTTTAAACTGCTACAATATCGAAAAGTATGTCTTAATCCACTTGCTTTGCTCGGCAAGTACGCTTCTTCTAATTTTAAGAAATAACCTGCATATGCAGTCTCGTTGGCACACATATAGAATAGACAACAGCCATTTTCCGCATTTCTTGCAGTTGGACCCAACTTGCTCGGCTCTGTCAGGATTTTGTCAAGGCTTCTTGCATCTACAGTTCTCGGAAGTATAGCTCTTTCATCGGAATAGTTAGAATACTTAATGCCGATGAAGTCATCACCACCGCCACTGCCCTTTGCCTTTTCAATCAAAGCTTCAACTTTCGCTTTCAGTGTCGCTAAACTCATTCGTCAAGCACCCCCGATTCGTCAATCATTGCTTCGATTTCGTCAAGTGAGCCATTGATTGCGGCTGTTACATACGTTTCCATTTCGGATTGTGTTACACCGAGAGGGATTATAATTGCTTCTCGCTCAAAATCGCCATTGATAAAATTGTATGAAAGGTAGATTTTAAAACCCTCTTCGGTTTCTTCGCATCCACTTATTACACCACCGTCACCGCCCATACGAATTTGGTCACCGAGAGCCCATAGTCTACCGTTCTCGTCTATATCGATAAAGTCGAGTGCGTATTTGTTTGAGTGCTCGTGCTTGGCAGTATAGCTTGCAGCAAGCTGTGCCGCTTGTTCAGGCGTAAGACCGCCACTACTTCCAACACCAAGGTCAACCTCAAGTCCTGCACCGTTTGTGCCAATTGAAGGAAATTCTTCAACTTTTTCGTTGATTGTTTTAACGGGGATGTCGATAAAGTCAGGCACATTGAAATTGGTATCTAAAGGTCCGTTATACAGCCACAATCGAAGAAATTTTTCGCCGTCATCCTTTTCTTCAACCCTGCCGATAACAGCACCATCCGAACAATAGCTCAAATAATTTCCACGAAATGTCGGTCTGTCAACGCCTACATAATCGGGAAGAATCGGAAAAGGATTGTTTCCACCCTGTTCGACCTCCGAAGCTTCGCAATGCAAATCGGATATGCTCCAATAGTTGCTGTGAGTATGTATCTTGTCAGCCCATTCACGTACCTTCGCCCAAATACGTGCTAAAAGGTTAGGGTTTGAGTCTGCTTCGGTTTCAACACCGTTTATGCCCTGTGTGATAAAGCCGCTCACAACAGGGGATTTTGCAATAATTTGAGGTTCTGCGGTTTCGGATTCCGTTACGTAGCCGACAAGCTGAAAAGAAATTGCACCCTCTACCGTCAGCTGATTAGTTAAGAAAATAGCAAATGTGCTGTTTTCTTCGTCGTAAATACCTTCAATCGGTACTTTTTCACCTGCAGCTGTGCCGATTTCAGCAGTTAAAAAATCGCACTTCGCCAGCTCGGGCGAAAGTGCGAAGATAATTTCTGTGTTGTTGTGTTCACCGGCTCTGCCAAGGTTTCCAACGGTTGAGTCAGTGAAATCAATATTAATCGTTTTCAACAGATTTGACCTCCTTTGTATTTTCTTCGCACACCGTAAGCAGATGAGCCACCGCCTGACGTGCACCGACAACAGCGTTAAGGTTTGCTTTCGCCTGCTCAACAGCTTTTTCTGCTGCTTTCTGCTGTGCTTCAAGCTCCTTTGCGTATGTTTCGATATCTGTTTTATTAAGCATCGTTTTTCCCTCGCTTGTTGATTAAGCTAAAATAATACCACCATCAAGATTGTGCATAACATTAAGATGGTCGCCTTCAATATAAATGCTCCAATAATCGTTTGAGCTTTTATAAATAGTAATTCCTACATTCGCTCCACCCCACTTATTTTCAAAAAATTCAAATGCAGGGTAAGTTGTTGAGCTCCTATATACAAAAGTTCCGTCACCAAGTGTTATCCATCCCGTTGATGCGTTTAAAGCATCTGAACGTGCTTTGAAATCAATAACACCACCTGTTATGCTCTCTCTAAAGTCTGTTCTTGCCACAACCCCCGACGATTTATATAATTCAAGAGCACTTGTGGGTTCACCAGACGAAATTCCTATTCCTACCTTTAAACCGGCGGAAATAGCACCGCTTTGTCGAATATGCGTAAAACCATCAAAAGCATCTGACATCGTTGTAATTTTTCCAGAGCTTTCAATATCCCCTAATACAGATACAGTGCCTACCATTTGTATGTTATTGTCAATAACAATTGAAACGGTACCATATTCATTAGATAATGAGATGTTGTCAGAAGTAATAGAAGTAACACCTATCCCCTCGTATTCCCACATCGAAATGTTTGAAAATGTTTCACCGGAGGAATTAGTTACCTTTATAGAAGCAGTTGCCCATTCTCCTATACCATCTTCAAAATCCTCATTACTGATTTTGAGCGTTGCGGTGTCGCTACCATTTGCGTTCTTGAATTTGACTTTGATATTACCGGTAACACCGAGAGAGCCGTTTTCATCGGTGCCGAATATCATTTCGTTGTTGCCTTCTACGGTTTGGAAGATTTGAATCATACCGTTGTATATCTTCACACCTTCTGCAGAAATGCTTGTTACGTTCTCAATATCCAGATGATCAGGGTCGGTAAGGTCCTCAAACTTCAGGTCGATTTTATCACTTAACGCCTGTATGGTGGCTCTCATACCGTCGGCATCTTCAACGATGCCGCGTATCAAACCAGCCTGATGGTCAACCTCAAGTGCAAGCTTTTTCATTCGCTCTTTGGTTGAGCCGGCTATTGCATAATTGGTTGCACCTTGTGTCTGCGTAGCTGCACCGATATTTGACCTTATTCGGGAATTGGAAGAAATGTTGAGGATAACAGTTTCAAACGTTGTACCGTCTTTTTTCTCGACGTTTACAGTGTCACCGAGGTCGTATATGTAATCATCAATGAAATCTGTCACGCTGAACGGAATAACGGACCGACCGATTATATTATTTGCAACGTCTGAAATAAGGTTCTGACGTGTTGAAGCTGTGCCGTCTGCATTGGCAATCGCACCGTCAACAAATGGATTATCCTCAATCCGCCAATTTACAGCAGAATCCGTCGCACCTTCGGGGTAAATGATGTCATCAGTATAAGTTGAGTGCCCAAGTGTAACAGCTGCTATTTTGCCGAATTTGGGTTCTTGCGATACTGTTCTGTAGTATCTTTTCTTAACTGTTTTGTTTGTCTCCTGAGGCTGTTTAATTTGAAGTTTACCATCTCGGGAAATCACAGCAAGACAACCGCCCAGCTCGGCAATACGTGCTATAAGCTCTCTGTCGCTTACACTTGCATCTGCATTAGGTGCAGAGAGCAATATACGTTCAGCAAACGGAAACGATGTCGTCTCGAGTTCGACACCGTGACGCTCACATATATGCTTGACAAAATTCAGCATCGTACACGGATATTCAATATCGTTAACAAATGACGTATCGAAGCGTGAGGAGCGGTCAGTTCCTTTGAATCTGATTGTACGTTTCGTCAGCTCATTAGTGATATTATCATCCGTAGCCGAGAATATACCCATAGGTACCCATTCGGTTGCACCGTCGATTTCAATACCTCTGTATACGGTTACCTCTTTGCCGTTGAGTGAAATACTGCCATCTTTATTCAACAGTTCAAATTCACATGTTTTTGCAGGAAATACACCTATCATCCGCTCAGCAGAGTGGATGATTTTAGGAAATGACATAAGGGCGGTTTCACCCGTATAGGTTACGCCGCCCACTACTATTTTGGATTTTGGCCGCCTGACAAGTGAACTGTCGGTATAAGCCGTAAATTTATTTGAAGCTAAGTACATATTCCGCCTCCTCAGTTTGGCACAGTCTGGATGAATCTCAACTCAAACGGCTCACATACAAATTCACCGTTTACAAGCATATGTGCATTGATTGCATCTGCTACCGGGTACATTGTCTTAGTAAGCCGCTCACCTGCACGCAGATCGTAGAAATTGACCTCACATTCATCCAGTGCCCTGACGGCAAGAATCGTGCGAATTTCAGCCTCTGTCTTGCCTTTTTCAAAGCGTAGAGTGATTTTATCTCTTTCGGGCAAAACCTCACGGATCATAACGTTTTCGTCTGTTGCACCGCTGCCTTCGCCGTCGGTCTGAGGATATTCCCAGCCTATTCCGTCTGCAACAAGCGTTATATTGCCGTTGATAACAACTTCATATTTTTGCATACGTTATACCTCCAGTAAGATCTTGCCCTCTTCGAGCTGAGCCTGATTAATCTGCTTGATGATTCGCCTGCCGTCGGGATAGTTGACAACAACCTCAATCATCAATTTTACCTCACGAGCTATGTTCTTTGCCTTTTCAACCGCCTCGGTGATTTTGCTTTCAGGTGCGATAATTTCGCCCTCACGGCGGTTATCACCGACGATTGCAAGCTGAGGATTGTTAGCCCTTACCCAGCCGCCTTCGGCAAGCCTTGGAATGGATATTTGAGGCATCTGCCTTATATTGAAACCGACGGATTTACCGCCAATACCGGGCACCCAGTCGGGCACATTCCACTTAATAGAATTGAAGCCGCGAATGAGAGAATTGATACCGGAAATACAGCGGTTTACCAAATTCTCAATCATTGCGAATATGGCATTAATCGGAGTTTTCAGCGTAGAAGAAATCGTCTTCCATACACCTGAAAAGGCGTTTCTGATACCGGTCCAGGCTTTGTTCCAATCCCCTGAAAATACTCCACTGATAAACTGTACAACACCCTTGAGCGTTGTAATAACGCCCGAAACAGAGTCGACAATTCCGGCTACAATCGGTTTGACAACGTTGAGAATATTGTTAAAGACCCGATTGAAAACAGGGAAAAGCTTTTCCTGAAGCCAAAGTACAACCGGGGCAATAAAATTGTTATAGATGTTTGTCGCCATAACAGTGAACTCGGCAGTAAACTCTGCGATTTCATCTATAAGCGGTTTCAGATGTTCTTTCCACAGTTCATCAACAGCCGACATGAGCGCATTCCAGCACGGTTCGATGTGGTTGGTCCACACACTGAGGATAATATCCTTTGTGCTGGTAAAGGCTTTTTTTATGCCGTCAAATACCGGTGCTCCGTATTGCTTCCACTTTCCGCTGAAAGTGTTCATCAAATCTGTAAAGATACCCGACACAACGGTCAGTACCGGAACTACGCCGCCTGTCCAGACTTCGTCTGAAATCTCTTTGACAGAATTGAACAGAGTTTCGAACAACAAAAGTGATTCTGTTTTGAACTGTGTCAGCATCGGCAACCCATCAATAACAAACTTCTGAATTATCGGAAATGCCGCCACATTCCAAATATCGCCCCAAACCATATTCACGCTTTCGAATAAGCCAAGAAATACACCTGCAATAACGTGAGAATACGTCGTGAAATAAGTTATCAAATCAGTTAACGCCCACTCTTTCAGCGGTGTACCAAGAGACTTGATATCTGTCCACGTCTTTTTTGCATTGGATTTGAGGTCAGCAATATTCTTAAGAAGAGCCTTCTTTTCAGACTCGAAGCCTGATGCAAAGCCTTTCCAAAGATTTTGGAGCTTATTCTTAAGAGAGTCGAGCTTTTTTTCCGTTTCACTGACACCCTGCGAGGCTATATCAGAGCTGTCTGCAATATCAGCACCCGTAGAAGCACTGCCTCCCGAGCTGCCTGCAGATGAAGAATCCGTCCCGAATGCAAGTACGTTGATTTCATCAAAGCCCGCAAAAGCACGCTTGACTTTCTTTGCAGCTGCTGTCGCCGCATCACCTGTACCCGATATAGAGTCTGCCGCATCAGCTGCAGCATCACTTGTTGAGCCGAATGCTCCTGCGGTATCGGTTTTCCTTCCGAACAGTGCGGCTATTGCCGTTGCCGCTTTATTCGCTGCCACCATTATGCGGTTGAGAATCTGAAGCAACGGTGTAAGCACCTGAATAATTACTTCGCCAAGTGTGGCTTTAAGTGAATCAAACTGAAGCGACAGTATTTTCGTTTGGTTTGCCCACGAATCCGATGTACGGGAGAAGTCACCCTGTGCATCAGCTGTAACACTCATCAGGTAATTATAGCGAAGCAACGCCTGATTAGCCTGAGTCATGGAATTGTACGACTGCGTAATACCCTGCGAGAGTGCATACGCCTCGAGGTTGGCAACCGACATATTGATACCGAGCTGTTTCAAAGGCTCGGTTTCTCCCGAAATACCCGAACGGATTTTATCAAAAGCCGTCTGCACATCGAGATTATAAAAGGATGCCATATCACCCGAAAGCTCAACAAGAGACGTTGACATATCAAGTGCGGCATCCTTTGAAAAGCCCATTGATTTGAGCATTGCACCCATAGTACCCGAAAACTGCTTTGCGTGCAGCTCCGATATACCGAATGCATTCGCAGTGGTTTTAGCCCATGCATTGATTTTCGGTGCAGAATCACCGAAAGTTACATCGACAACGTTCTGCACTTCAGCAAGGTCCGAACCAAGCTCAATACATTCCTTTGCAAAGGCTGTAACCACCTTAACAGAAAAAGCGGCCGCAACTGCTTTGCCGACCGCTCCCATTGCTCCGCCCATTATACTTTTGGCGGAGTTACCTGCTGTTTTAACTTGTTTTGTAAAAGCTCCGCTGTTTGACAAGATATCAAATGACACGGAGCCTACATTGGTAGCTGATATTCCTGTCACCTCCCAGCAAGTGAGCTGAGAATCTTTTGCAATTGATTGACAGACATTGTGGGCTTTGTTTCTTTGAGCATTTTTTGTGCTTTAAAAGTTTGCCAGTCGGAACGGATGCGTTTCTCTGTCACAGTCATATTCGAAATCCGCTCACGGTCTGTTTCAGCTCTTATCTGCACTACTTCGCCCAAAGGAGTATCTGCCATAAGTCCGCCGAGGAGCTTGAGATACTCGCTCACAGAAATATCTTCCTGAAGGAGCCTGATACCGTACTGTTTGGCAAAGCTTGCAATTATCAGAGCTTCGTCATATTCAGGGTCATACCAGGTCTCCGTACTTAGTTTTTTGTTGTGGCCTCTTTCTTCAGGCTCTCATAATCCTGACCTGTGATAGCCGCCATAACGTAGAAAGTAAGATTCTGGAAACCTTCAAACGTGATACCGCCTTCGGCTTCCATAATCTCTTTGAGCGCCTTCTTACCGAGGGCAAGCTCAAGAGCCGCCATATTGGTGTCTTCAATGTTGGGGTCTGCCTGAACAGCCTGAATCTTATCCCACGTGCTTTTGCGGTCGTCAACAGTATAGATTTTGTCACCAATTTTGAGTGACGGATGATTGTCGCCTGTAAGAATAGAGCCTTTTGTATCGATAATTTTCATTGTTTATTCCTCCGTTTTTTTAATTAATTAGGTTGCAGGGGTAAAAGTGGGTTTACCGTTTGAAATGCAATCAAAGCTGAGAGGTGCTACATTTGTAGAGTCGCCACCCATAAAGTCCTTGACCTGCAGTACAACGGGTGCTGTGAATACGGCACCGTCGGGAAAGGTAAGCTTCAGCTTTGAATCACAATCCCTGCCGTTTGCAAATGCCTTGCTTGCGACATAATCGTTACCTGCATCGCCGATGTTACGCTTACCGGTAAAGGATGCGATAAATGACTTCGCAGTTGCGAGAGCTCTCTGCCAGCCTCCCTCATTGAGTGGGGTCCATGTTTCTACACCTGTTTCAATGGAAAGACCCATACTCTCCATATCCGCAACGGTTACATAAGTTTCTGATGCGCCGCCTGTTGTCTCGATTTCAATATTGATATCATGGACAGGAAAAACACCTGAAAAGCTCAAAAAAATCACTCCTTATTAAAATAAAAATCAAGTTCAAGTGAGTATTCGCATATGCCCTTATCATCACTGCCCAAATCAATGGGGTACTCATAACGGGATATCATGAACACACGTTTGTTATCAATGACGAATGTTTTCTCGTCAAAGAAATCGTAAAGCTCCTGCGCTTTTTCAGCCGCTTGATTGGGGCTGTTTGTCCAACGCAGGAGCATTGTTACGGGTAGCAGCCTAAAGCTTTTGTTTGCCTTGCCGCCGAGAGCAGTTACCTTAGGGGTGGCATGCTTCGAATTATAGAAGCATACCGCCCTGTCACTGTCCTTATCGATACGACCGACGGATATGCTGTCAGTCCACCCGTATTCAGTTTTAAAATGGTCTCTGATTGCTTTTAACACCGTTCAACCTCCTAAGCTGTTTTGCATAAAGCGTGCAAACACCTTTTTGGCATAGTCTTTTTTCGCACCGCTGATATAAGGTTCAAACCAAGCTCCGCCTGCATTCGGGTTTTCCTCTGTACTGAAATGATACTCGGGATGGAAATACAGTCGCCTTGCATACGGTGTATCGGATACGACAAACACCTTGCCCGAATCAACCTCGGAATCATCAACAAAGGTCGAACGGTTCTGAAGCTGACCGCTGTCAAAAGGCATAGTTTGCGACTGTTGCAAATCTGTTTTTACCGCATCAGCTGTCTTAATCAGCACTTTGCGTATATCACCCTCTATACGGTTAATATTTGCGGTGTTGTACGTTACTCTCGGTGTCAGCTTCATACGAGCTTAAAGACGGTGTGATGCACCGTACCGTCCGGATTCTTAGGGCGGCTCGCTTCATGAATTTTCATTGTCCGCTTGCCTACCTGCACCGTACCCGAAGATATTTCGGGCATATTCGGTGCAATATCGCCCTTGACGATGACCTGACCGCTGAGTATTACCTGCTTGCCGTCAGCGGTATAAACACGCTTTGTATGCTCTGACCACATACATTTAACGCTTATCGGCTTTGCCTTTTCTGGCTCACCGTCTTCATCGATACCCTTGGCATCGAGTGTAACTGTACAGGGTGTAACGAGCAAATGGTCGGGAAACGGAAACTTTTTCACGTTTTTTGCCATCATAAAGCCCTCCTCATAAGTCCTGTTTGCTCAAGCAGCTTGTAGGCAAGTGTTGCCATACCCGCACGCTCGGCAGCGGTCTGCTTATTGCTTACGCTCACACTGATATCGAGCACGCTGTAGCTGTCGATTTGCGGCTGAGTATCAATGTACTCACCGCCGTATTCCTGAATATAATCCGCCTGCAGACAAACGGCCTTGCGTACTCTGTCCTTTTGAAACTCGGTCAGGTTGTCAAAACCGATTCCCCTTATACGATTAAAAGTGACCTCGTCGATTTTCATCTCGGCGAGGTCAAGCAATTCTCTTATATCCTTTGTACAGTCGGCATCAGGCTCGCTGCTTTTGCGGTTTGCTATGTAGTAGTCAATATCGACGTACATAGCCTCAACCCTCTACATCAACATAGAGGCTGTCGATTTTGCCGGTCTTGCCGTTGGGGAAAGTGAATACGTCGGAAAGCTCACGCTCCTGGTAGAGGTAACCGTCACCTTCGGTATGTGCACCGGGATTGAAGTAGTAAATACTTGAAATCTTGGGCACAAACTTTGTGGTAAGCGGCGAAGCGATAAGAACATTGAGGTGCTTAGATGCTTCAACGCCGTCGCCTGCCTCTACAGGTACGAAGCCGCCGTCTTCGGAATCGAAATTGAAGCTGTCATAGAACACTTCATCGTCGATAACCTCAAAAACGGGTACGCCGTCAATTTTTGCAACACGTGTCTCGATACCTGCACCGCCCTCGGCAATCTGAGTCATCTCGATTGTCTTAGAAATCTCGGCAGACATTTCGAGAAGGTCCATAATCTCACTGCGGACATAGACGATAAGGGCACCCTTGGCTCTGTAGATACGGAGCTTGCCTGCGGCAATCATAGCCTTAAGCTTTGAAAGCACGTTTGCCTTTGTCCATGAGCTGAGTGCACTTTCCGACCAGTAACCCTCCTGCTCTTTTGCAAGTGCGGCACACTTTGAGAAGAACAGAGCGTTCTTTTCGGGTGTCGACTGTGTGCGTGTGAATACCTTGGCGATATTCTGAATGGATGCTGTTGCGTTGCTCTCGCTTACATCTGCCTTATCGACAAGGAAAGAAATATCACGGTCGTGCTTAAGGGTAAAGGGTACATCCGTCTGAGTGAATGAACCTTTGTTCCAACCGCCGTTACGGTTGTGAGACTTGAAGCCGGTTGTGCTCATCTGTGTGAAGTGAAAAGTCTTACCGTTTTCAAGGAATCTGACGTTTGTGGTGATGAACGGAGAAATAAGGCTCTCCTGCATAAAGATTTCGAGAAGCTCGGGCTCCCATCTTTCTGCGTAGTTTACTGTGTTAGGCATTTAAAAACCTCTCCTTTTTAATTAAATCTGTTCCAGCTCTTCTGCTTGGGCTTATCTGCCGGGGCAGGAGCTGTGTTCTGCTGACCGTCGCCACCGATTGTAAAGCCGACTGTTTTGCCGTCAGCCTTTTCGGCAAGTTCAGGCCATTCTTCAAACAGCTTTTTGACAGCTTCGGTAGCTTTATCACGGCTGAAATTGCCTTCGTCATCAAGGCAATCCGCACGGTCGATAAGCTTGACCGCCCTTGCAACCTTCTCAGCTTTGACGTGCTGCGAGAGCATAATGTTCTCAAGCACAGAGTTTTCAAGGTTTGCTGTCAGCTCGGCAACTTTTGTATCATCCTGACCGACGGACTGACTTGCACCCTCTGCCGCTGCAGCTTCTGCGAGGATTTTCTTTGCCTTCTCTTTGTCGGTGATACCCAGCTCTTTGAGGAGCTTATTTACTGCCTTTTCGCTGTTTTTCTTGCTGATGTTGTTCACATCGTCGTCTGTGTACTTCTTTTCAGGCTCGGTTGCAGGCGGTGTAGTGTCGCCTTCGGTACCGCTGCCCGGCTCCTGACCGTCAAGTACAATGTCTTTGTTGTCTTCTGCCATTTTGTCTCCTTTTTACGGATAAGGTCATCCGCTCCCCGTTTGTACGACACGGGCAAACGTATTTTTGATATGAAAAAAGACACCCTGCAAAATGCAGAGTGTCTGAATTCAACTATTTTGTTTTACGATACTATTGTTATCTTGCTAATATCACTTTGAAGAAATTCTATGTGATTTTGACCGACTTTTATGGTAATGCTATCTTCATATTCTTCAAGATCACTTTTATCTTCCGCATCAGTAATATCAATAATTTTACCTACAAATGAATTTCCATCTGTATCAATAATTTCGACAATATTACAATCAGAAAAATTCCAAACGTTAACCAAAATTATCTCCCCTTATCGGAACAATGTGCGAAGATTTTTTTCCGTAATGAATAGAAAACTTTGTTGTATTATGATATTCGCCGTTTCCGAAATATTTACCTACAACAAATCCACAATCAATATCTTCTATAGGCTTTGCTATACCTTTATGTGAAGTTCTAACTATGCCTGTTCCTGCTCTTTCAATAATCAATTTTTGAGCTGTTTCAGCATCGATAGTTAAAACGCTTTGAGGATTTCCACCTTTTGCAATTCTTGATTCAATATAACTCTTATGTTGTGGAGTTCCTTCAATATGTTTTAAATAATGCTGTTCACTCATTTTTGTGCTATACTCACCAGAATTGATTTTTTCGGTAATAGAACTGGCTCTAATCTGAGTTATTTTTAATCTCTTACTAATAAGTATATCGTTTTGCTTGATTTTGTCAACTAAATACTGCTTTTGATTTTCCCAATAATTAAGTTTTTCGGCATAGTTTACGGTATCTTGAGAAGAACTTGACTCTGTAACAAGTTGCTTGTACTTTTCGATCATAGCGTCAATATGTGCAAAGTTGTTTTCTTTACTGCCGTAATCATTCAGCTTGTTATCCTCTGTCTCATAGCCGTTGATATCCTCTAATTCGGGATAATATGTACCAAGGCCGTGGCGGCAACGGGGATGGTAAAGTCCCTGTGCCATTGCTTCACTAAGCAACATATAATCGCCGTCTTCCTGCGTACCGCCGGAATAGACATCATCAATCAGCACTTTGCCCTCAAACGGCTTGCAGAGGTCGCACGAGGTTGAATGGCGGGAGATTATGACAAGCGTTTCACCTATTGATTTGCGGAATTCGCCCTCGCCTACCATATATGCACGCTGGTTAGCAGTACGCACCGCCATAGATGCATAATCGGCGATATTCACACGCCTACCGTCCTTATACTCAATGCAGTTGAGACCTTTTTTCTCAAATTCCTCAACAGCTTTTTTGACCGCCTGCTCCTCGGTATAGACACCGTTGCTGACAAACATACCTGCCTTGAAGATTGTCTGACGGTACTGGTCGTTCATCATACGCAGTACAGCAGAGTTGGCACGTGCAAGGTCATTATTTAGGGCGTTTATCATCCCTTGCACCTTTCTGTCATTAACATGAAAGAAACTATCCTTCATAGTAACCGCAGATTTGTAGCCCTTTTTAAGTGCCTTACGGTAACGTTTCAGCTCGTGTTTTGAGCCCTGGTTGAGCTCTTCAATCATATGCTTGCTAACTTCATCGGGCAGGCCGCTCAACTTTTCGCCCATAATACGCTCATTCTCACGCTGAAAACGCATAAGCTCCTTGAGCTTGATTGCCTGCCACTGCGGATATTTCAGCCCCGTAAGGGCTTCCTCTGCCTGATGCAGACCGAGGTTGCGTTTCATTGAAGCGATAAGCTCGGCTTCCATTTCACGGTAAATATCGGCAATATAGCCGTCAAAATTCTCCATTATTCAGTATCAAAACCGAGAGGATTTTTATTGACCGCAGGCTCCTCGACAACTTCGATACCACGTTCTTCTTTGATGCGTCGCACCTCAGCTGCTTTCCAAGTTTCATCCTTGCTGTCGCCGTACAGTTCATCAACCTGGGTTTCGATTGACATAATACCGTTTTGTGAAGCCTTGCCGATTGTTTCAACCTGTGCCTCAAAGCTCGGGTTTGCATATCCGCCGAAAGAAACGTCGACGTCGACATCCTTATATTCAACACCGTTTATCGCATCGCAGAACATAAGTGTTGTTTTAACAAGGGTTTCGAGCGTTGCTGTGAGCACTCTTACGATATTATCACGGGTATAAAGCGTTGTTTTTTCCTTCTCACGCTGTGCCTCTGCATTGTCGAGCTTTTTGACGTCGATGCCAAGCGTTGACGGAGAAATTATGCCCTGCAGGCAGAGGTCAAGCACAGTACAGTACGTTGAAAGTAACGCCTCGTGTTGTATCTCACCCTGAGTAGTAGTTATCTTTTTGGTATCGCCCTCGGCCATCGTATTTTCAATCTGAAAATAATCGTTATCAAAATCGCTTCCTGCTAAAACCTCACCTGTTTCGTTGTCTCTGGGAAGCAGGTCAAGCGGAATATAAGTTTTAATCTGACCTTTGCGTACTGCCAACATCCATTGCGATACGATTTCGTCGAACGCATCAAAGTTGTCGTGCTTACCGTCAAATATGCTCTTACCTCTGCCCGGATGAACGACTGATGCTCTGAATCTCATGGGTACTGCAGGAATAAAATCGGAATGATTGTTAATTTCCCTGTATGACTCGAAGCCTTTAACAGACGTTATATCGTACTGCTGACCGTGCATATCTTCAAGGCCGTAAGAAATACCACTACGGCGGTAATACTCTTTGAGAACATACACTTTACCGCCCGACTCCTTACGGGTTTTGAAAACAATACACTTCAACCTGCCCCTTGTGTATTCATATTCAACACGGTCAGCCTCAAAGAATTCGATAATCGGATGATTTGAAATGTTTTCATCATACGAAAGCTTGAAAACACCGTCACCGAAAACAAGCACATCACGCACAGCAGCGGATACAAGCTTATCAAGCTCGTTTTCAGTAGCTATAGCATCCCATTCACTCTGCCGCTCAGAGAGCTTTATATCGTTAAGATCGCCGACACTTACATTAGTCAGCGTATCAACGATAAGACCGGGCAAGCCTGTATGTATTTTTCTGATTCGCATGCCTTTTGTCGGACTGCTCGCCCAAAAATGATTATTGCCGATACTGTCGCTAATATTGCTATACAGATGATGCAGCTCATTTGCCTTGCCTCTGTACCATATTCGGTTGACAAAACACTCTGCATCGAAGCTGAGAAGCTGTTCGATATTGACTGACAGACCATGATTTACATCTATATCGAGAAAATCACGGATTTTCTGCTTTATTTTATCGCTCATTTTCATTTCCTGTCTCCTTTACCTATCTGCTTACGATACGGTATCCATGCATACTGAGAAGCGTTAACCGTATGGTCGTTTGCATCCTCAGGCTCATTATCCTCGCCCTCTTTCCACGAGTAAGCTTCGAGTTCTTTAATATGCTCACCGCACGTATCACAAACCAAATAATGCCCGGAATGAAGCCATCCGAGCATAAAGTTGATACGGTCTATTATTGCAACCTTTTTGTATGAATCGTTGAAGCTGTATACACAAGGATGATTACGCTTGTATTTATTCAGCTCTGTTATAGTCGCCTGATCAGCTGAATCAACAAACACATTACGTGCTATGCCCCAGTCACGTGCATTACGGTTGAGAAAATCAACGAAGTTCACTGCCGTATCAGAGGGTGCAACCGGCACACCGATACCTGCGTTGTTATATATCTTTTCGTCAAGGTATATCACCTGCCGCTCAGCGGTTATGCCCATAAAGCTCATAGCAATTGTATCGGGTGATTTTGTCGAATAAGCTGTATCAAGCCCTGCTGTGAAGCTGACGAATTTCAGTTCGCATTTTTCCTTCTTACGCATAAGCTCTTCACGGCTGACAATGTGCTTATTGCGGCTGAAATTAGAAAAGACAAGGCCTGTCGCCCTGCCTCTGAGTCCGAGTATCTTGTTTTTATACTGCTTTGTGCCGGGCGGTACATTCTCAATAATCTGTGCCCGTTTCTTATCGGTAAGTGCTGCATTGTGGTCAAAGCTGAAATACCACCACAACCAGCCTTTTTTAGCATCCTCATCAAGCATTTTGCGAAGCTCATCGGGTGCGTCTCTGTCGTACTCAGGCAGAGGGCGTGCATGGTTGACGTATTCGGTATATATCGGCAGTGAGGGTGTGTCAGGGTTGAGCGTTGCCATAAGGTAATCGCAACGCATTGCCGCCTCACGGACATACTCCATATCTGCGATATTTATCTCATCAATGTAAAGGCAGCCGTACTGACCGCCGAGGGCCTTTTTCCATCGGATCTGGTTATCATAACCGAGGATATATATTATCTTCGTACCGTTCGGTGTACTGTATGCAATGTGCGGTAATCTGTGTTCACCCTTGCCTGACGGATTGTATTCGACCAAATCACCGAACACATCAAGGATCCCACAATCTTTATTGATGATATTTTTCTCAATCGTACCGGTATCAAGTCCGCTGAGAACATGAAGCTTTTTCGGGCTGTCAGCAACCTTGAGCATATATTTAATGACGCCGACAGTTGTCTTGCCTGCAAAGGTTGTGCCTTCGAGGAATTCAACTGCGGCGTCTGTGCGGAGGAATACCTTGTACTTATCGCTGAGAATAATCTCTTCACTCATCGCTTCAACTGCTCCATTATGCTTGCAAGCTTGTTAAGCGAATCGCCATTCGCACTTACAGACACCTTTTCGGTTGCTTTAAATCCTGCCCTATCAAGGAAATCTTTGGCGGCTGAAAGTCTGTCGCTGTCTTTAGCACCCTCATTATTCATAATACGGTACATAACCTTTCGAGCCTCTAAAGCATCAAATATGAATTCTTGCCGCAAGTCTTCAGCCAGTTTGTTTTCTTCCTCTTTGAGAAATTCCTGAACTTTAGGATTCTTAAGAAGCTGTGAAGCCTGTGAGGATGCCGTTTTTTCGCTGTATCCTGCGTTAATTGCCGCTTGCGTCTGATTTGCTTTGCGAAGCTTTAAATACTCCAGAACGAACTGTTTTTGTTGCTCTGTCAACCTTGTCGACATCCTTCCTCACCTCTTTCACGCATCGAGGCAGAATGCAGAAATCGACACCGCAACGCATAAACTCGTTAAATTCACAATGCTTGCAGATATCCTTTCTCATTTTTCTCCTCTTTCAAATAACAAAAGCACCCTGCAATCAAGCAAGGTGCCAAAACGTTATACACTGTCTCTATTTTAATTATAACATATTAAAACCGAACAGAGCGAACTTTATTCTATTTTTTTGAAAAAAGAGAAGATATCTCGGAGAAATTCAAAGGTAATGTAATATAATTTGATAACAGCCATAAAATTGCAGAAAATACTATTAATACAAGAAGAATTATATTGGTAAACCAAAAAACCCGATAATAAAATGTTTTCACAGTATCTTTTTTACTATTGTCTGCATCACTTTGATATTTCATAGTATAGGGTATACTCTTTCCAGACAAATACGCAGCGCAGGAAAGCAAAAAAGCAATTAGATTGAAAATGATAAAACCTATTATTGAAGCTGCAAAAACTATCTTATACGGTCCTAAATTCTGCAAATTGCTAAGTAACCCTGTAAGAGTAGAAAATCCGCCTAAAAAAGCAAATACTATCGCAGCAAATATTCCTAAAATAGAAATCATTTGACCATGTAAATTCGTAACTGTTTCATTAGCTTCTTCGATATTTTTCTCAGTTTTTTCAATTTTATCATTAAACTCTTTTTGAGTTTTTTCAAGCTGAGTTCTTGCAGAATTTATACTATTTTCTAACGAGGTGCCATCAAAAGCCCCATAAGCTTGTGGTAGATATCTTACCCTAACAATTTCAAGCCATAAATGATCTCTCAATTTAAAAAACGACTTAACTATATCGTCTTCAGCATTAGGATCTTCGACTAATTTATCGTATATATAATCCAAGCCTTCCAAGAAAAAATCAAAAGAATCTTCTTGAATTTCTCCTTCATAATATCGCATTAAAATATGTTCTGTGATTTTTGAATAGCTATGTCGATAATGGGGATCTTTATATATCTTTATAAACTCTTCATAGTAATCATCAGGTGACGATGTGCCTTGCAACATTATATCAATAAGAGTATTAAGCTTTTCCTGTTTCTGCAGTTGATCTTTAGATATTGTCAATCTAACTCACCTTATTTTTTTGTTTTCTGTATAAGTTCAAATGGTATTATAAAATTATTTCCTAATCCGTTTCGAAAGGTCTTAGCCCATGCCCCATTATTATCATGACTCATTCGAACCAATTCAAAAGCGGTATATTTGGAATACTTTGTAATACTTTCATCGACAATTCGATTATCAGCTTCTGTATTGAAAACAAATGAGGTATTGGGCTTTATAATTTTAGCGTTTCCGAATTTTTTATAGTGTGAATAAACATCAAGAACAACTGGACCAAACTGCCACGCATAAAAAGCATTATGAAATAGCTTGGTTTGTGTATATCTGTAATAGTCTATCCACATAAAATACAATATTTTTTGCAACTGTAAATTGCTTATCGGTCTTCCCAGCTCATTACTCTTATACAAAACATAATCCGCCAGTTTTTTTGCATCATACATATTCGATACCACCTTTCTTAATATATTATTCTCCAAAAACAAACTTTAGCATATTTAACAATAACATATTTTTGAGGAAACTTAATTCTTAAAAAGAAAATACATTCAAGTACATTATTATATATATCGGTTATGTGCCATTCGGGCTGCATCAGCAGAATTATAATTAAGTATTAATGCAATTTTAACCCAACTAAGCTTATCAATATATCTATACCGCATTAAACGGCGCATACGGATTTGAGGAATAGTATCTATCCATAGTTTTATTGCCTTTTCTTCTGTTAATAACAGCTCTTCTTTTTCTGTTATTTCGTTAATTTTTCTTTTGAGCTTTTCATCTGCCTTGTTGTCTTTTCCACTAATTGTTATAGGATGTAAAGTGTACGGATATTCAGATGAACTTCCTTGCACGGTAATCTTAACAGTCTGATGTAGTTTCTTTTCCAGTTTTGCCCGCTCTCGCTTAAGATCATCAATCTCACCGCTAAGATGTATGTAATTCTCCAGTTGTTGCTTTGTCACGATATCACTCCTTTTGTATAATTACACTCTTAAAGCAAACACTCTCAATGAGGTGATTTTATGAGTAACTTCGATTTACCTTTAGGCTTAGGTATGGCCTTTGCTCAAAACGAACGGGCAATGAAAAAATTTGAATCGATGTCTGATGCAGACAAAAAAGCTTTTGTTGAAAGAAGTCACAGTGTTAGCTCAAGAACCGAAATGGACGCCCTTGTCAACAGCCTTACCGACAGCACAGGTTTTTAATCCTGTGCTGTTTCTTCAATCTCCTCAACTTTAACGAATATTCCTGTAATTTTAGCGTGAAACTTTTCGGTTATTTCCGAAGCAACCTGAGCGTCGTCGTGCCAGAAACCAAGGTCTGTCATAACATCCTTAAAGAGCTTAAGAGCGTTATCGGTGTCAGGCTTAGTGGTTTTATATTCGCCGTCCTTATGGTCTGCCGTAATCGGGTACAGCCATTGTGTGAAGAGTCTTACGGGACCTTCCATAGGCTTGTCCGGTACATACTTTGCAAGGTTTGCCTTAAACTTCTCACGTGCGGCCGTAACCTCAGGTTTTTCATAGTGATGAATCTTACCGCAGCGGATAGTCTCACCTTTCTGTTGAGATGTCACCGTCGGCGGTATCATCGGTAGAAAGAATTGTTTTGTTATTTTTTTATCAGCCATTATTCAGCACCTTCTTTCAGCAAAGCTTCTCTTATCGACTGAAACATAATGTCAAAACCCTTCTCCATTCCTTCGGAAAAAGCATCATTTGCCACTTGCCTCTCTTTGTTAATTCTGTCAAGTTTCTCGTGCGCCTTAATTTCAAGGTCATAAAGCTCACTTGCGGTCATTGTCAGCCCTCCTGTTCCAAGCTTTGATTTGCTTTCCGATTAGTTTTGTATTCATAAGCCAAGTGTCAGGCTTTATTGCACAGTTTTTTTTATGGTAAGCTGTAACATAAAACTTGCCGAGCCGACACATTATAATAGCTTCACCACCACAAAACGGACACGGTTTAAGTTCATTCGGCATTGTTGTCACTCCTTTTATTTCAAGTTAATGTTTGCAATCTTAGTTATGGTCTTATACTGATTTTCAAGCCACACTTGCTTTATGCAATTTGCCGTAGCAATAAGAGCAGAACGGCTGTGAGAAAGCATAATGCAAGCATTATATTTAACAACCATATTGGGATTACCTTTTAATAATTCCCTTTGTTCTTCCCAATGTTTCTTACAGGATATTTTCATTTCGTGCTTCTGCTCGTTAAAGTAAAGAGCATATATTTTACTCACTCCGCATCACCCACCATTTCTATCACACAAAGCATCTATTGCTTCGTTTTTGTTTCCGTTGATTTTCTTAATCGCTCTTAAGCAAGAAGACATTTCGGCATTATCAGCTTCAATATCTTCGGTATTGCTTTCTATAACACCCATAAGAAATTTGACTGCTTTTATTTCTTCATTGAGTTCAATTATTGTATTAATCGCTTGTTCAAAGCTCATATCGTTATCATCCCTTCATAAAAACCTTTAAGCAATTCGTTAAATCCATAACCTACCGCAATAAGCAATCCTATCAAAAAGCATATTTCAAAAATGTTTTTCGATTTAATCACCCACCATTTCTTTTACAAGGTTGTCGATGTCATTTACAGTAACAAAGGGGTCGGGAATCGCAGTTAAAGGCAACCACTGTGAACACTTTTTCAACCTCTCCGCAAACTCTTTGATTGCTTCGGCTTTGGCTTCTTCTACCGCAGTATCAATGCAATCTTTAATCGCATCACACTCGTTCGCTATGCAGAAGCATTCATTCTTCAACCTCTCAATCTCTGCCTGTTGGCGGTTGATAGTTTCTTGCATTCGTGCGACTATATCACGCACCTCAAAAGGCTCTAAAGGCTTTAAAGCATCTTCGGCAAGTCTTTTTATTTCTGCACCATTCAGATTTATTGACGGCTTTTTATTATCTGCCATTTCTCGGTCTACCTCTTTTTATGTCAGCTTTTTTCCAGACTTGATACACTGCGTAAGCAAGTGGATTGTTGATGTACTTCTGCCGCTTTGCTTTTTCATACTCGGTTTTGAGCATTTCAATAGCTTCTTCAAGTGTCATTGCTTTTTCTCCTTTCAAAATTTCGCTTTTGTCAGGTAAGGGGGAGGGAGTTGTTGTGCGTGAGCTTCGCACAACTACCTCCACCCCTGACGTTAGGCAGGACATCCGCAAGGACATATTACGTAGTAATATGGTTTGCGTGCGGCTCACGCAAAATCGATTGTTTATCGAGTTTGCGGGTCACACCCGCATTTTCGATTATTTATCGAATTTGCAACTCATAGCCGCAAACCGCATTTTATCGAGTTTGCGGCTTTACTTACGACCGACTATACCTTCATCAATCCAGAAATTACCGCTCTCTTTTATATGCCTTCTGACAGTATCTTCCGACTTGCCAAGGTATTCCTGAAGTGCAGTCAAGGTAACTTCACCGTCTATTTGACACGCCTGAAAAGCTGTTTCGAGAGCTTTACCACGGTCAGCTTTTAACTCCTCCTTGCTTTTCTTTTTATCGAAATTCTTCGACCACGGAGCACCTTTGGCGGTAAATCCGCTGTTCGGCTCTACATCCTGCAGAACACCTGTTTCATCAGGCAAATGCACAGGGAAGTTAAACCAAAGGTTTACGGGATTGAAACGGGGGAATTCACGCAAGGTACCTTCTATTCGCCAAGCGGTCTGTTTTTGTGCTTTGTCACGCACACCGGGCATTTCTTGAACAAGAAGGTTAAATGTTGACGGAGTAAGCACGTTGCGGCAGATATCGAGCATAGCACGGTAAGATTGCATATCATCGGGTGAAGCTGCATCTTCCTTTTGAAATCTGCCAAGCCATTTCATACAAAGCTTACACACCGCTTTGTCCGCCTGCTGCTCACGCATTGCATCTGTTGCAGGCAACTCAATGAGGTCAAGCAGCGCATCCGGGTCACGTGCGAAAACACCGCTGCCAGAAGCTCTGTCCATACTGCTTTTTCCACCCTGAGCACCTTTTGAATGATGATGACAATATATAACGGCACATCCGAGCTCGGTACAAACCTTGTCAAACTGATTGCAGAAATAAGCCATCTGGTCTGCACTGTTTTCATCACCGGTAATGATTTTATATATCGGGTCGATTATAATTGCGATATAGCCTTTTTTTGCCGCCCTGCGAATGAGTTTAGGTGCAAGCTTATCCATGGGTATTGATTTACCTCTGAGGTTCCAGATATCTATATTTTTGAGATTATCCGGCAACCAACCAAGAGCAGTATAAACATCCTTAAATCGGTGCAGACAGCTTGCACGGTCAAGTTCAAGATTTACATACATTACCTTCCCCTTGGCACATTCAAAGCCTAACCAGGGCTTACCTTCTGCAATCGAACAGCACAGCTCAATCAGAGCAAAGCTCTTACCGGCTTTGGATGAACCCGCAAGGAGCATTTTATGTCCTTGCCGCAGGACTCCGTGTATAAGCGGTGGCGACAGTTCAGGCAGCGAGCCCCACACATCAGCCATACTTTCAGGGTCAGGCAAATCATCGTTTACGGATTCAATCCATTCTTTCCACTCGTTCCAGCTTGATTTACCGATATTAGTATCTAAAAGGTACTGTTTCTGTCCTTTTCGTTCGACACCGGGCATACGGGAAAGACGTGAAGGATTTTTGTTTTGACGGTCAATTTCAAGGCCGTTTTTCTTACAGACCTCATAGAGAAATTCAACACGCTTGCGGTACTCCTCAAAGTTCGCTGCTTCGACCTTTACTATTGCGTGAAGGCTCTTACCTCCCGAATAAACAAGACAAGCAATAGGCAGCTCAAGCTCACGCAGGATAGCGTTCTGATGAGCAATATCCGTTGTATCGGATTCAACCAGGGCATAGCGGTAATCGGTGACGTTGTCATTGCGTACACCTTTACCGTCAAGCGGATTGAAGCGAATCCACGCTCCTGCCTCTTCCTTGTAATCACCGAGAGCAGCACCGATATCGTTACCGTATCGGTTAAGCTTTTCGATTATCTCTCCTGCTGTGAGCGTATATGTACCCTTTGACGGAAGATATTTGCCTTCGTTATTCTGCCAACACTCGGTTACATATCCAACTACCTCAGCAGCCTCAAAAAGTGTGTTTATGTAGGTAATAATTTGCTTTGCCGGCTCCCACTGCTCGGGAATAACAATATCCGTACCTTCAAGCCAGCTTTTATCAACTATTTTTAGATCATCCTTGCCGCCGATAACGCTGTCCCAATCAAGAGCATAGCTTTCATCATTAAAAGCCTGCCAGCCGTTATCCTTTGCCATTTGCACAATGGTACCTGCTGTAACGGGCGAAGCAGAACCGCCAAAGGTCAGCCACTTCTTCTCACATTCTCCCTCGTGAAAACGGCTGTCTGCCCTGCTCCACTCTTCCCAATCGGATACGGAATAGCCCTCGTGTTTGAGGGCCATTCCTACATTTATCCATTCCTGATAATCGAGACAGGCTGAGTCTATAAACTTCAAACATTCAATAAGATTTATCTCTGTCATACGGTTACTTCCTTAGGTCTGTAAGTTACAGGGTCAATGTGTCCGGGCACACGCCAGGAGTTTGCAGCAATACGGTTGATAAGCTGCATCGCCTGATTAAACTGCCAAGTACCGACATTCTTAAAGCCGTATTTTTCAAGGCAGCGTATCTGTTTCGGCGTGGTAAGTCCTTCCTGCATACGCTTTTGAATTCTGCCGAGAAGGAGTTCAGCCTTGCCTGCATTGTCAATCTCATCGGCGAATATACCGAATTTTTCAAGAGCTGCCTTCTGTTTATCGCTTGGGGGTGCCATTTGATAACCGAAAGCAGGAACATAATTCACAAGGTCCTCTGCCTGAATGGACATCTCATACTGTAAAGGATCCACGAGCTTACGTTTGCGTTTCCGCATCTCCTCAAGCTGCTTTGCAAGGGATTCCTCACGCTGAGCGACAACATCACTTGCCGCCTGCTGTTCAGCTTCCTGAATATCTACGGGACAGCCTGCAGCTTCAATATTTTCAGTCATCTTCTTGGCTACCTCTTCACTTTCGCAGATAAGATGTGCAGGGTGGCAAAGTTCGTGCCGTTCGGTGTGCCACAGAAAATCGAGTAAAAGCAAATCTTCTTTGCCCGGATGTAAGCGTGTACCTCTGCCGACCATCTGAGAATAAAGGCTGCGTACTTTTGTCGGCCGCAGGACTACAACGCAATCAACACTCGGGCAATCCCAACCTTCGGTTAAAAGCATCGAGTTGCAAAGCACGTTATATTTACCGTCGGCAAAGTCTTTTTGAATATCTGCTCTATCTTTGCTTTCGCCGTTGACTTCGGCAGCACGGAATCCTTTTTCGTTGAGGATATCCCTGAACTTCTGTGAAGTTTTGATAAGCGGCAGAAATACTACGGTTTTGCGATTTTTGCAGTGTTCTGCCATTTCGTCTGCTATCTGATAAAGATAAGGGTCAAGTGCAGAACTAAGGTCAGAAGCCTTAAAATCACCGTTCTGCGTGGCAACACCCGTGAGGTCAAGCTGTAACGGTAAGGTCAAAGCCTTTATCGGTGAAAGATAACCTTCTTTAATGGCTTTCGGCAGGGTGTACTCATAAGCAAGTGTCTCAAACACGGTACCGAGGTTCTTTTTATCTCCTCTGTCAGGAGTGGCAGTTACACCGAGCACCTTAGCAGAGCTGAAATGCTCAAGAACTCTCTGGTATCCTTCCGAAAGCACGTGATGGGCTTCATCGATTATTATGTAATCGAAATAATCGTGACTGAATTGATTCAGACGCTTTTCACGCATAAGGCTCTGAACACTGCCGACAACCACACGAAACCATGTACCAAGACAGCTCTGCTCAGCTTTTTCAACTGCACAAACAAGCCCTGTAGCATTCTTGATTTTATCAGCTGCCTGGTCGAGCAACTCACCACGGTGAGCAAGTATAAGCACTCGCCCACCGATACGCACACAGTCTTCTGTAACCTTTGCAAAAACTATGGTTTTTCCGCAACCTGTAGGCAATACAAGCAGAGTTTTGTTGACTTTATCCCACTGTTCAAATATTGCCGTTTTAGCTTCGTTTTGATAAGGCCTCAGCTCCATCAGAAGTTACCTGCTGTCCAACCACCGGCATGAGCGGTGGGAGCTGCCTTAGGTTCAAGGAATTTCTTGATTTTATTTGCTTCTTTGGGCTGACCATCCTTGCCTGTCCACTTATCAACATAGACTTTGCAGCGACCTTTTGCACCCATTACGGCAGGCCAGTTCATCTTGAGTGTTTCACCTTTCTTGCGCTGACCGATAGCTGTGAAAAATTCGCAGAGGAAACCCTCTGTTTTCTGATGAAGGAACAGATTGTGCTCAATTATTGCCTTGTTCTTGCCATCTGTAACCTCGATTGTAAGCACTGCCTTATTGCAAGCCGGCAGTTTATCCGAGCCGTTGTGTCTGGCTCTATCAAATTTGGTTACGGTGAAATCATATTCACCCTCGGGAAGCAGTACAAATTCACTGTCGTGGCTTATCTCGCTGTCCCAGTCAAGCTCACTCATTACTTCGTTAAATACGTCACTCATATTATTTTTTCTCCTTTCAATTTAAAACGGTCTGTTTGATTTGATAATCTGAAATACCTGCTCCCATGCGGCTATAAGGCAGCCGTCAATAAAATCTGCAGGATATGATGTAATCGGTGTATCTGCAGGGAAATATCCCTTCTGTGCTACAGCTTGTCTTACTTCATCCTCTGTAACTGAGTTGACTCGCATAAGGTCAGCCAGAGCAGCAGGGATGCCCGACGGTATACTGTCAGCTGGTGTAGTCGTCACGGGTGTGGGCTCATCATCATCGTCAAGCACAGTTTCAAAATCAACAGATGGTGTTATTTTTGAAACAATTGTACCCGACGGTATATGAGCTGCGATTTCTGCATAGTCAAATTTGCATTCAGCAGGCAGACCGCAACGGTTTTTTGCATCCCAGCACGGATGATGTGTGGTATACATCATTCTTTCGCCACCGTAAGCCTTGTGCTTTTTCCCCTTGTCATCAGTTGCGACAACAAGTGTTTTGTAGTTTGCGAAAAGCACCATATCCGCCCATTCTTTGAGCAGTGCCGCTGTACGCTTTTCAGTTTTTTTGACACCGAGCTTTAGTTCGTATCGGTCATAAGCACCGGCTTCATCAGGCTGCTCAAATTTAATAAGCTGTGCATGGGCGGCAATTGCAACGTTGATACCTGCTTTAATTACATCATCAAGAAGGTTAAGTAGTCTGCCAAACTCTTCGTTCATATATGTAAAGCCGTTGCCGTAGCCGAAATCTTCAATACCCGATTTGCCTGCCTTTGAGCAGATATGCTCCATACAGAGTCGTTCAGCCCAGTCTGCCGTATCAATACAAAGCGTTTTACAAGGCTTGTGAGTTATAACATATCTTACCTGTTCTTTGAGCATTTCCCAGCTTGTAGGCTTGTCGAAACGTTTAACCGCAAGACGCTTGGTGCTTCCTTCCGTGTCGATAAAAATAGGATCTGGAAACATTGCAAGGAACGTTGATTTTCCTACACCCTCGGGACCATACACAATTACCTTCTGAGGTGAGTTGATTATTCCGCTTGTGATATTCATTAAAACTGACCTGCCTTCCATGGTGTTTGATTTTCTGTTGACTGAACATAGCCATCTGATATAACTACACTGCATTCATCGCCTGTGCTGACCCTTGTTGCGATTGCTTGCAAACCTTGTTCAGTGAGCCATTCACCGAATTCATTAAGCGTGTCGAGATCCATCTGCTCAAGCTTATCTACAAGTACAAAGCCACAATTGGGATTGAGCTTACGCACGATAGCAACAGCACATTTGAGCTGTTCGGCACCGCTCATACAGTCCCATTTATGCCCGTTATATGTAAGCTCACCTTCTTCAACCGAGAGTCCCGGGAGAGGCAAATCGGCGCCGTTGAGCAGTTCAGACTTGGCTTTACGCACACTGTCAATTTCAGTTGAAAGTGCATCATACTGTCTGCTGTATTCCTTTGCTTCATCCTCTGCCTTTGTTTTGTCGAGATTGCAGCGTACTTTTGCATTTATACTCTCGATATCCGCTATACTCTTCTCAAGCTCCTCGGTGTTCTCGTCCTGCAATTCAGCCACCGTCTTATTCGCTGTTTCAAGGTCAGCTTTGACTTGTTGTTCTTTTGCCAGGAGTTCAGATAACTCTCGTTGCGCTGTGGCTATTCTGCCGGCAAGCTGAACGCTTTCAGCTACGAGCTGCTCTCTGCGTTCACGTTTACGTTGATTTGAACCGTTACGTGCAAGTATCTCTTGCTGATGCATAATGAGCTCCGTTATAGACACCGGTGTATCGGGCACATCGGAATAAAACGGCATTTCTGCAGCAAAGCTCTTTTTCTGTGTAGCTATCTGCCCGATGGCGTGACGTTTATTATAGATTTCGCCTTCCTTACGCTCAAGCTCATAAAGCTGCTCACCTATTCCGATGATTTTCAGCAGTGTCGTCGCTTTTTCTTTAGCAGACGAATTCATAAACCTCGGCAGATCTAAAGCAAACTGCTCGACAAACTCATTGAGGAGCTGCTGTCCTGCCCTTCTGCCCTCAGGGTCGATAACCTTAAGGTCGCTGTTCTTGCCTCTACGTTCAACTACAAGACCGTTTGCCATAGTCACTTTTAGTGTCGGTGGAACAGCAGAGCCTTCACGGGTGGCATTACTTGGACGGAAACGCTCACCGCCTAAAGCCCAAGCAATACTGTCAAGCACTGATGTCTTGCCCTGCCCGTTCTTTCCGCCGATAACCGTCAAGCCCGTGGGACTGGGTGTCAGCTCGACCGCTTTAATTCTCTTAACATTCTCTATCTCAAGAGATTTGATAGTCATATTCATGATTGTTACTCCTTATTTGACAAACATTTGGTGCTGTGTTAAAATTTGATTAACAACTTTTGTGGTTGGTGTTTGTGTCGCTTGCAGAAACTTTGGTCGGTAGCTGCAGGCGATTTTTTTGCGTTAAATTCACTCTGTCACCTCCTCATATATTCGCTCTTTGACTCTCAGCTCATTCTTTGCGGCAAGGACTTTTCGGGTGTAGTCGGTTGAATGTATACTGCTGCACCAAAGCTTCCTCGCACCGGTAAGGCCGCAGTTGTAAATCATCAGAGCGTGTTCGGTATCACATCCAACAGATGCCTTGCTCAGCAGATACACTCCGCCAAGAACATTCTCATACGGGTCGAACAGATAATTTACATCAAGTTCTTCGATAAGCTCGGGCAGATTGATACCGTTTACCTGCATTAGCCCGATACAGTCGGTTTCTTCGTTGTAAGCATTAGGATTGAAGCTACTTTCTACCTGTATCACGGCAAGCACAAGTTCATAGTCAATCCTGTAACGCTTGCAAACCTCCTGCGTGAATATCTGCAGTTCACGGCCAAGCGGCACGTCATAAATCGTGTAACATCTGAGCTCTTTCGGCTCTTCGTGCTTGTCCGACTCTGTTTCCTTAGTTACAAAAGCATTTGTATCGAACACCGCTGCATAAACAAACAACACAGCTATTATCACCGCAGCTATGATTGTGAAGATAAAAATATATTTGTTCATTCTGTTATTAAACCTCCTGACGATTTTCAAATACCGTTAATAAAACTCATTATCTGCTTAGTAACATATATCTTGCAGTCGATAATACGAAGCTTCATCCGAACTCTCTCTATTCTCATTCGGAGATAGAGTCTCTTTGCCCTGCGTCGTATAATTCTCCATACTTTGCCCTCAAAGGCTATAAGTTTTTCTTCATGCCAGATGCCAACAAGAATCAGCACCAGGGCTATTACACATATAAATGTTGAAATCATATTTTAAACGTCCTTTCTGTTTACAGTCTTGCAAATTCATCCGGGTGATTTGAGTAATACTCCGAAAAAGCAGCAGCCATACGCTGCCCCCAGAGAATCGCAAGCCGCTCCTGCTCCTCGGGCGGTAACTCTTTCAGGTTCTCCACTCTTCCGTCCGGATACTCAACCATACAAGTGTATGTATACTGTTTTTTCGCCATTGCTCTCACCTCTTTACATTTGTACTTAAATGGTTGGTTGTCTTATGATTTTTACTTGGTCATTGGTAGATTGTGCTTTACTTGGTTGTTGGTGGATTTGTTTTGCAATTGCACGAAACGTGCAATTTTTAGCTAAAAAATAAAGACTGTACTGTAGTCTTATAATAATCGGCAAGTGCAATTTTAACATCGTCTCTCGGTATACGCTCACCACTTTCATACATAGATAGTGCTGATATGCTAATGCCCACTGCTTCAGCAACCACCTTAAGTTCGCGTTTACCTCTTAACTTACTCAAACGCTCACCAATTTTCTGAGGGTTCATTTTAAACACTGTTGCAGCCTCCTTTCAATCAGATTTCACATATCGTGCAATTTGATATTAACACCAATTTCACGCTGTGTCAAGCACAATTTTACAATTTGTGAAAAAACTTTCTTGACATTTCACACAAAGTGAAATATAATGCAATTATAGAGGTGATTTTATGGGCTCATTTGGTAATGTTTTGCGCAGGCTTAGAAAACAAGATGGATTAACGCAAACCGAATTAGGTAAAGCTTTAGGTCTTTCGTACAGTACAATAAGTATGTATGAAAGAGGTGAAAGAGAGCCTGACTTCGAAACGCTTGAAGTCATTGCAGATTATTTTAATGTATCTATGGACTACCTTCACGCCAAAGAATCGAAGAAAGCTTTTGCTGATAATTATATTCCTGCAACTGCTATGCTCCCAATCTACGGCTGTATTCCTGCAGGTCTTCCTGCTCTTGCAGAAGAGTGTATCGAAGGTTATATGCCAACATCTGTCCCCAATCCAGACGAATATTTTTATCTGAGAGTAAAAGGCAACAGTATGATTGGTGCAGGTATCATTGATGGATGCAAAGTACTTATACATAAGCAAAGCACAGCTGACGACGGTCAGATCGTCGCATGCCGTGTCAATGGTGACGAAGCAACACTCAAACGCTTTAAGCACCACGGCTCCGTTATTCTTCTCAAACCGGAAAACTCTTCTTATGATGAACGCATTATTCCTGCAGAAGATTTTGAAAACGGTTCCGCTCAGATTATCGGTGTAGTTAAACAAATTGTAATTGATATGTAATTTTCGCGTTACCTTTTTACACTTTTCGACATATATATTATAAGTGCATATATGATTTAATTTATTTAAAATGGAGGTATTTAAACTATGAGGAAAAAAGCAGCCTTAATATTTATGATACTTTGTCTTGTTATCGCAGGTTGTTCGGTATTCTTACTGCTCGATGATGACGCTTCGTCACCCGGTACAGAACAAGAACAAACCACTGAACCGAAAGAGGTTGTTGATGAGAATCTGCTGACCGTAGATATTACTCTTCCTGCATCTTTCTTCTCTCCTGAATCCCCGGCAACAGACCAATTAACCCCGGAACAAATCGAACAAGGATATAAAAAAGCTGTTGTAAATCCGGATGGCTCTGTTACATACACTATCAACAAAGCAAAATGGCGTAAGCTGCTTGCAGAAATGAAACAATCCGCCTCAGATTCTATTGATGGATTCGCAAGTTCCGGAGATTATCCGTCCGTAAAATCCATTAAATACAACAACGATTTCTCAAAAGTAGATGTTTATGTTAACCGCACCGCATATGAGAACAGCATGGATTCTATGGTATGCTTAAATATCTATATGAATGCTCATTTTTATCAGCTGTTCAACGGCACTAAGCAGGACAATATAAGCTGCGAAATACAGATAATTGATTCAACAACCAATGAGTTAATTAACACAGTGAACTATCCTGACGCATTCCAGTAATAAATAAAAAAGCTCCCCGGTGCTACCAACACCGGAGAGCGTAAAGCACAATCCGCCAACGACCAAGTAAAGCAGACTGCAATGTTATTTTAGCACTCTGCTTAAGGTTTTGCAACCTTTTTTACAAGCAGGGTGATATTTTTTTGCAAGAAATCACCCTTACAGGAATAAATAATAGGGGTGATATTATGAAAACAGCTGCAGCATACATCCGTGTATCCGATGAACGACAAGACGAATACTCTCCAGATTCTCAGCTGAAGCTCATAAATGAATATGCCAAAAAGAACGGATATTATGTTCCTCCGGAGTACATATTTTACGATGACGGCATATCGGCCAAGACCGCAAAAAAACGACCCGAGTTTAACCGTATGATTGCATTCGCCAAAGAAAAGAACTCTCCGTTCGATGCAATACTCGTCTGGAAGTTCAGCCGATTTGCACGTAACCAGGAAGAGAGCATTGTATATAAAAACATTCTCCGCAAAAAAGGTGTGCAAGTTATCAGCATATCCGAGCCGATAATCGATTCCCCTTTTGGTGAACTCATTGAACGTATTATCGAATGGATGGATGAATATTACCTTATCAATCTCTCTACTGAGGTAAAAAGAGGAATGCTCGAAAAAGCAAGCCGAGGCGAAGCTATGTGTGCCCCTGCAATCGGCTACGACCTTGTCGGTAAGAAATACATACCAAACGAACAAGCTGTTCATGTGCGGCAAATATTCAACGACTACCTCAACGGTATGACTCTGCGGCAAATTGCTCAGAAACACGCTGCTGCAGGTCTCAAGACACGCAGAGGCAATCCTATAGAATCCAGAGGCGTACAATACATATTGTATAACCCTGTATATATCGGTAAAATCCGTTGGTCTACCGGTGATAAAACGTTTTCTAAAAACAGAAATTTTGACGACCCAAGCATTCTTACAGTAGACGGCGAACACGAGCCGCTCATAGATATAGACACGTGGAATGCTGTACAGGAAAAACTTCAAAAGAAAAAGCAAATGTACGGCAAGTATCAGCGACCGGATCAGCCCTGTGAATGGATGCTTAAAGGTATTATGAAATGCGGTACCTGCGGAGCTTCACTTGTCCGCTCACAAGAAAACTATATTCAGTGCCACCAATACAGCAAGGGCAGAGACTGTACTGTTTCTCATTGCATCAGTATAAAGAAGCTGGATGAAATCATAATCGAAGCTTTACAAGACTGCATCCGCACTTGTAATTTCAACATCGAGCAACGTGAGGAACACCACGATGTTATAGATTACACAGCTCTGATAAAGCGTGAGCAGACTAAACTCGAAAGAGCAAAAGAAGCATACCTTGCAGGAATTGATACGGTCGAAGAATATAAAGCCAACAAAAACGCTGTCACTAAGGCCATCGCCGCTATTGAAAAGCAGCGTACCGAAAACGCAGCGAAAAAGGTTGATCTGAAAGAGTTTTCAAAAAAGGTTGAAGAGGTTTTGCAAACCGTCACCTCACCCACCGCCACAACTCAGGCAAAAAATGAAGCCCTCCGCTCAATTCTGTCCAGAATCACCTTCCATAAACCGCAAAATTCCTTCACTTTATTTTTTTACACTTGATTTATCACTCGTTACCATTCAGCCCTCCGAACTGGGTTATAATAACCTGTGCAAGCTTTGCATTGGGCGTTGCCACCTTAACGGGATACTGAAGCTTTTTTTCATACAGAAACATCAGCAATCACACCAGCCTTTCTCCCACGGCCACGGGTCCTTAAGCCACTCTACACCCTGTGCATTTCTTGCCGAGAGCTTACCGCATACAGACTCGTACTCTTCGCGGAGCATCATATATTTTTTGTAATACTTGTTGTAAAGCCCTACTGCAGCAAGGTCACCGGGATGCGTGTCGAGATAAAGGTGCAGATCCCAGAGTGCAAACTCAGCGGCAGAAAGCTTTTTGAGAAGCTCTGTTTTATTCATGACTTACACCCTCTCATAAAGGGCTTATCGAGCACAACAAAAAGCGTGCCCTCGCAAAGTGCTTTCATTTCATCATAAACGGTAGTGTCGGTCTGCACCGGCACGTACGACATTGCCACGCTGTAGCATTCAGGAAACGGCGTTTCGCTGTGACGGAACTGTACTTCCTGCCGTTTGCACATTTCACAGCCCATGCTCTGTCTGTCGTTCATGCGCATAAAGCATTTCTCCTTTACAGTTTATTCGAGCAACAGTCTATGAACTGTGCTCTTGTTCATACTATGCAGACAATAAAAAAGCTGTGAAGCTCTGCAAAGAGCCTCACAGCAACATCTGTATTATAATTTTTCAGGTCTGAAAACAAGCTTGTCAAAGCCCTTGAGCAGGTACGAAAACAGTACGCACAACACAAGAGTTGCAACAAAGCTCGCTCCGATATACAGGTAAACGTTGATATCGTTAAGTCCCCACAATGCGAGCAGCTTCATCGGCATACGCATAAGTATATATATTTCAAAAGTATGCTTGCCGAGCCATATCAGCGGCTTGTTGCGGATTGAAACCTTGAGTGACAGACAAATTACCATAATCGTAAACAGTATCGCTTCCAGTATACGCATCGGTACAACAATACGATGCATGTGCGAAAACCACCAGCCGACCGCAGAAGCTACCGTAATAATAAGCCACACAATGTTGTGCTTTGTCAGCAGATTTTCAATCTTCTCTTTGAACAAAGAGTACCACAGACCTGCCGCATAACAAAGCACTGTGTCATACCACCAGTATTCCTTGAAGAACGACATAACGATTATATACACAACCGTCAGCACCGTAACACCTGCCGCAGCTGCAACCTTGTTCTTCCTGAAAAGTGAAAACGCTATCCAGGTAATGATATAAAGTACTACAACAGCAAAAATATACCAGTTGCTGTTACCTATACTCGTCCAGCCGATAAACGCAAGCCCTACCTGAGCAGGCGAATAATCAAGCTTCAGAATCAGGCTGAGAATAAAGTATATCAGTATCGCAACGTCAAAGTGCAGTAACGTCTTAAGTACTCTGTTTTTCGGGAACGATTTTATGTATCCCGTACCCTTCCGCTTTACGGATTCACCTATGCCGTAGCCCGAGTAGAACATAAACATTACAACAATCATCTGACCGAGCGTTCTCGATATGTTACCGCCAAGCTTGTCAAATTCCGTCGTGTAGATGTAATACTGCATAAAATGGCTCAGAAATATCAGTGCCATAAATACGCCGCGCACAGCGTTGGTTGAATCCATCGACAGATATTCTTTTGTGTTATACGACTTGAAGCTGAACTTTGCACCTATCAGCGCAAACAAAAACAGTGCCACGTATACAAAAATCAAATTTTATCCCCCTCAGGAAAAATTCAGAATTTCAAATATCAATTAAACAAGGCCTTTATCTGTTCAATATTTTCCATAGCAAGGTCGTAGCCGTACTGATAGTTACGCTCAAGCTTTGCCAGATCGCTTTCAAACGATGAAATCTGAGCTTCTTCGCTCGGTCTGAGAATTACAGCCTTACCTTCGCGCTCAAGCTGATTGCAGAATTCAACCTCTTTGTTGTAGCGTGTATGTCTCGTCAGAATAAGCTCTGCAATTTTCGGGTATTTACGCTTAAGTATCGCCGCCGCAACCTTGTAACCCTTCGACTCGGTTTTTACGTAACCTTTTGTACGGGTAAGCACTATAAGCATTTTTTCGTTGCCATCGTCAAGTGCCTTTTTAGCAGGTATTGAGTCAACAAGACCGCCGTCATAGTACTGCGTGCCGTTATACATTATCGGCGGAAAAGCAATCGGCAGTGCACAGGTTGCCTGAAGTGCCATAAATCCGTTTACGGGATCTTTTTTGTCAAGATATTCCATCTCACCCGTTTTTGCGTTTGTAACACCTACAACGTACTTTGCAGGGTTTGCAAAAAATGTATCGTGGTCAAACGGAATAAGCTCCTGCGGAATAGTTTCATAAATAAACTTTCTGCCGAAAATTGACCTGTCGGTAAAAATATTCCTGAAGCCTACGTATCTCTTGTCGTTGCGGTACTTCTGCAGAATTTCAAGGTTTCGTCCTCTCTGTTTTGAAAGATACGAAACAGCGTTTGATATACCTGCCGAAACACCGATAACGTATTCAAATTCAACACCGCTGTCAAGCAGTGCATCCATTACACCGCAGGAAAAGGTCGGGCGGAACGTACCGCCTTCCAGAACCAAAGCAGGCATAAACTCAACTCCTAATAATATGGTAATTAATATAACAAGGATTTTATCATAAAAAGAAAAAAATGTAAATAACACATTGTAATATTAATGTTGCATTGCTATAATTGAAATATAACAAAGAGTAAGAGGTGTATAAAATGATACGCTATATATTCCGTTTTATTCCGTTGCTGATTTCAATTATCATAACGTTTTTCTCAACCTTCGGCGAAAGCTCAAACCAACTTCAGCTTGATATTGCTGAACAGATTGACCGCATAGCTGCACTTGAGCAGTCATACTCTAACGGTGAAATACCTCCCGTTGACGAAGCCTCTTTCTTCGACGGCGATCTCAATGCCGAGCTTGAAGCAGGTCTGAAGTTCAACGAAATCGCTTTCATCGGTACACATAACAGCTACCAGAAGCAGTCTGTTCCTGCCTTGCAAAAAATCTATTCTCATCTTTCCGAGCTTACTTTCGGTCTTGTTTCCGCTAATCAGGGCGGGTTTGAAAATCAGACTCTCACACAGCAGTTCAACTGCGGCATAAGAAATATCGAAATTGACATAGAAACATTCAACAGAAACGGCGAAATCTCATTCACCTGTATGCATATGCCTACGTTTGAGATGGGCACAACCTGCTACGACCTTGAACTTGCATTCAAAGAAATCGTTATGTGGTCAGACAATAATCCCGGCCATCTTCCTGTTACGGTTATCATCGAGCCCAAACAGATTTTCCTTCCCATTGAAGATATGCAGTTCTTCAATATGGATTACGTTGCAGAGCTTGATTTGCTTATCCGCAAAAGCTTCGGCGATAAGCTTTTCACTCCTTCCGATATGCTCCGTGACTATGCAAGCTTCGGCGAAATGCGTGCCGCAGACGACTGGTGCGAAGTGAAAAATATGCTCGGCAAGGTAGTTGTTCTGCTTCACGATACGGGCGTTACAGAGGATTATATCAACCTTGACCCGTCAATAAAGTCTCAGGCAATGTTCCCAATGCTCAGACCGGCAGATATTGACCGTGATTGCGCCTCATTTCTCATCATAAACAACCCCGAAAAGATAGATGATTGTAAAGTAGATGTACTTAACACAGGCAACTTTATCGTGCGTACCAGACCCGATGAGTTCAACAATATAAGCGAAGAACGCCGAAAAACCGCTATATATAGTGGTGCACAGATAATTTCAACCGATTATCCACCCAGGGACGATTTATCGCCCGATTCCTATTTTGTCACCTTTGAAAACGGAAAAACCGTTGCCAAGGTAAAGTGATACAACTTTACACATACGCAAACCGTCGCTGAAAAGCGGCGGTTTTTTTGTTGCTTTCCCTCAATTAAGCTGTTCAAAACCCCTATAAATTGTGGTATTTTGTGGTAACAGAGACTAAATAAACAAAATCTTGTGCTTTTTTTGTATATAATACCATATTGACACTATATATCTTGTGCCGTATAATGTGAGTACACGGCAATTAGAGCACAATATATTGTGTGCCATTCAGAGACATATAAATCGCTAAAAATAATCAGAAAGTGAGATTATCGGTATGAGGATCATCAAAAGAAACGGTGCCGAAGAGAATTTCAACGAAGATAAAATTCTCATCGCCATTACAAAAGCTAATGAATCCGTTGACGAAGACATCCGCATGACCGACCTGCAGATCAAACGAATCACAGAGTCGGTCGTTATTTCGTGTGAAGCACTCGGTCGTGCACCCACGGTTGAAGAGATTCAGGACCTTGTCGAAAAGAAGATTATGGCTCACGGTGCATTTGAGGTTGCAAAGAACTACATCACCTACAGATACACACGTTCACTTGTCCGTAAGAGCAACACAACCGACGACAAAATCCTCTCCCTTATCGAGTGCAACAACGAAGAGGCAAAACAGGAAAATTCCAACAAAAACCCCATCGTTAACTCAACACAGCGTGACTATATGGCAGGTGAAGTATCCAAGGATATCACCAACCGTATCCTCCTTCCCAAGGAGATTGTCGACGCTCACAACGAGGGTATCATCCACTTCCACGACTCAGACTATTTTGCACAGCATATGCACAACTGCGACCTCGTCAACCTCGAGGATATGCTGCAGAACGGTACTGTAATCACAGGCACACTTATCGAGAGACCGCACAGCTTCTCCACAGCCTGTAACATCGCTACACAGATTATCGCCCAGGTTGCATCCAACCAGTACGGCGGTCAGTCTATTTCTCTTACTCACCTTGCTCCCTTCGTTCAGGTTTCCCGTGAGAAGATCCGCAAGGCAATCATTGAAGAGATGAAGGAAATCGGTGTCGAGCTCAGCGAAGAAAAGCTCGTCGAAATGACCGAGAAGAGACTCCGTGATGAAATCAGCCGCGGCGTACAGACAATCCAGTATCAGGTTGTAACTCTTCTCACAACAAACGGTCAGGCTCCCTTCGTTACAGTATTTATGTACCTTGGCGAAACCAAGAACGAGCAGGAGAAGAAGGACCTTGCCCTCATCATCGAGGAAGTACTTCTTCAGCGTTGCAAGGGTGTCAAAAACGAAAAGGGCATCTGGGTTACACCTGCATTCCCCAAGCTCATCTATGTGCTTGAAGAAGATAACATCCACGAGGATTCACCCTACTGGTACCTCACAGAGCTTGCAGCAAAGTGTACTGCAAAGCGTATGGTACCCGACTACATCTCCGAAAAGAAGATGCTCGAGCTCAAAGTTGACAAAAACGGCGAGGGTCACTGCTACACCTGTATGGGTTGCCGCAGCTTCCTTACTCCCTATGTTGACGAAAACGGCAAGGCAAAGTACTATGGCCGTTTCAATCAGGGTGTTGTTACAATCAACCTTGTTGATATCGCCCTTTCATCCGGCGGCGATAAAGAGAAATTCTGGAAGATATTTGAAGAGCGTCTTGAGCTTTGCCATCAGGCACTTCTCTGCCGCCACGAAAGACTCAAGGGCACACTTTCCGATGCTGCTCCCATTCTCTGGCAGCACGGTGCTCTTGCAAGACTCGAAAAGGGCGAGCCTATCGACAAGCTCCTCTTCGGCGGTTACTCAACAATTTCTCTCGGCTATGCAGGCCTTTACGAGTGTGTTAAGTATATGACAGGCAAGAGCCATACAGACCCCGAAGCAACTCCCTTCGCACTCGAGGTTATGGATCTTATGAATGCCGCTTGTAGAGTATGGAAGGCAGAGCACAATATCGACTTCTCTCTCTACGGCACACCGCTTGAGTCCACAACTTACAAGTTTGCCAAATGTCTCCAGCGCCGTTTCGGTATCATCCCCGGCGTAACAGACAAGGGTTATATCACAAACAGCTACCACGTTCACGTAACAGAAGAGATTGATGCTTTCGAGAAGCTCCGCTTCGAGGCACAGTTCCAGCATCTTTCACCCGGCGGTGCAATCAGCTACGTCGAGGTACCCGATATGCAGAACAATACCGAGGCTGTACTTCAGCTTATGAAGTTCATCTACGAGAACATCATCTATGCTGAGCTCAATACAAAGTCCGACTACTGCCAGGAATGCGGCTTCGACGGTGAAATCGAAATCGTCGAAGAAGACGGCAAGCTTATCTGGAAATGCCCCAACTGCGGCAACACAGACCAGGATAAGATGAACGTTGCACGCCGCACCTGCGGTTACATCGGTACACAGTACTGGAATCAGGGACGCACACAGGAAATCAAGGAAAGGGTGCTCCACCTGTAATATGTATTACGGACAGATTAAAAATTGCGACATTGCCGACGGCGAAGGGGTGCGTGTCACCCTCTTCGTATCAGGCTGTACCAACAGATGCGAAGGTTGCTTCCAACCGCAAACGTGGGATTTCTGCTACGGTCAGGAGTTCACAAAGGACACCGAAGAGCAGATAATCGCTATGCTCGCACCGAGCTATATCAACGGTCTTACCCTTCTCGGCGGCGAACCGTTTGAGCCCGAGAATCAGCGCGCATTACTTCCGTTTGTTAAAAGAGTAAAAGAAACATACCCCAACAAAAACATCTGGGCTTTCACAGGTTTTACTCTCGAACAGCTTCAGAGTCAGGAGCCGCATCCGAGATGTGAAGCAACCGATGAAATGCTGAGTCTTATCGACATTCTTGTCGACGGAAGATTTGAAAAAGATAAGAAAAACCTTATGCTTAAATTCCGCGGCTCCGAAAATCAGAGAATAATCGACCTGCCAAAAACTCTGGCATCAGGCGAAATCATTCTTTGGGATAAAATTGATAAAAGATAAAAACAGCTTGCATTGAAAAATCAATGCAAGCTGTTTCTTTATATTCAGTTGATTTTAATTGAAAGAATCTGATAGGGTTTAAGCTCTGCGTAAACAACACCGCCCGAAACAGTGCACTCCGTAACCTCATTTTCCATAAGGTCAACTACGCTCGCACGCTGAAAACGGAATGAAGGTATCAGTGTAAAGCTGCAATCCGAGCCTGCACTCTCATACAAGCGTACAATCATACCCTTGCCGTCTTCAGCAGCCTTAATGCTCTCGATAACCGCAGCACCGTTGCTGCCCAGCTTCATCAGCTGTGTTGCGGGCTTTGATTCAACCTGACCGTCACTGCCAACCTTTACAACGCTGAGAGGCATATTGAGTGCGTATGCGTGCTCGTTTACCTTTGCCTCTACTCTGCCTCCCTTATGCGGATAAAGTGCATAGGTAAATGCGTGCTTGCCGTAATCGGCATTTGTGTCGGGGTAGCAAGGGCTGCGGAGAAGGTCAATATCAATCGTTGTGTCCTTTACTCTGTAGCCGTATTTGCCGTTGTTGAGCACTGCAGCACCGTAATCGTGCTGTGAAAGGTCAACCCACTTCTGTGCACAAATCTCAAACTGAGCATAGTCCCAGCTTGTGTTTTCTGTTGTCGTACGCTTGACTGAACCAAACTGAATATCACACTCAACCTTGTCAGTCAGAACGTTTATCGGGAATGCTGTGCGGAGCATTCTGCGACGCTCACGCCAGTCAACCTCTGTCTCAAAGCGGATAATACCTGCAGGTGTCAGCACAATCTTCTGCTTGAGATGCGACTCACCGTAGCTGTAAATCTGAATACGTACAGCGTTTATACCCTCTGTCGTATTCTCTACGCTTTCAAGCTTCATCGTTTCGCTCACGTCATTCATATAATCAAAACGCATATCCCAAGCATCACCGCGGTCGTTATATACGTTGATTACGTTAGCACACTTACCGTCAAGCAGTACCTGTTTGTCGTTGCCCTTATCGTAAATTTCCGTTATCTCACCGTTTGCACCAAAGCTTACAACAAGCTTTGAGTTTTCAAGCTTGTTTTCATCAGCCGAACAAGGCTCGTAGCTCTCATAGCTTTCGTCAAGGCTCTTCATACCCATTGCAGGCACTGTAATTGTTCTGTAGCCGCCCGTTGTTCTGAACTGCTCTGTAACCTCAAACGGAAGTGAGTTGAACACAATACTCTCGTTCATTCTGCCGACAGTTGCGGCAACCTCACCGAGAGCCGATTTCTTCATCGCAGAAAGACGCCCCAGCATAGCCTTGTAGCCTTCCTCAGCCTCTCTGTATACACGGTTTATTGATGAACCGGGCAGAATATCGTGGAACTGATAAAGAAGGTATTCTTCCCAGATTTCGTCAAGCTCAGCCTTCGGGTACTCAATGCCCGCCACAGTCTTCGCCCATACGCAGGCAAACTCAGTCTCTCTGAGTGCAAATTCAACACGGCGGTTGTAACGCTTTATTCTCGACTGTGTAGTGTATGTACCCTGATGTTTCTCAAGATAAAGCTCGCCTACCCATTTCTTGTAGTTGTCCTTATCTGCCTCAATTCTGTCGAGCATATCGATTGAGTAGCCCTGCTCACAAGGCACAAGACCCTCAAACTTTTTGATTCTCTTCAGACCCTCAAGGTGGAAGTTGCTCGGACCGCCGCCACCGTCACCGATGCCGAAAAGCATAAGCGCTTCTTCACATACAGCGTTGTCTTTGTAATTCTTCTCAATCTTCTTCAATGAACGGGGCATTGCAGGTCCGTTATATGTATCTTCGGGGCAGAGGTGAGCCAGTACGCTTGAGCCGTCAATACCTACCCAGTTGAATGTGTGGTGAGGATATGTGTTGTGCTCACTCCAGGAAAGTTTCTGCGTAACAAAGTAGTCAACACCGCTCAGCTTCATAATCTGCGGCAGTGCAGCACTGTAGCCGAATACGTCGGGTAACCAGAGTGAACGCACGTCAACACCGAATTCGTTCATAAAGAACTTCTTGCCGTAAAGGAACTGACGTACAAGCGGCTCTGCACCGCTGACGTTAGTGTCGGCTTCAACCCACATACCGCCCTGACATTCCCAGCGGTTCTCCTTTACCTTCTGCTTAATCTTCTCATAAAGCTCGGGATAATCTTCCTTAACCCACTTGTAAAGCTGAGGCTGGCTTGCACCGAATACAAAATCGGGGTAACGCTCCATAAGGCTGATAACGTTAGAAAACGTTCTTGCACCCTTACGCTTTGTCTCACGTATCGGCCACAGCCAAGCAAGGTCAATGTGTGCGTGACCTATACCCGTTACACGAAGTGAGCTGTCACCGCCCTTGCGGTCAAGCTCAGTCTTGAGAATGCGTTTTACCATATCGCGGTCAAAATCAGGTGACGAAATATAGCAAACCGCATCATAAGTCCTGCCAAGCAGTCTCTTGTATCGAGCTGTCTCCTTGTCAATGCAGTCAAGTACGTCTTTGATTACAACGAGGTCATAAAATATCTCACGCAATTCGCTGTCGCAAACTGCAATATCAGCCTCAATAATTCTGCCGCCATCCTTACGGTTACCGAAAAGGTCGTTACAGCCTGCATCTGCCCAGACTGAAACCTCACCGCTCTCTTTGGTCTCCTTATCAAGAATAAAGATACGCTTGCCGGGAGAGCCGAGAGTTGTATCATAATCCGAGCTGACGTTTGTCAGGCAAGCTACAGGCACACCTGCTTTATCAAATACGCACATCTCGCCGCTCACGTCGAGCATAAGTACAAGGTTCTTGTCCTTTTCACTCTCAGGAATTCTGCCCTCAAAGTTAAACCACGCACAGTCCCAGAGCTTACCCCATGACTGACCTACGGTAAGAATCTTCTCCTCACCTGTAAAACGCTCGTTGAACTTTACGGGCTCTTCTGTAACGTATGCCTTAATCGAAAGCGGAGCAATTCTGGTGTAAATTGCAGGCTTTATTGTTTTGATTGCATCGTCAATTTTACGAAGCATATACTTTTCAGAATACGGCATTCTTCACACCCTGCAGGGTAACCCCCTGCCCTTTCTTGGTTGAGTTTTTAACAAAAAGGGCCGCATCAAAACCTAAATCTTAAGTTCAAGTTCTGATACAGCCCGATAAAATTAAAGCTGTTATTAAGCTGCAGGCACTATGAGCTCTTCGCCCTCACTGTTGCCTGCTGTAGTCTCCTGCTCTTCAAAAGGCTCTGCAGTTGTTTCGCCCTCTTCAGAATCAGTTGCGGTGGTCTCTTCATCGCCGATGCTCGGCCACCAATCGGGACGCAAGGGATTGCGTGTTGTCTCCTCGCCATCAACCGCTGTGGTCTCATCACCGTTTGTGTTGTATTCCTGAGACTGGTCAGATCCTGTTGAGCCGTTACTGCTACTGCTGTTATTGTTGTACTGTACGTAGTCAAGTGCAGACTCACGGTATTCGTCGAGCTCAATGTTTGTCGTGCCGTAGATTGCCATCTGTACTCGCTGTGCAGCAAGCGGATAATCAACAACCCAGTATGATACGCCGCTGAAGTTCGCATCTTTTCTCGTATCCTGATCAGGCATTGTAAGCTGAACAATCTCATAGTTCATCCAGCCCTGAGTCAGAGCCTGACCCGCAAAACCGAGCACCTTTGTCTTTGAGCAGTCGGTAAGCAGATGCGGTAACACTTTGTCAACTGCAGCATTGAGCTGGCTGAGCGAAGCATCCTTTGCACTTCTGATGAGTGCGGATATGAAGTTACGCTGACGGCGTGTTCTTGAAACGTCACTGTCGGCATCACTCTTACGTATACGGCAGTATACGAGTGCCTGATCACCGTCAAGTGTAACAGTACCGTAGTTGGGAATCTTTTTGATTTTTGTTGTAGTACGGTTGATATACTTCTGTTCGTACTCTTCAATGTCAAGTGTAACGCCGCCAAGTGCGTTGACAAGCTCAGAGAAGGTCGAGAAGTCAACCGCTACGTAGTAGTCGATGTCTACCTTGTAGTTGTTCTCAATGGTCTTTACTGTTGCCGCAGCACCTCCGCGGGAGAAAGCTGCGTTCATCTTTGCCCAGTAATCTCTGCCGTTTACGTTGAAGTACGTACGGCTGTCACGCATAAATGATACAAGCGTGATTTTCTCCGTCTTCTTGTTTATCGAAACAAGAATCATCGAGTCGGAGTTACCGCCGTATTTTACGCCGTTCTTACCGTCAATACCGAGAAGCAGTACGTTGATAACGTAATCCTGGTCCATGATACTGCCGTCAAGGTTGTACCATTTCTTGAGCAGATCATCGAGCGAAGCCGCATCAGATACGTCGTGCATAGCGTCGAATTCATTCTCTTCAAATGTTTCGGAGAAATTCTCGTCACCTGTCCAGCCTTCACCGTGGTTGAGAGTCTTATCAAACTTATCGCTGTAAATCTCCCAGGCAAAGAAACCGAACATCAGAAAAATAAGCACGATTATAACCGCAAGAACAATCTTTGTGTTTCTCTTGTTGTTTTTCAGCATAAACTCAAAAAATTTGTTGGGGTAGTAAATATCCCTTTCCTCAAGCGGCTTGTGACCCTTTTTATAGGTGGGCTTCTTTTTACTGTCCGAGTAGACGTCTTCAAATTCCGTCTTTTTGTCTTGATTATTTTCCATATATCTTTCCCTCAGTTTAACGAGTCAACCCTTTATGACTCGGCCGATGTATCCTCTGCAGGAGCTTCGGCAGTCGCTTCTTCAGTTTCTTCGCTGTCTGCCTCACGCTCTGCTGTAGTAACCGTAACAAGCTTGTCGCTGTCACCTACACGCATTACGCGAACACCCTTTGATGTTCTTGAGAAGAGGCTGATTGAATCTGCGGGCATACGGATAACAATACCCTCTGAAGAAATCAGGATAATATCTTCATCATCCTTAACTGTCATAAGTGCGGCAACCTCGCCGTACTTTTCTGTCTTGTAGTTGGTAACACCCTTACCGCCTCTGGACTGACAACGGTATTCGTCACCGGGGCTTCTTCTGCCGTAACCGGTCTCGGTTACTGTAAGCACGAAGCTCTCATCCGAAATAACGTCCATACCTACAACCTTGTCGCCTTCACGAAGCTCGATTGCCTTAACACCGCGGGCTGTTCTGCCTATCGGGCGTGCATCGTTTTCGTTGAAGCGTATTGAGTAACCGTCACGTGTTGCAACGAGAAGGTCATCGTTACCCATTGTAAGCTTAACCCATGCAAGCTCGTCATCATCGTCAAGGTTGATTGCAATAACACCGTTCTTACGGATATTCTTATAAGCATCAAGAAGTGTACGCTTGATGATACCGTTGCGTGTAACCATGCAAAGGTATTCGCCGTCAGCCTCAGCAGGCACACGTATCATAGCTGAAATCTTCTCGTCTGCTTCAAGCGGAAGAATATTGACAGCGTTCATACCCTTACCTGTGCGTGAGCTTTCGGGGATTTCGTAACCCTTGAGCTTGTAAGCCTTACCAAAGCTGGTAAAGAACATGATATAGTCGTGAGTGGAGCAGGTGAACATTGTCTGTACAAAGTCCTCCTCACGGCGTGTCATACCCATAACACCTCTGCCGCCTCTGCGCTGGCTGCGATAAGTATCAGCAGGCATACGCTTGAGGTAACCCTTGTTGGTGAGTGTGTAAACGCTTTCTTCTTCAGGAATAAGGTCTTCAATATCAACCTCACCGCTGACGTTGCAGATTTCTGTGCGTCTTTCATCTGCAAAGCGTTCCTTAGCCTCAATTGCCTCTGCCTTTACAACGGCACGTACGTTTTCTTCGCTTGAAAGAATCTCTGTGTACTCGGCAATCTTAGCCTTGAGGGCAGCCATTTCCTCTTCAATCTTCTGACGCTCCATACCTGTCAACTGACCAAGACGCATCTCAACAATCTTCTGAGCCTGAATTTCATCAAGACCGAAGCGTTCCATAAGACGGCCCTTACCTGTCTGCTGGTCGGGTGAAGAACGGAGAATGCTGATGACTTCATCAATGAAATCAAGAGCAATGAGGTAACCCTCAAGTATGTGTGCACGGTCCTGAGCCTTCTTCAGGTTGAACTGAGTACGGCGTACAATAACCTCGCACTGATATTTTATATAATTCTCAAGCATCTCTTTGAGAGTGAGAATCTTCGGTACACCGTCGACGAGAGCAAGCATAATAACGCCGAAGGTGGACTGCATCTGAGTGTAGTTGTAAAGCTGGTTGAGAACAACCTGCGGATTAGCATCACGCTTGAGGTCGATAACAATGTGCATACCCTCGATAGCAGAGTAGTCGTTGATATCGGAAATACCCTCAATTCTCTTATCTCTTACAAGGTCGGCAATGCTTTCAATAAGTCTTGCCTTGTTGACCATGTAGGGAATCTCTGTGACACTGATACGGAAACGACCGTTCTTGTCTTCCTCAATTTCAGCTTTAGCTCTGACGGTAACCTTGCCGCGACCTGTTGCATAAGCGGCACGGATACCTGACTTACCCATAATAAGACCTGATGTCGGGAAATCGGGGCCCTGAATATGCTCCATAAGCTCAGGAAGCTCAGCATCAGGGTTATCGATAAGACAGCACATACCGTCAACAACCTCACCGAGATTGTGGGGCGGAATGTTGGTAGCCATACCGACAGCGATACCCGTTGAGCCGTTTACGAGAAGGTTGGGTATTCTCGACGGAAGAACCGTAGGCTCTTTAAGACGGTCATCGTAGTTAGGTATGAAATCAACGGTATCCTTGTCAATATCAGCAAGCATTTCCATAGAAATCTTGCTCATTCTCGACTCGGTATAACGGTAAGCAGCAGGCGGGTCGCCGTCGATTGAACCGAAGTTACCGTGACCGTCAACAAGCGTATAACGCATTGAGAAGGACTGTGCAAGACGAACCATTGCATCGTAAACGGAAGCATCACCGTGAGGATGGTAACGACCGAGAACGGCGCCGACTGTATCAGCACACTTTCTGTATGCCTTGTCGGGGTAAAGGTTGTTCTCATACATCGTGTAGAGTATTCTTCTGTGAACGGGTTTAAGACCGTCTCTTACGTCGGGCAGAGCACGTGAAGTGATAACCGACATCGAATAGCTCATAAACGATGTTCGCATCTCGTTGTTGATTTCAACGTTTATAATCTTTTGATTAGCAACAGATTCTGCATCAAAACCCATATTTAATCACCGTGCGGCTTTTTCGGACATTGTCCGCAACCGCATTCCTTATCTGAATTTTTGAGGTCTGCCTTTTTAAAAACAAACCTTTTATTGAAAGCGGAATAAGTTCAGCGACGGAAAAACATCCCGTCGATAAGCTTGTTCAAGCTTTCATATTATCGACCTAATTAATCTACGGGGAAGAATGCATTGTGGACAGCTGCAACTGCCTTGTCTGCATCTGCAATGTCGATGAGAACGGAAATCTTGATTTCGCTTGTGGAAATCATCTGGATGTTGATATCCTTCTCGTAAAGTGCCTCGAACATCTTGGAAGCTGTGCCGGGGTGAGTTTCCATACCTGCACCGACAACAGAAACCTTAGCAACGTTTGTATCGCAGACTACGTCTGTAAGATCGAATGCACCCTTGATTGTCTCAACTGCAAGGTCACCGTTGGACTTAGCAACTGTGAATGTGATGTCCTTTGTGTCATCTCTGCCGACAGACTGAAGGATGATATCAACGTTGATATTCTTTGCAGCAAGCTTTGAGAAGAGTTTGAAAGCGATACCGGGTGTGTTGGGAACACCGATAACTGATATACGAGCAACATCTGTGTCCTTAGTGACACCTCTGATAAGCATTTTTTCCATTTTAGCTACCTCCTTAACGATTGTGCCGGGTACTCTCTTGAGGCTTGAAAGAACCTCTACCTCGACGTTGTATTTTTTAGCCATTTCAACCGAACGGTTGTTGAGAACCTGAGCACCGAGTGTTGCGAGCTCAAGCATTTCATCGTATGTGATTTCTG
>JAZRSU010000019.1:0-14174 GCA_045651645.1 Acutalibacteraceae bacterium
GGTATTTATGTTGCATTTATTATCGCAATCCTCCTCGGATTCACTCCGCAGGAAGCAGCAGCTATTTCAATCATCGGCGGTGCAGACGGCCCGACAGCTATCTGGCTTACAGGTAAGCTTGCTTCGCACCTTCTTGCTCCGATTGCCCTTGCAGCATACTCATATATGGCTCTTATTCCGCTTATTCAGCCGCCGATTATGAAGCTTCTCACAACAAAGAAAGAGCGCGAAGTAAAGATGACTCAGCTTCGTAAGGTTTCAAAAACCGAAAAGATTGTTTTCCCTGTTGTTGTTCTTGTCCTTATCGCACTCATCCTTCCGTCAGTTGTGCCGCTTCTCGGTATGCTTATGCTCGGTAACCTCTTCCGTGAATGCGGTGTTGTTGAAAGACTTTCCGACACAGCACAGAATGCACTTAACAATATTATTGTTATTCTTCTCGGTGTTACTGTCGGTGCTACAGCTAACGGTGAAAGCTTCCTTAAGGCACAGACACTCGGCATTGTTGCTCTCGGTCTTACAGCTTTCATCTTCTCAACTGTCGGTGGTGTGCTTCTCGGTAAGGTACTCTACATTGTAACAAAGGGCAAGATTAATCCGCTTATCGGTGCCGCAGGCGTTTCAGCTGTTCCTATGGCTGCGCGTGTTGCACAGAATGAAGGACGCAAGTACAATCCCACAAACTTCCTTCTTATGCACGCTATGGGTCCCAACGTCGCAGGCGTTATCGGCTCAGCTTGTGCCGCAGGCTTTATGATGCTCCTTTTCCAGAGCTGAGCAATTCCACAGCATTTTTATCGGTGATGCAGTGCCAATGCTCTGCAGTATGAGCAAAGAGCATTGCTCCCTCACCGCAAACACAACCGAACTCGGACAGGCAGGGCTTAATAAGCCCTGCCCCCGTTGTTTGCGTTCGCACTAATAAACGGTACTTATTTTTATCTGTATACAGTCGGCTTTCAACACTGAAACCCGAAAAAGAAATACGCTCGGCACAGGCAATCAGTGCCGGTACATTATCAAAATCACAAGCTATGTAATCCGATTTTTTTACAAGGTATCTTTTGTTTTTAGATGCTCCCTTCTCCTGCTCTACAGAAAAGAAGAGCACACATCCGCCGGATTCACGGCGCATTGCTTCAACAAGCAGTTTACCCGACGTATTGATTTCACGCCCGAGTGTTCTGCCTGCACGGGAGAGTATAGTCCATATAACTCTCTTCGTTTCAATTTTCGAATAGTCCATCTCCTCATAGGTGATGTTTAATTTTTTCATATCATCTGCCGACAGCTCAACAATAATGGCATCGTCGGTAAGAAGTTCTATTTTCATATCGTACTCCCCCTTAGCTATATCGTACATCTGCAAACGGCTTTAAATCAAGGAACAAATAATGGTATTAACTGAAAGGAGAACAGAAAATGGCAAAGCAAAGCAACATCAAAAAAGCACGCTCACTTCAGCTTGATATGCTCGCTATGCTCGCACTGCCTGCATTGAGTTCATGGTATTTCTATGGCATCGGTGCAATAAAGCTTATCTTCGTGTGCGTTATTACCTGTGTGCTTTGCGAAATTTTCGGCAGACGTCTGCTCAGACAGCCCGATACCGTAGGTGACCTGAGCGCTGTTGTAACGGGTGTTGTAATAGCACTTATGCTCCCTGCCAACGCTCCTCTCTGGTTGCCCGTTATAGGTGGTGTTTTTGCTACAGTTGCAGCAAAACTGCCCTTCGGTTCAGTTGAAAAGCTTCCGTTCTCCCCTGCTGCAGCAGGCTTTGCTTTCTTAACTATATGCTTCCCCGATCTTATTTTTGACTATCCTCGCATATCTGCCGCAAGCACAGCACTTTCAAGCACAAGCAGTGTTTCACTCGGCTCAATGCTTGCTCAGAATACATCCGTAAATCTCGGCTCGGTAAAAACTATCGATATACTTATCGGTAACTTCCCCGGACCTATGGGCGCAAGCTGTATAATAATACTTGCCGGCAGTGCGATATATATGCTTATCCGCCGTACAAAGTTGTTTATAACTACAGCAGGTTTCCTCACGGGTGCCGCATTTATGGCAATCTGTTTCCCGAGAGTTACCAACCTGTTTTCGTCACTGGTGCTTGAGCTTTGTGCAGGCTATATGATTTTTGCGGCAATATTTCTTATCACCGAGCACTCCACTCAGCCGAGACATCCTCTCAGCCGTCTGCTCTACGGATTTGCCGCAGGTATTTCCTGTATGCTCATGCGCCGCTTCGGCACATTTGAAGAATGTGCCTGCTTTGCAGTGTTGATAATAAATGCCGCGTGGCCTGTTGCCGACAAGGCACTTATGAAACATATTGATAAAAGGATGAAAAAGAGTAAATGAAACGCACACCAGCTCTTCTGCTGATTGCTACAGCTATTCTATGCATACTGTTAGCTTCGTGTGACCGCAAACCTGCAGAGAATGATTTTTCAACCTCTGCCCCATTGCAGGAAGAAACAGCAAGCGTAGCTGAAACTGTAACAAATGAGACGGAAGAAAAAGAAACAACTGTGGCAACAGATTACAGTACGTCTGTAACCACTGCCGCCACAACAAAGGTTGCCGCAACAACCAAGCCGGTAACCACTGCACCAACTACAAAACCGGCAACTACAGTGGCACCGACAACAACTGTTCCCCCAACCACTAAGCCTGTAACTACAGCAGTACAGACAACCGCTCCGACAACAGTACCAACTACAAAACCGGAGCCGACTACAGAGCGACCCACCGACATAATCACCGACAGTGAAGAAGGTGATACCGAGCTTGCGGTAATTGATATGATAAACAAATACCGTATCGCAGAAGGACTCGGCACGCTCACTTATTCTGCAGAACTTTCAGCCGCCGCTGACATCAGAGCAAAAGAGATTGTTTCCAACTTCTCACACACCAGACCTGACGGCAGTCTCTGGTACACAGCAGGCACAGGTATTATGGGTGAAAACATCGCAAAAGGCTACAACACATCCGATAAGGTTGTTACCGCATGGATGAACAGTGAAGGCCACAGAAAAAATATACTCACAAAGAACTATACCAAAACAGGTGTAGGCTGTTACTACGACAGTGCAACCGACACTTATTATTGGGTTCAGCTTTTCGGCTGATACCATACCAATCAATCTGACTCAAGGAGGAAAAGGAAATGGCATCCAACGGCAAATCACCAGGTATGCTTATGCGTAACGCAGGCATTTTCAACCCTGTGCTTGTGCAGGCTGTAGGTCTGTGCCCGGTTGTAGCAATGGCAACGTCTGTCAGCAGTGCCGCACTTCTGGCCGCTGTTTCTGCCGTAATCATTACGGTCAGTGAATTTATAGCTTCTCTTTTCCTCAAAGCAATTCCGCGTTGGATAAGAATAGGCATTTATATTATTTTAGGTGTAGCCATCGTTTCACCTCTTATGATTTTTATAGAAAAAATCAACGCGCCTCTTTTCAGCTCATTAGGAATCTATCTGCCTATAATGGCGGTCAACTCACTCAACGTGCTCAGATGTGAGCGTTTTGCCGTAAAAATTTCACCCGTCAAAGCTCTTATTGACGGCCTGACAGCATCTGTCGGCTACGCCGCCGTACTGCTTGTATGCGGCTTTATCAGAGAGCTTCTCGGCAACGGCTCACTTTTCGGCTTTGAAATATTCAAAGGTCGCACAATGTCGGGTATGCTTTTACCTTTCGGCGGTTTCCTTGTTATCGGCTTTGCAGGTGCCGCACTGCGTGCACTTATTGCAAAATTCTGGCCTAAGTATCTTGACAAAAAGCAGCCAAAACCCGGCAGTAAAAAGAAAACTCTTACATCCGCAGAGAAAGCAGCTACTGATAAACAGACTTTGCTTCCAATCCCCGAGTTCACAGCAGACGAATCAACCTTCACTCTTAACGAGCTGGATGAACCTGCTCAGGAACAATTACCCGAAGCCGAAGCAAGTGAAACTGAAGATACACCTGTCGAGCAGAATTCATCCGAAGAAATAGCCGAAGAGGTACCTGCCGAAAACACAGAACCGGAAGAAACAGTTGAAGATAATTCAGCCCCTGCAGAAGAAAATCACGAAAACAACGCTTTTGCAGACCTTACAATTGACGACATCAGTTCCGACACCGAAGCTTCAGACTATTCAGACAGTGACGATGACCTTGAAGCACTTATGAGCCGCTCAATAGGTGATATTCTCACAAAGCCGAAAAAGGAGGAAGATGAAGAATGATTTTTGCATTTTTTAACGCCTCTCTTTTCGCAATGCTGTTGCAGAATCTCGTTTTCAACGGCGGTTTCGGTATGAGCGAAGCAATAAGAATTGCTACCAAGCCGAAAGATTTCTTCCCTATCGCTCTGCTTGTTGCTTTCTTCACAAGTTCTACAGCCGCAGTGTGCAGTGCGCTTGATTCAGTTGAGCAAATCAACACTCTTTCAACTGCCAAGCATCTCGGTGTATACTGTGTTGTACTTGCCGTTATCTACCTTGTATTCACAGCAATTACACTGCTTGTAACCAAAAATAAAAAAGATACACACCGTATAGGTATGGCGGCTGTAAATACACTTGTTCTCGCCGTACCGATTATCAACCGCCGTGCCGCTTTCAATATTGCAGAATCAATCGGTCTCGGTCTTGGTGCAGGTATCGCATTCGTTGTTGCAGTTCTGCTTATTTCTTCTGCTGAAGACCGACTGAAAGCAAACGAAACCATGAGTAACGCTTTCAGAGGCAAACCTGCTCTGTTTATTTATATTGCGCTGATTTCGCTTGGCTTTGCAGGTCTTTCGGGTCAGTCACTCTTTGTCTGAGGTGATACCGATGGCAGATAACGAACTTAACAGAAACAATACCGAAAACGGTGAAGAATTCCGCCCGATAATACCCGAGCCCGAAATTCATCGCCGTCCGATTGTCGGTTTCAAAAAGAATTATCCCGTTGAAGAGAATCCCACCTCAACGCATACACAGAGTTTTGCACAAGAAGAATTCCAACGAAAAGTAAAGCAAGGTATACTCTATGCCGTTGCACTTTTACTGATATTTGTTTTTGCTTTTGTGATTACAGATACGTGTATAAAAATCTCCACTGAACCGTTACCGCCTACAACGGCAGTTGTGACTCAGCCTCCGGCAGAGTCACCTGTGCAAGAGACTGCCTCTGCAGAAATTCATACATCTGCAGAATCTATTACAACATAAATTCCAAAGGCACATTTTCTTTATGAAAGTGTGCCTTTTTATTATAAAAATATTTGACAAATAGAGAAAACATATATATTATTAATTATATATACCTAACTTTAAAATAAGGTGGTAAAAAATATGACTGAGCGTTATGAATCAGCTAAAAAAATATATGCTTCACTCGGCATCGATACTGATGCCGTTATCGAAAAGCTCGACAGCGTGCGTGTTTCTCTGCACTGCTGGCAGGGCGACGACGTAGGCGGATTTGAGAGCAGCGGTGAACTTTCAGGCGGTATTCAGGCTACAGGCAACTACCCCGGTAAAGCACGCAACGCCGAGGAGCTTATGGCAGACCTCGACAAAGCACTTTCACTTATGCCCGGTGCACACAAAATCAATCTTCACGCTATCTATGCAGTAACAGGTGACGAAAAGGTAAGCCGTGACAAGCTCCTTCCCGAGCATTTCGCTCCCTGGGTTGAGTTTGCAAAGCAGAGAGGTCTCGGTCTTGATATCAACCCCACCCTCTTCTCACACCCCCTTGCTGCTGACGGACTTACTCTTTCTCATCCCGATGAGAAAATCCGCCGTTTCTGGATTGACCACTGCAAGGCAATGAGAAAAATCGGCGAATATTTCGGCAGAGAGCTCGGCATCACCTGCGTTAATAACATCTGGATTCCCGACGGCTACAAGGACGTACCTGCCGACCGTATAGGTCCGAGAAAGCGTCTTATGGAGTCTCTCGACGAAATCCTTTCCGAGCATATTGACCCGAAATATCTTATCGACACAGTTGAGTCCAAGGTATTCGGTATCGGTGTTGAATCCTACACAGTAGGCTCACACGAGTTTTATATGAACTACGCCGCAACAAGAGGCTGTGTATGCCTGCTTGACAACGGCCACTACCACCCGACAGAAGTTGTTTCCGACAAGATTCCCTCAATGCTCCTCTTCAGCGACAAGGTTGCACTTCACGTCACACGCGGTGTCCGTTGGGACAGTGACCACGTAGTAACCTTTGACGATGAGCTTAAAGAAATCGCAAAGGAAATCGTCCGTTGCGACGCTCTTGACAGAGTGCTCATCGGTCTCGACTACTTTGACGCAAGCATCAACCGTGTTGCCGCCTGGATAATCGGTGCACGCAATATGCGTAAGGCTCTGCTCGGTGCAATGCTTATTCCCCACGCACAGCTTAAGGAAATGCAGGACAGCGGTGACTTCACTTCGCTTCTTGCAATGACAGAAGAGCTTAAACTCTACCCCTTCGGCGATATCTGGGAAGAGTACTGTGCACGCAAGGGTGTACCCGCACGTGAGGGTTGGCTTGCAGAAATCAAAAAGTACGAAGCAGACGAGCTTTCAAAGAGGGTGTAAGCAATGCCCACAGTAAAGCAGATTTATGAATTTATAAATTCGCTCGCACCGTTCTGCACACAGGAAAGTTGGGACAACAGCGGTCTGTTGCTCGGCGACCCTGAGCGTGAGGTAAGCCGTGTTTCGCTTGCACTTGATGCAACAGCCGAAACGGTTGCCGCCGCAAAATATAACAGTGCCGAGCTGATGATAACCCATCACCCCGTTATTTTTTCACCTGCCAAAAAAATTCTTGCAGGCAGTGTGATATATGAGCTTCTTACAAACGGTATTTCCGCCATAAGTGCTCATACCTGTCTTGACTCTGCCGAGGGCGGTGTCAACGATACGCTTGCCGCCATACTTGAGCTTGAGGATATTTCTCCGCTTGAGCTTGACGGCACCGACACTCCGCTTGTAAGAGTCGGCAAGCTTAAAACCGTAATGAGCGGTGACGAGTTTGCTAACCACGTCAAAGAAAAGCTCGGCTGTAACCTCCGACTTGCTGACGCAGGTAACGAAATCAAAACCGTTGCCGTATGCGGCGGATCACTCAGCTCACTCACCTATGAGCTTATCGGCAAGGTCGATGCCTTCGTAACAGGTGACCTCACTCATCACTATTTTATCGACGCCGCAGACAGCGGTCTGACAGCAATAGCAGCAGGTCACTTTGAAACAGAAAATCCCGTTATGTCAGTACTCAAAGCTAAACTCGAGGAAAAATTCCCCGAAGTAAGCTTCACATTGATAAATCAAAAAAATCCTGTTAAATACTATTGAAAGGATATGGCAAACAATGCTTGATATCAAAATACTCCGTGAAAATCCCCAGCTCGTTAAAGATGCAATGAAAAAACGCAACAAGGATATGGATGCACTTGTTGACGAAGTACTCGCTATAGACGTTCAGCGCCGTGAGCTTACAGTTAAGCTCGACCAGCTCAAGCAGGAGCAGAATGCCGCAAGCCGTGAGATTCCCAAAATCAAAAAAGAGGGCGGCGACATCTCCGCTATCATGGCTCGTATGAACGAAATCAAAGAAACAGTCAAATCAGGTGACGTACAGCTTTCTGAGCTTGAAGCTCAGCAGCAGAAGATTATGTACGAATTCCCCAACATCCCCAACCCCACAATTCCCGTTGGTAAGGATGACAGCGACAACGTAGAAATCCGTCGTTGGGGCGAGCCTACTGCATTCGATTTCGAGCCCAAGGCTCACTGGGATGTCGGTGCAGACCTCGGTATTCTCGACCCCGAAACAGCTGCAAAGGTCACAGGTGCACGCTTCCACTTCTACAAGGCTGCAGGTGCAAGACTTGAAAGAGCTGTTATCAACTTCTTCCTCAACACTCACACAGAGCACGGCTATACAGAGGTATTCCCGCCCTTTATGGTAAACCGCGCATCAATGACCGGCACAGGTCAGCTTCCCAAGTTTGAAGAGGATGCTTTCAGACTTGAGCGTGAGGATTACTTCCTTATCCCCACAGCAGAAGTTCCCGTTACAAATATGCACCGTAGCGACATCCTTGAGGGTGCACAGCTTCCCATCAGCTACTGCGCATACTCCGCTTGTTTCCGTGCAGAAGCAGGCAGTGCAGGCCGCGACACAAGAGGTCTTATCCGTCAGCATCAGTTCAACAAGGTTGAGCTTGTTAAGTTTGCTGACCCCGAAACATCATACGACGAACTCGAGAAGCTCACAAACGATGCAGAGCGTGTACTTCAGCTCCTCGGTCTGCCTCACAGAGTTGTATGCCTCTGCTCAGGCGATATCGGCTTCTCATCCGCAAAGACATACGATATCGAAGTATGGATGCCCTCTTACGGCAGATACGTTGAAATTTCTTCCTGCTCCAACTTTGAAGACTTCCAGGCAAGAAGAGCAGCTATCCGCTTCAAGAGAACACCTGCTGACAAGGCACAGCTTGTTCACACACTCAACGGTTCAGGCGTTGCAGTCGGCAGAACAGTTGCCGCAATCCTTGAAAACTACCAGAATGCTGACGGCAGCGTAACTGTTCCCGAAGCACTCCGTCCTTATATGGGTACAGATATCATCAAATAAAAAGGAGAGTACCGCTATGTTGAACAAGAATTCTCTCGTGCTCTTTCAGGGCGACAGCATAACAGATACGGGCCGCACAGGCTCAGCTGACCCCGATGCTTCACTCGGTCAGGGTTACCCTGCCAAGATTGCCGAAGCTTTCGCAAACGATTATGCAGACCTCGGTCTTACAGTAGTCAACCGCGGCATCAGCGGCAACCGTACATGGGATCTGCTCAACCGTTGGGACAAAGACTGTATTGATATCAAGCCCGACTATTTTTCACTGCTTATCGGTGTGAACGACACCTGGCGCAGATACGATTCGGGTATGATTACAACGGCAGAAGAATATGAAGCAAATATGCGTACTCTTCTCGACAGAGTTGTAAAAGAAACAGGTGCAAAGATAATTCTTCTCAACATCTTCCTTCTTGACGTAAACGACGACAAAGCCCGGATGCGTCCCGACCTCGTCGAAAAGCAGGCTGTTATTGCTAAGCTTGTCGAAGATTACGACGTGATATATATCGACATCCAGAAGAAATTTGACGAGATGGTAGCCAACGGCACACCTATGACTGACCTTTCTGAGGATGGTGTACATCCTACCGATTTCGGTCACAGCGTAATAGCTGCAGAATGGCTCAGAAACGTAATGTAATATATTTTTAAATTTCAGCTTAAACTGTTTTTATAATTTTGTACTATTATCCTTTATAAACTACTTTAATTCCGAAAGGCAATAGTGATGGGTATAAATAACTCAGTTCAGCAAAACCGAACAGTTAACCTTCTTGTCACGGTTGATAAGAAGTATATTGAGCCTTTGCGCGTTATGCTCACCTCATACGGTGAAACGCACAAGGGTGTGCCTACCTGTCTCTATATCGCCCACTCATCACTTGATGAGCAGTCACTTGCAATAATCAGAGAGTGTGCTGACAGATATTCGATATCGGTTGAAAGCGTTCTCATAACCGAGCATTGGTTTGAAAATACACCTGTGCTTGCCCGTCTGCCTGAAGAATCTTTTTACAGGCTTATGGCGTTCCACTATCTGCCTGCAGAGCTTGATCGCTGTCTTTACATAGACCCCGATACAATTATCCGTCAGTCGATTACCGGGTTTTATTCTTCAGACCTTGAGGGTTGCTACATTGCTGCGGCAACGCATACCTCAAAGCTGGTAAATACCGCCAACAACACAAGACTCGGCACGCAGGCAAATAAAGTATACTTCAATTCGGGCGTACTGCTTATGGATCTCGACGCCATAAGACGTGATTTTACGCTTGAAAAAATCCTAAAATCACTCGAAGAAAATATTCAGCGTCTCTGGCTCGGCGATCAGGATCTTATAAACATCCTTTTCTGCGGCAAAACAAAGCTTATAGATGCCAGAATTTACAATCTCGATGAGCGTGTTTTCAATCGCAACAAAAAGAGCTTTACGCTTGAAGACGTTGAAAACAAAACCGCCATTATCCACTATAACGGCAAGCATAAGCCCTGGCTCAAGGGATACAAAGGCGTACTTGACAGATTCTATCCCGAAGTAAAAGACAAGGGCCCGGCACCCGTCGGCAAATGGAAATCACAGCTTAAAGCGATTCACGGAATTGTAAGACCGAACAACCGACAGAAAATATTGATTTTCGGTATACTCGGCGTAATTACACTTTGCGTGCTGTGCTGGATTTTCTTCGGCAGAGAGGTTGTAAAGGTTATAGCTGACCCCGAAAAACTCAGAGAATGGCTCAACGGCTTCGGTCCGTATGACGAGCTTGTTTTCATTCTCATACGAAGCGTGCAGACGATTATCAAAATCATTCCTGCCGAGCCGCTTGAAATCGGATCGGGCTATGCGTGGGGCGCGGGGCTTGGTATGCTCTACTGCCTCATCGGTAATTTTATCGGCACGCTGATAATTCTTGCACTTACAAGACGTTTCGGCAGAGCTTTTGTTGAATGCTTCCTGCCTGCAAACAACCTTCAGCTTATTTCACTTTTCAAAAACTCTAAAAAAGTTTACGCTCTTCTGTTTTTCTTCTACCTCATACCCGGCTCACCAAAGGACGGTCTGACCTACCTTGTCGGTATGATGAACGTCAAGGTCGTGCCATTCCTTGTGCTGACGTTTATTGCCCGCGTTCCGTCGGTGCTTTCGTCAACACTCTGCGGCTCGACTCTTGCAGAAAAACAGTATCTTATATCCGCAGTTATCTTCGGTGCAACGTTTGTGCTCGCACTTATAGGCGGATTTATTTACAAAAAATATACCGACAAAAAAATGCAGAAATAAACATAAAATCGGCGTTCAGCTTTTGCTGCGCCGATTTTTCACAAAACGGAAGGAGTGTACAGATATGTCAGATTACAACGAAATCTACTGTCCGTTAAGCTTAAAAGGTATTGCCGCTTCAATTACAAATTCACTCGGTGTTGATGCACCGAATGAAGCTGAAGCACCGCTTGATATAATGCAAAAGGTTACTGAAGGCAGGAATATAGACCGTGTGCTGATGTATAACCCCGATGCGGTTGCACTCTGGCTTTTTGAAAAGTACACCGATATTTTTGCACCCGTTATGCTCCGCACCCAGCTTACACTGCCTTTGCAGACTGTTATGCCGAGCGTAACACCCGTTTGCTTTGCAACAATGTACACAGGTGTTGAGCCGGACATTCACGGTATCAAGGCTTACCGTAAGCCCGTTGTTAAAACAGACACTGTTTTTGACGCACTCATCCGTGCAGGCAAAAAGCCCTGCATAGTTTCAACAGGTGAAGACAGTATGTCCAAAATCTTCCTTGAAAGAGATATGGATTACTTCATTGTCGATACACCCGATGAAGCTAACGAAAAAGCGATTGAGCTTATCAAAGAAGATAAATACGACCTTATATGCGTGTACAATGCTAACTACGACAGCACAATGCATAAGGTAGGCCCCGAAGGCGAAGCTGCAATCGAAGCACTCAGGCACAACACAGCCGCATTCGCAACACTTGCCGATGCAGTGAAAACTTACTGGGCAAACCATACTACGCTTGTCGGCTTTGCACCCGACCACGGCTGTCACGAAATTGACGGTCAGTCAGGCGGTCACGGTCTGATGATGCCTGAGGATATGAATATAATTCATTTTTACGGAGTTATCTGATGAAACACACCGATATACTTATCATAGGCGGCGGTGCAAGCGGACTTGCCGCGGCAATAGCGGCTAAACGCACCGACAAAACAAAGAGCGTTACTGTACTCGAGCATCTGCCAAAGGTAGGCAAAAAGATACTTGCTACGGGTAACGGACGCTGTAACCTCGGAAATATGAATGCCGTAGAGCACGCATATACCAATATGCGTTTTGCATCCTACGCTATAGAAAAATACGGCACAGATAAGCTTGTTGAGTTTTTTGAGTCAACAGGTTTATATACCCGTGCCGACAGTGAGGGCAGGCTCTACCCGATGAGCAACTCTGCCGCAAGTGTGCTTGACGCACTGCGTTTTGAGTGTGAAAACCTCGGTGTTGTTTTCTGCTGTGAAGAAAAAGCAAACGAAATAAAAAAATGCACCGACGGCTTTACCGTAAACGGTGCTTATAAGGCAAAAAGCGTAATTGTAGCTACGGGCGGTAAGTCAGCACCGTCGCAGGGCAGTGACGGCAGCGGCTATCCCCTGCTAAAGTCACTCGGTCATAAAATAACGGCTCTTGCCCCATCTCTCGTGCAGATTAAAACCGACACTGCGAAGATAAAATCGCTAAAGGGTGTGCGTGCAAAGGCAAGCCTTACGCTTTCAACAGGCGGCAATAGCGAAGGTGAAATTCTCTTTACCGATTACGGCGTTTCGGGTATTGCGGCAATGGATTTAAGCCGATTTGTAAAGCCTGATGCAAAGGCTGAAATATCAATAGACCTTCTCCCCGAATTCACTGCCGACAAGGCAAAAGATATAATAATTCAGATTGCAAACCATAACCCTAACGTTTCTGCAGAGCAGATGCTCGGTGGAATCGTGCACAAGGCAATCGGCACTGCGGCAATAAAATCCGCACTCGGCTTTATGCCAAAAACTGCAGGCGAAATCAAGCCGAAGCAGGCAGCAATAATCGCCGCAGAGCTTAAAGATTTCCGCCTTAAAGTTACGGGCACAAAGGGCTACAACGATGCACAGGTAACCAAGGGCGGTGCAGACGTCAGCGAGTTTGACAGCAAAACTATGATGTCGAAAAAAGCACCGAACCTCTTTGCTTGCGGCGAAGTGCTCGACGTTGACGGTGCGTGCGGCGGATTCAACCTTGCGTGGGCATTTGCCTCAGGCAGACTCGCAGGCGAAACAGCCGCAAAACTATAAAATTTCACCTTGACACAATCAATTTAATTTAATATAATAAAACACGGCTTTAAAATTAGGAATTCGGAATGCGGAATTAGGAATTATATGTTACTTTATACGCTCATAATTCTTAATTCCTAATCCATAATTCATAATTATCTTCGGGGTGTAGTGGCTCAAGGATTGCCGCCGCCTGTGGCGGATTAAGGCAAGGCTTGAGCAGGAAGAAATACAGAGCATCGCGACGCGCTCCAAGCGAGCGAGGCGACAATATTTCTGACCGATAGTTGGTAGCGCGCCGACTATATATCGCTCTTGCTTAATACAATTAAATAATCTTCGGGGTGTAGCGCAGTTGGTAGCGCGCCTGGTTTGGGACCAGGATGCCGGGGGTTCGAGTCCCTTCACTCCGACCAATAACAGAGTAATCGCATTTTGCGGTTGCTCTGTTTTCTTTTCTGTAAAAGACTCGACCGCACAATAGTCCAACCAAAAAGACTTAAACCTGCCCTTTTGTTCTTTACCAAGCACAATGAAATTTATTTCAAAAAGATTCGTTTTGTTGAAAAATGTGGCATTTAATGATATAATCTATTTGTTAAATTTCAATTTAACGAAAAGGAGATGGCTATGAGCAAAAAGAAAAATAAGAACAACCTCAATTGGTCTCTGCCCAAAGACTATCGGACTTACTTTGATGCATCATCTGACGAAGAGTTTAAGGCTAAGCACCCCGTCGGATATGTTTTTTTGGTTATGTTAGGCATCACTGCATTACTGCTGCCTGCAATCGTGTTTTGTGTGTCAGTTAAAGCAGATAGCGGATGGATAATACTTGGATTGACAGGTGGACTTATATTCGGAATAGGCCTGTTTAATTTCGTTGCTATTATCATTAAGCAATACTTAGGCCGTTTGGTGAGCATTATATCCTTCGTTGTTGGTGGAGTTATGATGCTGATAAGTTGGTTGTTGTGCAGATAAGCAAGTCAGACAAATTACAACTTATCGTTAGCAACCCATATCGAAAATTGTATTATATCCCTAAACGGAGCAACTCTCTTGCGGTTGCTCCGTTTTTTTACAATTAACCACCTATCTATCTGTGTAAACCTTTCGTCAAAATAGCCAAAACCTTTCACCATTGGTTGTGCAATATCTCCTAATCGCCATCTTGACTTGAAGCCGAAAATCAGTATAATTTACTTTCGGTA
>JAZRSU010000020.1:0-51001 GCA_045651645.1 Acutalibacteraceae bacterium
ACATTCTCAACAGCCTTTAATCATTTTCCGCCTGAGAAATCGGGCGGATTTTTTTCTTTGCTTTTTTGTTAGTATATGGTATAATTCAGATATGCAAATTTTATCTGTGATCCTGCAAAAATTCAGGCCGCTTTTTGCGGCAGAACGGAGCTGCTGATTATGAAAAAGTTTCTTTGCATCTGTCTTATGCTCGTGCTTGTGTTGACTGTTTGTCCAATCGGTGCTTTTGCGGCAGAGGACGCACCTCTTGTTGCCGATGCCGTTATTGTTGCAGGCAGCAAAAACACCGAGCAATATGCCGCATCACGCCTTGAGTATTATCTTGAGCAGATAACGGGCAGAGATATTGCAGTTGTTTCCGATTCTCAGCCTGATGCTGAGCTCGAAATCATTGTCGGTGCAACTTCTCGTGAGTCAATCAACCTTGACGGATTCAAAGACGGCGGTTACGTAATCACTTCCGATGAAGAAAAGATTGTAATCTGCGGTGCAGGTAACAAGGGCACAATAAACGGTGTTTATGCTTTCCTTGAAGATTACTGCGGCTGTCACTGGTATGAGAGTGAAGTTATTGTTGTACCTGAAAATGCTTCGCTCACAGTGCCTTACAGTATTGATGACGAATATCATCCGTACTTCGAGTACACCGAAACCGATACTACAAGCTCACGTGACCTTGAGTTCTCACTTGCAAACGGTCTTACCGGCGGTGTTTACCGTGATTTCAGCACAGAGCAGGGCGGTGAAGTAGGCTACATCGGCTCTTTTGCTCATACTCTTGTAACACATTACTGTAAGCCTGATTTGTATTTCGGATCTCATCCAGAGTACTATGCGTATCATAATGGTGTGCGAGTAGCAGAGCAGCTTTGTCTTACCAACCCCGACGTAATTGATATAGTTGTTGACGAGGTGCTTGCTAACCTTGAGCTTTATCACGACCCGTCTGCTTCTGTTCAGATTGTTTCACTCACTCAGCACGATAATCAGAAGTACTGCGAGTGTAAAAACTGCAAGGCGCTTGACGATGCCAACGGCTCACACGCAGGTACAATGATTACTTTTGTCAACACTGTTGCCGAGCGTGTAAAGGCGGCAGGCAACTACGATAACGTTGTTTTTGACACCTTTGCTTATCAGTATACACGCAGTGCACCTACAGCAGTTGTACCCCGTGAAGACGTTATTGTAAGACTCTGCTCGATCGAATGTTGCTTCGGTCACACTCTTGATGACCCGAATTGCGACGAAAACAAAGACTTTATGTACGACCTTGAGCAGTGGGGCAAAATCTGTAACCGTGTTTATATCTGGGACTACGTAAACAACTACCGTGAAACGGTATGTATCTTCCCGAATTTCGGTGTAATGCAGAGAAACGTACAGATTTTCTACGAGAACAACGTAAAAGGTATCTACGAAGAGGGTAATTACTATATCGCAAACAGCGACGGTGAATTCGGCGAAATGAGAACGTACCTTCTCTCAAAGCTTATGCAGAATCCGTATTGCGATTACGATGCTGAAATGAACGGCTACCTTGAAGCTGTTTACGGTGCAGGCTGGCAGAATATCCGTGAGTTTATCGATATTATGACTGAGCACGCTGTTACCGATTCAAAGCATCTCTATATTTATCAGGAATCACAGAAAACCCTGTACGGTATGAAGAATACAGACATAGAGTATTGCAATCAGCTCTGGGAGGATGCAAAGGCTCAGGCACAGACTGAGGAGCAGTTAGCTCAGCTTAAACGTTCCGAGCTTTGCTGGCGATACTGGAAGTGCTCAAATCAGGTAGGTGAATTCTCCAGATGGCAGTTCCCGTACGTATGGATGAATGCAAACGAGCAGTTCCACCACGACCTGAAAGATATGGGCATAACAAAGATGGGCGAAGGCGCAACCCATGCACTTTCCGATTGTAATCTGCTCTATCTTTACAGACATCTGTTCAAGTGGACTACGCTTTTTGAAGAGCCTTACTGGGATTTCCTCAATCCGTACGCAGTAAAACTCTATGATTTCCTCGGTATAATTTATAACGCTTTACTTAAATAATTTTTGAAGGTGATTGATTATGGAAAGAACTTACGTACCCTTTAACCAGTGGAAAGAAAAATCAAAACAGACCGAATATACCGAAAGCACCAAGCTTCTCAGTGATGATGGTAAACTGCTTGCAAAAGGCTGGGCAAGACACAACGTTTTTGAGTATGACAGATACAAGGTTCAGTCCGGTATAATGAGCCGTAAGGAGTGGGATTTTTATCAGTTCTCCGACGGTAAGCTCACTGTTCAGCTCAACTTTGCAAATATCAGCATCGGCGGCTTTATCAGCGCAATTCTTATCGACCTTGAAAAAGGCGAAGTTATTATGAATGCAACTCAGCTTTTCCTCGGCGGTAAGGATAAGTACATTCCGCCTGCAAAGGGTGACGTGCCCAACCGTTTCGGCTACAAAATCGGCAAGGCAGAGTTTGACTTTGACACAAGAGAGGATTCGAGAACACTGTGGTTCAAGATGCTCAAGGGCAAGCAGACTGTTGAGTGTAAGTTCACAATGGATATTATGCCGGGTCTTGAGAACATAACTACAGTTCTTCCTTTCGAGGGTGACGATACAAAGTACTTTATGACTACCAAGCAGAACTGTATGCCCTGCGAAGGTACGTTTAAAATCGATGACAAAGAGTGGAAGCTTTCAAAGGAAGATTCCTTCTGTGCTCTCGACTGGGGTCGTGTAAACACTCCGCACAAAATGGTATGGTACTGGGGTAACGGCTCAACATATCTGACCGATGAAAAGGGTGAGAAGCATATCTTCGGCTTTGAAATCACCTGGGCAATCGGTGATGAGAGCAACGCTACTGAAACCTGCATTTTCTATGACGGTAAGGCTCATAAATTCGGTGCAGTCGACGTTGAAACTTTCCCCAAGCCTGACAAGTATATGCAGCCGTGGAAGTTTGTTTCGGAGGACGGCAGATTCAACCTTACAATGACTCCTACATACGACCATCACACTGATACAAACCTTGTTATCGGCAGAATGAACACCCATCAGGTACATGGTCTGTGGAACGGTGACGTAACACTTGATGACGGCACAAAGCTTGAAATCAAGGATATGTACGCATTCTGCGAGTATGTTGAAAACAAATGGTAAGCTGATTCAATAAGGGAGTTAGAAAGTAAATGGGATTTAAAGAGTATATACGCGGTGCGCTTACTGCACCTGAAAAAGGCGATACGGTAGAGTATTTCAAACTCAAAGCAAGAGTTTCGGGTAACGTGCTCACAAATGCTGCCGATATTCCTGCAGGAGGATACAATTATGAAGCTGATATAACAAAATTCTGGGAGGAATTCCAGAAGCTCAAGAAAGAGCGTGACTACCCCATATCGTTCAATACGATAATGCTTCGTGTTTTTGCCGAGGGTCTCAAGGCTAACCCGAGACTTAATGCACATATGGAGTATAAGCGTAAAGCTTCTACCGGCAGACTTATTGTTAAGGAACATATCGACGTTGCCGTACCTTTTCTGCTTGACAACGGCGAAACCTTCCCCGTAAAGCTCCGCAATCTTGAGCAGCTTTCTCTTAAAGGAATTTCAGAGGAGATAGCAAGACTTACAGCTGCACTTGAAGAAACAGACGTTGACAGAGTGCTTTTCGATATAATTCTTCAGCGAATTATCGGCTTTATCCTCAGGGGTAAGTTTGCAAGCACTGCCGCACAGATAGCAACAGGCTACGTAGGCAAGTATAAGGTTGCCAAGCTTTCCGGTCTTTTTGAGCACGCATCACGTGACAAATCTACTCTTCAGATGAATGAGCTCAACGAAGGTACTGTTTGTATGACCAATCTCGGCTCACTCTATAAAGGCCTTTGCGGTAACGTAACTTATGCACCTCTGCTTTTCCCGCAGGTGTTTATTATGGCTCTCGGTGCGGTGCAGGATAAAGACTATGCTTTCAGAAACGAAAAAGGCGAAGTTGACCTTGCAACTAAAAAAATACTTCCCATAAACATTATGTTTGACCACAGAATAGGCGGCTTTGCCGACGTTATTCCATTTATCAAAAGGCTTGATGAGATTTTTGCCGCTCCCGAAGTAATGTGGGAATGGTAAATGCAAGCGACGTTTATGCCATTAAATAAAGAGTTTTAAGGACGTGAAGATTAATGGAAAATTACTATGATAAGCTTATGAGCTTCAAGGGTGCTGATGAACTCAAGGAAATGATAACTAAGTGGAATACACTTTCTGAAAATATCAGCAAAAGAACTTTTGATGCTCCTATAGTTTTGCCGGATCTTTTTATTTATACACGCCCGGGTTACGGCAATACAAGGCTTCTTGCTTTGCTTTCCGAGTACCTTGATTCAAAGCAGAATCTTATGAGCTTTTACGGTGACGTTAAGTTTTTTGAGTTCAAGCTTGAATACTGTGAACCGCACAGTGATTTTACAGAACTGTACCGATTTATATCATCTGTTCAGGCTGCTGCAGGTTTTCGTAATGAATTCAGAGGAATTATACGTATCAACGTTGATGAGTGGGTAAACCATCATAGAGAAAAGCATTTTCTTGATTTTCTTCAGTTCCTTCAGACAAATACATCTTACTGGATGGTTGTTATGACTCTTTCAAATCATCGTGAAAGCGATGAGACAAAGGATATGGAAAACCTTGTCAGTATGTATCTTCGTATCCAGAAGCTGACTCTTCATCTTCCTGATAATAAAGAACTCGTCTGTTTTATGGAAGAATATTTTTCGAAATACGGTCTCTTACTTGAAGACAGTGCAAAGCAAGTACTCGAAGATTCGATTGCAGTTCTTCGTAAAAGTGAGTATTTTTATGGTTTGCATACCATCAAAGACTTGTGCAGCGATATAGTTTATACCCTTTTCTCTGAATCGACTTCAGTCGGTACATGTATTACTTCGGATATGCTTGTTGATTTTTCAGCTGACAGCGATTATATAAAAAGAACCATACATAAAATTAAAAAAACGGCTACTCTCGGATTTTAAGCGAAGGGGTGAAAGAGTATGGAATATAAATACGGCAAATATCAGAACGTCAATCAGGAAACACGCTGGGCAACAATGGACGAAATAAAACGCTCAGCAACTTATATAAACCTTAGCGATGACAGGTATCCTACTGCGGGTATACCGATTTTGTCTGATGGACATATAGCTTATGTTGACGGTGCGGATACTCATACACTTATATTCGGTGCAACAGGCTCCAAGAAAACACGACTTTTCTGTATGCCCGTGCTTAATTATTATATCAAAGCCGGAGAATCCTTCGTTGTTACTGACCCTAAGGGTGAACTTTATAACAGAACGTCAGGAATGGCACAGCAGAACGGATATAAAACAGTAGTTCTCAATTTCCGAGATATCGGAAGAGGCGATATGTGGAATCCGCTGTCACTTCCTTATTATATGTATCACTACGGTAATCGAGAGAATGCCGTTGCTATGCTCAATGATTTTGTTGCTACGGTTGCTGCTCCTCAGGTTCAGGGTACACAGGATCCTTTCTGGTCGGAGATGGCATCTGCTCTTGCTCTTGCAAATCTTCTTCTGCTTATGGAGGCAGCTGACCCTGAAGAAGTCAATGTTGCAAGTCTTGGTGCACTTTGTTCAACTGCAGCACTTGATAAGCTCAGAAAACTCAGCGCAAATATGAAGCTTGATACAATAGCGGGTCTCAACTATGCCAATACCCTTATGAATCCTGAAAAAACGATGAACTGTATCCTGTCAGCACTCTATGCTATGATTCGAGTTTTCAATGTCCAGAAGAATCTTACAAATATGCTTTCGGGAAATACTTTGGATATTACAAAATTCGGCAAAGAAAAAACTGCGGTTTATATTATTATTCCGGATGAAAAAAGTACGTATCATTTTCTTATTACAACATTTATCAAACAGGCATATGAAGTGCTTATTTCTGAGGCACAGAAGGAAGAAAACAGAATGCTTCCTGTGCGTGTGAATTTTGTGCTCGATGAGTTTTGCAATATTCCGAAAATTCCCGATATGCCATCGATGATTTCAGCGGCAAGAAGCCGTAATATGCGTTACGTGCTTGTTGCACAGAGCTTACATCAGCTTAAGGGCAGATACGGAGAGGATGCCGATACAATCAAAGGCAACTGCGACAACTGGATTTTCCTTACCTCTAAAGAGTTGGATCTTCTTGAAGAAATAAGTGCATTGTGCGGTACCTACTATACACCTGACGGACTCCAGCGCAGGCTGATTTCAGTTTCCGAGCTTCAGCGACTTGACAAGGCGAAGGGTGAGGCTCTTATAATGCATTCGCGTCAGTATCCGATAATATCCGAGATTGCCGATATTGATGATTATGAGATGTTTAAGGGCTATACCCCAAAACCGCTTGCCGACTATGAGATGCCTGAGGCTAAAATGTTTGATCTTGAAACCTTCTATCGTGAAGTAATCAAAGAAGAAAGACCGTTGCCTTTCTCCTGATTTTAGTGAGGAATACGATGATTGATTCAAATGGAAATAGAATAGAAAAATTTTCTTTCTCTGAAGATTATGATTTTAAGATAGCAGAGATAAAATTTATGCTGAATGGATTCAGAAACAGTCAGGATAATAAGCGTGCTGTTTCTGTTGCAAATGCTCTGAAATCTATGCTGAACAATAAGGAGCTTTTTAAATTTATAGAATCTGATGACGTAGTATTTATAGAAGATTCAGTTAAAGAACTTGAAGATTATTCAGATTACGCTGAGAATGCAGACCTGTTATGGGAAATGGTTTATCTGCGACGTAGATTAGCAAACGCATATAACTGCATTGATATGAAGCATTATGCGGCGGACTCAAAGTTTATCGGTGCGATGCATTTTGACAGAATATGTATGTTGCTACCCTTAGCTTTCAATTATGGAGCAAGATTTTGTGAGTATGCCAATTTGGTAAAATTTGTTCAAAAAGAATCTGAGGTGTATGATAAGTGGGACACTGAAAGAGTCAGAAAGCTTTTTTTGCGGGCAGAGAATTTTGTAGAATCTGAAAATATGCTTAAGAATGATGATTACCTTGACGGTGCGGCGTATTATTTTACAGCTAAGCAAAAGTATTATAGTGAAATTTCAGATAAACTTCTGGAGTACAATGCCGCCAAAAGAGGGGTATACTATTTGCGTGAACAATATCGACTCGGTAAATCGGTCGATGTGTTGAAAAAACTTGTGGATATATATATTCAATATACCGGTCTTGAACGGTATTCGTTCTCTGAAGAAAAGCAACATTTCGAAACTTTGCTTGAGTGGGTAGAAGATTGGAATGAAAAAGAGGACTCAATAAAATCAAGTGTAACATACAGGCGTTTGTTGAACTGTTACCGTATCTTCAGTCAATGAAAAAACGGTGTGCGGATGTTTTTCGCACACCGTTTTTCTTCATTATATAAAACTTGAGTATTTACTGCTATTTAAATTGAGCTTTGTTTATGATATAATAATGTACAATAATATCAATGGGGAATAATTATGAATAAAATTACAGAAATAACTGATTTTTCAGCACCTGAACTTGACGTATACGCAAGGCTTACCGAAGTGCAGCTGCTGAACAGAGAGTACCCTGACAAAGGTTTGTTTATAGCAGAAAGCCCGAAGGTTATTGAGCGTGCACTTGATGCAGGGTACGAGCCTGTTTCGTGCCTGATGGAGAAAAGGCATATTGAGGGTGAGGGCAGGCAGATTCTGAGCAGAATAAACGACGTTCCCGTATTCTGTGCAGAATTTGATATTCTGACGCAGCTTACAGGTTTCAAACTCACACGCGGTATGCTGTGTGCGATGAAACGCAAGCCTCTGCCTTCGGTTAGTGAAATTTGTGATAACAAAAGCAGAATAGTTATACTTGATAAGGTTATGAACCCTACAAACGTAGGTGCAATTATCCGCTCGGCTGCAGCACTCGGAATGGATGCGGTGCTTCTTACACCCGGTTGCTCTGATCCGTTGTACAGACGTGCCGCAAGGGTAAGTATGGGTACGGTGTTTCAGATTGACTGGACGTTTCTGAAAGATGACAGTCTTGATGAAGTGAAGAGCCTCGGATTTAAAACAGTGGCTATGGCACTTAAGGATAATTCGCTTTCTATCAGCGACCCGAAACTCACGCAGGAAAAAAAGCTTGCTGTAATTATGGGCACAGAGGGCGACGGGCTTTCCGATAATACTATATCCGATTGCGATTATACCGTAAAAATACCGATGTATCACGGCGTTGATTCGCTGAACGTTGCCGCCGCTTCCGCAGTAGCGTTTTATCAGTTAGGCAACAGAGAGAACGGTTAGGAGAGATACCTATGCAGATTATACAGACAATAATTTCTTATCTTGTAATAGCGGCAGGGTTTATTACTTCGCTGTTTTCGTGGGGTACACCAAGCCTTGTGCCGTATACAAACGATTATGATATTCCCGACAGTATACCGGAATACAGTACAATTTCTACCGAAGAGAAAACAGACTGGATTGCAAAATGGATATGGGATAAGGACAATCTGACGGAAGAAAACGTATGGATGTGCATTAATAAGAAAGTAAGTATTGATGTTGTTCCTCAGGAGCTTATTGCACATATCTCAGCTGACTCAAAATACTGGCTTTACGTAAACGGTGAAACAGTTGTATTTGAAGGTAACGTGAAGCGTGGCCCCGAAAAAAACGGCGGATATTACGACAGCGTAGATATTGCACCGTTTCTTAAAGAGGGTGAAAACTCAATTTGTGCTCTGGTGTGGTATTGGGATGATGAAACAAGCTATTCATACTGCGGAAGCGGTCAGGGCGGTTTTATTTTTGAAGCTGTAAACGATAATATATCAATACTTTCCGACGAAAGCTGGAAGGTGAAAAGGCACAGTGCTTACGTTGACAGCTCTCTTTATCCTCCGAATTACAGAATTGCCGAATACAGCGTTTATTTTGATGCAAGGAAAGACATCGGTGACTGGACAAGTGCAGATTATGACACTTCTTTATGGGAGAATGCAACCGAATATGCATCAGGCGGTGAAGGTGCTTACGGCAGGCTTTATCCGAGGGGAATACCTTTCCTGAAAGATTACGTTCTGAAGAATTATGAGAATTCAGCGAGTTATGAAAACTATGCCGTAAACAAACTTTTCGGTGAAAAAATCACTGTTGATATTCCGTATAACGCACAGGTTACACCTTACCTTAAAATCATAGCTCCTGCGGGCAAAAAGATCCGTATAACAACAGAAAACACGCTGATAGGTGCTGTTTCAACTACCTATGTAACCAAAGAAGGCGAGCAGGAATTTGAGGCTTTAGGCTGGTTTAATGGTGAACATATTACCTATAAAATACCGAGAGGTGTTAAAGTTGTATCTTTGAAATACCGCGAAACGGGATACGACAGCTCGTTCAGCGGTGATTTTAAATGCGATGATGAATTTCTGAATTCTCTTTGGCAAAAATCGCTTCGTACTCTTTACGTTACTATGCGTGACAACTTTATGGACTGTCCCGACAGAGAAAGAGCACAATGGTGGGGCGACGTCACAAGCGAAATGATTATGACGATGTACTCTATGGACAGTAACTCCTATCTGCTGTATCAGAAGGGTACAGAGGCTATGCTTTCTCACGTTGATGATACAAAAGTGCTGCAGACGGTTGTGCCGATAAACGGCGATTATTTTGAGCTTCCCGTACAGCAGCTTGCAGGAATTGTAGGCTTTCTGACTTATTATGAATACACAGGCGACGTCGCTTTTATAGAAAAGGTTTATGATGCGTCACTTGATTATCTCAGGCTCTGGGAAACAGGTGAAAACAATCTTGTCGTGCACCGTGCAGGCTCGTGGGATTGGGCTGACTGGGGCAGTAAGGCTGATATGACGGCAATAGAAAATGCCTGGATTTATTATGCTCTTTCCGCTATGGAAGAAATGGCGGATGTTCTTGGTAAGAGTGAAGATGCAACATTCTTGGCCGAAAGAAAAACTGCTATAGCCGAGGGCTACAAGACCCTCTGGACAGAAGACGGCTATAAAAGCAAAGACGTCAGAAAACCCGATGACAGAGCAAATGCACTTGCTGTTTTATCAGGCCTTGCCGAAGAAGAGCAGTACGGCACAATAACAAAAGTGCTTACGTCAACTAAAAATTCAAGCCCTTATATGGAATACTACGTGCTTGAGGCTCTTTGTGAAATGGGTGAATATGAAGCCGCAAAGAGCAGAATCAAGGACAGATATGCCGATATGATGGGCGAGGATTATTCTACGCTATGGGAATTCTGGGATTCGTGGCGAGGCACGAAGAATCACGCATGGAGCGGTGGCCCTCTTGTAATAATGAGCAAGCATTTTGCAGGTATCACACCTGTTGAAGCAGGCTACGAAAAGGTTAAAATAGAGCCGCAATATTATCTGTCCGACAGTATGAACTGCACAGTCCCGAGTGTGAAGGGCTTAATCACTCTGGATTATAAAAAGGATTCGGATAATTATATTATCAACCTTACTGTTCCGCAAGGTATTGATACTGTTTTATACGTGCCGACAGGTGCTGTTGTTAATATAAATTCTCAGCTTTATTATCAGAACGGTGAGTATACAGATGTTGATACAGTATGCGGTGTTGAGATTATAGAGAATAATTTAATGAGATAAAAATAAAAACTCCTCCGATACAGTTTTAAGTATCGGAGGAGTTTTTTGTTTGTCAGAAGTCAGGGCTTGTCAATTATTTCGAGCCTGACAAGGCTTGTTATAAATTCCTGTGTATCGGCAAGTGCCTGCTCTTCAGTGACCTCATATTCGTCAAAAAGCTTATCGGCTAGCTCCTGTACGGTGTTGCATTCGGGAAGGTTATTCCATAAAAAATAAGCAGATTCGCTGAGAAGAAAGAATCCGTTATGGTCTTTGAGTGCGTTTCCGACGGGGACAAGAATTATATCTGAGCCAACCTTACGGAGAATCATATCTTTTTTAATTATCATTATCAGTAACACTTCTTTCTGCAAGAGTGAAAAGGTGCTTTGTCATACGGCAGATATATTGCGGTGTTTTACCGAAATCGTCTGTTTCAGCTTTGCACATAGCCGCGCACACGTTGCAGATACCTGCGTATTTGCAACTAAGACATTCTTCGGGCAACCTTATTTTATCGGTTTCAGCTTTTATATTCTGCCACGCTTTTTGGAATCCGATTTCAATGGGTCTGCTGTCAGGTGTCGGCATCATTCCGCAGGGGCGCATTATGCCGTCTGCCGTTATCCAGAATGATGCTCTGCCTGCTCTGCAGCGTACTTTGTTTTCTTTCGGGCCCGGGGGAAGCAAAAGAATACTGTTCAGCTTTTTGAGATAGAAATCTTTATCATAAAGATATTTTTCAACAAGAGCGATATATTCAGCCGCTTCTTCGGGAGAAAAACGGGAATCTTTATTTGAGGTGTCCAGTCTGATTGAAGGGTAGGTATATGTTGAAGGCTTGAGCGGAATCTGAAGCTCTTTAGCTATATCTGCAATTTTTTTGTAGTCCGATATGTTTTCGGGTGTAAAAATTGTGTTGATACGAACGGAAATTCCGTGTGATTTCATTTGCTTTATTGAATTCAGAACGCTGTCAAACGCATCATTGCGGCAAAGCCGCTTATATGCGGAGCTGTCAGCACCATAGAGTGAAACGTTTATGCGTACAGGGGGGAATTCGTCGAAAAGATCGGTATATTTGCCGAGCAGACTACCGTTTGTATTTATAGAGATAAGAAATCCCATTTTTACAAGAGAACGGTATATATGCTCAAAATCATCGCGCAACAAAGGTTCTCCGCCCGTAAGAAGCAAAAATACGGTGCCTGCTTCTTTTGCCTGTTCAGCAAGATTCAGCCAGTCGTCAGCCGAGAGAGGATCGTTCTTCTGTGAGCAATCGTGTACATAGCACATTTCACAACTGAAGTTGCATCGCTGTGTAAGCTCAAATGTGCCCGAAACGGGTATGCCTTCACATATTGCTTTGTTATGAAGATATTTTACCATTAAGGGTTCTGCAAAATCGGGCATAATTCTCTCTCCAGATACCTGACCGCAGATTCATCTGCAAGACAGGCGAATTCGTATATCGGAACGCTCTGACTTAAACGCTGAGCGAAATCAATCAGCTTATCGGTAAAGTCGCGTGAATGGGGGACAGGGTAACAGTTTTTATATACCGTGTAAAAAGCCTGAGCTGAAACAAGCTTTTGAGCGGTATTGGAAGTTGCCTGCTGAAGACCGATTACAGCTTTCAGTGGCAATACCTTATTGATGCAGTCTTTTGACGAGCCTGAAAAAGGCAAGCCTGATGCATAAAAAATACCGTCTTTTTCAAAAATCATTGTTTTATCACCGTTTATTATAACGGCGTCAGCATACTCTTTCCATAGGTTTGCCTGCGTTGATTTGCCTATAGAGCACGGACCCGTGAAAAGCACCGCACCTTCGTGTGTTTCTATGAACGACGAATGAAGCAGACAGGCATTGTTCTGAGCAACAAGCTCTTCAATGCCGATGAGCGTGAATATTGTTCCCGCACGGAGCATATCACGGTATTTTTTATCAATAACGATTTTTGTGTTTTTGCCGTCAGTGATGCGCAATGCGTAAAAACTGTCCTCAGTGTCGCGCGCTTTATAGTAGCAGTGTAAAACATCGTTTCTGCAAACGCAGACTTTGTCCTGAGAGGTGAAATCGGGGTTGTCAACTGTCTCGGGAAAACCGGATGAAAACTCCACGCTTACCGTATAATCGGTCTGCTCAACGTCACAGGAAAACAGTGAATAAGGTTCAGCGTTTTCAAAGTCTGCCTGAGATTTTATTTCCAATGTAAAATTTCCGATTTTATACTTTTTAATCATCATAATCTGTAAATATTATCCGGCAGTTGTTTTCGTTGAGTTCCGGTGCTTTTACAAAGGTCTGTGAATTTGCCTTGATTCCTGCAACACGGATTTTATAGGTTATACTGCCGTTTACAAGGTCGTCTTTTTTATCTTTGTAGTAGATGAAAATATCGGAGTCAATATCCTTGCCTGAAATGTTTTTCAGCGAAACAGAGCCGTTTGCAACGGATATTTCAAACTTGTCTTCGTTCATAACAGGCGATTCTTCAAAAAGGATTTTGTTGTCTGTCTGCCAGGCTGTGTATGTTTCTGCAGGATCACTGCCGACGGATTGGTTACAGAGAAGCACAGCTTTTGTGCCGCTTAACAGAGCAGAAATATTAAAGGTCAGAGTTTCTTTTCTTGTCTTTACGGTAAGCAGAGCGTATTCAACGTCAGTGTCGGATACGTTTTCAGCTATAACCGCAAGTCTTCCGTTATATTCGTCTATTGCCGTAATTTTAAGCCAGCTGTCAACAGTGACACCTAACTGCGCATTCTGAAAAGCGTAGGTCGGCTCGTCAGTCTTGTTTTTGTCTGACGTACCAATGATTACCGCAACAACTATAAGCAAGAGGGCGATGAATATCACTCCGCCTGTAATAAGTTTCTTTTTCATAAAAAACACCTGTTTTCACAAAACGGAGTTCGCTTGAAGGCAGAACTCCGTTTTGTCTTGATTTAATTACCGTTATTCAACTTATGATGAAAAAACGTTTGCATTAGCAAGGGGTACATCGTAACAAATGGTGTCGCCATGCTGTAAATCTATCATACATACTGAAAAGTCGGAAAAGATAGTCCAACCGCTTTCGGGGTCAAAAACGGGACATGTGTACTCAACAGGAGTTGTACTGATAAGAGCACAACCGGAAGCAACGTTTGCTGATATAGCGAGGTTTTCAAATGTCAGAACTGGTTTCACATAAGATTTTTTCATTTGAAATTTACCTCCTTATATAGCATTGAAATTAATTCCGAGCCATGAAAGAACCTTTCTGATGAATCTGAAAACTTTTATGAAGAAGTCTATTACAAGTTCTTTTACTGATTTTTCTGAATCGTCGTCGGGTTCTTCGGTGTCTGTGCTGTCATCGTTTGTGTCGTCATCGTCTGTGTCGTCATCGGGCTGTTCTTCTTCGACAGGGACCTCGATTGTTACGGTAACTGTTACAGTCTTTGAGTCGTCTGTGTATCCGTTTTCGTAAGCACCTGCAATCATATAGACGTGAGTTCCTGCCTGATCTGTGGTGATTGTTACGGTCCATTCAACAGCATCTTCACCCTCAACAGCGGAAGAAGTATAAGTTACGTTCTTCGGGTCGGTCGGTGTACCGCTTTCGTCGGTGACTACAACGGAATCAACGTCGGGTGACGTCTTGAACTTAATTGTGACTGTGCTGTTGCCCTGCTCGTCTGTGACAACTACAGGCTCTTCAGTCTGCTCTATGTCAAGTGCAGCAGTTCTCATTTTTATAAGAGAATAAGCTGCTGACTGAGTGTTGACCGTTGTAGTGAGCGTAAGCACTTCATTCTCTACCGGAGTAGGAATACGGAAGTAGCCCTTACCTCCGTTCTCTGAGAACGTCCACTTCATATTGGTGACAGAAAGAACACTGTCCTCATCGCCTGTGTTCTGTATAACAACAGTTCCCGTAGTGTAGTAGTTGTTGCCGTCACTGCCTGTAACCTGTCGCCAGGTAAGCTTTGCGTCGTTAGGCAGTATGGTGTTGAGTGAGTAGTACATATCGGTAGCTGTTGTGATATCGACTTCGGTTGTTTTTGATGCATATGAAATGGTAAGATCGGGATTTCCGCAGGCAAGCTTTGTTCCTAGCTGAATATCGGTAGGAACGGATGTTGCCCAGATTTCAAACGCAACAGCCTGATCTTTAGCAAGGTACAGCTCGTTGTTGGGACCTGCAGTCTTATAGGTTTCAAGGTCGTTATCAAGTGCGGCAATACCGTCGATGAAGATGATGCCCTGTTTATCAGCTACTGAAAGTGAATCTGCACCTATAAGCATATCCTTGATTTCAAGATAGTTCGGGTACATCTCATCGTCAGTTGCGTAAGCTTCCTTTACATATTTGTCAGCAATATCATCATCGACACCAGCAGGTGAATAGATTTTGATTGCATCAAGATAAACACTGTAATAGGTTGTGCCGTCTTCAGCTGTGGAAGAGTGACCGAACGCACTTGTGAAGGTAGGTGTTATCGTTACGCTGTAATTGCTGTATGCGAGGTTTGTTACCTTGATTACGGGAATCTGATAAAGCGTATCTGTTGTACCTTCTTCAGCGACAATCCAGCCGTATGCGAATGCATAAGAGGGATTGTCGGTTTCAGTCTCAACTACGTTACCGTCAGCATCATAATAATGAGCAACGTTGGTAATTGCACCGTTTTCGTCGTAATATTTTACGGCGGATGTGTAACTGCCATTTTCGGCTCTGTACATAGGTGTAAGCTTGTCGTCGAGCGTGAGATTGCCGTTTTCATCTGCGTAAATACGACCGTAATTGTAACCGTAGAACGTATCTACAACAGTGTTCCAGACAGTCTTGTTTTTGTTGATATCCTTGACGGAAACACTGAATGCACCTGTTGTACTGTCGGTAATACTTATAAGGTCGAAGCCTGTGCCTGTAAACGTGAAGTTAATTGTCGGCCAGGCTGCACCCGTACCGCCGCTGTATCTTGAACTGGGGTTATTTTTTATACTTACGTCGGTATAGCGTACCGAACCGCCGCTGTAGGTTGAGAATGAAGAATAATTTGTTTCGTAACCATAGGGGTTAGCCTCACTGTCGGTAAGGTCAGCAGTTTGTTTGAGTGTGGTCTGCTGTAAACCCTTGCTGTGCCATATTCCGTACTGGTTGGCAGTGTTGTCGTAATTTGTGGGAACTTTACCGTCAGTATAGGTTATGGTATCGAAAGTATCTTCGTAATAAATTGCGGTTGCAGGTACGAACGTTGTTTTTTCAATCTGATAGTAAACAACTTCGTCTGCATAAGTCGGGTCACCTGTGATTTTTGCAACAACGTAGAAGCTTTCAGACTGAGTCATGTTTGTCGACTCAAGGCTGTAAGAAACGTTACCTTGTTTGTCGATTGTACACGTGCCGTATCTCATTCCTTCCAGTTCGTATGTGACGTTGTCTTCAAACGTAAGTATGAGCTGAGGAATTTCGAACGTGTAGGTCGGTGTGTAATCCTTGTTGATAGCACAGATACCGAGGTACTCGATTGTAGCGCCGTTGTCGATAGCAGCTTTTGAAATTTTGTTGTTTTCAGTGATGTTGTATTCGACAGGCAGACCGTAGTCGAGTGTAAGAGTCTGGTCAATGATTCTTACGTCTTCTGAAGTTTCTGAAAGGTTGAAAGAAATCTTACAGTTAGAGTCGGATGCGCCTCGCTCAAGGTAGAAGAAGGTCAGTGTGTGAGACTTACCGTCTGTAATAACTTCGTGAAGCTTGTTGATAGCAGCTATTGTGTCTGCGTTGTAGCCTGTTGCGTCGGGATCTTCAAGGTAAGCGTTGTAGGAGTATGTTGTTTCAAACTCGTCACCCTTAAGCTCACCGTCTGCAACGTCTATAGCATACTGATAGTTGATTGAGCATTCAGTGAAGTTGATTGTTGCCGCACGGGCACCGTGAAGACCACCGTTATCAAGTACGAGAACACCGTCGATGTAAACGTAAACGTCGTCGTCACCGGAGAAGTTGAATATAACGTCTTCGCCGTTTACGTGCTTACCGCCTACAGGAATGTAGAAGTTGTGCTCAAATGTGAAGCCGTAGTGGTAAACTGCGTTTTCACCAGAGTAGTTTGTTGTTCCCTGCTGATAGTTGAATGGGAAGAAACCTGATTTGGTGATGTTGTTCGGACCGACGATAGTCCAATTGTCAACTTCGTTAAGATCCATATCAACAGTATGGTTGGCATCGTCAAAGTCTGCCTGAACAAGGTATCTTGTATCAGCACTGTCATAGTGGTATGTGTTTACGCCGTATTCGTCTGTGCTGATGAACATCGGGAACTCAGTATCCCAGTAGTACTTTGAGAACTGACCTGAAGTTGCATCAGTTACATTGCCGTTTGCGTCAAGTGCTTCACGGCTGAACAGGTCGGGGAAATAGACACTGATACCTGAAAGATATTCAAAGTCAACAGTTACCCATTTGGAGCCTGTCGAGAAAGCATATGTGTATTCCTCGATATCGTAATTGACTCCGACGTCCGAAGGTCCGTCGTTAGCATATGAAAGAGGCTGAGAATATGCTGAGTGAGAAGTTATTACTCCGTTATCAAGTGTTGCACTTGCAAGACCCTGTACAGAAGCACCGTCGTAAATCGGAGTGCTGTTGGGGTCGTTGGGGTTTTCATGCGGGTCATTCTCACCGTGGGTGCCATCTTTTGTCCATACATTCCAGAGTGTAAGAGGGATTTTAATGCCGTCATAAAGCGGATCAGCTATTCCCGGAGCTGTATTCGGGCTGGAAGATATACCTTTATGCGGTACACCGGTGAACATAAGGGTGTAAACTCTGGCGTACAGTTCTGCTGCTTTGTCGAGGATTACGTTAGCCTGATCTCCTGTCCAACCCATATTCGGGTCATCGTAACCTATTACATCTTTTATCTGACGCACAAGGTCAGGGTTTGCAAGTATTGCAGTTTTCATACGGCTGACGGAAATATCATTTATCAGAGCACCGCCATCGTCGTAGTTTGGCGTACCTGTTGAGTTGTTGTAGCCGTATTTGAAGAGTGTACCGTTAATTTTCTTAATGTCAAGGCTAAGAGCTTCTATTGCCGCCCAGATAGCGTCTGCTGCAGCTTTAAGCTCGGCATCTGTTGCGTTGGCATCCTGGTACAGTGCAACGCCTTCTTCAAGAAGGGCAAGAAGAGCCTCGCCACTTGCTCGTGTGTAATCTGACAGGTCGAGCTCTGTACCTGCAAGAAGTGCCTCGTGAAGAGATTTCCTTGCGGCACTTCCGGTATTATCGTCGCCACCTTCCGGTTCCTGAACCTTGGGCGAATAGAGCCACATTTTTACGTACTCTGAATTGAAATTACCAATATATATTTTGTCCTCTGCATAGAAGTAGTCATTGTTTTCTTTACGTGTAAGGTAAAAGTCAGAAGTTGTACCGTCGTAAGGGGATGTACCGGGGGAATATATAAGAATTGAGCCGTCGTAATTAGCTTTTATATATACCTCTGAGTAATTGGCAGAGAGAACATTGGTATAGTATCCGATTTTTACATATTCGCCGGTAGAAACATTCTGAATAGTATATTTGTTTCCGCTTATATGAGTGAATTTGAAAACGTTAGTATCGGATGTTGATATTTTGCTGTAGGGATATGCAGAACCTGCGGGAGAGCTTACTTTGTCACGTACATCGGTATCGCCGTTGATACACCAACCTTCAAACAGACCGGTTGACAATACCGTATCATTGCCGTATCTGTGGAAAACTACATAATCGCCGCTTATAACACAATCGTTTGAGTTGGTTGAATCTGCAAGATAAATCTCGTATGCGGTTTTGTCGGTTTCATCGTCGGCGGGAGGTGCCTCAACATTGGGCTTATAAAGCCAGAACTTACAAGATGCATTTGAAGTGTAATTAGGTTGCCAGTTTTGAGTGATGTTAAATGCATAGAAATGATCAGGCCCGAAAAAGTGTATAATACCCCAATCATCTTCTAAGTCATCGCCGGTGTAAGAAAAGAATAGTGAACCGTTGTCATCAATGGTAACGGTTATTTCTTGCGGATAAGTCTTGAAAACGAATGTTTCTGGGCCGATGTTCAGATATTCGCCTGCGCTATTTTGTATATAGTATTTATCATCGCTTATATGAGTGAAAGTGAAAATGTTTGATGCATCTGTATAAAAACTTTCGTAAGCATAGGCGGAGCCTTCAGGTGCTGATACCTGTGAGGAAACTTCGTCTCCGAGTAAGGCGTATCCCCAATGCAACTCGGTTGAAAAAACTGCGTCGTGAGCAACTGTTGTATCTGTTGCTTCTATATATTCGTAGTTTTGATTGAAAACTACATAATCTCCGTCAGGAATAGTTTGAGATGTAACAGGGAAAACCTCGTAGGTGGTGGGTGTGGTTGTACTTCCCTGGTTGCCTGAGCCGCCTGTGGGGGCTTTGAGGTTTTCGATGTGGAACTTTGTTACTTCGTACTCATCGTACAGTGTAGGCTCGTACTTGTCGCCGCTCTGAATAATAACCTCTTCAAATTCATCGGTAAGCTCAATATCGGTTTCAGTTTCTGATGAAACCGTTACGCCTTCAATGGAAATTTCTGTAAGACCGTCACTTGTTGTGGCTGTGAAGTTGATTGTGCCTTCTTCTTCGGTTGTTTTGATGATTGCTACAGCACGTCCGTTAAACAGCTGAATGGTAGCAAGTGCGTCTGACTTAATTACAGAATCCTGCTGGAATTTTTCTGTTGTTGAAGAATTACCGTTATCAATACCGATAATTTCTGCATATCGTGCAGAGTTTTCATCAATCTTGAATTCGATTGAGCCGTTGTAGTCGTTCATAAAGTTGCCGTCGGCATCTCTTGCTTCGAACTCAACGTAGATGTAGTCTGCACCGTCTGCAACGTAGGTGTCCTTGTTCTGCCATGTTGTCATAACAATCTCTGCGGCAGTACCTGTTACGGATTTTGTTGAACCTACGGTGTCTGTTATTTCGTTATTGTTTTCATCATAAGCCTTGACGGAAAGTGTGCCTGCGGCATATTTAACGTTGAACTGCGGATAGAAATCAGCGCCGTTGCCTGTGTAGAAGTTGCCGATTGCACAGTTTGCTGAATCTACTATGGATTCTGTCCATGTTCTGTAGGTGTAGCCTGCAGGTGTTGTTGTAACGGTTGATGTTGCCGTTGCAATAACGTTGCCGTTAAGCAGCAGCTCTACCTTCTTTGCGTTGCTGTAAACTGCAACGTTTACGTAGCCGTCAGTGAGCAGAAGGTTTTCGCTGTTCCATGAGCCGGGAACAAGGTGAAGTGTTGTGCTCTCTTCATTCCACCAGCTTCTGTAAAGGTAATATGAATCTTTTGCCAAACCTGCGGTGTCGATAATACCGAAATATGATGTGTTGGGAACGAAGTTTTCGTTAGGTCCGGCGTGATTCATCCACGGAGTGGTTTCACCGATATAGTCAAAACCTGTCCATACAAATTCACCGGAGAACCAATCGTTGGTTGCGGCGTAATACCAGGCCTCTGTAGCTGTGTTACCCCAGCTTACTGCGTATGTATCGTATGATGTACACTGATGTGTGGTCTCGTCAGCACCCATAGTGTAATAGATACCACGGCTGTTATTTGCTGAAGCCGCTTCGGTTGCAACGAAAGGTTTGCCAGCTCTGAAATCGTCAGATTCAGCCATAACCCATTTCCATCCGTCGGGAGCATAGTTACCGCCGATAACGTCCATATAGTCGTCGATCATCATAAGACGGTCAGCGTGAGATTTGTTGTTACCCTGTGTAAGAACTCTTCCGGGGTCAAGTTCGTCTGCGATAGCGACGATTGACTTGACGATATTTTCGTAATTGGCAGTTGCTTCAAGAAGTAATTCAGGGTCATAGTCGTTAGTGATGTTGCAAAGCTCGTTACCGACACCCCATGCAATGATACAGGGGTCGTGTCTGTCACGCAGAATTGTCTGCTCTACAACAAATTCAAACCACTTCTGACCGTTTCCGCCTAAAACGGTGTTGTCAGAAGTCAAGGTCTGGTTGAAATATTCACTGAAATCGTGTTCGTTATAGTTTTTAGAGGCATCCCATCCGTCAAAGAATTCTTCCATAACAAATATGCCGAGTTCGTTACAAAGTTCCAAGAGAACTCTTGACGCAGTGTTATGTGTTGTTCGGATTGCGTTACAACCCATCTCCTTGAGAATAACGAGCTGACGGTAGAGCGACTCATACTCCTGAACTGCACCGAGTGCACCCTGGTCGTGGTGAAGGCTGACACCCTTGAGTTTGGTGTATTCGCCGTTGATGGAGAAACCGTTGTCAGCGTCCCAGCTTATGTAGCGGTAGCCGAACGTTGTGTGATATTCGTCAAGGAGTTCGCCGGATTCGCTCTTGATAACTGTCTTGAGTGTGTAAAGGTTCGGGTCATCGGGGCTCCAGAGTTTGGGGTTGCTGACCTCGGGTTTAAGAACAACAGCTTTCTCTGTTTTTGCGGGTACTGTAATAACAGATGAAGTTGCTGTTTCGCTTACAGCGTTGTGGTTGCTGTCGAGAACTGTAGCTTCAACAGTGATTTTTCTTGAAATTGCAGAGCTGTTGTGAACTTCTATGGTTGCCTCTGCAGTACCGTCACCGTTTTCGATGCCGGGGGTTGTAATCTGCGGGCCGTAAAGTGAAACGTGAGTGGGGCTTGTAAGTGTAAGTGTAACGTCTCTGTATATACCTGAACCTGAATACCAACGGCTCGAGGGAATGTCATTTACAACCTTTACTGCAATAAGATTAAGGGAGGTGTTTGAACAGATGAGATAGTCGGATATTTCGAATGAAAAGCTGTTATATCCATAGTGATTTTCGCCAACGTACTGGCCGTTGACGTATACGTATGTATGCTGGTAAGCACCGTCGAAGTTGAGTATGATACGGTCACCTGAGTAGTAATCGTAAAGGTTGAACCACTTTCTGTACCAACCTGTACCACCGGGAATATTTCCGCTTTCAGCTTCGGTACCTGTTTCTGAGAAACCTTGTTCCATACTGAAGTCGTGGGGAAGATCAACCTTTTCCCAGGCGGAGTCGTCGTAGCCTTTGAGGAAAGACGCTTCATCAGCTTCAAGTGAAAAGCTCCATCCTTTGTTGAAATCAAGCTCGACACGGGCATCGTCATATTCCTGCTCGTGACCTGCTATTGCCGATGCATTGAAAGACGGCAGAAGAGAAAGCCACCCTTCATTGCATACGCTTGTAGCAAGCATTGCAAAGCAAAGTATGAATGCAAGAACCCTTTTAGTAGTCTTCATAAACAACCTCCTATATAATACTTATAATCCAAAAGATTAAAGTAAAAATATATTAATATAAATAGGGATACACTTAAATATAACAGATTGTGAAAGCAAAATCAATAGTTGAAAGTAAATTTAGCAGATATTTTTATTCTTTTTTGCAAAAAAGAATTCCCCTATGCACATTTTCTGTGTGCATAGGGGAGGGGCTGAAAACTTAAGTTTTTACTGAACTACTTTGAAAGCGTGCTGGGTATCGGGCTTATCCGTTGTGTACACGAAGGAGAAGCCGTACGTGCCGTCGTCGTTGTAGTGAATTCCGTAGCCGTCGTAACCTTTTTCGGAGCATACGGTTGCTTCAATCCAGCTGTCGCCGTTCTTGACGTATATCTTCGGGCACTCAAGCTCTGTAAAGCCATTAAACCTTACAACATTATTGTTTCTGCCTCCTGTGACGTGAATTTCGCCAACCCCATTATCTACGCGGATTGTAGGCACAAGAGCATCGTCTTCAAGCGTTCCTGTAATGGCGGTAACCTTTACAGAATTTGTGCCTGAATCCTCACGGACAGCTCTGACGTTGCTGTCGGTTTCTTCTGTTCCGACACCCCAGGGAAGAAGCACAAGATTGAGCTTGATGCTGTCACCGGGTTTGAATGTTATTTCTTTGACGTCAAGGGTAAGGCTACCGCTTGTCAGCGACTTTGAAGAGCTGTCACGCACTGCAAAAGCAATATTCTGCTCAGTGCCGTCTGCGATTATTTTGCTGTCTTTTACAAGCATTGCAAAGTTACAGCCGAAGCAATTGGCAATCTGGTCTGCAGTGTCATCAGTAACGTCATAGAAGCCCCAATAAGGAGACTGGTCACCGAGTGTATAGTAGACGTCACGTGTGGTGTTGACGTCTGCAACTGCGAAGTTGTTGTCAGAATCAAGGTAGCCGAGCTTATTGAATTTTACATATCTGCCGTCAAAATAGAATAAATCGAAATCACGCTTGAAGTTATCGAATGTAATTTCACGGTTGAAGTTGATTTCAACCTCATAATAGGTACGGTTTTCATCCGTCTGCGGGAATTCGACGTGGCGGAGAGTATATGTGTATGAGCCGCAGTCTGATTCGTAAGTGTTTGTTATGTCACTGTAAATCGGACCGACGGAATCAATCTGTGCGTTTTTATATTCGCTGTAAACCTGACCGGCATCAATAAAGCCGAGAGCTTTTTTATTGTATGTGACAAACTTGAGTATGCCGACAGAGTTGAACTGCGGCTGTGTTGACCACATAATGCCGCTTCGTGTGCGGAAGTCGGGCAATGTCCAGCCGTCTTTTCCGAATACGAAATAGGGTGCTATACAGTTGGATTCGGTTGTGCCTGTTGAAAGGTGATAGTATGAAACGTGGAATTCAATACCTGAAATCTGCTTGAGCGGCATATTACCCCAACTCTGATAAAGGTTGAGCACAGTAAGATCGAGTGTTTCACCTGCTACCAGTGAAAGCGGGAAGAAACAGTCACCGTACTGATAGTCTTTAACGCTGTAGAAAGGCTCGCCGCCGTCGCCCTGGAAGTTTTTGTCAACCTGAACAGCTACGGGCACAAATGTGCCGCTGTTATCGAGTATCGCACCTGCTTCAAGGCAGCCGTTGTCACCGTTTGTTCTGATGAAAATATTTCTGTCGCTGTTGTCGCAGGTGATGGAAATTGGCATTGTATACTGACGGCCGGGGTCATTGTAAGCGGTTGTGAAATCGGTGCCGTCCATTCTGAAGGTGTATGTACCTCTGAGTGCCTCGTAGCCGAGATATGCGCCGTTGGCATTGCCGCCGTTTACCGTAATACCCTCAAGAGGGTTGCGTTCAAGTTCAGCCTGCTTTGCAACACCGTCAAAGCTGTGAGTGTTGTCAGTATAAAGTCTGAATCCGAAGCTTACCTTGTTGAGGTCGTAACCGCCGGTTTCGTCGTGTTTGTTGATGCCTGTGCCTGCAGTATAATTTGCAATCTGACGAATAACGTACTCACTGCCGTTATCATCAACACAAAGAGCCTTTGTACTGCCGTCTGACGGTACGATGAAGCCGACAACGCCTGCGTCGGTTATATCAAACGCAACGTGCTCAACACTTGTACTATCGAGCTTTGCAAGGTCTGTGCCGACACCGTTTTTATCTTTGAACTGTACGGAAGCTACTGTTGATTTGTCAATTTTAATCTCACTGCCGAATTCCTCAAGTGCAGTTGTTGCTTCGACTGCAAAGAGTGAAAGCTCACTGTAAATCCTGTCGCCGTAGAGATGATAAGCTTTGTCAACTTTGAAATCGTCTGACTTGAAATCGAGGTCACGCACGTGCACCTCGTTATAATACTCGCCGATGCGTATAGCATTTACTCTGCCGTCATCATTTGATGAACTTGAATAATACTTTTTACCGCCTGAGATATAGTATGTATCAAAAGAATCGGCAATATAAACGTTACCCTCGGTATCGGTAAGCGTTGCGTCCTTAACGCTTGCAGTAAGGTCGTGGGTCAGCACCATATGGCCGTTTACCATTCTGAATGCTGAACGCTCTGCATCGGTATAGTAACCCTGACCGATATCGTCAATCTCTGCCGCATACTTGATTGAAGCGGAAAGATTGGAGTCGCCGTCAATGTTATTTACAATTTCAGTTGTCGGTTTGTTCTCTGCCTCAGGTTCAACGTAATCGCCGTAGCTTACGTTGAACAAAATACCCTGAAAGAAAGCAAGAATAACCGCAAAAATCTTCGTGAAAAAAGCAGACATAAAAAACGCTTCCTCCTGTTAAATGATAATTTAATATTATATCAAACCCTTATTATTGTCAATTGATTTTATCTGTGATAGCTGTTATAATAAGCTTAATAAATTAAGGGGCGTTTTACGGTATGAATAAAAAAGAAAGCAGACAGCTCGAAAGGCTGAAAAAGATGAATAGCCGAAGTTCCGGCGGCAAATACTTCCTTGTGCTGATTATGCTCATCGCAATAGTCAACATACTTGACGAAGTAACGAGCAACCTCACCGTTACGGTGCAGTCCTCATTTGTTACGGAGTTTTTTGTAAACAATCCGTTCTTAGGCAAATTTTATTCGTATGAAGACGGGCTTGCTTTTCACTCTACAATAAGCGTAGTTACCTACGCGTTCGGTATTATCACACCGTTTTATAAAGCACTTGCCGACAAGTGGGGCAGAAAGCCGCTGTTTGCTCTGTCAACTCTCGGTATGGCAAGCGGTCTGCTGATAATTCACCTTTCAACGAGCTACATAATGTTCCTTGTCGGTTTTGCTGTAATCAGCTTCTTTATGGGTCACGATATACAGATTATATACATCCTTGAGGAAGCACCCGACAAGCACCGTGCAAAGATATACAGCCTGCTCAAAAGCTTCGGTATACTCGGTGTTGTGCTGATTCCTGCGCTTCGGAACGCACTCATGGGTGACGACCCGACAAGATGGCGTGAAATTTTCCTTGTACCTGCACTTATCGGTTTTATTGCGGTGCTTCTTGTAGTGATTTTTGCAAAGGATACCAAGGTTTTCGTAGGCGAAAGAATTGCTTATCTTTCACGTCCGTTTGAAGAAAGACAGAAAGAAAAAGAGCTTAAAAAGCAAGCAAAACAGGCACAGCGTAACCAGGCGAGCGTATTCAACGGCGTAAAATATATATGGGCACATAAGGACACTAAAGCACTCATAATTTCGCACATTATTTTCGACTCTGCTATGCCTGCAATTGCACTCTACTTTGAGTCGTCAATGCACACTGCGGGAATGAGCACAAGCGAAATAACAAAGGCTTTGTTTATGGTGCCGATAATCTACGGCTCAATCACTTTCCTCTCCGGATTTATCGCAGATAAGGCAGGCAGAAAGGCTACGGTAACAGGCTTCTCCGTCACCTGCGTTGCAGGTTACATACTCTTCGTTACGGGCATTCTGCTTGGCTGGAATCCCTACCTTGTAGGTGCGTTTGCAGGTCTTTATCAGGGCTCATACTGGATTGGCAGAGACTATATGAACGTTATGATGACGGAAAAAGTGCCGACGGATATACGTGCTTCCGTTGTCGGTGCAGAGGGTCTGCTCGTAATTATCGGTCTTGTTGTCGGTTACGGACTTACAATAGTCGGTATGATGATAATGCCGATATGGTGGGCTTGCCTCGCAGTATCAGTGCCTATGGTGAGTGTTGCCGCAGTTATGTTTGCACGCAAAGTTAAAGAAACCAAGGGCGCAAACCTCGACGAAATAGCATAATAAAAAGCGGATTGCAATTGCAATCCTCTTTTTTTAATCTTCTACTATATTTTTGATTTTTCCGGGAGTCGGCAAATCTTTGAATCCGTAGAATTTTCTTGCGTTTTCTCCAAGGAAAAGCCTTTTGTTTTCTTCTGAAATCTCTGCTGTTTTCTCAACGAAATCAAGGCTCATTTTATATGTAACGGCAGTCATTGTACGGGGGTAGTCACTGCCCCACATCAGCTTGTCAAAACCAACAAGCTCTGCCGCTTCATTGATGGCTTTAACCGCAGAAGGGTAGGGGTAAAACTCACTGTTGAACAGCCAGGTTATGCCGCCGCTCTCAATAAATACGTTCTTGTTTTCAGCAAGCTTTATCTGCTCAAGCCAGCCGTCACGCGTGACCATACCGAAGTGACCTACAGCTATTTTCAGGTCAGGAAACATATTTATAATTTCCTGCATCATAGCGGTCTGTTCGTCACCGTCAGCAAGGTCAATTGATATAAACTTACCGTTTTCATTTGCAACTTTAAAAGGCTCAATATGGTTAAGCAGATTTTTGTCTGCAAGGCGACCTGCACAGATTTTTATTCCGTCAAATCCGCTCATATCACCGAGCGGTTTTTCTTCATAAAGAGCACAGATTCTGATTCTGTCACTCTTGCAGGTGAGCAGATATTCGTCCTGATTGCCGTCAATATACTCCTGAGTTATAACGGCACCCGATACACCTGCATAGTCCATATTTGCAAGAAAACGCTCGGCGGAATTGACACCGTCGGTCATATAGGGCGGCATCATCTGTTTTATTTCACCGCCGAAATTGCTTTTGCCGCCGCCAATATCGTAAACGGGCTTACCGTTTACGATGCCGTTTTGTTTTTGCCACAGATGAGCATGTGCATCAATAATCATAATGTCACACCGTCCTTGAAAATTGCGATTTCACGGTTGCCGCAAAGCTCATTCTTTGTCGGCTTGCCGTCGCAGATATCTTTGATTAAACCGAGCAGCTGCTCTGCTTTTTCGTCTTTGTCAGAGCCAAATGCAGAAAAGTCAATCCAATGCTTCTTTTTGCTTGCTATAGCATCGTTTGAAGCGATTTTTACCGTAGGTACTGCTGTGCCGAGGGGAGTGCCTCTGCCCGTCGTGAAGAGCACAAGGTGACAGCCAACCGCTGAAAGATTCGTGATAGAAACAATATCGTTACCGGGACCGTCAAGCATATTAAGACCCGCTTTTGTTACGGTATCGCCGTAGCCGAGCACGTCGACAACGGGTGCTGTTCCGCCTTTCTGCACACAGCCGAGCGACTTTTCTTCAAGCGTTGTAATGCCGCCCTCTTTGTTGCCGGGCGACGGATTTTCGGACACGGGCTGACCGTGATTTTTAAAGTACTGCTTGAAATTATTTATCATACAGACAGCTTTGTCAAAAACATCCTTGCTCACACAGCGGTCAAAAAGTATTGTTTCCGCACCGAACATTTCGGGTACTTCCGTCAGCACGGCAGTGCCGCCCATAGCACAGATTTTATCGGTAACCTTACCGACAACTGCGTTAGCCGTAATGCCCGAAAAACCGTCGGAGCCTCCGCATTTAAGGCCTATTTTAAGCTTTGATGCAGGTACGGCAACTCTTTCATCTTTTGAAGCATTTGCCTTGAGTTTTTCGATGATTTCAATACCTGTCTGCAATTCGTCCTCGCAGTCCTGCACCGACAGAAACGCAACTCTGTCAGCACTGAATTCACCGAGGATTTTTTTCATTTCGTCAATATTGTTATTTTCGCAACCTAACCCGAGCACAAGTACACCGCCTGCGTTTGGGTGCTTTATAAGACCGCGCAGGATAAGCTGGGTTGTTTCGTGGTCACCGCCAAGCTGACTGCAACCGTAAGGGTGAGCAAAGCTTATTGCACCTGTTTTTTCACTGAGCTGTTTTGCGATGCCGTTCACACAGCCGACAGTCGGCACAATCCATATATCATTGCGTATGCCTATGTCACCGTTTTCTCTGATATAAGCGTTAATTGTAAAAGGCTCACGCTTTTCAGGCTCGATGAAACTCGGAGTGTATTCGTAAGAGAGAATATCGCCGAGCTTTGTCCTCATATTATGTGAATGTACAGCTTCACCCTTTGCGATATCAGCCGCGGCAAAGCCTATAGGATAGCCGTATTTGATAATATCTTCACCCTTTGCGATGTCGCACACAGCCAGCTTGTGACCTGTTGACAAATCGACGCAGACGTTATCTTTTTCGTTTATTATGACAGTATCCATTTCATTGTTTCCTTTGCACCAAGCTCGTCAATTTTATTGTAATACTCCGTAACAGATTCTGTCATATCCGAAAGGTCTGCCTGCCAGAGTGAAGCGTCTGACAGAATTTCTTCTATACTGCTGTTTCGGATTTTTTCTATAACCTCAGCAGAATCTTCGGGAGTTGCATTCTTGTAGTAATACAGAAGGTATGCAAGAGAAAGTGTAAGCCCCTTGGGATACGTGCCGTTCTGTGCCTTGTATTCGAGAATTGTAGGCAGTACACGCACGGAGAATTTGCTTAGTGAGTTGAGTGAAATCGCACGCCATTTATGTTTGATAAAAGGATTGCGGAAACGGTCGAAAACGCTTGAGGCAAAGGCTCTGCTCTCTTCGTTATCACCTATAGTCGGCAGAATTTCGTTATTCATACACATAGTGAGAAAAGCCGAAGCTGTTTCATCAGCCATAGCCTCACCAACGGTTTCAATACCTGAAAGCAGTGCACCTGCAACAAGCGAGGTGTGTGCACCGTTGAGAATTCTCACTTTTATTTTTTTGTACGGCTTTGCGTCATCTGTCCAGATTACGTTGAAGCCTGCTTTTTTAAGCGGCAACTCATCTTCAAAGTTGCCTTCGATAACCCAGAGATGGAAAATCTCTGCAGTATCAAGATATTTATCATCGGGATGATTGAGCCTTGTTTCATCGTCGGGATATCCCGTTACAATACGGTCAACAAGTGTGTTGACAAAGCTGTTTTCGTTCTCAATCCAGGCAACAAAACCCTGCTCAAGATTCCAGAGCTTTGCATAAGCGAGTACGCACTTTTTAAGCTCGTCACCGTTACCGTCAATAAGCTCACAAGGCAACAGAATAAAGCCACCCATACCGTTCTTGTAGCGGCGGTAAAGCAGCTGAGTGAGCTTGCCGGGGAAGGAAAGACAAGGCTTGTCATCAGCCTTACAGCTCTCATCAAAGGCTATACCTGCCTCTGTTGTGTTTGAAACGATAAAGCGGAAATCAGGATTGTCGGCAAGAGCCATGTAACTCTCAAAATCTTTATACGGGTCGACACAGGCAGAAACGGATTCAATAAGCGTGTGTTCGTTTTTTATTTCTCCGTTTTCGATTCCGCGAAGATATAGGTTGTATTTGCAATTCTGCTCTGAGAGACCTGCAACCTTGCCTCCTGCTCGGGGCTGAACTATTACAGCCTTACCGTCATACAGACCTTGCTTGTTCATCACATCAAGAAAATAGTCAAAAAAGCCTCGCAGGAAATTACCCTCGCCGAACTGAATTACCGTTTCTCTCATATCATTCACCTATTTTAATAAGGATTTTTGCAAGCGTGCCGTCATTGTTTGCAAGTGCCTTGAATGCATCAAGTGCATCTGCCATATCGTAAACACTGCTTACCATCTTCATAACGTCGGCCTTGCCCGATGCAACGGTGTCGATATTATTTATAAAATCGTCTTTGAGTGCGTTACGGCTGCCGTGGATATTAAGCTCTTTTTTGAGGATAATTGAGTGAACGAAATTAGTCTCACGCTTGCCGTTACCGATAAGGATTATGTTTGCCGCAAAAGCCGCAGAGTCGATACAACCGAGGAAGGTTTCGGGTGCACCGCAGGCTTCGATGCAAACGTCAAAACCTCTGCCGCCCGTAAATTCATCGGTAAACTCGGCAAGTGACTTTTCTTTGGTGTTTACAACGGCATCTGCACCGTATTCTTTTGCAAGCTCAAGGCGGTTGTCGAGTATATCGGCAACTGCAATTTTTTTACATTTAAGCTTTGCGGCAATCAGTGCAAACAGACCTATAGGGCCTGCACCTATTACAAGCACGCTGTCGGTTTCTTTTATTTCAGCCCTTGAAACTGCGTGCTGTGAAATTGAAAACGGCTCAATAAGTGCAAGCTCCTGAGCGGAGAGACCCTTGCCGTCGTAAATTCTTTCAAGCGGCATTGAAATATACTCGCAGAATGCACCGTCACGCTGTACACCCATTGTCTGGTTATCCGTACAGCAGTTTACAAATCCGCGCTCGCAGGAGTAGCAGGTGCCGCAGTTGAAATAAGGGTTGCAGGTGACAATGTCACCAACCTTAAGCCCTCTGTCGTTTTCGGGTACGGTAACAATCTCTGCCGAAAATTCGTGACCGGGGATTCTCGGGTAAGAAGTAAACGGCTGATTGCCGGTAAACGATGCAACGTCAGCACCGCAGATACCTACGTATCTTACCTTGAGCAGTGCTTCGCCCTCTTTCACTTCGGGCATCGGAACTTCTCTGATTTCTATTTCACCCGGGGTCGGAATTACAATTGCTTTCATTTTACTCTTCCTCCGCTATATATTTTTTGTTCCAGATTACACCGGTCTTGAGCGGGGCACCCTTGCAGTAAATTTTGTTCTCATACGCATCAAGCGGGTCGCTGATGAATTCGTCCTTGTCAATCAGCTCTACAACCTCGTCAAATCGGCTGTCTACAAGTACTTCTATAGCTTTTTCCATATGTTCCTGACGGAAGTTGATTGAAGCGAAAATAAGGTGATTTTCAAAGCCGAAAGGCATTGTGTCGTACTGCACCTTCGGGCCGAGTGAAAAGCTGTTGTATACACCGTTACAGCCGAGCACCTTGTGCTCAAACGCAATACGGTGCTCAATATTCGTGCCGCTTGTGCCTGCAAAAAGCGTAGCTCTGCCGCCGAGCATTTCTATAATTTTTTCTGCCGTCTGCTCTTCTGTAAGACCTGCCGTGCAGAGATAATCCGCCGAAGCAATCTCCTTTGAGAATGCAACCTTTTTGCTTGTTTCTTCACTTCTGCCTACAAACAAAATCTTTGCGTTTTTATACTTTCTGCGAATCTGGTCGGCGATAAAAAGGCCTGTCATACCAAGTCCGAAAATTACGGTGCGCTCAAATGTTTCTTCCTTTGCAATTGCTCTTGCCTGCTCTTCACTGCATTTGTGCTTTGCCATTTTTACACGGAAGTTGTGAGCTTCGCCGAGGTCTTCTATACGCTCAAGCTGAAAGACAGCACAGGCATACGGGTCGGCAAACGAAAGCCTTTTTGCAACCGACAAAGGTAACTTTTCAAGTCCCTCATATTCCTTCGGCAGATGCAGAAGCATATCAGGGTTAAAATAGTTTTTATCACAGAACAGACCGTCTGCACCGTCACAGCCGTATTCAAAATACGTTTCATCTTCAGTATAGCGAGTGGGGTCGTAGCTGTCGCCGCCGCGGATAAGTACAATTGCAAAACGGTTTTCCGAAGGCACCCATACAACACCCTCGTGACCGTTTATAAGTCTGCACTCACCCTCCGGGAATTTAGCAGAGAGCTTGCCGTCTCTGCCCATTTTCATAAGCTCAAAATCAGTGCCGCAGAAGCCCTGAAATACAGGTAAAGCCTCTATGCCTTTGAGCTTCGGCTCACCCCTTAGCCTTTGTCTTTCGGGATTTATAAGGTTTATTTCACCGTATTTAATCGGTTTTTCACTGTCATTCTGAAAATATGTACCGTAGGTCTTCATTTTCTTGCACCTCATAAAGTCAAGTTTCTTTAGAAAAATTATATCATATATATTATATAAAACACAACTTCAAATTTACTTTGTTTTTACTCATAATTCTCTATTCGTATTGACAGCATGAAAAATCATTAATTATAATAAAATCAATAAGGAGGTAAAAAATATGAAAAAAATAATCTCGGTTTTTCTTACCTTTATTTTTTTGTTGACGTGTGTGGTAATTCCCGCTTCTGCAAATGAAATAACGTCCTCAACAACAGGCTTTACGAATATCCACTTCTCAAACGGATATATCGGTTTCTGTATCGATCAGAAAAAGAGCGGTTCTGTTTCCGGCGATACGTTTACACCTGCAGCGAGTACATCCGTTGCCGACAACAACGTTGACGGAAGCGATATATCTCAGTATCTCAAGGTAATGTTTACGCAAGGTTTTAATACACTTTTTACTCCCGACGGCAACGGCAGCTATCATATTACCGATTCAACTGCCGCCTCAATTTTAGAGTTCGCAATTTACCATTTTACCGGCGAGCAGTCCTATATCTGGGGTGATATCAAAACCCTTGTCAATATGGTAAAAGCTTACGAAGGCCCCGATATCCCCGATGACGGTTATTCGCTGTCGATTGCAAACGGCGATATTGTTACATTCAGTTTTATGGTTTTAGAGCCTCAGAAAGAGGGTCAGCAATCATTCTTTGCATACAAGCTCAATGTTTCACAGGAAGCTACCCACGAGCACGATTACAGCGACGATTGGAAATCTGACGACAAGGAGCACTGGCACGAATGCGAGTGTGAGGATAAGACGGATATCGACGAGCATAGCGGCAACACAGCAGACTGCGTTACTCCTTCAAAGTGTACTGTTTGCGGTAAAGAGCTTGCAGGTGTAAATTCAGAGAATCATACAGGCAACACCGAAATCAGAAACGAAAAGCCTGCTAGCGAATTTGAAGACGGTTACACAGGCGATGTTCACTGTAAGGATTGCGGCGTCCTGCTCGAAAAAGGCAAAACAATTCCCGCTACCCACGAGCACGATTACAGCGACGATTGGAAATCTGACGACAAGGAGCACTGGCACGAATGCGAGTGTGAGGACAAAACAGACGTTGACGAACACACTTATACAGACGGTGTCTGTAGTGTATGCGGCAAAGAATTATCAACTGACGACCCCAATGGCGACGACCCCAATGGCGACGATCCCGATGGCGACGATCCCGACGGCGACGACCCCAACGGTGACGACCCCAACGGTGACGACCCCAATGGTGACGATCCCAATGGTGACGATCCCGATGGTGACGATCCCGATGGCGACGATCCCAACGGTGACGATCCCAATGGCGACGATCCCAACGGCGACGACCCCAATGGCGACGATCCCAATGGCGACGATAACGAAGATATCATTGATATAATCATCGGTTTGTTAGGCGATATGGATTTCAACGTTGATACCGACGAAATCAAAGAAGCACTTGAAGAAGCGCTTGCAGGTCTGGATATTAACGTAAGTATTGACGAAATAACAGAATACATTTCAAACCTTGATTCGAAAGCTGATATTGATAAAGTTATCAGTGACATTATTGATATCATAATCGGCTCGGATGATAATAAGCCCGAAGGTACACCTGAAACTGACTCAGATACAGAAAGCGAATCCGACGACGGCAATACAAATTCCGATACCATAAGCCCCGACACAGGCGTTCACAACGGTGTTGCAGTTATGATTATCATTCTTTCTCTCGGTATTATCGCAGCATTTGCGGCAATAATCTGCAAGAAAAAGCACGCATCAGCATAATTTTAAAAAGCACTTCATCAACAGATGAGGTGCTTTTTGTTTGACTAATACAGCTGATTGAATTATAATTGTTCACATATAAACCATAAGAGGCGGTGCTGGTATGAGATATATTGCAGACCACGATTTTCATATTCATTCAACCGTGTCGCTCTGCTGTCACGACGAGACGCAGACTCCCGAAGCGATACTGAACTACGCAAGAGAAAACGGATTGAAACGAATATGCCTTACCAACCATTTCTGGGATGAAAAGGTTGTAAGCGAAGCAGACTGGTGCAGTGAGCACGGTTTTGCTCCTGTTTCATCTGTTTTGCCGTTGCCGCAGGATGATAATATCGAATTTCTTTTCGGCTGTGAAACCGATATGGATTTCAACAACGTGCTTGGTGTAAGTGAAGAAAGATTTGATGCGTTTGATTTTATAATAGTTGCTACAACTCACCTGCACCTTGACGGCAACACCGTGAAAAACGAACTTGCGACACCCGAAGAAGCGGCTTTTCACTGGGTTGATAAATTTGAAAATCTGCTCGGCAAAAACCTGCCGTGGAGTAAAATCGGAATCGCACACCTGACCAGCGGACATATGTACAGAAAAAGATCCGAAGAAGCTCTGCCGCTGATTTCCGACAATACTATGTATTCTGTGTTCGGCGAATGTGCACGAAAAGGTGTCGGCATAGAGCTTAACGTAAAGACTTCCAATATGCCGCACGAAAAGCGTGAAGTATTTCTCCGGCCTTACCTGATAGCCAAAGATTGCGGATGCAAATTTTATCTTGGAAGTGACTCGCACAAAGCGTCTGCACTTGCTTGTGCCAAAGAAAACTTTGAAGATGTAATCACACAGCTTGCCCTTAAAGAAAGCGACAAATTTATAATTCGCAAATGAGACTTCGGGAAATACTTTTTCGAAAAACTGAAGCCACTAAGGTAACGTCTGCTACCTTAGTGGCTTGTATTTTAGTCTAATCTGAAAAGTCTTGTTTCGCCTGCCTGCATTTCTATTGTAACGGTATCAGTTTCGTTTTTATATGTGCCGCCAAGCAATTCACTGACGCTTCTCTCTTTACCGAGGTCAAGTGTTTTTTCACCTGCCGTAACGGCATAAATGCAGATGTAGTTTTCGTTTACGTATACGATATCGTCGGTTTCACAGTAAATATGAATTCCGTTTGTCTTGCAGAAAGCTCTCAGTTCATTTACTGTGAATTTGTCTTTAAGCGGTGATGTCATAATATACGGCACGTCGTTTGTTTTGCAGATATCAAGCGCTTTTTCCATATTGGCTGTTTTGGCACTTGATAAGAGAATAACAGCCTTGTAATTACCGTAAACCGCTTCAAAATCATTCACGTCATACATATTGTACGGTGTGCCCATAAGACCAAGCTCACGGCGGCGGTCGTGGAACATACCGCGAAGTGAACCGCTTGTAAGATATTTATAAGCACTTTCGTCAACAAACACTGCAACCTCTGCCTTCGAGCTTCTGTCTGCATCGGTTATGCTCTGTTCGTAAATGCTCTTGTAGGTTGCCATTTCGGCCATAATATCCTCATCGGCATACCATCCGCCCCACATATCAAACCACCAAAGAGCATTGCCTTTGATAAGCTGTCGGGCAAATGATCGGCGGATTTCGTTCATCGCCTGATATTTTGATCCTCTCGGATGCCAAACGGGAGCTTCAAGAAGTCCGTCAGGGTCGGTTGAAGGATCTTTCTGTGAAAGCACCTGAGTGAGGTGTGTTCGTATATCGCACTCCTGGAAGCACATTTTGCCGTGCAGACGGATTGAGTCTGCAGGGTACATTTCGGTCCAGTCCCAATCGGGGTTACGTGTGCCGATATATGAATTGGGCGAACAGATAAAGTCGATGTTGGCATCCTGCAGGATGTAATTGAGTGCGTGGTTACCCTGGAGTGAATTTGTTACTTCAAGCGTATAGCCGTAGAACGTACCGACAACAACGTTGTCGCCCGTCTCTTCTTTTACAACCTGTGCAAAGTGGCTTATAGCCTCTGCAACCTTGAAATTTGCAAATTCTATATAGCGTGAAATGTACTCATCATCTATATAGTCGCCCTTCCGGTCAATTTTGCTGATATCGGGCAGACCGGTGTATTCTGTGTCTGGATAGTACTCGGCAAGGAATTCTTTGAAGCTCTCCTCGGCACATTTGCCGTATCCGCCGTTCATATCAAAGTGGAACCATTCCTCAGTGTTGCCGCCTGCAATCTGGTAGCCTACAATGTGCGGAGCATACTTTGAAGAATTGACGTACTGCGTGAATTCACGCAGAAATGCGGTTGCATCGTCACGCCATTTTTTTGAGTAAAAAGACTCTCTGCAAGCCTTGCCGTCTTTATAGTTAAGCTCGTCGGGGTTTTCTTCCTCCCACCATACGGGCATACTTATGTTTACTCTCGGGATTATGTATGCATCGGGGCAAGCTTCAAGAATCTTCTCAACAGCTTCGTCAAACAGCGAGAAATCAGGTGCACCCTTAACGTCGAAAATGCCTTTTTTGAACGGGGTAAGACCGTCTGTTATGCTTATCCATCTGCCTGAAAAAAGAACAGGCACTGAAAAAAATCGGTAACCTGCTTCTGCAAAGTCATCGTACTCGTTGAACTTTTCAAGGTAAGTCATATACGCTACGGCAGCGTGCGGCTCGCCGTTGATGTAAAGTGTAGGTGTACCGCCGCAATCTTTGATTTCAGAATGAATACCTGCATACTTACTCATATCTCGTTCAACCTCTTGTGTTAAAACTTCATAATCCGCTTCGTCAATCGGCTTCTGAAAATTAAAGGCATAGCCTAAAAACGTAACCAAAGCCAGAAAGAAGCTGATAATTTTCTGAATAAACATAAATTTTTCACCTCTTTTTTCAGTATAGCAAATTTACAGCAAAATACAATACCAAAAATCAAGCCTCACTGTGATTCAACTCACAGTGAGGCTTTTATGCGTTTTTATTTGATTTTAAGCTCGATACACTCGTAGCCCATAAGCTTGTTACTTACGCTGTCGGGCTGATGTCCGCCGACGAAGAGTGTAATGTTACCGTCGGGCTCAACACGCTCACCCTCGTCGTTTACAGCCTTGAGCCAGTAGCGGTCGATGTCAAAGCTGACCTTTACTGTTTCACCCTTGCTGATTTCAACTGACTTGAGTGCACAGAGCTGATAGTGCGGTGTTGCGTAGCGGCTGTCGGTATAGCTTGCGTATACCTGAGCACGCTCGTATCCGCTCATATCGCCTGCATTTGTAATCTCAACGCTGACACTGATTTTATCGTCGTCAACAGAATCAATGTTTGCATTGCTGTAGTTGAACTTTGTGAAAGAAAGACCGTAGCCGAAGGGGAAGAGAGCATCACCGTCAATGTATCGGTAAGTTCTGCCCTTCATATTGTAATCCTCAAAATCGGGCATATTGTGGTCACCCTTGAAGATTGTAACGGGCAGTCTGCCGGCGGGTGAAAATTCACCGGCAATAAGCTCTGCAACTGCAAGACCGCCGACAGCACCGGGATACCATGCGTGGACGATTGCCTTTGCGTGGTTTGTAACCTTTTCACCAAGGTCGATTGAACTGCCGCACATAAGTACAACAATAACGTTGTCGCATACGTCGCATACTGCTTCGGCAAGCTTCTGCTGAGTCTTGGGAAGGTAAAGTGATTTCTTATCGCCACAAGCTGTGTAATCGTTGTCAAATCCAGTGTCCTCACCCTCGATAGAGCAGTCGAGACCGAGTGCAAGAATTGTTACGTCTGCTGCTGCAGCTGTTGCAATACCGTCACTTATCATATTTTGGAAGCCGCTCCAGTGGTTGAGGAATTCGTCGCAGTAGTTACTGCCCTTTTCAACAGTAACTGTTGCATCCTTGAATACTCTGCGTACACCGTCTGCAACTGTGATATATTCGGAAGCATAAGCGTTGTAGTTGCCCTCAAGAGCTGTTACAGAGAGTGAGTTGGGGCCGACAACTGCTATACGCTTATTGAAGCTCTTGTCAAGCGGCAGGAAACCGTCATTCTTGAGCATAACAAGACACTGCTGTGCGGCGTGGTGGTTAAGCTCCTGATGCTCCTTGCAGTCAAGCTTTTCGAAGGGAATGTCGCTGTAGGGTCTGACCTCTTCAAACTCACCGAGCAGAGCACGGATTGTGTAAAGTCGTTCTGCAGATGCAGTTATTTCTTCTTCTGTTACAAGGTCCTGCTCGTATGCGTCTATAAGAGCATCGTATGTGTCACCACAGTTGAGGTCGCAGGTGCACTTGAGTGCTACTGCGGCAGCCTCAGCCTTGGTATCTGTATAATGATGGTCACGGTAAATGTCACCGAGTGCACCGCAGTCGGAAACAATGTAGCCGTCGAAATTCCACTTGTTACGCAGCACGTCAACAAGAAGGTAGGGGTGAGCACAGCAGGGGTCACCGTTTGTACGGTTGTATGCACCCATAACGCCGCTTACACCTGCTTCAACAGTCTTTTCAAATGCAGGCAGGTATGTTTCAAACATATCGTGCTTGTCTGCAATTGCATCGAAGCCGTGACGTGTCTTTTCGGGGCCTGAGTGCACTGCAAAGTGCTTTGAGCAGGCACAAGCCTTGTAAAACTCGCCGTCACCCTGAATACCCTTGATGAAGGATGAGCCGAGTGTAGCTGAAAGGTAGGGGTCTTCGCCGAATGTTTCCTGACCTCTGCCCCAACGGGGGTCACGGAAAATATTGATGTTGGGTGCCCAGAAGGTGAGACCCTTGAATATATCAAAGTCGTTGTATTTTACGTGCTGGTTGTACTTGATACGACCCTCTGTTGCGATTACGTCGCCTATGCTCTGGATAAGCTCGGGGTCAAACGTTGATGCCATAGCAATAGTGTGGGGAAAAACTGTAGCTGTACCTGAGCGGGCAACGCCGTGTGCACCCTCATTCCACCAGTTGTATGCCTGGATACCGAGCCTTTCAATTGCAGGTGAATTATAGAGAAGCTGAGAAATTTTTTCCTCAACCGTCATCTGTGAAACAAGCTCTTTTGCTTTTTTTGCAGCCTTAATCTTGTCCATAGCTTTCTCCTTAGAGTTTATTAAATATTTATATTAACTATAAACTACAAACCTGTTTCAGTCAACAATAAAAGAAGACTCCGGATGTAAAAAATCCGGAGCCTTTTTTGTGTATATTTGTTATGCGTTTGCCTTTATTTCGTCCTGAGAAACAATTTTGATTCCGCCGTCGGAAAGTACCTTTGCGGCTGCCACATTGTCCTCAACACGGATGATGATGTATGCCTTGCCTTTTTCGGGGGTAAGGAAAGCGTATACGTATTCAAGGCTTATACTGTTGTCTGCAAGCAGTGACATAGCATCGGCAAAAGCACCGGGGGTGTCCTCGATTTCAACAACGAGTACTTCTGTAACGGAGCAGGTTACGCCTGCTGCCTTGAGTGCCTTTTCTGCCGCCTCGTAATCGGATACGATAAGGCGGAAAATGCCGAAATCTGTTGTGTCTGCCATGCAGAGTGCACGGATGCTGACACCATTGTCTGCCAGGTGTCTTGCGATTGTTGAAAGCTTACCGTGCTTGTTTTCTACGAATACGGATATCTGTTTAACCGGTGTCATTAAAATCCCTGCTTTCTTATTTGAAATTGTAGCCGAGGTCAAAGGCTTTGAGGTTAAGCTCAAGGAATTTTGCGGGAACAGTAGCCTTTACTGCCTCAACCCATGTGTCGTATGCAATATCTGTCTTTGAAGCGAGCACACCCATAAGCACAACGTTTACTGCCTTTGATGAGCCTGCCTCGACTGCGAGTGAAAGTGCGTCGATAGAAGTGATATCTGTGCCTGTTGCGGAGATTGCTTCAATAACGCCCTGCGGATATTCAGCTGCGCCGATAACTACGGGCATCGGGTCAATTTTCTGTGTGTTTACGATAAGCTTGCCGCCCTGCTTGAGGTAGGGGAGCCATCTTGCAGCTTCAAGCTGCTCGAATGAAAGAATATAGTCTGCCTCGCCCTTCTCGATAATGGGAGAGTAAACTTCTTCGCCGTATTTAACGTAGGTGACAACGCTGCCGCCTCTCTGGCTCATACCGTGAACCTCAGAAACCTTAACGTCATAGCCCTTTGTTGTAAGTACTGCACCGAGAAGACGGCTTGAAAGGAGAGTGCCCTGACCGCCTACACCGACTATCATTATGCTCTTTGTTTCCATGTTGCTCATTCTCCTTTCTCGATTGCGCCGAATGCACAAAGCTGTTCACATACACCACAGCCGATGCACTGTGTGAAGTCAATAACAGCCTTCTTGTCGCGGAAGCTGATTGCAGGGCAACCAATCTTCATACAAGCCTTACAGCCGCGGCATTTGTCAGCGTTGACCTTGAGCGGCTTCTCGTGCTTGACTGTTTTGAGAAGTGCACAGGGACGGCGTGAAATAATAACGCTCGGCTCTTCAACTGCAAGCTCTTCTTTGACAGCTGCTTCAGTTTCTTTGAGGTTATAGGGATCGACAACCTTGACTCTGTTGATACCGACAGCCTTGGCAAGTGCCTCAAGGTCAACTGCTGTTGCAGGGTCGCCCTTGATTGTCTTACCTGTTGTGGGGTTCTGCTGGTGGCCTGTCATACCTGTGATTGAGTTGTCGAGAATAATTACTGTGGAGTTACTTGCGTTGTATGCGATGTCGATGAGACCTGTTACACCTGAATGGATGAATGTTGAGTCACCGATAACTGCAACGGATTTCTTCTCGTTTTCGGGGTTAGCCTTGTTTCTGCCGTGAAGTGCGGAAACGGAAGCACCCATACAGATACATGTGTCAATCATACCGAGAGGTGCGAGAGCGCCGAGTGTGTAACAGCCGATGTCACCGCTTACTGCAACGTTCTGCTTCTTGAGTGCGTAGAAAAGACCTCTGTGCGGGCAACCTGCGCAAAGTACGGGAGGACGGCCGGGAATTTCGAGGTCGGTCGATGTGCTCTCTGTGTCTTTGCCGAGGATAACCTTTGCAATAAGGCTCTGTGAGTATTCGCCGAGTACTGTGAATGCATCCTTACCGATAACTTCGATGCCGTTTGCCTTACAGTGCTCTTCAATAAACGGATCAAGCTCTTCAAGTACGTATACCTTGTCGCACTTTGCGGCAAAGTCCTTGATGATATCTACGGGCAGGGGATATACACAGCCGAGCTTGAGGTAGGAAGCATTCTTGCCGAGTGCCTCTTTAGCGTACTGGTAGCAGATACCTGATGTGATGACACCGATTTTTGTGTCGTTCATCTCAACTCTGTTGAGTTCACAGCTTTCTGCCCAGTTTGCCTGGTCAATGAGTCTCTGCTCAACAACAACGTGTCTTGCCTTTGCCATTGCAGGCATCATAACGTATTTCTGGGGATTCTTTGTGTATTCTTTAACGCCGATATCGTTTCTCTCGCCGATTTCAACAAGGCTGCGTGAGTGAGCAACTCTTGTTGTAAGGCGAAGAATAACGGGGCAGTCGAACTTTTCTGAAAGCTCGAAGCCCTTCTTTGCAAATTCAAGGCACTCTGCTGAATCTGAAGGCTCAAGCATCATAACCTTTGAAGCTTTTGCATAGTGGCGTGAATCCTGCTCATTCTGAGAGGAGTGCATACCGGGGTCATCTGCAACTGCGATAACCCAGCCTGCGTTTACACCTGTGTATGAGCCTGTGAAAACGGGCTCGGATGCAACGTTGAGACCGACGTGCTTCATACCGCAGAATGCTCTTGCACCTGCGATTGCCGCACCGAGAGCAACCTCAGCGGCAACCTTCTCATTGGGTGCCCACTCTGAGTATACGTCATCGTATGTAGAAATAAACTCTGTGATTTCTGTACTGGGTGTGCCGGGGTAGCTTGAAACTACACGTACGCCGCCTTCGTAAAGACCGCGTGCAACGGCGTCATTACCTATTCTGAGCTCTTTAGCCATTGTTTCTTTCTCCTTACTTGTTTTCTTTTCTGAGGTCTACTACTCGTTTTGCCTTGCCGACAAAACGCTCTATTGTGCCGTGCTCAACAATGCTTATCTTGCACTGGATACCGAGCACTGTCTGGATGCGTTTTGCAATATTCTTCTGAAGCTCCTGAATCTTGCCGTAGCTGTCAAGCAGACTGCTGTCGACAAGCTCAACCTGAACCTCAAGTGTATCTGCAAAGCCCTCTCTGCGTACAACGAGCTGATAGTGGGGGCTTACCTGATCCATACCGATAAGTACGCTTTCAATCTGTGACGGGAAGATGTTTACGCCGCGGATTTTAAGCATATCGTCACTTCTGCCCTGAACCTTTTCCATACGTGCGTGTGTTCTGCCGCACTTACAGGGCTCGTAGTTGAGCTTTGTGATATCTCTTGTTCTGTATCTGAGAAGGGGGATACCTTCTTTTGTAAGTGTTGTGACAAGAAGTTCACCGTATTCGCCTTCATCTCTTGCCTCAAGAGTTTCAGGGTCAACGATTTCGGGCAGGAAGTAGTCTTCGTTGAAGTGAAGACCGTTTCGTTCAATACATTCGCCCGATACACCGGGACCGATAAGCTCACTCATACCGTAGTTATCGGTTGCAAAAAGACCCCAGCCGTTTTCAATCTGTGCACGCATCTCGGGTGTGCAACCTTCGGAGCCGAGCAGACCGAGGCGGAGCTTATAATCGCTCATCGGGTATTCAAGGCTCTTTGCTGTTTCGCACATATACAGTGCGTAAGAGGGTGTTGCAACAAGTACGGTTGTGCCGAAGTCTCTCATATACATAAGTGCTTTTTCTGTATTACCGCTTGAGTTGGGAATAACGGTTGCACCGATTTTCTCAAGGCCGTAGTGCAGACCGAGAGCACCTGTAAACATACCGTATCCGAATGAAATCTGTACGATATCGTCGCTTGTAGCACCTGCGGCAGTACAAAGTCTTGCCATACAGTCTGACCACAGGTCAAGGTCGTGCTTCGTGTAGCCGACAACTGTGGGCTTACCTGTAGTACCTGAAGAAGCGTGAAGTCTTACAATCTCCTTCATCGGCTTTGCGAAAAGACCGAAGGGATAGTTGTCACGCAGGTCAGCCTTTGTTGTAGGCGGTATGTACTTGATATCTTCAAGTGACTTGATTTTGTCTGCCGTTACACCTGCTTCGTCGAGCTTCTTTGTGTAAAACGGTACGTTTTTGTAGCAGTAGTCTACAGTCCACTTGAGTCTTTCAAGCTGGAGCTCCTCCAACTGCTTACGGGACATTGTTTCAATATCTTTCTGAAAAAACATCTTTATCATTATCCTCCCGGATTATTCTTTTGCAATAGTGCCTGTGTAGAAGAAGCTGTTGTCTTCAGCTTTCTTTCTGGTAAGCTCTGAAACGACAATACAAACAATAATTGAAGCAATCATCGCTGCACAAGCGAATGTCGGGCCTTTGGCGGCGATTGATACAAGTGCTTCGTTTGAAATGCCGAACATTGTAATAAACTTTGCGACTGCGGGGATGAGTGCGATAACAAAACCGCAGGAGATTCCGCACCATGCGGCAAAGCGGTTGAGCTTTTTGTAAAACAGAGCAAGTACGTAGGGTGCGAGGAATGAACCTGAAATGATACCCCACGAGTAGCTCATCATATCAAGAATCGGTGTGTCTGTAGTTGCAACCAGATAAGAAAGTACAACAAAAACAGCACAGAAAATCTTGGTGAGGGTAGCTGTTGATTTGTCACTCATATTCTTTTTATGCTCACGGATGAGGTCGATTGATACCGTAGAGCAAGCTGTGAGTGTGACGGAGCAGAGTGTTGAAACCGATGCTGAAATAAGAAGCACGAGCACGATGCCGAGCAGGATTGTAGGCATATCTACTGCCTTGAGCATATTGGGTACTATGTAGTCCTGTGCAGGCATATCAACACCTACTGTGAAGAAACGGTGGCAGAGTGAGCCGATAAAGTAACCGCCGCCTGCAACAAGCAGTGCAAAGAAGGTTGAAATTCTGATACCTCTTTTTGCCTGAGCATCGTCCTTGATACCGAAGTATTTCTGTACCATCTGGGGCAGACCCCATGTGCCGAAACTTGTCATAAGTACGGTTGCGATAAGTGAAACCCATTTGTCACCGCTCATCGGCGCAAAGCCCCATTCGGATTTTGCGTAGTCGATAAGACCGCTGACACCGCCTACCTGACGGCTTCTGATGACGAAGAATATAAGCAGTGCGATACCGAACATCATTACGATGCCCTGAACAAAGTCTGCTCTTGCCTGGACAAGGTAGCCGCCGAGTACAAGCAGAATCAGTGCAACTGCAGCAATAACTATCATACAGATGTTTACATCGATGCCGAGAAGCACCTCTGCAACACTGCCCAGACCTTTGTAAACCGAAGCGGAGTAGGGGACAAGGAAAACGAAAATTACGATTGCTGCAAAGGTTTTCATTTTCTTTGAGCCGTATCTCATCTCGAGAAATTCGGGCATTGTCTTTATTTTAAGACGGGAGGCAACATCGCGTGTACGTCTTGCAAGCACTTTCCATGCAAGCCATGAGCCGAAGATACAGTTGCCAATACCTGCAAGTACGCCCCACAGACCGTAGCCGAGGCCCGTACCGCCTGCGTAACCGACAAACATAACTGCTGAAAAGTAAGCTGTACCGTAAGAGAGTGCCGAAAGCCATGCGCCTGCATTTCTGCCGCCTACCGTAAAGTCAGCAACGCTTTTGGATTTACGACCTTCTACAATGCCTATTATAAACATTGCAACTATATAAACAGCAAGTGTAATCCATAAACTGAGATTTTCCATAATAGTTTTCTCCGATTGGTTCTTTTGCGATTTAAAGCTTCAACGCTTTTATGTGATAAATCGCAAGGGCAAAATATATTGGTTGTACATCTGTTAAACAGTTGCACCACCATAACAAGTATTTTACGACATATTTTTCGTTTCGTCAATAGTAATATTAATAATATTTTGATGAGAAATTATTGCTAATTTCGCAATAATTTATTATAATCATACAAAAAGTTTAAAAAAACTTCAAAAAGTTAAAAATTCTTTAAAAAAATATCACACTTTCGCATTCTTGATTGTTTTAATAATAGTGTTTAAAAAGGAGGGGAGAAGCCTGGGTATCAAAGACAAGTATAACGACGAACTGCGACACATCGAATATGCCGTCGATAATTACAGCCGTATGCTGTTCCGTATATCTTACGGTATACTTATGAATGAGCACGATGCTGAAGATGCGTTGCAGGAAACGTTTATGAGATATATGACCAAAGCACCTCTCTTCCGTGATTCCGAGCACGAGAAGGCCTGGCTGATAAAGGTTGTGACAAACATCAGCAAAAATATGCTCAGGTTCAGAACGTATCAGGCATCTCAGAATATTCAGGAGTTCAGCAGTATAGGTATAGATGAGGCTGACAGAGATATTTTTGAGTTGATAATGAATCTGCCCACAAAATACAAAACAGTGCTTGACCTTTATTATATAGAAGGTTACAAGGCAAACGAAATAGCAGACATAATCGGAATATCATCCGTGGCGGTGCGCAAGCGTTTGCAATACGGCAGGATGCTGCTGAAAAATGAAATGGAAAGGAGCGGTATGTGATGAAGCGTAAATACATAAACAGCTATGTCAGAGTAATGAACAGCGTTACAATGAGTGACGAAGCAAAGAAATGCATTATCCGCAACTGCGCACGTTACAGTACCCTTCAGAAAATCAAAAACGGCAGCTTTGTAATAACTGCCAACCAAAAAGAAAAAACAACTGATGGGGTGTGAGCCCGTCAGTTATTTTTTGGTATATAAATGAAAAGGAGTAAACTGATGAAAGAACCGACACTTTACAAAATTGTAAGACCCCCTCTGGCTTTTCTGTTCAAGCTGATTTACCGTCCTGAGACGGAAGGCACAGAAAACATTCCTGCTCAGGGTAAAATAATTCTTGCCGGCAACCATACGCATCTGCTCAACTGCTTCAGCGTTGCAATGGCCACAAAACGCTGTGTTCATTTCGTTGCCAAGGCTGAGCTTATGAAGGGTATAGGCAAGTATATATTTCCCGGTCTCGGTATAATTCCCATCGACCGCAGTACAAACGGTAAGGAAGCTATTATGGAGACGGAGAGATATCTTGAAGATGGCAAGCTGATTGCTATCTTCCCTGAAGGTACAGTAAACCGTACGGATGAGCCGATGATGCCTTTCAAGGGCGGTGCGGTAAAGATTGCGCTTGATACAGGCTCAGATATAGTGCCCTTTGCAATAACGGGCAAATACAAGCCCTTTAAAAAAGGTCTTAAAATAAAGTTTATGCCTGCAATCAAAGTTGAAAAAGGTTCACTCAAAGCTACTAATAAGCTTCTTGAGCAGACGGTGCTCAACGAAGTAATAAAGGAAGGAAAATAAGTACATGAAAAATCCCGAAGAAAGAGAACTTGGATATAAGCTGTTTATGCCGTTTATGCGTCTGGGTTTCAGACTCTGGTACAAACCGCGTATTATCGGCGCAGAAAAAATTCCGAAAGACGGTGCAATAGTTATAGCCTGTAACCACAAGCACATTCTTGACCAGTGCCTTACAATAATGGCAACAAAGAGAATGATTCACTATATGGCGAAGAAGGAGTACTTCGACGGTAAGTTTGCACCTTTTTTCAGAGCTATGGGTTGCATACCCGTAGACAGAGCAAACACCGACATCAAGAGCGTAAAATCCGCTATGAAGGTGCTTCGTAAAGGCGGAGCAATAGGCATTTTCCCCGAAGGCACACGTAACCGTACAGATGCGTTTCTGCTTGAGTTCAAGCCCGGTGCGGCATCGCTGGCAAAAAAGACAGATGCATATATCGTACCTTGCGGTCTTACCGGCGAATACAAATTCCGCAGTAAGACTCTGACTGTACGCTATGGCGAGCCCTTTAAGGTTGACGGTATGACTGCGGAGGAAGCAAATGCAAAGCTTTACAGTGAGGTAGAGCGACTGATGCGTGAAGGACTTGAAGAAGAGAAAAGGTTGGCAAAGTAAAAATGAGAATAGGATTGGATGTAGGGTCAACAACGCTCAAATGTGTTGCCCTTAATGATGAAGGAGAAATCGTATACAAGTCATACGAAAGACATTACTCGAAAATTGCCGAAATGAGCTCAAAGATGCTCGGCGAAATTCTGGAGAAGCATCCCGAATTTTCTCGCTCTATGCTTGCTGTTTCAGGCTCGGCAGGTATGGGCTTTGCACGCACACTCGGTCTTGAGTTTGTGCAGGAGGTTTATGCAACCAGAGTATCGGTATCAAAGCTTCTGCCGGGTACAGATGCTGTTATCGAGCTTGGCGGAGAGGATGCTAAAATACTCTTTTTTACCGGCGGTACAGAGGTAAGAATGAACGGCTCGTGTGCAGGCGGTACGGGTGCGTTTATTGACCAGATGGCTTCACTGCTTGAAATATCTCCGCTTGAACTCAATGAGCTTGCAAAGCAGAAAGATAAGATTTATTCTATCGCATCCCGTTGCGGTGTTTTTGCAAAGTCCGATATTCAGCCGCTTCTCAATCAGGGTGCGGCAAAGGCCGACGTTGCGGCAAGTATATTCAATGCCGTTGTCAATCAGACTGTTGCAGGTCTTGCACAGGGCAGAAAAATCGAAGGCAATGTAGTTTACCTCGGCGGTCCGCTGTATTTCCTTTCAGAGCTCAGGTCTGCTTTTAATGAGGGACTTAAGACAAATGGTGTCTGCCCTGAAAACGGACTTTACTTTGTTGCTATCGGTGCGGCTTACTGTGCCAAGGGTGAAGCTCTTGACATAGCAAAGGTCAAGGATGAAATCGCAGGCTGTGTAAACAGCAGTGATTATATCAGTGCAAAGCCTCTTTTTGCCGATAAGGCAGAGTATGATGAATTTGCGAAAAGACACGCTGAAAACAGCGTTGCCGTAAAAGACAGCTACGATAAGAGCGAGAAGATATACATAGGTATCGACGCAGGCTCAACCACCGTAAAAACTGCGGCTATAAATGCAAAGGGTGAACTGCTTTTCAGCAAGTATATGCCCAATTCAGGCGACCCTGTCAGACTTGTAAAAGCATTCCTTGAAGAGGTTTACGAAAAGTTTGACGGTGCCGTTATCGGCGGCAGGGCCGTTACCGGCTACGGTGAGGATATTATCAAAAACGCTTTCGGCATTGATATCGGTATTGTCGAAACTGTTGCTCATTTCACTGCGGCTAAAAAATTCAGACCCGACGTTGATTTTATTATCGACATCGGCGGTCAGGATATTAAATGTTTTAAAATAAGAAATAATACAATAGATAATATATTCCTTAACGAAGCCTGCTCATCGGGCTGCGGCTCATTCCTGCAGACCTTTGCGAGTGCATGGGGATATGATATCGAGAGCTTCTCAAAGCTCGGTCTTTTTGCCGACAGACCCGTTGACCTCGGCTCACGCTGTACGGTGTTTATGAACTCATCCGTAAAGCAGGCACAGAAGGACGGTGCCACAATCGAGAATATCTCTGCAGGTCTTTCAATCAGCGTTGTCAAGAATGCACTCTATAAAGTTATCCGTGCGGCAAGTGCGGACGAGCTCGGCAAGAGCATCGTCGTGCAGGGCGGTACATTCCTCAATGATGCAGTGCTCCGTGCATTTGAGCAGGAGATAGGCAGAAACGTTGTGCGTCCCGATATTTCGGGTCTTATGGGTGCTTACGGTGCGGCTCTAATTGCGGCCGAGAAAGCTCCGCAGACAAGCACGGTTATCAGCCGTGAAGAGCTTGCAGGCTTTGAGCATACCGTAAAAGCGGCAATCTGCGGCAGATGCAGTAACAACTGCCGTCTTACCGTCAATACCTTCAGCGGCGGCAGACGCTTTATCGGCGGCAACCGTTGCAGTAAGGCTTTTTCAGAAAAGCGTGACGAAGATACGCTCAACCTGTTTGAGTACAAAAAACAGCTTCTTGCAAAATACACATCTGTCGACGGCAAGAGGGAAAAAATCGGTTTGCCGATGGGTCTCAATATGTTTGAACTCCTGCCTTTCTGGCATACTTTCTTCACAAGCCTCGGCTTCGGTGTCGCGTTGTCCGAACCTTCTTCAAGAGAGCTTTATATCAAGGGTCAGCATACAATTCCGTCGGATACGGTTTGTTACCCTGCAAAGATTATTCACGGTCACGTAGAGTCACTTCTCGAGCAGGGCGTAAAGCATATCTTCTACCCTTGTATGACTTATAATCTCGATGAAAATCTCGGCGACAATAATTATAACTGTCCCGTTGTTGCTTACTATCCCGAGGTTATACGTTCAAACGTTGCAGGTCTTGCAGACGTTGACTTTATCAGCGACTATCTCGGACTTCATAAGCGTAAGCATTTCCCGGCTAAAATCCATAAAATACTTTCCGAGCATTTCGGTGAAATAAAACTGCGTGACGTGCAGAATGCGGCTGACAAGGCTTATGATGAGTACGCAAGATATATGAACAACATTCATATCACGGGTCTGAAGTTTATGCAGGAGGCAAAGAAACGCAATATGCCCGTTATTATTCTTTGTGGCAGACCCTATCACCTCGATGCCGAAATCAACCACGGTATCGATAACCTTATCTGCTCCTGCGGTGCGGCTGTCATTACCGAGGATTCCGTAAGTCCGCTTGTGTCAAAATTCCCGACGGATGTTCTCGACCAGTGGACATACCATTCACGTCTTTATGCTGCGGCAAAGTATGTTGCGGATAAAAAGGATGACGATATAAATATTGTACAGCTTGTTTCATTCGGTTGCGGTGTTGATGCTATTACAACCGATGAAATGCGTTCAATTCTTGAAGGCTCAAACAGAATTTATACACAGATTAAAATTGATGAAATTTCAAACCCCGGTGCGGTCAAGATAAGACTCAGAAGTCTTTTCGCCGCAACGGGCAGATAAGGAGGCGAGTAGTATGAATCCCGAAAACAGAGTTGAATTTACCAAGGATATGAAGGGTTATACCTTGCTCGCCCCCAATATGGCAGATATCCATTTTTCCATCCTTATGAATGTTTTTGCAGAATACGGCTATAAGGTCGAACTGCTCAAAAACGACGGCAGGGCAGTTGTCGACGAGGGTCTCAAATATGTCCATAACGATACTTGCTACCCTGCACTGCTTGTTATAGGTCAGCTTATCGATGCGCTCAACAGCGGCAAGTACGATGTAAATAAGACAGCCCTTATGATTACTCAGTCGGGCGGCGGTTGCCGTGCTTCAAACTATATCCACCTTCTGCGTAAGGCTCTCAGAAAGGCAGGCTACGGTCACGTTCCCGTTATTTCGCTCAACCTTTCGGGTCTTGAGAAAAACAGCGGATTTAAAATCAGGCTTTCAATGGCTGTCAAGATGCTTTCTGCAATGATTTACGGCGACCTTATAATGCTTCTTAAAAATCAGGTTGAGCCGTATGAAGTGAATGTCGGCGAAACAAACAAGCTCGTGCAGAAGTGGATTGACGACATTAACACAATGTTTGAAAACCGCAAGGGCTATTCGCTCAAAGAGATGAGAAAAATCCTGCCCGAGATAACAAAGAGCTTTGCTGAGATAAAGATTGAAAAAACCGAGAAGGTAAAGGTCGGCGTTGTCGGCGAGATTTACGTTAAGTATTCTCCGCTTGCAAACAATCACCTTGAAGAGTTTTTGTTCAGCCAGGGCTGTGAGGTAATGGTGCCCGGTCTGCTCGGTTTCTTCCTTTTCAAAACCGATAACAGACTTGAGGACTGCAAGCTCTACGGCGGCAAAAAGCTCAAGAAGGTTGCAATGGAAATTGCTATGTGGTTCCTGACAAGATATGAGACGGAGCTGAGAAAGGCTGCTGCCGCATACGGCGACTTCTGTGTGCCCGAAACATATCAGCACATAAAAGAGAAGTGCACAAAGATTATCGGTGCAGGCTGTAAGATGGGCGAGGGCTGGCTTCTCACTGCTGAGATGATGGAGCTTGTCGAGAGCGGCTACGGCAACATTGTCTGTGCTCAGCCTTTCGGCTGTCTGCCCAATCATATTGTCGGTAAGGGTATG
>JAZRSU010000021.1:0-24940 GCA_045651645.1 Acutalibacteraceae bacterium
GTAGGTGATGCCGAGGTCGCCTCTTACCTTGTTCTTTTCGATATCGGCGGCGTTGATGACGATAACTATCTCTGCGTCATCCTTGAGCTGAAGCAGCATCTGAAGCTTACTGTCAGGCTTGAATCCAGGCAAAACTCTTGCAGCGTGGAAATCGTCAAACAGCTTGCCGCCGAATTCAAGATACAGCTTGCCGCCGAACTGATCGATACGCTGTCTGATACATTCAGACTGCATTTTGAGGTATTTTTCGTTGTCAAATCCTATCCTGTCCATCTGTAGTTCTCCGTCCTGCCCTTTGTCAAACGCATACGGGCACATTATTAACTATCGCATTATAACACAGTTAAGCGATAAGTTAAAGAGTATATTCATAAAATTTTATGGAATTTCTAAAAATTATTATATCTATTGAAATAATAAAAGAAAAGAAGTATAATAAGGGTTACCCTTAAATAATGGGTTAAAAGGTTTTATCCGAGGTGTAAACCATGATTATCAAAAACGCTACAGTTTACGGTGCCGATTTCGAGCCTGCAGTAACAGATATTGAAATCGAAAACGGCATAATAGAATCAATAGGTAAAACAGAAAAAGACGGTGAAGACTATACAGGTCTTACCATCCTCCCCGGTTTTATCGATATACACATTCACGGTACAAGACTTGCCGACAGTTCATCGGGCAACCCCGAAGAAATTGCAACAATCAGCAAAGCACTTGCCGAACACGGCATAACCTCCTTCTGCCCTACTACCATGACTCTGCCGACCGATACGCTCGAAAAAGCATTCACCGCAGTTGCAGGTTATATGGGCAGTGAAGAAGGTGCATATATCCACGGCATCAACATGGAGGGCCCGTATATTTCACTTGCAAAGAAAGGTGCTCAGGCTGCCGAGCACGTGCGACCTGCCGACTTTGATGAATTCAGCAAGCTCAACTCAATATGCCCTATCAGGCTCGTTGACATAGCACCCGAAACAGACGGTGCTGTTGAATTCGCAAAAAAGGCAAGTGAAATCTGCACGGTTTCTGCAGCACATACAGCCGCAACCTTTGCTGAGGCAAAGCTCGGCTTTGAAAACGGCTTTACTCACGCAACACACCTTTTCAACGCTATGACACCCATACAGAACCGCGAGCCCGGTGTACCTGCGGCGGTATTTGATACAAACGGTGTTACAGCCGAGCTTATATGCGACGGCTTCCACAATCACCCTGCAATCATCCGTATGGCTTTCCGCGAGCTTGGTGAAGACAGAGTATGCGTAATAAGTGACTCAATGTCTGCCGCAGACAACGGCGACGGCGAATACGAGCTCGGCGGTCAGACAGTATATGTAAGAGACGGCAAGGCAACACTTGCCGACGGCACAATTGCCGCAAGCACAACAAACGTTTTTGACGAATTTAAAAATCTTCTTGAATTCGGAATAGATTTCAGATCGGCACTCAAAGCCTGCACAGCTAACCCTGCAAAGGCTATAGGCGTGTTTGACGCAACAGGCTCTATAGAGCCCGGCAAGAGAGCAGACCTCACCGTTATTGACGGCGATGCTCAGCTCAGGCACGTATTCATCAAAGGTAAACAAGTGCTCTGACACTGAGCACGCTATATATCAAGCGGTGTACGGTGTACAGCTCCCCGAGGGCGGCACTTGTCACCGCCACCGTACCCTTACTCACCGCATTTTTTCAGAGAGGTCAGCTCTCAGAACATACTATGCCGCAAAGGCACAAATTGACAAAGAAAAGGATGATATAAAATGAAAACAATAGGCGTACTTATCGCAGACGTACACGAATACAACCCTTTCTGCAAATGGGCAACAGCAAACGGTGCACGCACATTTACAGAAAACGGTATGAATATGCTCGAGGGTGAGCTTTTCGGCGTAAAGCTCGTCGCAATGATGACCAACATCGGCAAGGTAAATGCCGCAACAGCCGCTACACACCTTATTCTTAAATACGGTGTTGAAGAAATATACAATATCGGCTTCTCAGGTGCAGTCAAAGCTGTACGCAGAGGTGATCTCGTCGCAGGCACAAGCTGTACTGAGTGTGATTTCGACCTCACACCTCTCGGTCTTGAGCTTGGTGTAAAACCCGACCAGAAGTACGTATACGAAACAGATGCTGAGCTTGTTGAGCAGTGCAAGAGCCTTGGTATTAAAGCCGGTGCACTCGGCACAGGTGATATGTTCCTCACAAGCAGTGAAAAGAAAGCAGATTTTCATAACCGTTTCGGCATTATTGCATTTGATATGGAATCTGCAGCAATCGCAAGCGTATGCGACAGATACGGCATAAAGAGCCTCAGCATCCGCAAAATTTCCGACGACAGCGAAGATACAGCTTGCGAGGATTACAGAGAGATGAACAACAGCGAAGAAATGGGTCTTACAGATACACTCGTTTCTCTTCTCAAGGTACGCTTCAATGGATAACTGTACGCTCTGCCCCCGTATGTGCGGTGCATACAGACCGCTTACGGGCAAAGGCAACGGCTTCTGCTCTTTGCCTGCCCTGCCGGGAATCTGCCGTGCGGACAAGCATATGTGGGAAGAACCCGACATCAGCGGAGAAAGAGGCTCGGGCACAGTGTTTTTCAGTGGCTGCGTGCTCAGGTGCGAGTTTTGTCAGAACAGTGTAATATCAAGACAAAGCTGTGGCAAAACCGTTGACGCACAAGAGCTTGCAGAGATTTTCAGAAAGCTTGAGGGCGAAGATGTGCACAACATAAACCTTGTCAGCCCTACCCCCTACTATCCCGTAATCATCGAAGCACTTGATATTTACAGACCCGCTGTACCCATAGTCTGCAACACGTCAGGCTACGAAAGAGTAGAAACGCTCAAAAAGCTTGAAGGATATATCGATATATATCTGCCCGATTTCAAATATTCGTCTGCCGATGCGGCAAAGAAATATTCTGCCGCACACGACTATCCTAAGGTTGCACTTGCAGCAATCAAAGAGATGATAAGGCAGGTAGGCACACCCGTACACGGTAACGACGGTATGATGAAAAAAGGTGTTATGATAAGACATCTTATTCTGCCCGACAATGTTGAAAACTCACTTGGTGTACTTGATATGATTGCCGACGAATTGCCGCAGGATATATACGTCAGCCTTATGGCTCAGTATTTCCCTACAGGCAACGAAGTTCACAGTGAACTCAGTCGCAAAATAACTAAAGAAGAATATGACACCGTCAGCAGTTATATGATGCTGCTCGGTCTTGAAAACGGATATATGCAGGAGCACGAATCTGCCGACAGCTGTTACGTGCCCGACTGGAATATGCTGTAAAAGGAAGGATAAAAATGAAACTCAATCTCACACCCGAAGAATACTCGGCAAAAGCAAAAGCTCTGTTTGAGCAGGGCTACAACTGCGCTCAGGCAGTTTTACTTGCTTTTGATGATATAACCGGACTTGATACAAAAACTGCCGCCGCACTTTCTTCATCTTTCGGCGGAGGTATGGGCAGACTTCGTGAGGTCTGCGGTGCAGTAAGCGGTATGTTTATGATATCAGGTATAGTCCGCGGTTACGATGACCCCAAGGCAACAGATGAAAAAATGGAGCACTACGCATTTATACAGAATCTTGCCGCAGAATATAAAAAAGACAACGGCAGTATAATCTGTCGTGAGCTGCTTGACTTACCGGGTGCTGAATCTCCCGTACCGGAAGAGCGTACAGCAGACTACTACCGTCGCCGTCCCTGCGGTGAATACGTTGCACGCGCGGCATTACTGCTCGCACAAAACCTTGAAGCCGACGAAGGCTGAACAGGAAAGGAAATTAAATGATTAAGAAGCAAACAAAAAAACTGCCAATGCTTTTCAGCGGTGCTCTTATATGCACTGCTCTTATGCTGGCTGTATATATGCTCAAAGGCGTATGGCCTTTCGGTGCAGGTAACGTCACATACGACGATATGGCGCAGGGCACGTTACCGATATACTATCACCTTTACGACTGGCTTCACGGTGACAAAGCGATGGCTTTTGACTGGTATACGGGTCTTGGCACAAACATTGTCAACTCCGGTACGTTTATGCCGCTCGATCTTGTGCTTTGTCTTTTCAGCCGTGACAAGTTACTTTACGGCATAGGCATACTGATAATCGTCAAGGTTGCGGCAAGTGCAGTTACCGCCAAGTACGTATTTGACAAGCTTTTCGGAAAATCCGCTCAGATATGGCGTGTGCTCTTCAGCGTAACATACGCTATGAGTGCATACTCAATGTTCTACTACACAAATTCATTCTGGCTTGATTTTGTGGTAATTTTTCCGCTCGTGCTATACGGACTAAAACGATTACTCGCTGATAACAAGCCTCTGGTTTTCGTGCTTTTTTATGCATACACGCTCTACCTTTCGGTATATATAGGCTTTATGGTTACGCTCGGCATATTTTTCCTCAGCGGACTTTATATTCTTCTGCTGTGCGAAAAAGAAAACCGCGGCAAACGCACCTGTCTGCTTGGAATAGGAACACTCACAGGTGCACTCCTTTCAGCCTGGCACAGTGTACCTATGGCTATACAGACACTTTCCTCAAAGCGTCTTGAAACAAGCTTTACCGAAACTAAAAGCTCACCTTTGCTTGAGATATTCTCAACCGATCATATCAGCTCAATCCCCTCTAAACTGATGCTGACAGTCGGTCTTCAGCTCGCATTTGTACTGACATTCGTCTTTGTCATAAAGCTAATAAAAGACAAGAAGAAAAAGCAGGCAGGTTTTGTTGCAGGCAGTGTATTCCTTCTGTTTGCACCGGTTTTATTTGAAAACGTCAACCTTTTGTGGCATGGCGGAAGCTACATTCAGTTTACAATGCGTTTCTTCTTCATCTGTGTATTCGTGCTATTGACACTCGCACTCGCATGCATAGACACCTACGGAGAAACACTTTTCAAGCCTGAAAAAAGATTTATCAGAATTGCGATTCTCGCACTGATTTTATTTTTTACAGTAATTTTTGTTTGCGGCGTAATTTTCTTTGCAACCAAAACTCTCGGCAAGCTTGGCACAGAAGAAACACTGAGCTATGTAAAAGCTATAGGTTTTGCACTTCTTTTCGGCTCGGGTTTACCGCTGTTTACTCTTCTGCTCTGCCAGAAAAAGCATATCACGCAGGCATTCTGCTTTGTGCTTTGTGCGGTGCAGTCGTTCGGAATCTGCTATGCAGGTGTAGCAAACACTCATCAGCAGAAAGACGAAGAAATGCTCTACAACAGCACGTCTTATCTGGACTACTGCCGTGAGGTTGCACAGCTTGACCTTGATTGCGGTGAGCTTGGCAGAATCAAAAACGCTGACACTTCACTAAACACAAACTATCCCTTTATATTGCAGACACCTGCACTATCCAACTGGACTCATAACATTCCTCACTATATGCAGCTTGCCGCAACAAACCTCGGCTACAGCACGCAGTACACCCGTATACTCGATTCAGGCGGTACAGCCTTCACCGACGGTATACTCGGCATCAGAAAGCTTATAGTCAGGAATCATATAGACGTCAGTAAGCAATTCACTGAACTTGACAGCACCGAAAACTTTGTACTTTACGAAAACAGCTACGCTTTGGAGACAGGGTTGCTCGGTGACGACTCGCTTCTTGATGATATAACGTCCGCCAAGGCATACGAAAGATTTGACATTCAGAACAAGCTTTACTCTTCTTTCTCAGACTCTGATGAAAAGCTTTTCAGCGTTTGTTCCAACAAAGGCGAAACGGCTGACAGAATCGAACTCACAATCAATAAAAAAAATGAGCTCGTTTTCAAATATACAGCAGGTCAGAACGAGGTGTTATATCTCAACGCCGCCGATTTCGGCAACAAAACGCTGAAGATTTACGTAAACGGCGAGCGCGTGATTGCTCCGTATTACAAACAAACCGGTTACAGCTACTACCCCTCTCAATCTGTAAACGGAATTCTCACACTCGGCAGTTTCAACAGCGGTGAAACCGTAGAAATTGCAGTAAGATGTATCAACAATGAAATCATCACAACCGAAACCGTACAGCTTGCATATATGTCGCTTGACAAAATGTCCGAACTCAATTCGATGTACAAGGACACAGTGACAGATATCAGTGTCGGTAGAACAAGCCTTACGGTAAACTACAACAATGAACACGGCGACAACAAATATATGTTCATCCCCGTCACTTACGACAGTGGCTGGAAATGCACGCTGAACGGTGAAAAAGCCCGGGTGCTAAATGCACTTGGCTCATATATTGCTGTTGAACTTCCCGAAGGCAACGGCACGTTCACTCTTAAGCATACTTCGCCCGGTCTTGAAATCGGCATTGCACTAAGTATTGTCGGACTTATTATGGCAGCTGTTATGTTACTGCTGAAAAAGCGTGACTATGCTTTGCCGAAATTTATAACGGTAGCCGTGTTGTGGCTGTTTATACTGCTGTTTGCCGCATCGGTAATCTCCGTATACGCTGTATCAATTTTATTCTTCGCAGTCAGTTTAGCAGATATAATAAAAAACGGTATTCCTTCAGAGGTGAAATAAATGGGTAAAATAATTGCAATAGTAAATCAGAAAGGCGGCGTAGGAAAAACCACTACCGCCGTAAACCTTACAGCCGCTGTCGGTGCACAGGGCAAAAAAGTACTGCTTGTAGATATCGACCCTCAGGGTAATGCAACAAGCGGTCTCGGTATCAACAAGCGTGAGGTCAGACTTTCTTCATACGACAACATCATCAACTCAACACCTGCTTCACAGACAATAATCCATTCCCCTTTCAAGAATGTTGACGTTATTCCGTCAACAATGGACCTTGCAGGTGCTGAGCTTGAGCTTGTCGACGTTGAAAGACGTGAGGCAAAGCTCCGTTCATGCCTTGCACTTGTCAAATCACAGTACGATTACATTTTCCTCGACTGTCCGCCCTCACTCGGTCTTATAACCCTCAACGGACTGTGTGCGGCAGACACACTGCTTGTGCCTATCCAGTGTGAATATTATGCACTCGAGGGTCTTTCACAGCTTATTTCAACCGTACGCAATATCAAGCGTCTCTACAATCCGCTGATAGATATCGAAGGCGTACTTCTTACAATGTATGACGGCAGACTCAACCTCACACAGCAGGTTGTCGAAGAAGTCAAAAGATTCTTCCCGAAAAAGGTTTTCAATACCGTTATCCCCCGTACTGTCAGACTTTCCGAGGCACCGAGCTTCGGTCAGCCCGTTATGTACTATGACCGTAACTCAAAGGGCACTTTTGCCTACGATGAACTCGCAACCGAACTTATAAACAAAACCACTACATAAGGAGGACATATATAATGGCAGCTAAAAAAGGCGGACTCGGACGCGGTCTCGACGCGCTCCTTGTCGACAACTCAATCGAGAACACCTCATCATCCTCCGCAGTAAAGCTCAAACTCAACGACATTGAGCCTAATAAAAATCAGCCCCGTAAAACATTCGATGACGAAGCTCTTTCAGAGCTTGCCGCAAGCATCGAAAAGCACGGCGTTATTCAGCCGCTTCTTGTCAGACCGCTTCCGGGCGGCACTTATCAGCTTGTTGCAGGTGAAAGACGCTGGCGTGCTTCAAGAATGGCAGGTCTCACAGAAGTACCCGTTGTAATAAAAGAGCTCAGCGATGCAGATGCAAGTGCACTCGCACTTATCGAAAACCTTCAGCGCGAAGACCTCGACCCGATTGAAGAAGCAGAGGGCTACAAATACCTTATGGACACTTACGGTGTGACTCAGGAAGAAGCCGCTCAGAGAGTAGGCAAATCCCGTTCAGCCGTTGCAAACCTTATGCGTCTGCTTGCACTTCCCAAAGACGTGCTTGAACTCGTCAGAAGCAAGACTCTCTCCGCAGGTCATGCAAGAACTCTTCTTCCGCTTGAAGATGCGGCACTTATCTCACAGTTTGCAAAAGAGGTAATTGAAAAAGGTCTCTCCGTAAGAGAGACAGAGAAATGGGTCAAGGATTTTCTTAAGCCCAAAAAGCCGACCAAACCCGTTGCAGAAAAAGACAAGTATTTTACAGAGGTTGAGCTTTCACTCTGCGAAACACTTGCAAGAAAAGTCAGCGTCAAAGGCAACGAAAAAGGCGGCTCGCTTACAATTGAATTCTTTGATAAAGATGACCTTATGAAAATTGCAAAGCTTTTTGAGGAATAATAATGGCACTTGACGGACTTACCCTTAGCTTTTTAAGAAAAGAAATCGCCGATGCGGCAGTTGGCTGCCGTGTCGAAAAGGTGCACCAACCTTCACGCGAAGAGTTGGTGCTTGTTCTGCGTGGCAGAAACGGTGCACATAAGCTCCTTATGAATGCAGGTGCAAACTCACCCAAGATTCATTTTACGGCGTTTCCGCCCGAAAATCCCGCAAAACCGCCGATGCTCTGTATGCTGCTTCGCAAGCATCTAACATCAGCACTGCTTACAAACGTAAGGCAGGAAGGTCTTGAGCGTGCACTTTTCCTTGATTTTGATGCAACGAACGAAATCGGTAACCCCGTAAAGCTCACACTCTGCATTGAAATAATGGCGCAGTACAGCAATATAATCCTCATAAACGAAGAGGGAATAATTCTTGATGCGGTCAAGCGTGTTGACAGCGAAACCTCTTCACTCAGACAGATTCTGCCCGGTATGCTGTACAAAATGCCGCCCAAGCAGAACAAACCCGACCTTACCGATATAAGCTCACTTGAAGCGGCAGAAAGTGCCGCAGAGAAAGACGGCAAAACAGCAAGCGGTGCTATACTCGCAAGCGTGCAGGGTCTTTCCCCTATCGTCTGCCGTGAGATTGTAAGCAGAGCAATAGGTGAAGACAAGCGTGCAGAAATACTCACCGAAAGCGATATAAAGCTTATCGCCTCTGAGCTCGACTCGCTCAGAATCTGCGAGCCGAAGCCTTGTGCGGTAATCGACCCGAGCGGCAAGCCGATGGATTTCTCATTTATGGAAATCACACAGTACGGTGATAACGCACAGCTTAAATTCTTCGATTCATTCTCAGCTTTGCTCGATGACTTCTACTATGAAAAAGACAGAATCGAGCGCACAAAGCAGAATTCTTCCGAGCTTCAGAAGCTCGTCGCAAACCTTATACAGCGTACTGCAAGAAAGCTCGACCTTCAGCGTGCGGAGCTGAGCCAGTGTGCTGACCGTGAGCAGCTGAAAATCAATGCAGAGCTTATTGCCGCAAACATCTATCAGCTTCAGAAAGGCGCACCTTTTTACGAGGTATACAACTACTACACCAACGAGATGATAAGGATTAATGCCAACCCTGCATTAACTCCCAACGAAAACTCACAGCGATATTACAAAGAGTACCGCAAGGCAAAAACAGCCGAGCAGATGCTGACTAACCTTATCGCTCAGGGTGAAGAGGAACTGACTTACCTTGACACTGTTGCCGACTCACTTTCACGTGCGGAAACAACTGCACAGATCGGTGAAATAAAAGCAGAGCTCAGCCATACAGGATATCTTAAATCCAAGCAGAAGCCAGGCACCAAAGCACCAAAACCTTTGAGTCCTATGGAATATGAATCAAGTGACGGATTTATGATTTTAGTCGGCAGAAACAACGAACAAAACGACAGACTCTCGCTCAAAACAGCCTCTAAAAACGACTTGTGGCTTCATACACAGAACTTCCCCGGCTCTCACACGATAATCGTAACCGAAGGCCGTGAAGTACCCGAGGATACACTTATTGAAGCGGCAATCATAGCGGCATACCACAGCCGAGCAAGACAAAGCTCGGGAGTGCCTGTCGACTATACGCAGGTAAGAAACCTTAAAAAGCCGCAGGGTGCAAAACCCGGTAAGGTTATCTACCACGTCTATAATACTCTCTACGTCACACCCGACAGAGATTTAGTAAACAGCTTAAGCAAATAATAAACGCTTGCAAAGGCATAAAACCTTTGCAAGCGTTCTTTTTATAACATTTTTTTGAGATACTGACCCGTATATGATTTTTCACATCCGGCAACCTCTTCGGGTGTACCGCAGGCTACAATCTCGCCGCCCTTGTTACCGCCCTCAGGTCCGAGGTCGATAATATAGTCGGCTGTTTTGATAACGTCAAGGTTGTGCTCAATTACAAGCACTGTATTTCCGCTGTCAACAAGCTTCTGTAAAACAGTTATAAGTCTGTGTACATCGGCAGTGTGCAGACCCGTTGTAGGCTCGTCAAGAATATAAATCGTCTTGCCCGTAGCAATTCTCGCAAGCTCAGTTGCAAGCTTTACTCGCTGTGCTTCACCGCCCGAAAGAGTAGTTGCAGGCTGACCGATTTTGATATAGCCGAGACCGACATCGTAGAGCGTCTGCAATTTGCGCTTTACCTTCGGCACTGCCGAGAAGAATGCCAAGCCCTCTTCAACAGTCATCTCAAGCACATCGTAAATCGATTTGCCGCCGTATTTAACCTCAAGCGTTTCACGGTTATAGCGTGCACCGTGGCAAACATCGCAGGGCACATATATGTCAGCAAGGAAATTCATCTCAATCTTGACAATACCGTCGCCCTGACAAGCTTCACATCTGCCGCCCTTTACATTGAAGGAGAAGCGATTCGCCTTATAACCTCGGATTTTCGAATCGGTTGTTGCGGCAAACAAATCACGTATATCGGTAAAAACACCCGTATAAGTCGCAGGGTTGGAGCGAGGTGTTCTGCCTATCGGTGACTGGTCAATATTTATGACCTTATCAAGGTGCTGTATGCCTTTTATTTTGTCGTGCTTACCTGCATACTTACGGGCTCCGTTAAGCTCTGCGGCAAGCTTTTTATTGAGAATTTCGTTTATAAGCGACGATTTACCCGAGCCCGAAACACCCGTAACGCAGGTAAGAGTGCCGAGAGGTATATTAACGTCAATATTTTTGAGATTGTTTTCCCTCGCACCTATGATTTCGAGCTTCTTTCCGTTGCCCTTTCGTCTGCTTTCAGGCACGGGTATTTTCTTCTTTCCGCTCAGATACTGACCCGTAACGGATTCTTCGCAAGCCATAATCTGCTCCGGTGTACCGCTGCAGACAATTTCGCCGCCGTGAATACCGGGACCCGGACCGACATCAACAATATAGTCGGCACTCGTTATAGTTTCTTCATCGTGCTCGACAACAATAAGCGTATTGTCAATATCACGCAGGTGACGGAGAGTTTCGATAAGGCGTGAATTATCACGCTGATGCAGACCGATACTCGGCTCATCAAGTATATAGAGCACGCCCGTAAGCGACGAGCCAATCTGCGTTGCAAGCCTGATACGCTGACTTTCACCACCCGAAAGAGTACCTGCACCTCTTGCAAGTGTAAGATACTCAAGGCCGACACTCATAAGGAAGCTGAGTCTCTCTCTTATCTCTCGCAGAATCAGCCTTGCAATCTTCATATCACGCTCGGAAAGAGTGAGGCTATTGATAAAATCAAGCTCTTCTGCAATCGGCATACGTGTAAATTCTTCGATATTCATACCGCCGACGGTTACACAGAGCACCTCTTTTTTGAGCCTTGCACCGTTACAGTCGGGGCACGACTGCTCGGACATATACTGCTCAACCTCTCCACGCATTGCGTCGCTGTTTGTTTCGTTATATCTGCGCTCAAGGTTGTTGATTACACCTTCAAAATCGGAGCGGTATGTGCCTGTCATATATGCAGTATTACGCTCCATTGTGAATTTCTCGCCGTTTGTGCCATAGAGAAGTATATCTATAATCTTTTTGGGTAACTCCTCTATCGGTGTATCGAGAGAAAATTTATAGTGCTTTGCAAGGCCCTCGAAATACATTCTTGCAATACTGCCGCTGTCAGTAATACTCCAGCCGCTTGCCTTGATTGCACCGCCGTTTACGGAAAGCGACCTGTCGGGAATAATAATATCGGGGTCAATCTTCATAAATATACCGAGACCCGAGCAGGTAGGACACGCACCGTAGGGATTGTTGAAAGAAAACATTCTCGGCTCAAGCTCTTCGATACAAGTGCCATGGTCAGGGCAGGCATAATTCTGCGAAAAGAGCAGCTCTTCGCCGCCTATAACATCACACAGCACAAGACCCTCGGCAAGGCTTGCCGCAGTTTCAACCGAATCTGCAAGCCTTGAACGGATTGACTCCTTGACAACAAGGCGGTCAACAATTATTTCAATATCGTGACGCTTGTTTTTTTCAAGCTTTATCGTTTCGGTAAGCTCATAGAGGTTGCCGTCAACACGGGCACGGACATAGCCGCCCTTACGTGCGGACTCAAACACCTTTATATGCTCGCCTTTCTGACCTCGTATAACGGGGGCAAGAATCTGAAGCTTTGTGCCCTCGGGCAACTCAAGAATTTTGCCGACTATATCGTCAACAGTCTGCTTCTTTATCTCTCTGCCGCATTCGGGACAGTGAGGCACACCGACACGAGCCCAGAGCAAACGAAGGTAATCGTAAATTTCGGTTACAGTACCTACTGTTGAACGAGGATTTTTTGACGTTGTTTTCTGGTCGATTGAAATCGCAGGCGATAAGCCCTCAATATAATCGACATCGGGCTTTTCCATCTGACCTAAAAACTGCCTTGCGTAGCTTGACAGCGACTCGACATAGCGACGCTGACCCTCGGCATAAATTGTGTCGAAGGCAAGCGACGATTTACCTGAGCCAGAAAGTCCCGTAAAAACAACAAGCTTATCGCGCGGAATTTCGACGTCAATATTTTTAAGGTTATGAGCCCTTGCTCCTTTTACCAGTATTTTTTTCTCTCTCATTTATTTACCTCGTCTGAGTTTTTCAATTCTGTCACGAAGCTGTGCGGCGTGCTCGAATTCGAGTATCTTTGCCGCCGCCTTCATCTCATTGGTAAGCTGTTTGATAAGCTGCTCACGCTCAATACGGCTGAGCTGTTTATCTGCCTTAGCACTTTCAGCACCCGATGAAATTTCAAGAATTTCGGATACATCTTTTATAATCGTCTGCGGAGTTATGCCGTGCTCTTCGTTATAAGCCATCTGCTTTTCACGGCGGCGTGCCGTTTCGTCAAGAGCACGCTCCATAGACGGCGTTACGCTGTCGGCATACATTATTACCTCGCCGTTTGCGTTACGTGCCGCACGGCCTATTGTCTGTATAAGTGAGGTTTCGCTTCTGAGGAAGCCCTCTTTATCTGCATCAAGTATTGCAACAAGCGACACCTCGGGTATATCGAGACCTTCACGCAGCAGATTGATACCAACAAGCACGTCAAACTCACCGAGGCGAAGACCGCGTATAAGTTGCATACGCTCTATTGTGTCAATATCGTGGTGCATATAACGCACGTTCACACCCATATCGGAGAAATAATCGGTAAGATTTTCAGCCATTTTCTTGGTAAGTGTGGTTACGAGCACACGCTCACCTTTCTCGGTGCGTTTGTTGATTTCACCAAGCAGGTCATCAATCTGACCCTCGGTGGGTCTTACAGAAATCTCGGGATCGAGCAGACCTGTCGGGCGGATTAACTGCTCGGCAATCTGTGCACTCTTGTTGCGCTCAAATTCACCCGGTGTAGCACTTACAAAAATCTTCTGACCCGTACGCACGTAAAACTCGTCAAAGGTCAGCGGTCTGTTGTCAAATGCCGACGGCAGACGGAAGCCGAAATTGACAAGGTTTTCTTTTCTTGCTCTGTCGCCGCCTATCATTCCCCTTACCTGCGGCAAAGTAACGTGCGACTCATCAACAAACAGCAGAAAATCATCGGGGAAATAATTGAGAAGCGTAAATGGCACAGATCCCGGAGGCATACCCGAAAGCACACGGGAATAGTTTTCTATACCCTTGCAGAAGCCAGTTTCACGCAGCATTTCAATATCGTACTCTGTCCTCTGTTTTATACGCTGTGCTTCAAGCAGCTTGCCCTCTTCAACAAACTTGGCATATACCTGCGTCATCTCATCAAATATTCTGCCTATGGCTTCTTCCATCTTCTCCTGCGGAATAACGTAGTGCGATGCAGGATATACAGCCGCGTGGCTGAGCACAGCCTTCACGTCACCCGTAAGCACGTTAATTTCGCTTATACGGTCAATCTCATCGCCGAAAAATTCAACACGGATTGCCGTATCTGATGAATAGGCAGGAAAAATCTCAACAACGTCGCCTCTCACACGGAACTTATTACGTATGAAGTTTATATCGTTACGCTCATACTGAATGCTGACGAGCTTTTCAATAAGCTCCTCACGGCTTTTTTCCATACCGGGTCTGAGCGAAATGAGCATATTTTTATAATCAAAGGGGCTACCCAGAGTATATATGCACGACACGGATGCGACAATTATAACGTCACGTCGCTCTGCAAGTGCACAGGTTGCGGAGTGACGGAGCTTATCAATTTCATCGTTTACAGCCGAATCCTTTTCGATATAAGTGTCGGTTGTGGGCAGATATGCTTCGGGCTGATAGTAATCGTAATAACTGACAAAATACTCAACCGCATTTTCTGGAAAGAATTCACGGAATTCACTGCAAAGCTGTGCGGCAAGAGTTTTGTTGTGAGCAAGCACAAGTGTAGGCTTATTCACCTGAGCGATAACGTTAGCCATAGTAAAGGTTTTGCCCGAGCCCGTAACGCCAAGCAGAGTCTGCTCATCAAGCCCTTTGTTGACGCCGTCAACAAGTGCTTTTATAGCCTGAGGCTGGTCACCCGTAGGCTTGTATTTAGAAACCAGTTTAAATTGCTCCACAGCAAAACCTCCTTTTCAAGTTATTATATTATTATAACACGTATAAGAAAAAAATAAAAGACTTGTTCAACACTTCATAAGAATTTTCGCACTTCGCTTTTTCAACCCACAGTTGAAAAACATCACCTTATATGTTATTGTTTGTTTTAAAAATATGTGTTATATTTCAGTTAACAAAACATGGCGGTGATAAACTATGAATATCGGAAATAAAATCAAAGCATTAAGAAAAGCAAAAGGAATAACACAGGAGCAGCTTGCGAATGCCGTAGGTATATCTTTCCAAGCTGTGAGCAAATGGGAAAACAATATTGCTTTACCCGATATAACACTTGCACCCGTGCTTGCAAACTATTTCGGAATTTCAATGGATGAGCTTTTTGATTTCTGTCCGACTGAAAAAGAAAAAGAAATCGAAAAAATAGTTGATGAATCCTATAAATTCAGAGAAAGCGACCCCAAAAAAAGCAGAGCAATACTTGAAGAAGGGCTGAAAAAATATCCCGAAAACGATATACTTTTAAATAATATCCTTTATGTTGTAACCGATCCTGATGAAACTATAGACATCGCAGCAAAACTTACGGAAAGAACACTTAATAATGAAGTTAAATACGATGCTCTGCGTTTTCTTGCCTATGCTTATAAAAAGAAAGGCGACCTGAAAAGTGCGGAAAATGCAATAGAACAAATTCCGGAAATATACTTTACAAAGCTTACGGAAATCGCATTTCTCTTGGACGGCGAACCTAAATACAAAGCTGCCGAAAAGCAAAAATGGATTTCTTTTGAGAATTTAATCCAAATGATGTGGAAACTTGCAGAATATTATGAAGCAAAGAATAAAATCGACAAAGCTATAGCAGAAACAGAAAAAGCAATTCAGCTGATAAAACTTCTCAATCACCCTAATTTTTGCGTTTATACCGACTATTTTATGAAACAAATAAAAAGAATGAAAGAGAATCAGGCATAAAAAAAGCTCCTTGTTACAGTAACAAGGAGCTTTTGATTTGTTATTTATCAGCCGATAACTCTGACTCTGTATACACCGTCAACAGAAGCGAGCTTATCTGCACAGTCGCCTGTCATATCGGCAACAGTGTAGGAAACACCCTTGCGTGAAGCAGTATTTACATTAGCTGTGTGGCCTTCCATAGCGGCAACAACGTCAGCGAAAGCTGACTCTGCATGGATTACGCAAACTCGCTTACCTGCGGGAGCTGCAAGACGCATTGCAGGTACGTTGACGGAGTTTACAATCTCACCCTTTTCGAGGTAAGCCTTGATTTCGTCTGCTGCCATAACTGCACAGTTATCCTCTGACTCGGGAGTAGAAGCACCGAGGTGAGGCATTGCAACAACACCGTCAACACCAATCTGCTCATCAGTCGGGAAGTCTGTAACGTATGCTGCACACTTACCGCTTGCAAGAGCGTCGATAACAGAAGCGTTGTCAACAAGCTCACCACGTGCGAAGTTGAGAATGCGTACGCAATCCTTCATCTTAGCAAATGTATCAGCGTTAATCATACCCTTTGTGCTGTCATTGCAGGGAAGGTGGAGAGAAATATAATCGGATGCTGCGTAAACCTCGTCAAGGCTTGATACAACCTTAACCTCGGTAGCGAGTGCTGCTGCAGCTGCATCTGTAAGGAAAGCATCGTAGCCGACAACATCCATACCGAGTGCTACTGCTGCGTTAGCAACCTTTGCACCGATTGCGCCCAGGCCAATAACACCGAGTGTCTTGCCCATAATTTCGGGGCCGACAAACTGTGACTTGCCTTTTTCTACAAGCTTGGATACGTTTGCGCCCTCACCCTTGAGAGTCTTGCACCAGTCAATAGCTGCAGGAATTCTTCTAGAAGAGAGGAAAAGGCCGCAAAGAACAAGCTCTTTAACAGCGTTTGCGTTTGCACCGGGTGTGTTGAAAACAACGATACCCTTTTCCGTGCACTTGTCGAGCGGAATATTGTTGACACCTGCACCTGCACGTGCAACAGCGAGTGTTGCAGGGTCAAACTCCATATCATGCATTGCTGCGGAACGTACCATAATAGCATCGGGAGACTGAATATCGTCAGCAACCTTATAGTTGTCGCCGAGTCTGTCTGTACCGCATGCTGCGATTTTATTGAGAGTAAGAATATTGAACATTTATATCACCCTTATGAATTGTTTTTCTCGAATTCTGCCATAAATGCAACGAGCTTCTCAATACCCTCGTAAGGCATTGCGTTGTAGATAGAAGCACGCATACCGCCTACAGAGCGGTGACCCTTGAGGTTTACAAAACCTGCAGCAGTTGCTTCCTTTACAAACTTTGCATCAAGCTCTTCACTGCCTGTAACGAAAGTAACGTTCATCATTGAACGGTCCTCTTTATTTACGCCGTTCTTGAAGAGCTTGCTGTTGTCGAGGTAATCGTAAAGAAGCTTTGCCTTTGCAGCGTTGCGCTCCTTCATAGCCTCAAGACCGCCGATGCTCTTGATCCACTCAAGAACAAGCTTGCAGATATAGATTGAGTAGCAGGGAGGAGTATTGTACATTGAATCGTTGTCTGCCATCTCTTTGTAGTTGAGCATTGCCGGAGTATAATCTCTTGCGTTGCCGAGAAGATCCTCACGAACAATAACTACAGTAAGACCTGCAGGGCCGATATTCTTCTGTGCACCGCCGTAGATAAGGCCGAACTTTGTAACGTCCATCGGCTCTGAAAGGAAGCAGGATGAAACATCAGCAAACAGCGGAACGTCACCTGTATCGGGAATATACTTGTAAGTTGTGCCGTAGATTGTGTTGTTGAAGCAAACGTAAACGTAATCTGCCTCAGGGTCGAAATCGGACTTTTCGAGACGGGGAATATATGAGAATGTATCTTCCTTGGAGCTTGCAACTACACGTACATCGCCGTACTTGCAAGCCTCCTTGTAAGCTTTTGTTGAGAACTGACCTGTGAGAACATAGTCAGCCTTCTTGCTGCCGTTCATAAAGTTGAGGGGAATAGCTGCAAACTGAGTTGATGCACCGCCCTGGAGGAAGAGGACTTTGTAGTTTTCCGGTACACCGAGAACCTCACGGAAAAGAGATTCTGTCTCTGCAGCAATTTCCATAAACACCTTGGAGCGATGAGACATCTCCATTACTGACTGACCGCTGCCCTTGTAGTCAAGCATTTCGGCTGCAGCTCTGTTGAGAACTGACTCCGGAAGCATTGAGGGACCTGCAGAAAAATTATAGACTCTTGCCATTGAATATACCTCCTGATAGTAGACCAAAATATATATGAAACTATTATATGCACGCAATTTTCGCAATGTCAAGGAATTATTGCAGAAATAGCAAAATCAACAAAAATCACTGTTAACACGCCCTATTTCTGCAAAAAATTATAGTTGAAAATCTTTACAATTTAGTATAGAATATATGAGAAGGTCTGTGACCTTAAATTGTCTACAATTTGATGTAAGTATATATCACGAAAGGATGTACAGAAAATGAGCAGTGCACTTAACAAAAAGACCGTTGAAGATATTCAGGTCAGCGGCAAAAGAGTTCTTGTACGTTGCGATTTCAACGTTCCGCTTAAGGACGGCGTTATCACAAGCGACAAGAGAATCGTTTCCTCACTCCCCACAATCAAGTACCTTCTTGACAACAACGCAAAGGTTATCCTTTGCTCTCACCTCGGCAGACCCAAGGGTGAAGTTGTTCCCGAGTTCTCACTTGCTCCCGTAGCAGCACGTCTTTCCGAGCTCCTCGGCAAAGAAGTAAAAATGGCAACAGACGTTGTCGGCGAGAGTGCAAAGGCTCTTGCAGCTTCTCTCAACGACGGTGACGTTATGCTTCTTGAGAACGTACGTTACGAGAAGGGTGAAACAAAGAACGATCCCGAGCTCAGCAAGGCATTCGCTTCTCTTGCTGATATTTTCGTTAACGATGCTTTCGGTTCAGCTCACAGAGCTCACTCCTCAACAACAGGTGTAGCAGACTACATTCCCGCTGTCTGCGGCTACCTCATCCAGAAGGAAATCGCTTTCATCGGCGGTGCTCTTGAGAATCCCCAGCGTCCCTTCGTTGCAATCCTCGGCGGCGCTAAGGTTTCCGACAAGATCGGCGTTATCACAAACCTCCTCGACAAGGTTGATACGCTTATCGTCGGCGGCGGTATGGCATACACATTCATGAAGTACCTTGGCCACAACATCGGTACATCTCTCCTCGAGGCTGACAAGGTTGAGCTCGCAGGCGAAATGATGGCAAAGGCTAAGGAGAAGGGCGTTAACTTCCTTATCCCCGTAGATAACAAGGTTGGTAAGGAATACGATCCCAACACAGAAGCTATGATTGTTAACTCCGACGATATTCCCGACGGCTGGATGGGTCTTGACATCGGTCCCAAGTCTCAGGAGCTTTTCGCAAACGCTATCAAGGGTGCAGGCACAGTTATCTGGAACGGCCCGATGGGTGTTTCCGAGTGGGAGAATTTCGCAGCAGGTACAATCGCAGTTGCTAACGCAGTTGCAGAGTCCGGCTCAATCTCCATCATCGGCGGCGGCGACAGTGCAGCAGCTGTTCAGAAGCTCGGCTTCGCTGACAAGATGAGCCACATCTCCACAGGCGGCGGTGCTTCTCTCGAGTACATGGAAGGCAAAGAGCTTCCCGGTATCGCAGCACTCAACGAGAAATAATTAATCCCTTATAAATCACTCGCCCGTGTATCAACCAATACACGGGCAAAGTTATAGTAATCAAATCTGAAAGGATGTTTATAAAATGGATAAGAATCTCCGTAAAGTAGTTATCGCTGGTAACTGGAAAATGAACAAGACTCCTGCTGAGGCAACAGCTCTCATCAACGAAATCAAGCCCCTCGTTGCAGACGCTGACTGTGACGTTGTTGCTTGTGTACCCTATATCGACCTCTTTGCAGCTATGGAAGCAGCAAAGGGCTCCAACATCAAAATCGGTGCTGAAAACTGCCACTGGGCAGAGAGCGGCGCATTCACAGGCGAAGTTTCCGCTCCTATGCTCAAGGCTATCGGTGTTGAGTACGTTGTTATCGGTCACAGCGAGCGCAGACAGTACTTCGGCGAAACAGACGTTACTGTTCAGAAGCGTGTAAGAGCTGCTCTTGACAACGGTCTCAAGGTTATCCTCTGCGTAGGCGAGCTCAAGGAAGAGCGCGAGCAGAACATCACAATGGAAATCGTTCGTATGCAGACTAAGGTTGCTCTTCTCGGCGTTACAGAGGCTGAGCTTGACAACATCATCATCGCTTACGAGCCCGTATGGGCAATCGGCACAGGTCTCACAGCTACTGCAGAGCAGGCTAACGAGGTTAACGGCGCAATCCGTGCACTCATCGGCGAGCTTTACGGCAAGGCTGCAGCAGACAAGATTGTTGTTCAGTACGGCGGCAGCATGAACGCAGGCAACGCAGACGAGCTTCTTGCTCAGTACGACGTTGACGGCGGTCTCATCGGCGGCGCATCACTCAAGGCTGCAGACTTCGCAGCTATCGTTAAGGCAGCAAGCAAATAATTGACTCAAAGAGGTTACAGAATATGAAAAAGCCTATTCTTCTTTGCATTATGGACGGCTTCGGCAAGAACCCGAGCGACTACGGCAACGCTATCGTTTCCGCTAAGACTCCCAATCTTGACAGCCTTTTTGCAAACTATCCCCTCACATATATCGGTGCATCCGGTCTTGACGTCGGTCTTCCCGACGGTCAGATGGGTAACAGCGAAGTAGGTCACACAAACATCGGTGCAGGCCGTGTTGTTTACCAGGAGCTTACAAGAATCTCCAAGTCAATCTCCGACGGTGACTTCTTCACAAACCCCGAATTCACAAAGGCAGTTGAAAACTGCAAGGCTAACGGCTCCGCTCTTCACCTTATGGGTCTTGTATCCGACGGCGGTGTTCACAGCCACAACACTCACCTCTACGCTCTTCTCGAGCTTGCTAAGAAAAGCGGCCTTGAGAAAGTTTACGTCCACTGCTTTATGGACGGCCGTGACGTACCTCCCACAAGCGGCAAGGATTTCCTTGTTGAGCTTTACAAGAAGTGCGGCGAAATCGGTGTCGGCACAATCGCTTCCGTAATGGGCAGATACTACGTTATGGACAGAGAGAAGAAGTGGGACCGTGTTGAGAAGGCATACCGTGCTATGACTGCACTCGATGCTCCCAAGTTCACCTGTGCAAAGGAAATGATGGAAGAATCCTATGCTAACGGCGTAACAGATGAATTCATCGTACCCTGCGTTAACGAGAAGGCTGAAGCTGTAAAGAGCGGCGACAGCGTAATCTTCTTCAACTTCCGTCCCGACAGAGCAAGAGAAATCACACGTGCATTTGTAGACGCTGAGTTTGACGGCTTCGCACGTGACGAAATGCTCAAGCTTTGCTACGTATGTATGACTCAGTACGACGAGACAATGCCCAACGTTGAGGTTGCTTACAAGCCCGAGCGCATCACAATGCCTCTCGGTGAAGTAATCAGCAATGCAGGTATGAAGCAGCTTCGTATTGCAGAGTACACAAAGTACGCTCACGTTACATTCTTCCTCAACGGCGGTGAAGAAACCGTTTACGAGGGTGAGGACAGAAGCCTTACAGATTCTCCCAACGTTGCAACATACGATATGCAGCCCGAAATGAGCGCATACATCGTTGCTGACAAGGTTGTTAAAGCAGTTGAAGAAGATAAGTACGATGCAATTATGCTCAACTTTGCTAACTGCGATATGGTCGGTCACACAGGTATCTTTGATGCCGCTGTTGCAGCTGTTGAGGCTGTTGACGAGTGTGTCGGCAAGGTTGTTGACGCTGTTATGTCAAAGGGCGGTATCGTCCTCATCACAGCTGACCACGGTAACGCAGACAAGATGTATGAGGATGACGGTTCACCCTTCACCGCTCACACAACTTACCCTGTCCCCTTCTGCGTAGTCGGTTACGACTGCGAGCTTAAAGAGGGCGGCAAGCTCTGCGACATTGCTCCGACAATGCTCCAGATTATGGGTCTTGAGCAGCCTGCACAGATGACAGGTTCATCACTCATTAAATAAGCTGTTTTAAAAATAACAACCGCTGTACCGATTGATTTCGATACAGCGGTATTTTTTATTAATTCCGAATTCCGAATTCCTAATTCTTAATTCCGAATTAAAGTGCAATTTCCTTGCCTGTTCTTGCAGACTCGTAGATAGCGCAGAGAATCTTGATCATATCAATACCCTGCTGAGGCTCGAAGATGGGCTTTGCACCCTCGATAACAACGTCATAGAAGTGACGGAGGTTGTACATATGGCCGTGCTTTTCGTTGATGTTTGAGGGAGCGATATCAAGAAGCTGACCGTCTTCCTCAGTGAAAATCTCAAGCTTGCCGTTACGCCACTCAAGACCTGACTTTGTACCGCGAAGCTCAACAAAGCGGTTTTCACTCTTGATGTTTGATGCCCAGCTGAACTCAATCTGAAGCACTGCACCGTTATCAAAACGGATCATACCCATTGCAAGGTCCTCAACGTCAAATGTGCCGTCTGCCATCTTGTCGCCGAAATCGGAGTTGACGGAGTCGCTTGAATCGTTGTCAGCAAACTTGCAGTATGTATTACCCGAAACAGCAACGGGTGTGGGGTTGCCCATAAGCCAGATTGAAAGGTCGATAAGGTGAACACCAAGGTCGATAAGCGGACCGCCGCCTGACTGCTCTTTGGTTGTGAACCAGCCGCCCTTGCCGGGGATGCCGCGTCTTCTCTGCCAGCCGCAACGGCCGCAGTAAATCTCGCCCATTTTGCCTGCATCAATATACTTCTTTGCATACTGTGAAGGAGCAACAAAGCGGTTGTTACGCATAATCATAAGTGTTTTGCCTGCCTTTTTAGCAGCAGCATCCATACGAAGTGCTTCCTCAACGCTTACAGCGTCGGGCTTTTCGCAGAATACGTGCTTGCCTGCCTCAAAAGCAGCAACAGCAATAATTGAATGAAGATAGTTGGGTGTACAGATATCAACAGAGTCAATACTCTCATCCTTGAGAAGCTCTTTGTAATCTGTGTAAACGTCTGCATCGGGGAAGTAGTTGTCTTTAAGAAACAGTGCTCTTTCCTCGATAATATCGCAAAGTGCAACGACCTCGATTCTGTCATCGTTAAGGTACTCTTCAAGATGAGCACCCTTACAAATTCCGCCGTTACCGATAATACCTACGCGCCATTTTGCCATTTGGAAATCCCTCCATAAATTTTATTAAGACAACAATATCACCGCTGTGCAACAATGTCAACAACAATATTACTTTTTAAAATAAATTTATATTGACTATTGACAATAAGAGTGGTACAATTTTTTTGGCAAATTTGGAAAAATACAAATAAAGAAAGGAAACCAATTATGCTCGAAGCAATTTTTGCATCAAAAGTATTCCTGAAGGTCCTCACAGCTATTTCAGCGTTCCTGATGATCTTCCTCAGCCCCGGCGGTGCTATCCGTCAGCCCGCAGCAGCTGATAAGTGTCCCGCATTCATGGGCGAAACTGCAGTTGCAGATCCTATGGACGAAATCGTAGTTCCGCAGAACCCCTACCTCGGTGAAGAGGGCAGAAACGGTATGCACGGTAACTCCTACAACACAGGCTGCTACAACAACATGGGCCCTCTCGGCAACAGCCCCATTGTAAAGAGCCGCTCTCTTAACGTATTCGGCGGTCTTGTCGCAACTTGTATGTTCGACAGCCAGGGCAGAATTATGTGTATCAGTGGTAACGTTGTAGGCTTCCGCCTTCTCCTCCTCGATCCCGACACACTCGAGATTCTTGCTGAAACACGTCTTCCCCAGCGTCCCTCAACAATCGAAGCTATCAAGAGATTTGACTTCGCATCAATCTCCAGCGATACTTCAGGCGGTGCTTACTGCCACCTTTACGAGGGTGACAAGCCGATTATCGGTAACTCCGAAAACGTAATCCAGATTTACTACATCGACGAATCCACAGGCACACCCGAGTGGAAGGTTGAAAAAGAGTACAACATCAGCAGCTACCTTCCCGAAGGCTCTTACATCACAGACGCTATGCCCGATTATAAGGGTAACATCTGGTTTGTAACTCGTCCCGGTGAAGTAGGCTACATCGAAAAGGGCACAGATAAGGTTTATCTCACAAAGCTCACATTCGAAGGTAAGGGCGAAGAAATCCAGAACACATTCGGCATGGCTGAAGACGGTGTCTACATCGTATCCGACCACGCAATGTACCGCTTTGATATCGAAGAGGACGGCACACCCTACTACACATGGAGAACATCTTACGACCGCGGTACAACACTCAAGCCCGGTGCTATCAACCAGGGTAGCGGTACAACACCCACACTCCTCGACGTCCCCTGTGAGGACGGCAGCATCAAGAAGGTTGTTGCTATCACAGACAACGCTGACGAGCAGGTACACGTTTGTATCTACGACCGTGAAAACGGCGACATCATCGCTGAAGTTCCCGTATTCACAAAGGGCAAGAGCGTTAGTGAAAACAGCCTTATCGCTCACGGCCGCTCATTCATCGTTGAAAACAACTACTCCGAGTCAGGTTCAGGCTTCCTTGTAACTGACCCGACAAGTGAGCCCGGTGTTGTAAGAATCGACCTCAACGCTGACTGCACAGACGCATTCATCGCATGGGAAAGCCAGGAAGCATCCTGCACAGTTGTTCCCAAGCTTTCAACAAAGAACGGTCTCGTTTACCTCTACACAAGAGAGTATGACGATGCTGAGGATACCGATGACGACGGCATCCCCGAAGGCAAGGTTGCATGGTACCTTACAGCTGTTGACTTCGATACAGGCGAAACCGTATTCAAGGTATTCACAGGTATCGGCAGAAACTGGAACAACAGCTACGGCCCGATCACAATCGGCCCCAACGACACACTCTATGTCGGCGTATTCAACGGTATTATCTCCGTTAAAGATGCTGAATAAGTTCCGCTGAAACAAAAATCCGCTTGAGATTCGCCACCGAGTCGCAAGGAAGTATTTGTTTCTCGAGTAAAATTCCCCGTATCTTTGTCAAAAGCCTCGCAAGGCGACAGCCTTGCTGCGTTTTTGGCTTCGATACAAGAAATTTTATACTCTTACGAAACTGCGAAGCACTTTAAAATGAAATTT
>JAZRSU010000022.1:0-12501 GCA_045651645.1 Acutalibacteraceae bacterium
ATACGGCGAGTATATTGAGGACGGTACAGTTCTCGAGGGCGGCTACGTAGAGTGCACATTCAAAAACGATGCAAAGGGCGATCCGCTTGTTACAGGCGAAGGTCTTGCAGCACTCGGCGTTATGACTCCCGCTATGTTCGAAAGCATGAAGGAGCAGACACTCAAAATCACAAAGATTGTTGCTGACGATCTCAAGTCAATCGGTCTTGATCTCTGGGATATCAAGTTTGAGTTCGGCTACAACAACGACGGGGTTATCCTCATCGACGAAATCGCATCCGGTAACATGCGTGTTTACAAGGACGGCGTTATCGTTGATCCCGTTGAGCTTACAAAGTACATCAACGAGAGATAATCAACCGCAAACCAGAGCACACTCCAAACGGAGTGTGCTCTTTATTTTTTACCGATGTAAAGCAGAGTTTACATTGAAATATCATCTGATTTTTAAACTTCAAACTAAAGTTGATAGATTTATATGTTTTTTGTTATATAATGGTATTGTTTCATTGCGTTTTCAAACCTCAAAATCAAAAATGTCAAGTTCAGTTGACGCACAATCCCAACTTATGCTATGCTTGTTATATACAGTTGCATAAACAAAACATCTGAATTCTCTTAAAAAAATTGCAATTGCCAAGTTAAGTTGGTTGAATTTCCCTTCAATAAGCACTACAATTTACTTACCAACTTTTAAGGAGGATAACAATGTCTATCGGTGACAGAATACTGAAACTGAGAAAAGAAGCAGGGCTTTCTCAGGAAGCGTTTGCCGAAAAGCTCGGCGTTTCACGCCAGTCTGTTTCAAAGTGGGAAACAGGCAACGTTATGCCCGACCTCAATAAACTTGTAGCTATGTGCGAGCTTTTCGGAGTAAGCAGTGATTATATACTGTACGGCAAAGAAGAAGCCGCACCTGCACCCGAGCTTGAAGAAATATACATAGGCGAAGACGCTGAAGACGATATACCTGAAGATAATCACAACGACGAAAAAACTGAGCGTGATGAGCCTTCACGCAATACCAAAATCAGAGTAGTTGCGATTTTACTTGCCGCCTGTCTTCTGTTTGCCGCAATAATCCCCTTGCCTCTTGGCGGATACAAACGTCTGTGGGCAAAGTTCCACGAAGACCCCGTAGCATATCCGTACGTGCTTGTGCACGGAATGGGTGGCTGGGGTGAAAGTGCAGGAATAAACTCAATCGCACCTTACTGGGGTGCAAGCACAGGCAGTCTGTCAGAATACCTTCGCGGAGAAGGATATAAAGTGTACGAAGCTACCGTAGGTCCTTTTTCAAGTGCGTGGGACAGAGCGTGTGAATTATATGCACAGCTCACAGGTACAACGGTCGACTACGGTGCCGCTCACAGTGCCGAGCACGGCCACGACCGTTACGGCAAGGTGTACACCTCACCGCTGTATCCGGAATGGTGTAAAGAAACCGACGGCGGTCAGCTCCACAAAATAAACCTTGTAGGTCACAGTTTTGGCGGTAACACCGTAAGCCTTTTTGCAAGTCTTATGGAATACGGCAGCGAAGCCGAACAGCAGGCAAGCCCCGATAATCTGTCACCGCTGTTTGAAGGTGGCAAAGGCAACTGTATAAACAGTGTAACCACCCTCTGTGCACCCCACAACGGCTCTACTCTTTACTATGTGGTCGACAAAGACAAACTGATTCCCTCCGTACTCGGTATGCTCCGGATAGCCGGCGGCGTAACCGATGCGGTTGAAGGCGGAATGATAGATTTTCAGCTTGAGCATTTCGGCATCTTTTCAGGCTCTGAGAACACAATGTCACTGCTTAACGGCAGCTTTATGAGCGGTATCGACAACGCTTTTTATGACCTTTCACCTCACGGTGCAAAAGAGCTTAACGAAACCATAAAAACAGTAGACAGCATTTACTATTTCTCTTATGCCTACTGCACAACAGAAAAAGCCCCGATTACAGGCAAACAGACTCCTATACTTTCAACTATGGTAGTGCTTATGCCTATGGCAAGACTTATCGGTACGTATACCAATACAGACGCCGATGCACCCGTCATAATCGACGAAAGCTGGTTACCAAACGACGGTCTTGTAAACGTCGTTTCAGCACAGTATCCTACGGGCGATGAACATATTGATTATAATGAAGGTACTGAAATCACACGCGGAATATGGAACGTATTCCCGACACGCACGGGTGACCACGGTGCCGTAATAGGAATGAACGGCAACGTTCAGCAGACCCGTACATTTTATACCGATTTAATCACAATGATTGACGCTTTACCAAGAATAAAATAAAAAACGAAGCCTTGCAGAAATCGCTCTGTAAGGCTTCGTTTCATTATTCATATAAATTCTTACTGCCAGTAATCCACGTCGTGCTTAAGACCAATGCTTTCCTTTTTAAACTCAGGGGCTTTTCCTGCCTTACGCTGTGCCTCATAATCCTTGAGTGCGCGTATAGCATACTTGCTGAGTATGATTATTACGGGCATATTAATAAGTGCCATAGCACCCATTGTTATATCTGCAATACCCCAGAGCAGCTCTGCATTGAGACCTGCACCTACAAAAATAATAAGTGAGGCTACAATATAATAAATGCGCATAAATGTCTTGCTCGGCATCTTTTTAAAGAGGAAGAACCAGCTTCTGTCAACGTAGTAGAGATTACCGAGAAGAGTTGTAAATGCAAAAAGAATCATTGCAACCGTAATGAACACAGGACCGAAACCGCCGAGTGTTTTTGAAAGAGCAGCCTGAACGTAGGTTGCGCTCTCGTCAAAATTACCGGGTTCAACACCCGAGCACATACACATAAATGCCGTTGCAGAGCAAACAAGAATCGTGTCAATAAAAACTGAAAGCACCTGAACAAGGCCCTGCTTTACGGGGTGCTTTACGTCTGCAGAAGCAGAAGCATTGGGTGCCGAACCGACACCTGCCTCGTTACTGAAAAGACCGCGTTTGATACCGTACATAACGCACGACCCGGTAAATCCACCGAATATCGCCTTAATATCAAAAGCCTCTGTAAATATACGCTCAAACACGTCGGGCAAAGCCTTTATGTTGAGAGCTACAATCACAAGCGCAACAAAAATATAAGCAACACCCATAATCGGCACCATAAAGCTTGTAACTTTAATTACTCGCTTACCGCCACCTATAAGACAGTATCCGACGAGTACAGCAAGTATAAGACCGATTATCCACGGAGTTGTTTTCGCATCATAAAAGCTGTAAGCTGCAAAGGTTGACTGCAGATTGTATGAGCCGAGCATATTGAAACCCACACCGTAAGTCAGAATAAGAAATACGGTAAATACAATCGCAAGCGGTCTGCACTTGAGTGCGGTCTCGATATAATAAGCAGGGCCGCCGTAGCTTGTACCGTCCTCACCGCGTTTCTTGTATATCTGTGCAAGTGTACTTTCAATAAGTGCGGATGCCGAGCCGATAAGTGCAATAACCCACATCCAGAAAATCGCACCGAAGCCGCCTGCAAGAATTGCAGAAGCAACACCTATGATGTTACCCGTACCTACGCGTGACGCTGTAGACACCATAAGTGCCTGAAAGGATGAAACACCCTTGCCGTCCTTCGGCTTTTCGGTTACAGCCTTAATCTGCTCACCAAGCAGTCTGAACGATGCAAACCTTGTACGGAAGGTAAAAAAGATGCCACCTATAACAAGCAATGCCACCAGTATGTACGTGTACATTGCATCGTTAATTCCGTTTACAATTTTTTCGATAAAATCCATAAAACCCCTCGTTTTCTTAACTTTGCAAAAATCTTTGCCATTATACCACAACATAACACTCAAAGCAAGAAAAAAAGCATCCTTTCGGATGCTGAATTTTAGTTTTATAAATAGTCTCTTATATCTACTGCAAGCCTTTCCTCAAGGTTAATAAGCCGTTTCGTAATATCCTTCGACACTTCATCTGCCGCTTTATATTCGTTGAGGTAACGGTTAAGAGACTTAACACCCATATTGCACCCGTCCGTCATAAGGTCTGCAATGGTTCCGTCAGAGTTATCAACAGCCATCTTAATCCCTGTCTTCATCCACGACATACTCTGTGCAACGGGGTTGGGATTTTTCCCGTCATCGTGATATTTATCAAGCAGCTCTCTTATCTCTTCACCGAGTTTTTCATGCTCATCTTTGCAGTCTGTCAGATATTTCTCAAGCGTATCGCTCTTAACATGACCGAGCACGTCTTCAATAGATTTAATGCCCATTTTTACACCTGCATCACATTCACGCAACAGCTTCACGGTATCCTGTTCAACCATATAATAAAACTCCTTCTATTCAAGATAAAAGGAGTTTTGGTTACTTTATGCGTTTTTAAACATCATAGCAAGTTTTTTATCGGCATCCGCAAGATTTTTAAGACCGTCAAGAATATTTTCGGACGTATAGCCATTAAGATATCTGTCACTCTCAAGCGTGAAATAACCTTTGTAGTCAATTTCCTTGAGTGCCTTTACAACAGCCGCAAAATCAATACCCATTGACATCGGTATCTGATGTGAATCGTGCCACAAATCGTTATCGTGAATATGCAGTGCCTGCAAACGCGGACCGAGTGCCTTTATCATTTCTGCCGCACTTGTGCCGAGACCTCTCATTTCAGCGTGACCTATATCAAGGCACGCAACGAAGAAATCATCGTTAACGGCATCAAGGTGTGCGTTGAAGCTTGCAGGGTCTGAGCAAGCTGCAGGTGCCGCCTCATCCTTTTCATCGTTCCAGTTCCACATGTTTTCGGTTGCAATTTTCACGCCGCAGCTCTTGGCAAACGGAAGAAGCTCAAAATACATCTCGGCGTTTTCTTCTGCACTCTTGTTGTTATCGGGGTGAATTATACATATTTTACCGCCAGCCTCTGCAGTGCACTCAATAGCCCTCTTATAATATGAGCGTATTTCGGCACAGCAGGTCGGAAACGGTGCGTGCGACTGATTGCAGACAATACCGTTATCAAGACCTATCTGCTTTAATTTACGGGCAAAAGCAAGATAACCGTTGCCGGAAAGCGGATGATTATTTTCAAGCAAGCGTTGATTATGCCAGTCGTACTTACACATATCAAACATCGAGAAATCCCAGGCATCAAAACCGGCTTTAGCTATAAGCTCAACGGCTTTTTCTTCACCGATAATTTTTGCAGCAGAGCCTATTTCGGTTGAAGTCAGCATACCAAAACCTCCGTGATTATGTATCCTTTTTAAATTTCAGAAACAGCGCAAAGCAAAAATAATTATTCGGTTTTTCCGGGCATTACAATAGCGGCAATAATGTATGCCAGAACACCTGTGCCGGCAAAAAGAACCGCCAAGACCAGAATCAAACGAACAATTGTGGAATCTATGCCGAAATACTCAGCGATACCACCGCAAACACCGCAGATTTTTTTATCGGTATTTGATTTGTAAAGTTTTTTCTTCATTACTGACACCTCTTTATTAATTTCACTGTTGAGAATACCTGTATCCTCAACTTATCAATAAAACAATATCAAATGTACTGTTTTATTTATTATACATAACTATTTTTTAAAATGCAAGCGTTCATCATAGTAACAGCATACAGCCCTGACAGCACCAAAACCTTTTTCGGGGTAGGTATACCGTATGAAATTGCATTTCAGATATAAAAATATTATAAGCCCAAATTAACTATATTTCTTTTCGGTATTGTAAATTTTTCAATTTAATATTAAAATATCATAAAAGATTAAAAAACATAGAGGTAGTCTATGAAAGCTTTACTCAAAAAAATACTCAGCCCTAAGCTCAGACGAAAAGTACTGAACCTTTTAAACAGACTGTGGTGTGCTGTCTGCAAATGCTTACCGCTTCAGAATCGTGTGCTGTTTTATACAATCCGTGCCAACGGCAAGCTTGCCGACAACAGCAAGGCTGTGTACGATGCACTCGACACCAAAAAGGTAATATTCGCACATATGCTTCCGCACTCAATAAAAATAAAGCCGCTCGCCTACTATTACCTGCTGACAAGCAAGGTTATAGTTACCGACGACTACGTGCGCTATATGCGTGCGGTAAAGCTCCGCCCCGAGCAGAAGCTTATCCAGATATGGCACGCCTGCGGTGCATTCAAAAAGTTCGGTCTTGACGCACCGTCACAGATTACACGCGAGGAAGAAATTGCAACCCATTCACAGTATACGGCTGTTGCGGTCACTTCCGAAAACTGCAGAAAATTCTATGCAGGTGCATTCGGTATCAGCGAAGATATATGCCTGCCCCTCGGTCTGCCCCGTACCGATTCACTTATCAGCGGTAAAGACACTATGCGTGAAAAGGTGCTGTCTTCCCATCCGGAATTCGCAGACAAAAAGCTCTACCTCTACTGCCCCACTTTCCGCGAAGAAGAAGGCAAACAGATTGAATTCGACTCAAAAATCGACTGGGACAAACTCAGTGCAAGCCTTGCCGACGACGAGATATTTATAATCCGCCGCCACCCTATAATGAAATATTCTCTTTTAAATAAAGAGTACAAAAACATTATCGACCTGAGCAGTGAATCAACGCTTGAGCTCACAGCCGCAAGCAGTGCTATAATAACCGACTATTCTTCGGTAATTTACGATGCCTGCCTTATGGATGTCCCTTGCGTATTCTACTGCCCCGATATCGGGAAATACGAGCGTGGATTTTATCTCGATTTTCCTGACGGGTTACCGGGTGAAATGACAACCAAATCCGAAACCCTGCTTGACGTAATACGTAACACTGTCGGGTCACCCGACAAAGAAAAAACAGCTAAATTCAAAGCAGACCAGCTCAGTGCCTGCGACGGACACTCAGCAGAAAGAATCGCAAATATAATTAAAGAATGGCTTTAAAAAAATCTCTGAAGCTCAGAAGAGTTTCAGAGATTTTTAATTTTATCTTTTAAGTTTTAAGAAGAACTTTGCACCGAGCTGAATTATACCGTCGGGCAAAAAGCCGAATTTTGATGAGCGTTTGAGAAGTGATACAACCTTGAAAAGCCTTGGGTCAAGTGTTTCGTTGCCATTGAAATTCAGCGTTATTTTACCCTTAGGCTTACCGCCCTCAACAATCTCAAACAGCGGCATCGACTGTGAGTGAAGCTGAGCCATAAACTCATCATTCATCTGCTTTACACGCACGCTGATAAACGGGTTTGCAAGAATCTCCTCCTTTGAGAAAATCGGCTTACCTATATCCTTTATTTCACGTGCACACTTTGCCTTTGTCGCATCCGTCATACGTGCGGTCAGGCTTTCGCAACGCTTGCCTATAAGGCTTATAGCCTCGTCGTCATCTGCTTTCCAGAGCATACGGTAAAATTCATTCATAAGTGCAAGGTAGTCTTTGAAAAGAATCTCCTGCAGGTAATCTTGCTTTTTGTCAGGCGCATCCTCAAACGAATTTTCAGCAACCGAGTAAACAAAATCCATCGACTTTGAAAATTCACACACAAGTGCGGAATTAACCTTATGTGTAACTGATGCCGAATGTCTGCGGTACATAAACAGTGCATCTGCAACGCCTGTAATCTTTGGCTTTACGGTGTGGACAAACTGCATAAAAAATGCACCGTCCTCGCTGTAACGCATAGGCGGAAAACGCACACCGCTATTCTTGAGAAGCTCCGCTCTGTACACCTTGTTACTTACAAGGAAGTTGCGAAGCAGTCGCTTATCATAACAGCTTATTTCGGTCTCTTTTATAAGTTCGTCAACAATCGGGTTATACTGACTGACTCCGTCGCCAAAGCTCTGCACCCTGAATATCGCAAGGTCAGCACCTGTTGAACCGAGTGCCGAATAAAGCTTCTCAAACGCATCCTTACTCAGCAGGTCATCGCTGTCGATAAAAATTATATACTCGCCTCTTGCTTTTTCAATGCCGTTGTTTCGTGCGGCAGAAACACCTGCATTCTCCTGGTAAACGTATACCACCCTGCTGTCTTTTGCGGCATAACGCTCGGCAATATCAGCCGTAGAATCCTTTGAGCCGTCGTTTACAACAATTACTTCTATATCCTTTTCAGTCTGTGAAAGCAGGCAGTCAAGCGTCTCTTCAATATATTTTTCTGCGTTATACGCGGGAACAATTACCGAAAATTTCATTTATCATCACCCTGTAACCATTCAAGTTCATCTGCAGGAATTACAATATAGTTGTCTGCACCCTCGCCTACTCTGAGATATACGTTTCTGATTCCTGCCTGAATAATATTACGTGCACAAAGCGGACACGGCTTAGCTTCGTGAATCGAATTATCGCCGGGATTAATACCTGTAAGATATAAATCCGCACCGATAGTCTGCTGACGTGAGCAGTTGAGCAGAGCGTTCATTTCAGCGTGAACGGCACGGCAGATTGCGTAACCCTCACCCTGATGCATATCTTTTTCAATACGCTGGCAGGTGCCAATTTCGCAACAGTTCTGAAAACCTCTCGGTGAGCCGTTATATCCCGTTGAAATAACCGCATCATCCTTGACAATAACCGCACCGTACTTGCGTTTGAGGCAGGTACTTCTGTATGCAAACACCTCGGCACAGTTAAGGTATGTGTCAGCTTTTGAAACAAGTCTTCCGTTTTCAGGGAATACCATTTGTAAGCACATCCTTGACAAATATAATAATGCTACTATACCATTTATTGTTGTTTTAATCAAGTTTATACTTTCGATATCCTTGATTAAAAATTTTTCTTATGCTAAAATAAACCTATCTTTAAAACAAAGCGGTGAATTATATGGGTGAAAAAATAAAAAAGCTTGTAGGTGTCGAGGGTGACTTCAAAACATCCATACTGCCTATGATAAACTACAGCTATGCAAATATATATATGGGCGGTGCAGGCTACATAATCAGTATGTACTTCACCGTTTTCCTTACCGACGTTGTCAACCTCTCACTCAATCAGGCAGGTATAATCGTTATGCTCGCCACTGTGTGGGATGCTGTGACAGACCCCGTAATGGGCATTATTACCGACCGTACACGCTCTAAAACGGGTAAACACCGCCGTTATCTGCTCTGGGGTATTCCGCTTATGGCACTGTCGTATACCCTTCTGTGGAATTCTTACGGACTCGACGGCAAAAACAGTCCCTCAACCGCTATGCTCTACTTTGTTCTTGTCTATATGCTGTACAAAACTGCTTACACTGTAATCGGTGTGCCTCATACAGCAATGTTACCCGAGCTTGCACCCGAATACAATCTACGTACCCAGTACAACTCTGTCGGCTACCTCTTCAATTCTGCAGGTATGGTACCTGCCTTCGGTATCGCCGTACTTGTGCTCTCTCTTTTCGGCTCGGGCGATAATATCACTTCCGCATCAAAAGCACCGTTCCTCGTTATCGGTATCGTGCTGTCGCTGTTCTTCGGCTTTGCTGTGTTTATGACTTACGCCAAAACACGCGAGCCGAGCTCACTCAACAATAAGCACGAAAAGCTCGATATAAGATACATTATAAAAGAATACGTGCTCGTATTCAGAAACCGTTCATTCCGTCAGTATTTCTTTATGAGCCTTGCATATCAGTTTGCAACAGGCTTTTATGCAAACTCCAAGGTTTACTATATCAAGTATCTTGCCAACCAGTACAGTGGCTACGCTCTTTTCAATGCCGTTGCAGGTGTTGCCGAGGCGGCAGCTTTTCCGCTCAACTATGCGCTCACTATGAAGCACGGCAAGAAAAAATGCGGCAATATCGTAACTCCCCTTATGGTTGCAGGTCTTGCAATCGGTCTTGTTATGCAGTCTGGCGGCTCGTTTTTCTGGAGTGCTCTTATGATGCTGAGTATGATTCTCTACCCCTTCGGTATGTCGGGTCTCGGCTTTGTGTCAACCAATATCTTCCCCGACCTTACCGACGTTGACGAAATGATTACCGGCAGACGCAGAGAAGGTGTTATCGCAACCTTCAGCACACTTATCAAAAAGAGTATCAGCGGCGTTATGGCGGCTATGGTCGGCTTCACACTTCAGGGCTTCGGTCTTATCACTGGTGACACTGTTTCAGATTATGAAAAATCAACAGGTCTGCTGTTTGAGCAAAGTGCATCAGCTGTCACAGGTGTACGCATATGCGTAGCAGTCATTCCGATTGTTGCCGCTCTTATTTCTCTTATTCTTCTCAAGCGTTTCCGTATGACTAAGGATGACCACACGATGATTCGTGCGGCAATCGCAACCAAGCACAAATACGGCAGTGTTACTCTGACAGACGAAGAAAAGAAACGCTGTGAGCTTATAAGCGGACAGAAATTTGAAAACACCTGGCTCGGTCAGTTTGCACAGAACACAGGAGAGCATTACCTCGACCGTGACGAAAACGGCAAATATATAATTCTTGAGCAGATGAAGGAGGCAAAGGAAAATGCCTGATATCACAAAGAAATATCCCGATAAAAAAGAAAAAAACTTCAAAAATTCTCTTCTTGACTTTCTGTTTTACCTTGTGCAGTGGACCTGGGGTCTGCCCGTAAACTTAGTCGGCGGCATAGCATTCCTTGTCTGCACAAAAATCAAAAAGCGCCGCTATCAACGCTTTGGCTATTCATACATAGTTTACCTGCCGTGGAAATCAGGCGGACTTTCACTGGGCTTATTTATATTTATGAAAGACCAGCACAAGAGCAAAAAGTGGACGTACAACACCCGAATCCACGAATACGGCCACACCTGGCAGTGTCTGCTTCTCGGTCCGCTTTACTACATAGTAATCGCTCTGCCATCTGCAATATGGTGCAACTTCTTCGCAGGCTACCGCAAGAAAAACAACGTATCATATTATAAAGTCTACTGCGAAAGCTGGGCAAACGCCTGGGGTCAGAAAGCAACAAAAATGGAAATGATAACAGAATAGAAGAAAGGGCAGAACAATCCCACCTTTGTTCTGCCCTATATTTATACTTAATTATATTTTTTATCAATCACCCGCTTTCCGACTTTCATACTTTTTACATACGGCTGCGGCATTGCCGTAGGTATCAAAATTAAGCTCTACTATGCCTACAGATTTTGAGCCGTCGGTATATTCAAGGGTAAAAGTAATAACGTCATTAAAAGTTGAAAACGGAGTATCGGGGTTTTCTTCAAGAGCACTAATTAATTTATCGGTATAATCCCAATAAAAGCCTGCTGTTGCCGAATCAAATTCTTCACCGTTTACGGTTATATCATCGCCGTGTAATGGTGCTGAAAATTCACGCTTACCCGAAGAATAAACCATCTGCCCATAGGGTGAAGTGTTTTTGACATTTATGCTCTTTAATGTTTTATCCTGCTGTATAACAAACCTAAATTCGTTCACCGAGCATATAACCATATAAACTTTATCTGTGGTTATAACTGTACTTCCGCCCATTGTAAACCCGTCTTCATTTATATATTTCTTCAGTTCTGCGCTCATTTCATTGACAAGGTTCTTTTTCTCGCTTTCGCTCATTCCGGTTACGTCGCAAAGTTTCATATGAACACCGTACGGATAAGCTTCATCAACCTCAAGCGGTTGGGCAGCTATGGTCGCCGCCCCCTGATAATCCCCTGCACTTGCCACTATGATAAACGCATCCATAATATCGGGTACTATACCGTTAACTATAGTATTATCTTTTCCGCCGTCAGCATTATTCTGAACCTTGCCGTAAAACCCTGTTCCGAGCACAAGTGCGGTAACAAGACACAATGCAGTAACAGAACTGATTAAAGTGCTCGGTTTAACCTTGCTTTTTTTACTGTCGGCAATTTTTACTTTCAGCCTTGTTTCCATATATAAATCAGGCTGAATATCATCTATATATTTTACTAACTCTTCCTTTTTCAAATTTCATAATCCTCCAATCTGAGTTTCAGCATTTCGCGGCCGCGTTGCAAGCGTTTTTTCACGGCAGATTTTCCGATTTTAAGTATACGGGAAATCTCTTCAACAGAGTATCCGCTGTAATAATGCAGGAATATTACAATCTTGTATTTTGGCGGCAAAGCAATAATGCTCCGCTCAATATCCTGCTTGGTGTCATTATCGGGCTGTGTAATTACGGATAAATCGGCTATGTCCAAATTTTTTCTCTCTGTTTTTCTGAGCAAATCGAGACAGTAATTCTGCGTTGTTCTTATAAACCACGCCTTTTCGTGCTCTTTGTTATTAAAATCCTTCCTTGTCAGCAGATACTTGGAAAAAACTTCCTGCAACACGTCTTCGGCATCGCTTGCACTGTTAAGATATAAAAAAGCTATTTTGTACAGCATACTGCCGTAGCTGTTATACTTTTCTTCAAATTCTTTTTCAAAGTCCCGGGCTTTCATAACTTCCTCCTTTCACTTATAAAACGAATGACGTCGGCAATCGGTGACATTTTTTCTTGAAAGTTATACGTTAATATGGTATGATTTTATCAAATTTATATATTGATTACAATTTGCAGTTTTATCCGGTGTTTTGATGTAGTTATGTTCGGCTC
>JAZRSU010000023.1:0-96128 GCA_045651645.1 Acutalibacteraceae bacterium
ACGCTATGAAATACGCTGCGGCGTATGAGGCTTTATTTTATTCTCTACAGCGACTTTGATATAAGTTGCTGTTATTCTCTTTTTATGATATAATAAAGAAAAAGGCGGTGATTGTATGGATAAAACCATTTTTGATCAAGAACAAGATGTTGAAGTTCTGTTTGAATTTATCGGAACAAGACAACACCCTGCTGCAGATGGCTACCGCCCTGATCATTTGGTGATGGATAATTATTTGACAACGGGTGTACATCACTATTATGATGTACAGACTGTTTCCTCTAACGGTACAGCAAAAGGCACAATCACTTTCATTACTCCCGAAGCTTATCCACACTGTCTATGGGTAGGTAAGAAGATCAATATTCAAGAAGGCAATCGCATTGTGGGATATGCTACTATACTTAAAGTTTTAAATCCCGTCTTATTGGGCGAATGCGATGCATAATGCCTCTTAAAATAACTTTGCACCCCCTTATCTCAAAAGGGGGTGCATTTGTATTAAAATTAGGGTTAGTCTTCAAATAAAGCAGATTTACCGAAAGGTGAGTCTGCTTTATTTTTTGTATTGAAAACTTATTTTGCTTATAATATAATAAACCTATACCGTATCTGAAAGGGGATTTGTTATGAGTCTCAGAAGAATATGTGCTGTGGTTTTGTGTGCCCTAATGCTTTTCGGTGTTTCGGCAAATGCTTTTTCTGCACCTGACAGTGAAGAATCAAATACCGTCAACAATATCAACCCCTCAACCTGGGCGGCGGTAGACGGGCTCGGTCGCACGCTTTCTATGGGAGACGAAGTGGGCGGCAAGAGACAGGATAAATACGTTGCAATGTTTTACTGGATATGGCACTATCCGTGGATAAATGACCACGAGCCGATTACAACGGGCAGTGTGCTCGACCGATATCCAGAAGCAGTTAATGATTGGGATCATCCTGCGTGGGGCGGCACATATGACGGCAGACCCCATTTCTGGGGTGAGCCGCTTTACGGTTTTTATACAAACAAGGATGAATATATCCTTCGTAAGCACGCAGAGCTGCTTGCCGATGCGGATATAGATGTTGTTTTCTTTGATACAACAAACGCAACCGAGGTGTTTACAGACGGCTATGAAACTCTGCTCAGAGTCTGGAGCGAAGCGAGGGCAGACGGAGTTGACGCACCCGATATTGCATTTATTCTCAATTTCGGCGGTGCAGAGGAGACCCGTACACAGCTTTATGATATCTATGATAATCTCTACAGTAAGGGCAGATACAGCGACTTCTGGTTTATGTGGGACAATAAGCCTATGGTTATGGCGGATGTTGCTTCGCTCGACCTTACCGTACCGAAAGACAGAGAGATTTTTAAATTCTTCACCTTCCGTGATAACGAAGCCACATACTTTGCTGATGACACAAGCTACTTTGAGGATACCTGGGGCTGGTGCTCCGACTATCCGCAGACGAAATTCGGCAAAAAGCTCTTCGGCGGCGTTGAAGAAATGTGTGTTTCCGTCGCACAGAATGCCAACGAAAACGGACTTATTGCGATGAATTCACCCGTCGGCACCGTTCAGGGCAGAAGCTTCACCGACGGCTATTATTCTTACAGCTATAACTATGGCGGTGAAGAAATAACCGTTGATAAAAATATTGAAAATTCCTTGCTATACGGTCTGAATTTCCAGCAGCAGTGGGACTATGCAATTGCGCAAGACCCCGAAATAATATTTGTTACGGGTTTCAACGAGTGGATTGCAGGCAGATTTGAAAACTGGATGAATACGGAAAATGCTTTCCCCGATCAGTTCAGTCCCGAGTACAGCCGTGATATCGAGCCGTCTGCAGGTATTCTGAAAGACCATTATTACTATCAGCTTGTTGAGAATGTCCGCCGTTTTAAGGGTGCGGATTCTCTGCCGAAAACCGATGCGAATAAATCGATTGACATAAACGGCTCTGTTTCTCAGTGGGAGAGTGTGCTCCCCGAATACAACCATTACGAGGGCGGTGTAAACCGTGACAGTGCAGGCTGGAAGGGATGTTACTATAAAAATGATACCTTCCGCAACGATATTGTTCAGTCTAAGGTTGCTTATGATGAGAGCAATATTTATTTCTATGTCAGAACAGCCGATGACCTCACACCTTCAACCGACCCCGACTGGATGCGACTGCTTATCGATACCGACACAAGCGGCGTTTCGCCAAACTGGGAAGGCTTTGAATTCCTGATAAACAGAGAGTCTCCGAAGGACGGCAAAGCGACTCTTGAAAAATCTCTCGGCGGTGTTGAGTTTGAAGAGGTATGCAAGGTCGATTACTCCGTAAACGGCAACGTGCTTCAGATTTCCGTCCCAAGAGAAGCACTTGGTCTTAACGACGAAGAAGTAAAGTTTGGTTTCAAGTGGTCTGATAATCTGCAGGGTGCAGACGCAACAGCGTTTTATCAGAACGGCGATGCGGCACCCGGCGGAAGATTTGCTTTTGTTTTCGACAGTACGGCTACGGGTGAAACCCAAGAGCCTGCTGATAATAGCAACAGTTTTGATTTCTTTGACTCTTTCCTGCAAAAGCTCGAAAGCTTTTATATTGATTTCAGAAAGCTCTGGAACAATCTGTTCAGATAAAAAAATAAAACCGGAATTCACATAAAAGTGAGTTCCGGTTTTTTGTATATGATAATATATCAGTTTTTAAGGCTCTGGAGGGGAGCGGGGATTCTGCCGCCGCGTGAGATGAACTTTGCGGGAGAAATCATATTGACGTCCATAACGGGGCCGCCGCCGAGAAGTCCGCCGAAGTCAAGCTCATCGCCGACCTTTTTGCCGATTGCAGGAATTACACGCACAGCTGTAGTCTTGCTGTTTACCATACCGATTGCGGCTTCGTCAGCAATAATTGCGGCAATAACCTCTGCCGGTGTGTCACCGGGAATGTTAATCATATCAAGACCTACCGAGCAGACAGCGGTCATAGCCTCAAGCCTTTCAAGGTTGAGTGCACCGCTTCTTGCGGCATCAATCATACCTGCGTCCTCTGTTACGGGAATGAATGCGCCCGAAAGACCGCCGACGTGGGATGAAGCCATAATGCCGCCCTTCTTGACAGCATCGTTGAGGAGTGCGAGCGCGGCAGTTGTACCGTGGCAACCGCACTGCTCGAGGCCCATCTCCTCGAGGATATGAGCAACCGAGTCACCTACAGCAGGTGTCGGTGCGAGTGAAAGGTCAACAATTCCGAAGGGTACGCCGAGTCTGTCTGAAGCCTCGCGTGCAACAAGCTGACCTACACGTGTGATTTTGAAAGCTGTCTTTTTAACAACGTCGGCAACGTCTGTAAGGTTGCCGTTTGGAATCTTTTTGAGTGCGGTGCTTACAACACCGGGGCCTGAAACACCGACGTTGATTACGCAGTCAGGCTCGCCTGCACCATGGAATGCGCCTGCCATAAAGGGGTTATCCTCGGGTGCGTTACAGAATACAACAAGCTTTGCAGGGCCGATACAACCCTTGTCTGCAGTTGCCTTTGCGGCTTCAACAACAGTCTGACCCATAAGGGCAACGGCATCCATATTTATACCTGCTTTTGTTGAGCCGATATTGACGCTCGAGCAGATGTGCTCTGTTACTGCAAGTGCTTCGGGAATACTGCGTATAAGCGCCTCGTCACCTGCGGCAAAGCCCTTATGTACAAGTGCGGAGTAGCCGCCGATGAAGTTGACGCCAACCGTCTGAGCCGCGCGCTCAAGTGCCTTTGCATACTCAACGGGATTACCGCCTGAGCAGGCTGAAACCATAGCAATCGGTGTTACGGAAATACGCTTGTTGATAATCGGAATACCGTATTCCTTTTCAATCTGCTCACCTGTAGCAACGAGTTTTTCGGCTCTGCGTGTTATTTTGTCGTAAATTTTGTCACAGCTTCTCTTAATGTCGCTGTCACAGCAGTCGAGCAACGAAATGCCCATAGTAATAGTGCGTATGTCGAGGTGTTCTTCCTCAATCATCGCAATGGTTTCGAGTATATCACTGATATTCATCATAGCCATAGCTGTTTTCCGCCTTTTCAGATTCTGTGCATTGAGTTGAAAATATCCTCGTGCATTACATGGATTTTAAGATTTCTTTCTTCACCGTATGCCTTGAGCTGGTCAGAGAAATCTGTGAACTCAAGCTTCATATCTGCTGTGTCAACAAGCATAATCATACAGAACATATCCTGAAGAATTGTCTGTGAAACGTCAACAACGTTTACGTCGTGCTCTGCACAGAATGTTGAAACTTTTGCAAGGATGCCGACAGTGTCTTTGCCGACAACGGTAATAACTGCTCTCATTTTTATGTACCTCCGTTTGAGTAATGAATGTTTATTAAAGCATTATTTATTAGCATTTGTTTTTCCGAGTGCGTTGTCTGCGTATGCTTTTATTGTCTGATTTCTTTCTTTTATCTGTTGCAAAGTAGGCTCACCTGTACAGCTTATTACTGCCTGCTGTGCAGTTTTTCGTATGGTTACGGATGAATGGCTGCCGTCCATATAAAGATCAAGGTTTTCTACGTAACTTTCTGCCTGCAGGTCGCACAGGTGTATATTTTCGTATTCTGCTGCCCAAACGGCAATCTTTTCGCGTAATGCAAAAATTGTTTCAAACTGTTGATTATTTTTACTCGCCCAGTAAAGTGCTGAGTAAGGAGGAAGATATATTATCATTTCTTCATCGGAATCAAGCCTGTCTGAAAGCTGTCCGAGAAAATTATCCATATTTTTAAGGGCGTTTTTACTGTAAATGTCTGAGTTATCATCTTTGAAAACAACGGTACCGCTGTTGTAATCGTTGATAAGTGCATCTTCGCCCGGCGGATTAAGCTCGTTCCAATAACCTGCTTTATTTATATCGGTTGCATTTTCAAACGAGGTTTTGAACGATTCGGGAATGGGGATATTGAAGGTCTGTACTGCAGTCAGACTGAGTTGCAGGGGAATAAAACGGAACCAGGTTTCGTAGCCGAGAAGATACTTTAACTGTGACAAAACGCTTGTGTAATCCGGGAATCTTCCACGATCGGCCTCAATGAAATCTTTTGAGGCAAATCGGTGAAGGTCGATGTTAATAATATATTTTTTTGCTTTGTCTTGTTCCTGGGTGTTGTTATAAAGCCAAAGCAATTCGCCGGGCTCCAGTGCACCGAGTGCAAGCTTGAGCGGTTTGCAGCCGAGCTTTGAAGCAATTTCTGCTGCATCAAAATTCTGCACCATTGATGAGCCGATAATGACGCAGTCGTAGTCATATGTGCTGATTGCGGCAGACGTTGAGTAAGTCGGACTGAAATAACGCACGCCTTTTGTATTTGATCGGTATGCGTTATGCGGGTCCAGAATATAAGCTACGGCACATAAAACGCCTGTAGCGGCAATAAAAACGCTTAACAGCAAGCATATGAATTTTACTGCTTGGTTTTTCATTCAGAACACTTTCCTCAGAAGTTGAAATAGATAAATACTGCTGAACGTGACATACATAGTGCTGATAAAGCAAGCATTACGGCTGTTATTACCGCGTGCTTGGGAGTGAGCTTGGTTTCATCGATAAGTTGAACAGTATTTTTTTCTTTGAGCATAATTACAAAACATACGGCAATAGCGGCAAGGGCAATAGCGATTGCTGCAAAGTTGGGTACACCGAATACACCGTTTGCAAGAAGTTTGTTGAAATTGCCCAGACCGAGGTCGGAAAAGGTGAACATTTGCCTGAAAATACCGAAAGCCTGCCCGATGCTTTCTGCACGGAATATAACGAAAGCAAGTACAACGAAAACAAGAGTGAAAACACGTCTGATAAACATCGGTATTTTAGTTAAAAGTTTCGGGAAACAATCTTCAAAAACTCTTGCTGCACCGTGAGCAATTCCCCACAGCACAAAAGTCCATGATGCACCGTGCCATAAACCGCTGACAAGGAAAACAATAAAGAGATTTATCTTTTTTCTGAGTTTGCCTTTTTTGTTGCCACCCAGCGGAATGTATACAAGTTCTGCAAGCGTTCTGCCCAGGGTTATATGCCAGCGCTGCCACATTTCGGTTATGCTTGCCGATCTCAGCGGTGTAAGGAAATTGACAGGCAGGTCATAGTTGAACATTTTACCCAGACCGATTGCCATTTCGGAATAACCTGAGAAGTCAAAATAAATCTGAAAAGTATAGGCAAATGCGGTAACCCACATCGGGAGCACGCCCAGTGAGCTTGTTGCCCCGAAGCCGTTGCCGACAATCAGTGCAAGTTCGTCGGCAATAATAAGTTTTTTGAAAAGGCCGTATGTAAAAATCGAAAATCCTGTTGCGAGATTTTCTGTGTTGAGAAATCGCTTCTTGCTGTCCTCAATCTGGGGTACAAGCTCATTGTAAAGCACTATGGGGCCTGCAATAAGCTGTGGGAAGAATGAAACAAAAAGTGTGTAATCGATAAAATTCAGCTTTTTGCTATCTGTTTTGAGTGTTCTCAACTGAAAAGACAGCTGTTGGAATGTGAAAAAGCTGATTCCCAAAGGTATGAGTATGTTTTTAAGCGGAATGTCGGTTGACGCAATGCTGTTGATTGTATCGACAGTGAAATCGTAATATTTGTAATAACCTATCAGACCTACGTTGAAAACTACGGAGAGAGCAAACAGAACCTTTTTTATGTTTTGTGATTTGCCTGCCAGAGAGATTTTTGCAAGAATAAAATTCACTAAAATTGAAGCTGATATTATAATGAAATAACTCCACTCAAAATAAGAGTAGAAGAAAAGGGAAGCGGCGGCAAGAAAAGCACGCTGAGGATACGGATTGTTGATTTTTGATAGTGCAAAATATACGACAGTCGTTATCGGTAAAAAAGCAAAAACAAACTCATAAGACGAAAATAACATCAGCCGTATGCCGCTCCTTTCAAAAAATATAACAATATACCAAATTATATATTAACACATAAAAAATAATAAAGCAATAGATTTAAACAAGCAGGTCTGAGCTTATGTTTCAGATTTGATGACTTTGGCAATTATAATTAATTAAACCGTAAAAAAATCACCCGAGTCCTTGATGCAGGATTCCCGGGTGATTTACAGGAAGAAAAGTTACTTCATATTCTTTTCGTAGGACTCGATCATCTTCTTAACCATCTGACCGCCTACAGAACCTGCTTCACGAGATGTGAGGTGACCGTTATAACCCTGCTTGAGGTCAACGCCTACTTCGCTTGCAGCTTCCATCTTGAACTTGTTGAGAGCCTCACGTGCCTCGGGCACTACGCTCTTGTTGTTGCTCTTTGCCATTTTGAATTACACTCCTTTGCAAAAACGTTTATTTGCGTTTGCTCTATTATTATCGGTGCGTAATTCAGTTTTATTATTGTAAAGTTTTGTTATTGAAATAAAATACCGGAAAAATAAATGTTGATATATTTTTATATCGGATGTATAATATACTTTAACAGAAAAATACATACTGTAGGGTATTTCTATGAAAAAGAAACCTAAGAATAAAAGAATAGCTAAGTATTTTCTGACGATTGCTTTGGCGGTGGTGCTTGTTATTGTTTCGGCTCTGGCTCTGCCGCTTGTAATCAGCTACCACAGAAACGCTTATGCAAAATCAGATATTATCGAGAGAAGCGGTGAATACGTTGCTCCCGAAACCGACCCTCAGCCGTCGGAATGGGCGGACGTAACGCTCAGAGAGCTTGAGACCGACGGTGACGAGCCGATGACAAAGGTGCCTTATACTCTTGCAGACGGGCTTGACCGCAACGCTTCATTCGGCAGAAACAAAAATGCTTTGAGTGTTTTCGGAAAAACTCCGATTTACAAAGTGGAAAAGAAAGACCCCGATATCGAAAATATTCTTGTTCTCGGAACAGATTCAAGAGATATCACCAAGGACAGAGGCAGAAGCGATGCCATGATTATCGTGTCTTATAACAAAAAGACAGGCTCGGTAAAAATGTTTTCCGTTCTGCGTGATTCGCTTGTGCCGATTGAGGGTGTCGGCTGGAACAAAATAAATTCAGCGTATTCAATAGACGGTGCAGGTCTCGCGGTCAATACCGTAAACCAACTGTTTGACCTTGATATACAGCGCTTTGTTGTAATCGATTTCAACGGTGTTACCGATTTTGTCGACAGAGCAGGCGGTGTCACAATCAGCCTCACTCAGGCTGAGGTTGACTATATGACAAACTACAGCCAGGGTAAAGTCAAATACAAAGTCGGCCCTAATAAGTTCAACGGCGACAGAACACTGATTTATATGCGTATACGCAAAATTGATAACGATTTCAACCGCACCGCAAGGCAGAGAAACGTTATCGAAACCCTTACAAAAAAGATACTGACCGAAAAAAGTCTGCCCGAGATTTATTCTCTGACCGATTTTGCTTTTCGTCTTGTGAAGACAAATATTCCGCTTGCTCAGTTAACAAAGGTTGCAGGAAATATTGCGGCAGATGCTTTGCAGAGTAATTTTGAAATAGAATCTCATCACGTGCCGTTTGACGGGACGTACACTTTCAAGTATTATAACGGTATGTCTGTTATATCCTTCGATACAGATGATGCCGCAGAAAGAGTAAATAAAATAATTTACGGATAAGGTGAAAATATGTTAGCACAGAACGTGAATCTCAACGGAAAAACCGTACTCGTTACGGGTGCGGCAGGTTTTATAGGCTCAAACCTTGTTACCGAGCTTATGAAAACAGTCGACAGCATAAAAATTGTCGGCATAGATAATATGAACGATTACTATGACGTTTCAATCAAGGAATACAGGCTTCGTGAGATTGAAAAGCTGGCGGCAGAAAAGCCTTCTTGCGAGTGGGTTTTCATCAAGGGCAATATCGCTGACAGAGTACTTATTGATGAGTGCTTTGCAAAATACGGATTCGACGTTGTTGTAAACCTTGCTGCACAGGCAGGTGTACGCTACTCGATAACAAACCCTGATGTTTACATTGAAAGCAATATTATCGGCTTTTACAATATTCTTGAAGCGTGCCGTAACAATCCCGTTGAGCACCTTGTTTATGCTTCTTCCTCAAGCGTTTACGGCTCAAACAAGAAAATTCCCTACAGCACTGACGATAAGGTTGACAACCCCGTAAGCCTTTATGCGGCAACAAAAAAGAGCAACGAGCTGATGGCTCACTCCTATTCAAAGCTTTACAATATTCCCTCAACCGGTCTTCGTTTCTTTACCGTTTACGGTCCTGCAGGCAGACCCGATATGGCTTACTTCGGCTTCACAAACAAGCTCAGGGCAGGGGATAACATTCAGATTTTCAATTTCGGCAACTGCAAGCGTGACTTCACATTTGTAGATGATATAGTTGAAGGTGTCAAGCGTGTTATGCAGTGTGCACCCGAAAAAGAAAACGGTGAGGACGGACTTCCCATTCCGCCTTACAGAGTTTACAACATCGGTAACAACAGCCCCGAAAACCTGCTCGATTTTGTCGATATTCTTCAGCAGGAGCTTATCCGTGCGGAGGTTTTACCTGCCGATTATGATTTCGAAGCACACAAACAGCTTGTGCCGATGCAGGCAGGCGACGTGCCCGTTACCTATGCCGATACATCTGCACTCGAAAGAGATTTCGGCTTCAAACCCTCGACCTCTCTGCGCGACGGTCTTCGTAAGTTTGCCGAGTGGTACAAAGAGTTTTATATGTGATTCGGAGAGATGAATATGGAAAATAAAAAATACAGCATAAAGCAAGGTTACATTGTGCGTGAAATCGCAGGCGAGTATATCGCTGTGCCCGTCGATTCTTCGTGCGGCAAAAGTATCGTTATTTTTAACCCTGTCAGCTATTTTCTCTGGCAGGAGCTCCAGAGCGAAAAAACGTTTGACGAGCTACTTGGTGCAATGCTTAAAAACTACGACATTTCAAAAGAAGAAGCTGAAAAAGACCTGAACGATTTTCTTCTTCAGCTTGAAGAAAGCGGACTTCTGAACTGAGAAAAAGGCTTGTATGGTTAATTGCCATACAAGCCTTTATACTTTTATTATAAAAGTTTATTTGATTCCTTTATATTCTGCTTTAACTTTTTCGTAGCTTTCAAGGTTGCCTATATCGTAACGGCTGCCGGGCATTTCCATTGAGTGCACATCAGTCTGCTTGCAGAGCCAGGCAATATAACTGCCGGGTGCATCTGTGCCGCAGCCGCTGTCAATACCCTTTTGTACAAGCCTTGCATCGGCTTTTGAGTAGAAATAGAAGGGGGGACAGCACCAGTTTGTTGCGGGAGTCGGAGATTTTTCCGTCATTTCAAGCACCTTGTCGCTTTCGTCAACGGTTACGACACCGCATTTCAGAAGTTTACTGAACTCGGGTTCGTAATAGCGCATTATGCAGGAAGTGCTTTTCTCTTTTGCGTATGCGATGAATTTTGTAAGACTGAAATCGAGCACGTTATCGCCTGCAATAACAAGCATATCGTCATCAAGTCCAAGCTTTTCAATAGCAAACTGAATATCCTTTACCGCACCGAGACGGGTTTCGTTTGTATCAGTGCCGTCATCAACAACGGTGATTTTCTGTGATTTTTCTGCCGCCCATTTTTCAAAATGGTGTGCGTATTTATGGTTGGAAATCACAACGTATTCATCAACTTCGCCTGACGTGTCGATATCGTCAATCAGCCAGTCGAGAATAGTTTTGTTACCTACCTCAAGAAGAGGCTTCGGAAAGTTTTCGGTAAGGGGATAAAGGCGGGTTGCATAACCTGCCGCAAGTATAAGACATTTCATATCTGCACCTCAGAAAATCAGGAGTTGACACCGTTTGCACTTTTGCAGATGTGCACGGAGAATTTACCTTCAAGATGGGGAAAAGCTTCGAGATATTCGCGGGTCACTTTTTCGGTTATGGATTCCTCAAGGTCGGGATTTATGAGTGACATACAGCAGCCCTTGAAGCCTGCGCCCGAGAAACGACCGCCGTAAATACCTTCGGTGTGAGTCATTATTTCGTACAGCTTTTTAAGCTCGGGTGAGCCTGTTTCCCAGTTGTAAATCGAGGACCAGCCGCTCTCGAATGAAAGCCTGCCAAACTCCTCTATATCACCGTTTTTCCAGGCTTCGGCACCTCTTTGCACACGGTCAAATTCAGTGTACCAGTGCTCGGCTCGCTTGCGCCAGTTTTCGGGAAGCTTGTCCTTGTGCTCAAGGTAAACTTCATACGGCACGTCACGAAGATTTGTCTCTTCAAACTTGCCGTATTCCATGCCTGCATAAGCTTTGAGAGCGTATGCGGCACTGCGGCATTCGTCAACACGCATATTGAAAGCGGAGCCTGCGAGCGTGCGCTCGATACCGCTGAAGAATATTGCAATTCTGTACGGCTTCATATCGGGATGTTGAGGAATAAGCTCGTAAGTATCATTCTGCAAATCCATATAGAGAAGGTGACCTTTTTTACAGTAAACCTCACACGATTGGTCAAGCTTACCGCAGGAAACACCGACGTATAAATTTTCGGCTTCCTGAGAAATTGAGATAAGCTCAGAAGGTTCAAGCTCTATTGAATTCATCTTGCAGAGAGCGGATAAAAAGGTGATGATTACCGCTGCAGATGACGAGAGACCGCCGATAGGAAGCTCGCCGCCGACGACTGCACAAAGACCTCGTCTTAAAGTATAGCGTCTGCCGAGTGCTATTGTTGCACCGCGGAGATGGTCAGCCCAGTCACCCTGAGGGGTTTCAGGCGTTGCCGCAACGTGCCACTGTGCTCTTTTGTCAAACTGCATTGACTGTATTTCGATAACGCCGTTTTCTTTCGGACCGTAAGCAATATGTATGCCTTTGTTGATTGCGATACCAGTTATTTTACCGAGCTGATGGTCGCTGTGTGCACCTATAGGGCACACTCTGTATGGCGTGAATGCTGTGTGCTGAGCCGGTTTTTTATAGATTTGTTCGAATTTTTCAACAGCGTTCATTTTTTTCTCTCCATCTGAATCGTTATTTATCTTCAATGAGAATTCCGTTATCGACAATTTTGTAAATCCTTGTGCAGTACTGAAGCATACTGGGTCTGTGAGTGGTGATTATTCTCGCTCTGTTGGGGTATGTTTTCATCATATTGGTGAGCACTTTTTCTTCCGTGCCGGCATCAAGTGCACTGGTTGCTTCGTCCATAACAACAATCGGGGCATCGCGGAGAATTGCCCTTGCAATAGACATTCTCTGCACCTGACCTTCGGAGAAATTAACACCTTTTTCACTTATTTCAGTGTTGAGTCCGAGCGGTAATTCCGATACAAAATCCCATGCGTCTGCAACCTTCAGCGCCTCTGTCAGCTCTTCGTCAGTTGCGTCGGGACATACTATGCGCAGATTGTCGGCAACAGTGCCGGAGAATATTGCGTTGCCTTGCGGAACGTAAGCACAGAATCTTCTTGTGCTTTCTGAAACTGGAATTTCAACGCCGTCTTTTGTCTGCATTGTAATACTGCCCGAATCCGGCTCTACAAGGCCGAGAATAAGCCTTAAGAGCGTCGTTTTTCCTTCGCCTGACGGACCTACAAACGCAACGGTTTCGCCCGGTGCAACCCTGAAGCTCGCCTGGCCTACAACCGGTTCATCGCCGTCAGGATACGTGTATTTAAGGTTGTCACAGACTATTGAAAGACCGTGCTCATTTGCGGTTTTTTCTATTTTTTTAGCCAGTTTGGTGTCTTTGTTTTCTTCAAGTGAAAGGTCAGTTATTTCCATAATTCTGCCTGCCGAGGTAGCAACTGAAATTGCACTCGGAACAAGTGAAACAAGCGAAGAAAATGAGCCTGTGAGCTGACCTGAAATCTGTAAAAACAGGGTCATTGTGCCGTATGAAATTGCACCTTGCCAGAGCCTGTATACGCCCCAGCCGTAGCATGAGTACGCTACAAAAAGACCGATTAACGATAAGCAGAGGCTCATAATAATTGTGAATCTGTCGTGGTCGAGCTTGATTTTTCTGTGAATTTCAAGGTTCGTTTTCATCTGGTCAACGTAACGTCTGGTTAAGTCAAACGCTTTTATAACCTGCAGATTCTGTATTGATTCCGAGTAAAACGAAAGGATTTTTCCGTTCATTTCACGGCTTTCTTTGTTGTATTTGCGTACCATTTTCATCGTTATTCTTGAAGACAGGACAAGGAACGGAGCACTCATGAACGCAAAAATTGCCATTGTCGGATCGTAGTAAAGAACAACCGCAAGACAGCCGAGAAACTGTGCCGCCGTGGTGAAAATACTCGGTATAAAAGAAACAATACTGCTTGAAACAGTGCCGACGTCGCCTTCCATTCTGTTAAGCAGGTCGCCCGAGTGATATTTGCGGATATCTTCCCACTTTGAGTACGTCACGTGTTCATAAACACCGCTTCGTATCTCCATGCTGATTTTACTGCCGACAACGCCCGAAAGCCTTGAAATTGCGGCACCTACAAGAATCTGAGCAATGCCGAGAACTACGGCTGTCACAGCACTTTTTACTATCGTATCGCTGTTACGGGAAACAACAGAGTCGATAAGATATTTGGAGGCAATGCTTGCACCCAGACCCATTGCAGTGCTTAAAAGACCGATAAAAACGTAGAAAATTATCTGAATGCGGTATTTTGAAGCGTAACGCAAAAGCCATTTCCACTCTTTGCCGAGGGAGCGGAAAAGCTCAACATATTCACCTGGTTTTTTCATAAAATTCAATCATCTCATTTCAGCCGGAATGGCCGATAGTAACAATATTCCGTTTACAGTTTACCATAGATAAATACAAATTACAAGAAAATAATTAATTTTCAGAAAAATATGGCTTATATATTGACTTTATTATATAAAGGCGATATAATTGCTATGCATATATTGGAATCATATGCTACAATGTCACAGTTGTAACTAAGTCTGTATCAGGTTTGTACGATGAAGAAATTTTATTCGCTATGCAAAAAAAGCATCTGTATCGATGCCGCATCTTTCCCGGGCGATAATCCGCTCTGGTCACAGTTTGAAACGGCTCCCTGCGATGCCGATATAACCGTAAACTGTACAGTGTGTGATTGCTTCCCCGAAGCACCTGCGGGTGTAAGGTCGGGCGAGTTTACGGTGTCGGTCGATGGCGATACGGTTTACCGTGCTTTCCCTATGGGTAATATCCACGGTGCACTTACCGTGTACTCTCCTGCAGACACTTCCCGCAGTGAAACGTTTTTCACACAGAGAAGTTTTCCGATAATGATGGACAGCCGCTTTATGTGGAGCTCGCTCTCACTGGCACAGCTGTTACTTTCCGCAAATGCATTTTTTATTCATTCGTCCTTTATCTCTGTAAACGGCAAGGCTGTTCTTTTTTCGGCTCCGTGCGGTGTCGGTAAAAGTACGCAGGCAGCTTTGTGGGAGAAGTACCGCGGTGCCGAAGTAATCAACGGCGATAAGGCGGGCATTCTTGTCGAGGGCGGTGTCTATGCCTGCGGTGTTCCGTTCTGCGGAACAAGCGGAATATGCAAAAACAAAACGTTTCCTCTCGGTGCAATAGTGTTGCTCAGCCAGGCTGAGTCCAACAGCGTGCGTCGCCTCAGCGGCACAGAAGCCTTACAGGGCATTATGTCGAATATCTATCTCGATTTTATTGCCCCTTACGAGCGGCTCAGGTGTACCGACCTTATTATCGAGCTTCTTTCTGCGGTGCCTGTTTTCAGTCTGGGCTGTACGCCTGATGAAGATGCGGTAAAAGCACTCGAAGAAGCATTGGTCGGTATAAATTAGTTCATTTTGGAGAGGTTCAGTATGAGTACTGAGTATGACAAATTCATATCCGGGCTCTTTGCCAAGGCGGATTCGGCATCGTTCCCGTTGTCGGGTGCGTTTGAGCTGACTTCACGTTGCCCGTTAGATTGTAAAATGTGTTACATTCACCGCAAGGAGAATGACTGTGAAGCACTTGGCCGTGAAAAAAGCGCCGAATGGTGGCTTGACCTTGCAAAACAAGCGAGTAAAGCAGGAATGCTTATGTTGTTGCTTACCGGTGGTGAGCCGTTGTTGAGAAAAGATTTCGACGAAATCTATCTCGGGGCAAAACAGCTCGGTCTGCTTGTATCAATCAACACAAATGCTTTATTGATTGATGATGAGCGTGTTCGCTTTTTTGTGGCACATCCTCCGCAAAAGCTCAACATTTCGCTTTACGGTGCATCGGAGGAAACCTACCGCAGCTTATGCGGTAACGGCGCAGCATACAACAAGGTGCGTTCAGCTATCGTAAAGTTAGTCGAAGCAGGCATAAACATAAAGCTGAACCTTACGGTTACAGAGTATAACCTCAACGACGTTGCTCAGATTTACGATTTTGCAAAGCAATATAATCTGCCTGTCCAGACAGTTACGTATATGTTTCCGCCGTTACGCGCAGGAGGTACAGCTTCAAGGCTGTCGGCAGTGCAGGCGGCACAGGCAAAGTTCGAATGTATGCGCTGTAAATACGGCGACGATATGCTCGACAAATTCTTGGCGGCAACCAATGCCTCTATGGCAAAAAGCGATACGGGAGAGTGTGAAGACACCAACGGCGAACGGATACCGTGCCGAGCAGGGTTAAGCACCTTCTGGGTCACGTGGGACGGTTTTATGTCACCTTGCGGAATGATGAACAAACCGTATTTCAACGCAGATGATTTCCCATCCGCATGGGCACAGTTACAAAAGGCACGGCAGGATATAATTCTTCCGCCGAAATGCCGCAGTTGCGATTTGCGAGTTTATTGCGATGTTTGTGCGGCGGTAACGCTTGCAGAAACAGGTTCATTCGGCGGTGTTCCCGATTACGTATGCGAAAAAGCCGCAACATACAAAAAACTTTGCGACGAAAGAATTGAAAATTCAAAATTGAAAAATCCCAAACCTTAATTTTCCATTTTCCATTATCAATTCTCAATTTTAAAAAGGGTGTTGATTTCTATTTGAAAGATAACATAGTTAAAACCAAAAGTTTTGATTTCGCTGTGCGGATTGTTAATCTTTACAAGCATCTAACCGCCGACAAAAAAGAGTTTATTTTAGCAAAGCAGCTTTTACGCAGTGGCACAAGTATAGGTGCTAACGTTACAGAGAGTGAAAACGCCCAGTCGAAAGCAGATTTCATATCGAAGATGAATATTGCATTAAAAGAGGCAAGCGAAACTCAATACTGGCTCCAGCTGTTACACAGCACCGACTATCTGTCGGATAAAGAGTTTGCGAGTATAAACGAAGACGCAACCGAGCTTATTGCAATCCTGACATCGATATGCAAAACCACCAAATCAACATACAGTTAATAAAAATCGGGTGCGGGTGTCCCGCCCACAATTTTCCATTGTCAATTATCAATTCTCAATTTTAAAAAATAATTTTCCAAAAAGCCAATTTTGGAATTTAACATAGATTATACAAACTACAAAAGAAATTTTGGAGGTACAAACTTATGAAACCCGCAAAAAGAGCATTAGCTATTGTTCTGGCTGTAGCTATTATCTTGTCCGGTTGGGTGTGGATAGCTCCTGAGATGCACATGGCAGGAGCTGAGGTAGAATTAAAGGACCACTACCTTTTCGCCTACTTCACCGGCACAAGTAAAGAAGGTCAGACAATCCACCTTGCCGTATCGAAAGACGGTTATAACTATACTGCGCTTCGTAATAACGAGCCTGTTATTATTCCGTCAAAGGGTGTCGGTAACGTCCGTGACCCGTACATATGGTACAACGAGCAGGATAACTATTACTACATCCTCGCTACCGACCTTGACTTTACAGACGGCGGCGGCGACTACAGTAATAACTCACAGTCATTCATCATCTGGCGTTCAAAGGATCTTGTAAACTGGTACGATGAAACAATGATTGACGTCAGCAAGATGTCTCACCTTATCGGTGATACAAGAAATATGGCTGCCGTATGGGCACCCCAGGTTCTTTGGGACGGTTCAGCTTATGTTGTTTATTTTTCGCTTCAGTGTAATGCAACAGCAAGTACCAATAACAGAAATGCGTTTGAAATTGTTTATCTGAAGACAACAGACCTTCTTGATGCGAATGCATATTACGAGTACGGAAAGCTTCTCAACAATTTCCTCCCCAATACAGGTTGGGGTGCGGACGGTGTTATTGACGCCGATATTATCCACAACCCCGGCGACGGTAAGTATTACCTTTTCTACAAAACAGAAAACAACAGTAACAGTTCGCCTCCCAAGACAATCCACTACGTTGTCGGCGATACACCCACAGGCCCTTATACCAAGCCTAAACACAACAAATATGAAAACTGCGGTTTTTCTGTTTTCCCCAATTACACACAAGGTCTTGAAGGTTGTAACTCCTTCTTCGATAACGACGGTAACCTCATAATGTACGTTGACGAGTTCGGACATACGAATCAATTCGGCGAATTGGAGGCTTATTTCCACATCGCAAAGTCAGATGGTTATGATTTTACAAAGTGGACATACCCCAGTGTCAGCAGCCACAATATCAACTCTCTTTCTCCCCGTCACGGCTCTGTTGTAAAAATTACAGAAGCCGAATACAACAGGCTTCTCAATAACGCTTACAATATTTCATCCTCATCTTATTCAGAGGAAGAGGTCCTTAAGGACCACCTTGTTGCAAGATACTTCACAACAAGCAACGTTCTTGATAATACTGTTGTCGGTCAGCCTGACCTTGCTTCATCAACAGGTATCACGATGACAAAGGACTCTCAGACAGGCGAATACTATGCAGCGTTTGACAGCACAAACGGCGGCTGGGCAGAGGTTGATTTTGACTCGCTCTTCCGTAAGACAAACGGTCTGAATTATAACGATGGCTTCACCATCACTTTCAAAGCGATGCTTCAGCCCAACTCAGCGGTTAATAACGAAAACAACGACCGAATTTTTGAGATTGCAAACATCTTCGGTGATCAGTCAAGTGCAAATGCATACTATACTCATTTCTCACCCGGCGGTGGTGGCAACGGTTCTTACCTCGGTAACTATAACGGCCCTGTAAAAGCCGGCGCACACGACTGGTTGAATGATAAAAACGGAGCAAACCGAGACGACGAATGTTTCCACGAATATATCATCAGCTACGCAACAGGTAACGTAATGGTTTACGTCGACGGTGAGCTTGTTATTTCAAGGAACCGATTTGAAATTCCTAATATCGGTGCTAATACTACACTTGATGAATCCTGGTACAAGGCACTCGGCTCAAACGCTACAATGCGTATCGGTAAATCCGGTTGGGATGCCGACCCCTTATTCAAGGGCAGAATTCAGGACCTTTGTATCTACGACTGCTCAATGTCATACTACGATGCAAAATCTGTTGACGGTGAATTGATGCTTGATCAGGGTTGGGTTGGCGCAAAAACATACAACGGCATCACCACCAAGGTTCCTACTTTTTACAGCACAGATGCTAACCGTATGAACAGTCTTCCCAATAAAAACCAGCACTTCAGCAACATTCTTTATACGTCAAACAAAGTCATAAACCACACTGATAACAACATGTCTGCTGACTCGGCAGGTTGGCACCATCCGAACTCGGATTTATGGTATGCTTTGTATTACCCCGAAACAACAGTTCTGTTGCTTGACGGTGTCAATGATGCAATTATGCCTGTTTCATTCGGTGCCTATTGTTCAAACAAAGATAAGGACTGGAAGGCTTTTTATCAGATTTATCCTACACGCACCGGTACAGATGACCTCGGCGAGCTTGAAATATCACAGAACTGGGCTGGTTGGTACAGAAACGGTGACTACTATGAGTGTATAGTATCTCATGCCGACGGCTATATCGGCAGAAACTCAACCACAACCAGCTGGTCGCGTATTTCAGATGTTGCGGGTCGTGACGCCCATTGGGGTGCTCCACTTAAAGTCAATGAAGATAAGATTGATTTTGGCAACAGCTACTACAAAAAGTTTAACCTTAACTGGCGAGTAAACGCCGGTGATATTAACCTGCCAAACAGTCAAACAGACAAAGATGAACACAGCGGTAACGTTACTTCCGATAACGATATCTACGTTATCAATTTCAAGCCTATTCTTGACCTTCGCAATTCAATCACCGAAGCAATGTACAACGAGGTTGTAAACAACACTCAGCTTTGTCTTGAGCTTCGTGAAAAGTATGCAGCTGCTGTATACACAATCAGAACTCTTGACCCCAACAACTTTGGCTTTGATGCTGCTCAGAACGTTGCATCATCAGATATGACAAGAGCAACAAACATGGCAGAAACTTCAACAAAGGCTCTTTCAAAGGCTATAGGCGAAGCTGTCGGTACATACGAAGGCGTTATGGATGAAATTGCAAGAGAAAAGGCTGCAGGCTCATACGGCCACCAGCTTGCACAGTTTGAAGCTCGTGAAGCTACCTGTGCTAAAAACGGTCTTACAGCAGGTTCTTACTGCACAATCTGCGGCGAAATCGTAGAAGAGCAGCAGGTTCTTTCAACAGTTCCTCATACATTCAAAGACATCACAATAAGCGGTGTCAAGTACAAAGAATGTACAATATGTCATGTTCAGATTAAGTATGAGGCAAGCGGTGTACGATACGAAAACCTTTTCTCATTGAACGCATGGGCAAAATCAGCAAGTGCTAAAACGGACTTTTCGAGCAACGGCAAGCAGATTGTGCCTACAGTCGACTCGTCCGCAGGTACAGTCTCACTTACCAACCCACTTAGTGGCGAAATTTACACAAGAGCGCATTACAATGGACAAGACAATGTAGATCCGCCACGTGATTTCGGTAACTACTGTATACCCGTTACAGGCGGTAACACCTACGTTGTAGAAGCAACCCTCCTTGCAAGTTCAACGTCCTGGGGTGAGGTTTTCGTCTTCCAGTATACAAAGAACGGTATGGGTTACGCATCAATTCCCGGTTACTTCTCCATCAACCCCGGCGAAACAAAAAGCAATGAATTTACAGTCGATAAAAACGCAGCGTTTATTGAGATTCGTTTCGACTGTAACGAAACAAACAAAACTGTTACCTACTCCGAAATAGGTATCTATACAAAAGATAGCTTTGATAAGTTCGCTGCTACAACTGCCGATGCACGTCTCGGCTTCTACCCCGGCGACAACAAAGATCTTTGCCAGCCCAACCCCGGCGCCGGCTACAACTTTGACGGTTGGTATACAAAGAGTGGCGTTAGAATTGAAAACGTCAACCAGCTGAACATAACAACAACAATTGTTTACGGCAAGTGGATTGCTGCAGGTCTTGATATTTCTTACGACTCTATCTTCTCATTCTCAGACTGGGCAAAGTCTTCATGTAATCAGTTCTATTACAAGGATGAAAACGGTAAGCGTCTTACAACGCGCGACAGTAACTTCCTTAAGACTGACCCCGAAACCGGCACAATCACAATTACCAACGACGCAGACACCGACACCTTCGCAAGAACAAACTATTGGAACGATAATGGTAACGTTCACAAAATGAATCTTTCGCCCAATACTGAGTATATCCTTGAATATACTGCAACCAGTAGCGACGGTGCAAAGCCCAACGTTTGCCTTTATATTACAGGCGGTACAAATCAGTATCCCGAAACAGGTAACGCAACAAGATACAGCACGGGTACACATTACTACCGTTTCGATTCTGGCGACAATAAAACTCTTACACTCCGTTTTGATAACGTTCAGCACGGCACAACCGTAACGTTCTCCAACATTGCGGTTTACAAGGCAGACTTTGAAGAGGCTGCAAAAACAATCACAAACCGTGAGTACAGACGTTATTACTCAACAAAGATGGGTATCGGTAACGTTTTCGAGTACACTCCCACACGCCCCGGCTTTACATTCGGCACATGGATGGCTGATACAAATAATGACGGTGTCGGCGACGAGGATTGGAAGAACAAATCCGACGCATTTATTATTGAAGCTAACTGGCAACTGTACTCAACCTGGACCGAAAACAACTACAAGATTGCGTACAATGCGAACTCGGGTAGCGGTACGATTACCGGTCAGACAACAAAATACACCGCAGACGTTACACTTTCAAACGGTAGCGGTTTCACAAGATCCGGTTACGTGCTGCTCGGTTGGTCAACTATAAAGAATGCAACGGTTGCTCAGTATCAGCTTGGCCAGACAACAAGCCGACTCGTTGGCGAAAAAGACGGCACGATTACACTTTACGCAGTCTGGCAAGAATCAACTCCGATTACAGTACTGTTTGATAACCTCATTGATTTCAGTGTCTGGAACAAGACAGCCGGTAACGGTACTGTTAGTGACGTAACAAACACCGGCTTCACAATCACCTGTAATGCAGGTGCAGGCGAAGCTACTTCATCCTCACCCTACTTCACCGTAACACCCGGTAAGCAGTATAAAATTGAGATTGACTTTACAGGCAAGAACTGGGACGTTTACATCTTCTTCTGCGACGCAAACGGCACCTGGATTGACTTTAAAGACGGACCCACCAACAGATACTCATATGGTGCATCAACAGGCATTACTGAGGACAACGCAGTATTTACCGCACCCAACAAGTCCGAGGTTGTTAAAGCGCAGATTCGTGTTGACGCAAACAACGCAGGTAACACCGTAAGATTCGAAAACATCAGAGTTTACGAGGTAGGTACGGTTGAAGCAGGCGATGTTTCATACCATGAATCCAAAATTGTTAAGGTCGGTACCGCATACGGCGGCGCGCTTCCCACACCCATAAAGCCCGGCTACACGTTTGTCGGCTGGTTCGACGGTGATAAGCACGTAACTAAGGACACTGAAATGGGCTCCAATAAACCTGTAGTTAATCTTATATCACGCTGGGTTAAGGATGCTGTAATCGCCGTCGACTTCGAGGCTCCGATTACGTTCACTCCTGAGGCTAAGAACGTAATCAAAGTAGACTCGGTTACAGATTCTGCATACGGTAACTTTACTGTTAGCGGTGCAACAGCTACCTTCACACCCGATGCAAGAATCGCTGCACCCGAAACTCTGACTTACAAAGCAACAATCAGCGGCGTACCAGTCGAGCCTAAGCTTACAATCGTTCCCGCTTCAAACGTTCTTTACGAAGATAAACACTTTGAATATGACAACAACCTAACCGGTGTAGAATGGACCGACGTCGAATCAGAAGCTACAGGCACAGCCGGCTCAGGTGAAGACAGCGTTTACGGCTTCAGCTCAAGCTACGCTGTGCAGAACAACTACTCTGCTGGCACAGCTAAAGAAGTATACGTTGACAGCACAAACAAGCGTTCACAGATTCTTGCTACAAAGTTTGTCGGCACAGGTTTCACTCTTTACGGTGCATGCGGACCCGAAACAGGCGTTCAGCTTGTTACAATCTGCGGCACAGACGGTAAAGCAGTCAAGGCATATATAATTGATACTTATTATTCAGAAGAGATGCTTTATCAGGTTCCCGTATTGACTCACACAGGACTCGCACACGGCGAGTGGACAGTTAAGGTTGCTGCAAACTACCTTTCAACAGCAGGTGCTGTTAAGAACTTCCAGGTTTCTCAGCAGAGCGTTGACGGATTTGATGACGTAACAACATACGCTGCAGATTGCATTTCAGACGAGCTTCTTGCAGAGCTCGGCATCACCGCTGAAGACGTTGAGGTTATCTGGTTCGACGAAAACTCCGTTCTCAACGGCGGCACAGGCGCTGCAGCTCCTGCAGGCGATATCGTTCTTATGTCTGAAGCAACAACTCCCAGCCTTCTCTCCGTCATCGACGGTATCAGAGTATTCGAGCCTCTCGGTGAAGATGGCAGCCAGTATTACAACGATAAAGAGAATGGTGCTAAGTACTATAACGTAATTGCTAACCTTGCTGACGGTAACGGTATTGTAGAATCAGCAGATAACAAGATTTTCGCTTACGTATTCGGCGACAGCGAAAACAAATCTGTTACCTTCGCTGATTATGACGCAAAGGGTGCTAAAGATGAGCTTTACCTCATGGGCGGCACAAACAATGCACTGGCATTCACTCTCAACAAGGTCAATAAGGTTATGATAAGCCTTCGTTCTGCTGATGGCACTCCGATTAACGTTAAAGTTAACGGTAAGAAGGATATTACAGTCACAGGACAGACTGAAATGTTCTATGATATTTCAGATGCTATGAGTGCTGACGGAAGCGTTGCAATAACAAATCAGACAGAAGGTGAGCTTCTTGCTATCGGTTACATTAAGGTTGTTGGCGCTGAGCCTGCACCTGTAATGGATCTTGACCTCAACTCTGTCGCAATGCTGATGTTCGCTCCCGCTCCCGCACCTGATGTTGACGAGCCTACAACAGGTGACGAGCCCACAACAGGTGACGAGCCTACAACAGGCGACGAACCCACAACAGGTGACGAGCCTACAACAGGTGACGAACCCACAACAGGTGACGAGCCCACAACAGGCGACGAGCCCACAACAGGTGACGAGCCTACAACAGGTGACGAACCCACAACAGGTGACGAGCCCACAACAGGTGACGAGCCCACAACAGGTGACGAGCCTACAACAGGCGACGAACCCACAACAGGCGATGAGCCCACTACGGGTGATAACGATGACGGTGACACAAGCGATTGTGATTCATGCTTCTGCAGAATCTGGCAATTCTTTGTTAAAGTATTCACCTTTATCGCAACCACATTCAAAGCTCTCTTTAGTACTCTTGTTAAATAAGAAAGGATTAATATAATGAATAAATATACTAAACCTACTCTTTCGCTTCTTGCTGTTGCAACCAATACCGGTTCTACTTCAAGTTGTTCAACAGGTACTGCAGAAGCAAAAGAACTTCTCGATATGCTTGAAATAATGGGTGTCCCCGACAGCGAAACTTTCAATTCATCGGAAGGCTGTTCAGCCGGTGTTGATTACTTTGATGACAAATTTGTAAGCTATTGCAAATTCTCCGGTGCTATTCAAGTATTCTGCTCTTAATCAATAATCCAGAAAACCGTCTGCGAAAGCAGGCGGTTTTTCTTTTGCAAAATTCTGCCATATAATAAGGAAAATAATAAAAATATATAATAATATGTTGACTTCATATTGCTAATTATAGTATTATATATTATGTATAATTATGTATTTGTGGAGGTGCGCCATGGTTGATATTCACTGTCATATTCTGCCCGGTTTTGACGACGGCGCAGACAACCTCGAAGAGGCTGTCCGTATGGCTCGGATTGCGGTTGACAGCGGTACAAAAGCTATTATCGCCACACCTCACAGCAACATCCCCGGTTCGTATCAGAACTACTGCAGTCAGCGTTATGTCGATACCTACAGGGCTCTTAAACAAAGAATTGAAGAAGAGAATATTCCGCTTCAGATTTATTCGGGTCACGAGATTTTTGCTGCAGGTGATATCGCCGGCATGATTAAGGCAGGAAAACTGCTGACTCTCCGCAATTCCAATTATCCGCTTATTGAGTTCTCTTTCAGGGAGAACGCGGAAGTAGTTTACCGTAAGCTCCGTGAGCTTATTGTTGAGGGTTTCACACCCATTGTTGCCCACCCCGAACGATACGGCTTCGTCATTGAGGATAGTTCTGCTCCGGTCAATCTCAAAAAAATGGGTTGTCTGTTGCAGGTGAACAAGGGCAGTCTCAAGGGCAGTTTTGGCAATGATGTTTATGAGGCGGCGGTTAATCTTATAAGTCAGGAGCTTGCCGATTTCGTTGCAAGTGATGCTCACGGTCCGTATCAGAGAAATACATATCTTGCGGATTCTTACGAAATTATCAGCGGAATCAAATCGGATGATTATGCCAGACAGTTGCTGAGCATCAACCCGAGAAAAATTATAAGAAACGAAAAAATCTAATTGATTATAAGGTGAAACAGATGAGAGCGTTCAGAATTATTGTTGTTATTTTGTTTGTGCTTGTAACTGCCGGTGCGGCTTTTATTGCAGTAAAACAGCAACTCAATACAGACAGAACAATACCCGAAATCAGAGTTGAAAATGAAATGATTGAGGTCAGCCTCAAGGCAACCAACGAAGAGCTGCTTCAGGGCGTTATTGCATATGACAAAAAAGACAAGGACCTTACAGACAAAATTATCGTTGAATCTATTTCACGCTTTATTGAAAAAGGTGTCAGCAAGGTTACGTACGCCGTATGCGACAGCGACAATAACGTTGCTAAAGCTACAAGGTTAATAAAATATACAGGATACGAGTCACCGAAGTTCCGTGTTGTAGGCAACCTTTGCTTCTCACTTTACGAGCATATCGATATAAGAACTCTGGTTGAAGCAACCGACAGTCTGGAGGGTAATATTTCTTCACAGCTTATTGTTACTTCAAGCGACTATTCGACATCAATTGCCGGTGCGTTTTCACTTAACGTTTCGGTAACAAACCAGAAGGGTGACACTTCGGAAGTCAAACTTCCTCTGATTGTTGAAGATCGTCCTCTTTCTGTTCCGCAGATTGAGCTTAAAGAATATCTGGTTTACACAAAGGTTGGTCAGACCGTTGATTTCGGCTCATATATCGTTGATGCGCTTGATATGAGCGGAGCAAGCGTCAGAGGTTCTGTAATCATTGAATCAAACGTCGATTTCAATACCCCCGGCACGTATCACATCCACTATTATGCTACTGACAGTAATGGCAACAGAGGTCACAGTGTAATGACAGTTATCGTTGAGGAATGATGAACTATGAAGAAAAATAAAATCTCACTTGAATTTCATAGCCTGATAAAAGATGTCATACGAAACATCTGGGTTGTTGTTCTTTGTGCACTTATCGGTGTAATGGGCTTTTATATTGCAACCCGTGCAACCTATGAGCCTGAGTATACGTCAACAGCTACTCTTTCGGTTGTCAGTGGTTCCGGCACAGCTTCCTATTCGGCGTACACTGTTTCAACTGAGCAGGCAAACGTTCTTGTTAATGTTTTTACCGAGCCTACAATCAGAGATTATGCCGCAGCTTATCTCGGAATAGATAAATTTGACGGTTCGGTTAAGGCAAAAGTTGTTGAGCAGACAAACTTTATCGAGCTGCAGGTAACTTCAGACCATCCCGAAAAAGCGTACGTTCTTCTCAACGCAGTCATAAAATCGCACCATAACGTTTCAAATAAAATTTTCCGTAATGCAGGTCTTACGCTTGTCAAAATGCCGTCAGTTCCGTCCGGCCCGTCAAACCGTCCTTCAACTTCGGATTACAATCTTGTAATTATGGGTGCTGCAACAATAGGACTTGCAATAGTGATAGCGTTATCGCTTATGCGCAATACCGTTAAGAAAGAAAAGGATTTTGACGAAAACATTGATTCCAAGCTTATCGGTACCATTTCACACGAAGATAAAAGAATGTCCTGGCGTGACGTCAGAAAAAAGACCAAAAAAGGTCTTCTGATCAACAGTAACGCATATATCAGTCTGCGATTTACAGAGAATTTCCATAAAATTGCCGCAAAGCTTGAACATAAAAAGAATCAGTCAGGCAGCAAGGTCTATGCTATAACAAGCGTTGCGGAAAACGAAGGCAAATCAACCTGTGCGGCGAATATTGCCGTTTCACTGGCAAGCAGAGGAAACAAAGTTTTGCTTATAGATCTTGACTTCAAGAAGCCCGCTCTTTATAAAATTTTCGGCGAAGAAGAAGCCGAAAATACCGAACTGACCGAATTCCTCGGTAAAAAAGCTTCCGTTAGTAATTTCGCTTTCGGACAGTTTAAAAAGATGAGTCTTTATCTTGCTTTTCTTAATAAGAGCAATCCGTTTTTCCGTAATTTCATTGCAGACGGAAGTATTGCCAGAATGATAAATGAAGCCCGTTCGGAATACGACTTTGTTATTATCGATACTGCTCCTATTTCTGTTGACTCAACCGTTACCGATATCATCGGTATGGTCGATAAGACAATCCTGATTGTCAGGACAGATGTCGTATCGGTAAACGCACTCAACGACTCGATTTCAACAATCAGCAAAATCAGTTCAAACCTTGCAGGCTGTATTCTCAATGACGTCCATCTGAGAGTTCTTCCCTTCAGTATTACCGGTAACGATGAAGGCTCTTACTACGGACGATACGGTTTAGGCAAGTATGGCTATGGCAAATACGGCAAGTACGGCAAGTACGGACACTACGGTCACTATGGTCATTATGGTCATAGTCCGGGTCTTGAAAAGTCAGAATAAATTAAAGTGAAAGAAAGTTTTGATATGAATCAGACACCTGAAAATAAAAAAGATACTTTTGTTACGGTTTATCTAAGCGACATCGTCAAAGCTGTCAGCAGATTCTGGTGGGTCTGTGTTGTAGGTGCCGTGCTTTTCGGCGGTTACAATGTAGTAAGTCGTTGGATTAACTACGTTCCCGAATATCAGTCGAGCGTAACACTTACCGTTAACACTCAGAACGAAAGCAGCGCTATCAGCGGTGTTTCAGTATACGCATTCTATTACGATACAACTACCGCATCGCTTCTTTCTTCAACATTCCCTTACATCCTTAACTATAATCTGCTTCAGGAAGCTATATGTGAAGACCTTGGTACTACGTCTATGCCTGCAAAGCTGAGTGCATCTGCTGTTGCGGGAACAAATATGTTTACGCTTACCTCAAGAGGTCGTGACCCGTATCTCACGTATAACGTACTGGTTGCAGCACTCAAGAATTATCCGACCTTTGCCAAATACGTTGTCGGTAATATCACGTTTGAAATACTTAAGCATCCCACTGTTGCAAAATCGCCGTCCAATAAAGTTGATTATTTCAACGAAGCGGCAAAGGGTGCTATAGTCGGTGCGTTCTTCGGTGCGTTGTTTATATTTATCTACATCCTTCAACGCAGAACCATAAAGACCAAAACCGATATCAAGAATCAGCTCAACCTTGAAACGCTTGCAATTATTCCTGACGTCAAGTTTAAAAAGCGCGCTATGCCGGGTGATAAATCGCTGCTCTTTACAAATCCCGATATAGGAAGCGGCTTCCCGGAGGCTTTCCGTGTACTCAGGAACTTGTTCGTTTCGTCTCTTAAAGAGCATGAAAAAATAATTATGGCGACAAGCTCTGTACCCGGTGAAGGTAAAACGACAGTTGCAACAAATCTCGCCATTGCGTTGGCTGACCAGGGTAAAAACGTTCTTCTTTTCGATGCGGATATAAGACATCCGAGTGTTGCTCAGCTTCTCGGTATCGATACTGAAGAACTCGAATATGAAACCGTTACCAAGTTATATAAAATTGCTTACGTAAAGGATTATAAACTCAGAATCCTTTTACCTATGGCAAGCGAAGAGCTTGAAACAGGTTATATGAGTTCAAACGACCTTAAAACAATGTTTAGCCAGGTCAGGAACTCATACGATTATATTATTGTTGATACTCCTCCCAGTGCCCTTATTTCCGATGCACTGTTTATTGCACAGTATTCTGACGTCGCACTCTTTGTAACGTATCAGGATGCCGTCAGAGTATCAAGAGTAAAGAAAACTCTTGACAGCCTTATGTCAACCGATATCCGTATTCTCGGCTGTGTTCTTAACGGAACCGTACAGGGTATTTCCGGTTACGGCTTTGGTTATGGTTACGGCTATGGTTATGGTAAATACGGTAAGTACGGCTATGGAAAGTATGGCAAGTACGGTAAGCATAGCTACGGCTATGGCTACGGAGAAAGCAGTAAATCCTCTAAGAAGCGAAGCCGTAAAGATAAAAAACACGGGTAAACCGATAAGTTTTCTATTGTTACAACAAGAATCCTCATTTTTCAAATCTCCTTAAAGAAAGAGGTTTATTTATGGTGAATATACCGTTCAGCCCTCCCGATATAACTGAAGCAGAAATAAGTGAAGTCTGTGAAGCTCTCCGTTCAGGCTGGATAACAACCGGACCGAGAACAAAAGAATTTGAGCGCAGAATAGCAGAGTTCTGCGGCACTGAAAAAGCTGCTTGCCTGAACTCGGCAACGGCTGCCCTTGAACTTAATCTGCGTGTGCTCGGTATAGGTGAAGGTGACGAGGTAATCGTACCTGCCTACACGTATACTGCTTCAGCATCAGCTGTCGCTCACGTCGGCGCAAAGATTATATTTATAGATTGTACGCCTGATTCTTTTGAGATGGATTATACGCTTATGGAAGCGGCAATAAACGAAAGAACAAAGGCTATAATTCCCGTTGACCTTGCGGGTGTTATCTGTGATTATGACAGAATTTTTGCCGCAGTTGAAAATAAAAAGCATCTTTTCAAGCCTGCCAATGATATTCAGCGTGCAATTGGCAGAGTTGCAGTTGTGGCAGACTGTGCTCATGCTCTCGGTGCTGTGAAGGATGGCAAAAAAGCCGGTCAGATTGCTGACTTTACTTCATTCTCTTTCCATGCAGTCAAGAATCTGACTACCGCAGAGGGCGGTGCCGCAACCTGGAAAAGTATTCCCGGTGTTGATAACGATAAGCTGTATCAGCAGTATATGCTCTACAGTCTTCACGGTCAGTCCAAGGATGCGTTCAGCAAAACTCAGGCAGGTGCATGGGAGTACGATATAATCGGTCCGTGGTACAAATGCAATATGACTGATATTACCGCCGCAATCGGTCTCAAACAGCTTGAAAGATATCCTGCCCTGATTCAGCGAAGAAAAGAAATCATTCTTAAATATAACGAGATGTGCGATTCACTCGGAATTACATACCTTGGTCATTATGGTGAAAACCATTCTTCATCCGGTCATCTTTACATAACAAGAATCCCCGGTATAAATGAAGAAGCACGAAACAGCATCATAACCGAAATGGCAGAGCGAGGAATTGCCTGCAACGTTCATTACAAGCCGTTGCCGATGATGACTGCCTACAAAAATCTCGGCTATGATATTGCTGATTTCCCCAATGCGTACGGTTATTTCTTAAATGAAATCACACTGCCTCTTCATACAAGACTTACCGATGAAGAAGTGGAAATTGTCTGCAAAAACTTTGCAGAGGTTGTTAAAAAATATATCTGAGGAAGAAAGCTATGATACTGCGAAAATGGGAAAGCCTCCCGCCTGAAATGCAGCTGCCCGAAGTAAAAGAATACTACGATCTGCTCAGCAAGAAGAAGCTTCAGCTTGTTTTCAAGCGTGCTTTTGACGTTGTGGTTTCTTTTGTTCTTCTCGTTATGCTTTCTCCTGCTTTTGCCGTTCTTGCAGTTGCAATCAAGCTGGATTCCAGAGGTCCTGTTTTCTACCGTCAGACAAGAGTTACCCGCTACGGTGAAAAATTCCGTATTTTCAAGTTCCGTTCAATGGTAACGGATGCGGATAAGGGTTCGCTTCTGACTGTCGGCGGCGATTCAAGAATTACAAAAACAGGAAAGTTTATACGTAAATACAAGCTCGATGAGCTGAGTCAGCTTATCGACGTTTTCAGAGGTACAATGACTTTCGTCGGCACTCGTCCAGAGGTTCCGAAGTATGTTGAGAAATATACTCCTGAAATGATGGCGACTCTGCTTATGCCTGCAGGTATAACCTCTGAAGCGAGTGTATATTACAGAGATGAAAGCGAGTTGCTTGATGCGGCTGAAAACGTTGAAAAAACGTATCTTGAGGTTGTGCTTCCCGACAAAATGAAATACAACCTTGCCGCAATAAAAAGCTTCAGCTTTATTGATGATATAAAAGTTATGATATTGACCGTTCTTGCGGTTTTCCGTAAATGAGGATTTTTCAGATGAAAAAAAGACAGCACCTTGTAGCGCTTCTTACAAATAACGATGACGATGTTTACTGTTTCCGTAAAGAGCTCATCGAAGATATAATCGGTGCCGGTTATGAAATGCTCATATCCTGCCCCGACGGTGAGAAGTTTGAACTGATGAAGCACGTTGAATACCGCTACGATAACCCTGATATAGACAGAAGGGGCACAAATATTGTTGCAGATTTCAAGCTTTTCATTCATTACTTCAGACTGTTTGTCAAAAACAAGCCTTCGGTTATTCTTACGTATACTGCTAAACCTAATGTTTATGCCGGAATTGCGGCATACCTTCTCGGCATTCCGTGTATCAGCAACGTTACGGGCTTCGGAAGCGTACTCAATGAAAGCGGATTCAAGCAGAAGATTATAATGTCAATTTTCAGGTTTGCATTCCGCCGTTCAGACTGCGTTATGTTCCAGAATTCAACCAATATGAAGCTTGCCGAAGAATCGGGTATGGTCAAAGGTGAGCATAAGCTTATTCCCGGTTCGGGTGTAAATACCGACAGATATCCGCTCCAGCCTTATCCCGACGGCGGAAACGGAAAAGACGGCGAAAAGGTTGTGTTCAACTACATAGGCAGAATTCTGCACGATAAAGGTGTTGACGACTATATAGAAGCCGCAAAAAGAATAAAGGCTGAATACCCAAATACAGAGTTCAATATGCTCGGCTTTATCGAGCCGACGGAAATGCACTATGAAGCTGAGCTTTCTGCCCTCGAAAAAGAAGACATTGTAAAATACAGAGGCAGTCTCAAAGATATAAAGTCTTTTGTTACTGCATCACACGCAACGATTCACCCCTCAACCTACGGCGAAGGAATGAGCAACGTGCTTCTCGAGAGCGCATCCAGCGGCAGACCGATAATTTCAACCGACAATCCCGGTTGTATGGAAACCTTTGTCGACGGTGAAACAGGTTTTATGTACCACGGCGGTGACGTCGATGCTCTGTGTGAACAGATAAAGAAATTCCTTGCCTTGCCCAACGATGAAAGAAAAGCTATGGGCGAAAAGGGAAGAGAATATATAAAGAAAAATTTCTCAAGAGATATCGTTATAAAAGCATATCTTGAAAAAATAAACAGCTTGTGCAAATAAAGGAGTCAGAGTTATGTACACAAATCTTTTTGAAAAAATACTTGCCAAAGAAGAAAAAATATCTCTCGTAGGTCTCGGCTACGTCGGTATGCCTATAGCTGTTGCCTTTGCAAAAAAGGTTGATGTTATCGGTTACGACCTCAACGCAAAGAAAATCGAGCTTTACAAAAGCGGTATTGACCCCACTCTCGAGGTCGGCGACGAGGCTATAAAGAATACTACGGTTGAATTTACATCTGACGAAGCAAAGCTCCGTGAGGCAAAGTTTCACATCGTTGCAGTACCTACTCCCGTTAACGATGACCATACTCCCGATCTCACTCCCGTTGAGGGTGCAAGCCGTATCCTCGGCAGAAATCTTACAAAGGGCTCGATAGTTGTATTCGAGTCAACCGTATATCCCGGTGTTACCGAGGATGTCTGCGTACCTATCCTCGAAAAAGAATCGGGTCTCAAGTGCGGTGTTGACTTCAAAATCGGTTATTCACCCGAGCGTATCAATCCCGGTGATAAGGTGCACAGACTTGAAACTATCGTAAAAATTGTTTCAGGTATGGATGCCGAAACTCTCGATATTGTTGCGAAGGTTTACGAGCTTGTTGTTGAGGCAGGCGTTCACCGTGCAGAAAGCATCAAGGTTGCGGAAGCTGCAAAGGTTATCGAAAACAGCCAGCGTGATATCAACATTGCGTTTATGAACGAGCTTTCAATAATTTTCAACAAGATGGGAATCGATACAAAGGCTGTGCTTGAAGCCGCAGGCACAAAGTGGAATTTCCTCAAGTTCTTCCCCGGTCTTGTCGGCGGACACTGTATCGGTGTTGACCCTTATTACCTTACATACAAGGCGGAGCAGCTCGGTTACCACAGCCAGGTTATACTTGCAGGCAGACGTATTAACGACGATATGGGCAAGTACGTTGCTGAAAACGTAGTAAAGAAGCTCATTGCCGCAGGTAAGAACGTAAGAGATGCCAAGGTTTCAATCCTCGGTTTCACCTTTAAAGAAAATTGCCCCGATACAAGAAACACAAGAGTTATTGACATAATGAATGAGCTTGGCGAGTACGGTATCACACCTGTTGTCGCAGACCCTGTTGCAGATGCAGAAGAGGGCAAGGCTCACTACGGTATCGAGTTTGCTGATATCACAGCTGTAAAAAATATGGATGCAGTTATTATTGCTGTCGGTCATACAGAGTTTATGAGCTTTGAAATGAGCGATATCGATTCAATGTTTGCAAGCGGCGACAATTCCGGCAAAGTTATCATCGACGTCAAGGGTGTCCTTGACAGAAAAGCTTATTCCGAAGCAGGCTATCAGTACTGGAGGCTTTGATAATGGGTTACAGACACCTTGTTTTCCCCGAAAATTCACTCTTCCTTGTCACAGGCGGAGCGGGATTTATCGGCTCAAATATCTGTGAAGCAATCCTTGAAATGGGTTACAGAGTGCGTTGCCTTGACGATTTGTCAACAGGCTCACAGAAAAACGTCGATATGTTCATTTCAAACCCGAACTATGAATTCATAAAGGGTGATATAAAAGATTTCGATACCTGTATGAAGGCCTGCGAGGGTGTCGATTACGTGCTCAACCAGGCTGCATGGGGCAGTGTTCCCAGAAGTATTGAAATGCCGCTTTTCTACTGTGCAAACAACATCAGCGGCACGCTTAATATGCTTGAAGCTGCAAGACAGAACAACGTAAAGAAATTTGTCTATGCATCTTCTTCATCGGTTTACGGCGATGAGCCCAATCTCCCCAAAAAGGAAGGCAGAGAAGGTAATCTCCTTTCTCCCTACGCTCTTACAAAGAGATGTGATGAAGAGTGGGCAAAACAGTATACAAAGCACTACGGTCTTGACACTTACGGAATGCGATATTTCAATGTTTTCGGCAGAAGACAGACACCTGACGGTGCTTATGCCGCAGTTATTCCGAAATTTATCAAAATGCTTATAAACGGTGAAACTCCCACAATCAACGGTGACGGTAAGCAGAGCCGTGATTTCACATATATAGAAAACGTTATTGAGGCAAACCTCAAGGCATGCCTTGCTCCGCACGAAGCAGCAGGTGAAGCGTTCAATATTGCCTACGGTGGCAGAGAATATCTGATTGATATCTACTACGGTCTTACAAAGGCTCTGAACGTTGATACCGAGCCGAACTTCGGCCCTGACAGAGCAGGCGACATAAAGCACAGTAATGCGGATATTTCAAAAGCCAAAGAGCTTCTCGGTTATGATCCGGAGTGGAGCTTTGAAAAGGGAATTGAAGCCGCAATTGCATGGTATAAGGAAAATTTATGAGTAAAGGTACGATAATTTATTACGGCGGATTTACTCTGCCTGATAAAAGTGCATCGGCAAACAGAGTTGTTTCAAACGGCAAAATTTTTTCTGCACTCGGTTACAGAACCGCTTTTATAGGTGTATCGGAAGAAAAGTTTGACGGTATGAGACCTGTAGCAGGTTGCGACGATATGTTTGAGACAGCTCATCCTCAGTCTACAAAGCAGTGGCTGAAGCACATGCTGAGCGTTGAACATATAGAAAGCATTGTCGGTAAGCATAGCGATGTGTGCAAGATAATCCTCTACAATGTTCCGATGTTTACTCTTGTGAAGGCTAAAAAGGTTTTTTCAAAGAGAAACATTGAGGTATGTTACGATTGTACCGAATGGACAAAAGATACCGACGGCTCATTGCCCAAAAGATTTTTCAAAGCATTTGATGAAATTCTCATAAGCAATTTTGCTCATAAAGTTGCCGACGGTATGATTGCCATAAGTTCAATGATGGAGAGAAAGTATAAAAAAAGCCAAAAGCTTCTCATTCTTCCTCCTCTTGTGGATATCAATGATGAAATCTGGCATCAGCAACCCGAGAATCACGAGGGCATTTTTGAATTCCTGTTTGCGGGTATTCCCGACGGTAAAAAAGAAAGCCTTGATAAAGTTGTTGAAGCTTTCTGCAGCATAAACAAAGACAATACCCTTTTACGTATTATCGGTATAACAGAAAACGATTTTAGCAGTATTTATCCCGGGTGTAAAATACCGGGAAACGCCAAAAACAAAATAATATTTATGGGTAGGCTTTCGCATAAAGAAACTATCAGATATGTACTCGGGTGTGACTGTTATATATTTATCCGCCGATCAGATAAGCGTAATAACGCAGGCTTCCCGACAAAGTTTGCCGAAAGCTATACCTGCGGCGTTCCGATTATCACAACCGACGTCAGCGATGTCGGCAAATATATAAAAAAATCCGGCAGAGGCAGTTTGCTCCCGGATATGACAAAAGAAAACATATCCGAAGCAATGCTCTGTCAGATTAATAAGAAAAATCAACAAAATAATCTCGATAAAACGTTTCACTACGAATCATTCATTCAGCCGACGGAAACTTGGATGAAATAAAGGGGAATATTTATGCAGTTTACCACTAAGCAAAAAAGACAATTGAAGTATTATGAATATGAAAGCTTGATTTATAGAGTTTCAGATCATCTGCCAAAAAAGTTTTATAAAAGAACGCACTATGGAGAAAGGGGAATCATTTCAATTGATGAAGGCAGAAAAAAAATTATTGATTTGGTTAATGGTAATAAACCTTTTATGGTCGGCAGATATGGAACAAGTGAGGGAAGAGCACTAGCAGAATATTATCAAATCAAATTTGGGCAAAGAAAAGATTATCTGCCCAGGACAAAAACTTTCCTTTGCTGTAATGCAGGATTTTTTCCTGAAGATACAAATTCCATAAATCGCTGGGGCGAACTTCTTTCAAGCCTTTCTCCTGAATGTGATGTGTTAGGCATTATGAATTTTTACTGCGAAGGTTGGATTGTTGAGAACTTATGTACAAATGCCATTTTAATGCCTAACGGAGGAATCGCTTCTGCCAGTAAAGGTTATACCCACTGCCTTGAAGGTAAGAAAATACTCGTTGTTCATCCTATGAATCAAACCATCGAATCGCAATACCTTAAAAATAGAGAAAAAATTTTTCCCGGAAGTAATGCTTTGCCTAAATTTGAGTTAGAAACTTTTAAAGCAGTAAATACACAGGCAGACGAAACTGATGCAAGGTTTTCAACTTGGTTTGATGCTCTAGATTATATGACCGAAGAAGTTGCAAAGCGTGATTTCGATATAGCTTTGATAGGTTGTGGAGCATATGGATTTCCTCTTTCAGCAAGAATAAAACAAATGGGAAAATCTGCAATCCATATGGGGGGAGCAGTTCAGACACTGTTTGGAATTAAAAGTGGAAGAGGTTTAAGTAATTCCTATATTAATAGTTTATATAATGATTATTGGGTTTGGCCGGATGAAAATGACAGACCTAAGGGTTCCGAAAAAGTTGAAAATGGTTGTTATTGGGAGCCGATTAATAAATAGTGTATAATTTCAATTTGCATAGCTATTAAGTATATTTCGTTATTTTAAAAAATTATGATTTTATATCTTGGTTAGGAGTGAGAATATGCTCAAAAACGGATTGACGTACGGTCTTATTCAGAAAATTGCCGTACTTTATATCATTATCTGGACTGTTTCTCCTCCTTTACAGGTTGATACAATCTACCGTCTTATCGCACTTGCATGTGCCGTTATATGGGCGGCAATATGGATTATAAGAGAAAGCCCGATTACTTTAGGCAAAGAACAGATATGCGCTGTATTTTTTCTGATAGCTGTCGTAGTGGTTGTTTATTTTGAAGAGTACGATTTTGAAAGTATTATCAAACAGATTGCTCTTATAATGCTTGTCGTATGCTTTATGATGACGTATTTCTATGACGATAAATGGGATGAACTTGCAGGCATTGTGCCTATCGTTCTTATTCTGCTGACAGTATGGAATTATAAAACGTTGGACGTTCTTATTGAAGACCATACCATTGCAAGACAGCTTGTGCGTGACGACGAAGTAACACATGAATATCTCAGGCAAGGTATAGGCGGTTACAGTCTGATATATCCTCAGGCGTGTATATCTCCGCTCATATTGGCGTGGACTTATAAATCACTCAAGCACAATAAACTGTTTTTTGTGATAGGTGTAGCCTGGCTTTATACATATGTACGCTACATTGAGTTGGCAGGTTATTCGATAGCACTGTTTACAAGTGCCATCGGTCTTATCCTTCTTCTGTTTTACAGAGGCAAAAACATACTTGTTGCCTTTATAATTACCATTATTGCTTTCATCGGAATAATGGCAGCCATATTGTATGTAGAACCATTCAGAGAGTGGATACTCGAAACCTTTGACGGTACTGCTGTTGCGCGAAAGGTAAACGACCTTGTTTACGGCTCAGAAACAGGTGTAACAGGTGACTCGATACAGGTTCGTATCAATGCTTATTCAAACAGCTTAATGGATATGATAAAATATCCGCTGATTGGTTCGCTCTGGCGCGAAAACGGCGGCGGACATTCCGCACTTATGGATATTACATCAAAATACGGCATTTTTGGCGGATACGCTTTTTCAATGATGTTTTATCACGTGCCGCTTCACTATAAACATCATACCGATGATAAGTTTATCATTCGTGCGGCGAACGCTACACTCGTAACGCTGCTCTTTGTTTCGTTGCTTGACTCGTACAATTATTCATTCACCTGTATGGTAATGATTGTCTCCTCGCTTATATTTGAAGATATTATAAAATGGACCGGAGCTGAAAAAACATGAAGGTTTTATGGACAGTGAATTTAATACCTGCCGCAGTTTCGGTCAAGCTCGGTAAAAAATCCGAGGTGCTTGGCGGTTGGGTTGAATCCATGGCAGAACAGCTGAGCAAAAACAGTGAAATTGAGCTTGGAATTGTCTGCAAATGCGAAGATAATCTGAGCTTTTGCGAAAGAATTGACGGTATAACATATTTTAGCCTTCATTACACCTCTTCAACCTCTCTTACAGAGCTTGAATCAGAATGTGATAAAATTGTTTCGGATTTCAAGCCTGATATTGTCAATATTGAAGGTACTGAATTTCTTCATGCGAGAGCGATGCAGCTTACAGCAAAAAAACATAATATACCTGCTGTTGTTTCACTCCAGGGTATTCTTAACGGACAGTATGCTTATCAGTGCGGTCAGCTTCCCATTGACGATATGATGTTTTCAAAATCTTTGACGAACATCTTTTCTGCCTGGATTATGCATCTTCGCAAAACTATGTGGTATAAGCCCCGTATGAAGCCTGAAAAAGAGATAATCGAAAATGCCGATTATATTCTGGGCAGAACAACGTGGGACAGAGCACATTCCTATGCAATTAATCCCGATGCAAAATACTATCCCTGCAGCCGAATTCTGCGTGCACCTTTCTATGAAGAAAAATGGAGCCTTGAAAAAGCCGAGAGACATTCAATATATGTCGGTAACGGATACAATGCCCTCAAGGGTGCTCACTTTGTTGTGATGGCACTCCCTTATCTTATAAGAGAATATCCCGACGTGAAAGTTTATATTGCGGGATATAAGCCTTATCAGGAGAACGATAAGCGCTCAATTCTTAAGAAGGGTTATGCCGCGTATCTCAAAAAGCTTATTTACGATCTTGGCGTGCAGGATCATATTGAATTTACGGGTCCGCTCAAAGCACCTAAGGTAGCCGAAAAGCTTTCAAAGGTAAATGCTTATGTATTATGTTCAACTGTCGAAAACAGCCCCAACACCCTCGGTGAAGCGATGATGGTTGGTACACCTTGCGTTGCAGCTTACGTCGGCGGTGTTTCGGATATGGCTCAAGACGGTAAAGAAGCTCTGTTTTACCGTAACGACGACCCGAAGCTTCTTGCGTGGAATCTCAAGCGTATTTTTGACAGTGATGAGCTTGCTCTGTCACTTTCCGAAGCAGGCAAGAAAAAGGCACGTATAACACACGATCCCGAAAGAAACGCACAGATGCTTATTGATGCTTATACAGATATTTTAGAGTGACGGAAGCAATCCGAATTATGCCTGAAAGCGATTCTTTTCAACGCTTTTCGGCGTTTCGGGATTGAAAGGCATCAGCCTTTCTGCTCCCTCAATCGCCAAAAATCATTTTAAAATCATCAGCTTTCAGGTCGAAGATTTTTTATCGTGAAGATTTTTGGTTTATCAAGGCACAAAACGGAGCAAATCCTTGACGGATTTGCGAGTATTTTAACAAAGATAAGACGGAAATCATCCGATAAAAAACACAGTTCGGATTACTTCCGTTACTCTGGAGGAGAAATAATATGAGTTACGCACCGATTATAATATTTGTATATAACCGTGCAGACCATTTTATTCAAGTTTATAATGCACTTGCCGCCTGTAAAGAAGCAAAGGAATCAGAGCTGTTTATTTTCTCTGACGGCGCTAAAAACGAAGCCGGTAAAGAAAAGGTTAACGAAGTGCGTGCCGCTGTTGCTGCTGTTAAAGATGCAGGCGATTTCAGATCTGTTATCGTTACCGAAAGCCCTGTAAATAAAGGCCTCGCCGCATCGGTTATTGCAGGTGTTACAGAAATCATCAACAAATACGGCAAAGTAATTGTTGTTGAGGATGACTGTAAGGTTTCTCCTTTTTTTCTTCGTTTTATGAACAGTGCTCTTGATTATTATCAAGCAAATAAAAAAATCGGTTCAATAGCAGGATATACTCCTATGATAAATCTTCCCGAAAATTACAGCAGTGATGTATTTGCCGCATACCGTTCATGCAGCTGGACATGGGCAACATGGAAAGACCGATGGGAAAAAGTAGACTGGGAGCTCAAAGATATAAAAGATTTTTATGAATCTCCTAAGCTTATCCGCCGCCTTAATTCAAACGGCAGTGACAGATTTATCCGTCTTTACCGTCAGACAAAGGGCAACGGCAGCTCCTGGTCGGTCAGATTCGGTACACATCTTGTTAAGAATAATCTGCTTACGGTTTACCCTAAATTCTCATATAACAGCAACATCGGTTGTGATGAATCCGGTGTGCACAGCAAATCGGATGACGCAGAAAAAATGCGTGTTGATTTATCAAAAGCTATCGAAAATCCTGTTTTAATCGACGTTGAAATCGACAGCAGAATTCAGAAGATAATGAAAAAGCATTATTCCTACGGATTTATTTCGGAAGCCAAGAAATTTATCGCAACACTCTTGATTGTCATTAAAGAAAGGTTGAGATAAAATAATGGAAAATCAGCCTCTCGTAAGCGTAATAATCCCTGTCTATAACGTTGAAGAGTATCTTTGCGAATGTATAGACAGCGTTATAAATCAGACATATAAAAATCTGCAGATAATCTTTGTTGACGACGGGTCAACCGACTCTTCCGGCAAAATCTGCGATGATTATGCGGAGAAAGATGAAAGAATAAGCGTTGTTCACAAGAAAAACAGCGGACCGTCAAGGACACGAAACGTCGGACTTGAGCATGCCAAAGGCAAATATATCTATTTTCTTGACAGTGATGATTATATAGAACTCAATGCATTGGAATTACTTGTAAATACAGCAGAATCTGATGGTGCAGACCTTGTGTTTTTTGATGCGCGTTCTTTTTCAGATGACGGAGCTCAGATAAAACAAGGATATGTTGTTAAAGGTACTTATGAATCAAAAAACGGCTATGAGGTTTTAACAGACTTACATAACAATAAAGACTATCATTGTGCAATTTATCTCTTGTTTATAAGCCGAAAACTTATTTCAGATAACAAAATTGCTTTTCTTGAATCAGCATATTGTTCCGAAGATATGCTTTTTACATATCAGATATACTGTCACGCCAAAAAAACAGTTCAATGTAAAAATACTTTATATCACAGACGTTACCGTTCCGGTTCTATTGTAACCTCCGGAAAAAATAAACGTCACTTCCGGAGTTGTCGTGATGTTTATGAAGAAATCCGAGACTTTTCAGAACGTATCGGAAAAACCGGAGACTATATGGCAACAGAATATACCGTGCGTTGTGCATTCAATGCACTTGATACTTTTAAAAAGATTCCGGAAAAAGAACAAGTGCTCTGCAAAGAAGAATATAAGTTACTCAAGCAGGATATTCTCTCACATTCAGCTTTCGGTAACACATCACTTAAAATGCGCTGTTACGGTAAAGCATTCTGGTTTGTTTACAAAGTATTTGAAAAAACAGTCGGCAGACTACTGAAAGGAAAATAATGAGCAAGAAAAAACAGCTTATGTTCATAATGCCCGTTATGAAGGGCGGCGGTGCGGAAAAAGTTGCGGCATTGCTTCTCAATGAATTTAATAAAAACGGTTATGAGTGTGAGCTTGTTCTTACCAACTCAGACAGAGATGAGATTGTTGACCGCGGACTCAGTCCCGAAGTCAGCCTTACCGTACTGCGTGAAGCTTTTCCGAAAAGCAGTGTTTTCAGAAAACTGTTTATAAGTTTTCTCGGATTTTCATCTTCACTTGTTTGTAAAATTCCCGAAGCTTTTGGCAAAAAAGTTCCTGCCGGTCTGGCAAAATTTTCATTCAGTGCTCAGTATTATGATGAACTGAAAGCACTTGAAAAGCATTTCGCAGCAAAGCCCGATGCGGTAATTCTTTCTTTCCTTCAGCCTTCAATTCCTCTCACACTGCTTGCGTCAGAAGGTTTACCTAACAGAGTTGTAGTTTCAGAAAGAGCAGACCCGTACCGACTTCTTAAAAAGCGTTACGGATATAACTTTATAAAAAAATATTATCAGCGTGCTGATGCGGTTGTCTTTCAGACAAACGATGCAAAAGCCGCTTATCCTGCCAATATTTCAAAAAAGGGTACGGTTATTTTTAATCCCATAAACGATAAACTCCCTTTACCTTATCACGGTGACCGAGAAAAATATGTTACAACTTTCTGCCGTGTTTCAAGGCAGAAAAACCTGCCGGTGCTTGTCAGTGCTTTTGCAGGCTTTCATCAAGATTTCAGCGATTACATACTGAAAATAATTGGTGAGCCGCAGAACGATGATGATAAGGCCGCCCTCGAAGAAACCAAGGTGCTTGCGGACAAGCTCGGCATTGCCGAATATATTGATTTTATGCCGTTCAGCTCTCAGGTGCACGACCTTATTATCCGCGACGCTATGTACGTCAATTCATCCGACTATGAAGGTATGTCCAACGCAATGCTTGAGGCAATGGCAATAGGTATGCCCGTTATCTGTACAGACTGTCCCATTGGCGGTGCAAACGCTGTTATAGATAATAACAAAAACGGTATCCTGACCGAAGTTGGTAATGCAGAAGAAATGTGCATCGCGATGAAGAAAATTGCAGGCGATAAATCTTTTGCAGATACACTTTCACATAACGTGGCACAGATAAGATATGACCTTTCACTCGATAACACAGCAAAGAAATGGATGGAGCTGTTATAAATGAAGAAAAAGCTTTTAATAGTGGCTCACCATATGACTATCGGCGGTGTGCAGAAATCACTCATATCAGCACTAAAAGCACTTGATTACGATAAGTACGATGTAACGCTTTACCTTCGCAAAAACCGCACCGACCTTCTCTCCTTTGTTGATAACAGAGTCAACGTTATAGTTAATACAGACCCTAACCGATACTACAGAAAACCTTATGCAATTCTCTTGCAAATCAAATCTCTTATTGCAAAAGCTTTCGGCAAAAAAGATAAAGCCCATGAACTCAACGATATTCTTGAAGAAAAAATCCGATGCGATGCTATGGAATATGAGCGTAAAACATATTTCAATAACACGCACTACGATATCGCAGTCGCTTACGTGCAGGGCTATGTAGCACTGTTTGTTGATAAATGCATAAAAGCCGATAAAAAAATTCTGTTTTATCACACAAGCACAAACGATACCCCTGAAATTCATAACGCAGTTATTCCGAATTATTCGGCTGTTGCCGCTTTGCACGATCAGCAAAAAGCTTTGCTTGAAGAGTGGTATCCCGCCTCAATGGGCAAAATAAAAATTGTCGAAAACTATACGGATAAAGAGTTTATAACCGAACAGAGCAAAGTTCTTTCAATTCCGAAAACAGACAAAACCGTTATATGCTCCTGCGGCAGATTTTCTCCCGTCAAAGGTTTTGATATGGCAGTTGAAGCAGCAAAAAAGTTGAAAGATGCCAAAGTCAAATTCATCTGGTATTTTGTCGGTGACGGCCCTGAAAGAAGTAAGCTTGAAAGTCAGATTTCGGAATATAACCTGGAAGACAATATTGTCGTTACAGGTATGCAGAAAAATCCGTATCCTTATATGGCAGACTGCGATATTTACGTCCAACCGTCATATGAAGAAGCACTTGGTCTTACAATTCTCGAAGCACACCGACTCAACAAGCCTGTTATCACCACCGCAACCGTCGGCGGCTTAAAACTTGTTGAAAATGATATCAACGGAATTGTTTGTGAAATAAACTCTGACGCTATTGCAGAAAGCATAGCCGACCTGATTCACGATAAAGAAAAATATAACCTTTTATTAAATAGTCTTAAATCCATAGATTATTCGCATGAATTTAATAAATACAAACAGCAGTGGAAATCTCTGTTAGAGGAGTGAAGCAAATGAAGTTCAGCATACTTGTTCCTGTATATAATGTTGAAGAATATCTTGAGCAGTGTGTTGATTCTCTGCTTAACCAGACCTATAAAGGTGATTATGAAATAGTGCTTGTCGATGACGGCTCTACCGATTCGTCAGGTCAAATCTGCGATAAATATGCAGAAAATCATCCCGAAAAAGTTAAGGTTGTTCATAAAGAAAACGGAGGGCATACCTCTGCCAGGCTCGAGGCTATTAAAAACGCAAGTGGCGAATATAGCCTTTTCTGCGATTCGGACGATTTTGTTGAACCTAATCTTCTTGAAACCGTAGATAATGTTCTGTCCGACAATCCCGATACAGATATGGTTATGTATTCTTTCTGTTATTATGAAGACGGTAAAAAAACACAACGTAATATCTCTGTCTGGAACGGAACGGAGATATTTGAAGGTGACAGTAAGAAAAAGCTTTATAATCTGCTTATAACAACACCGTATATCAATTCTTTATGGACCAAAGCAATAAAAACCGAATTTCTGAAAAACGACCCGACAGATTACAGTGTTCTTAAAGATAAAGATGTTGCTGAAGATGCTTATATAGTTTCATATTTTGTTACTGCTTGTAAAAAGATAATAAACATCAACGAGCCTTTATATAATTACAGAATAAATCGCCAAAGCATTTCCCGTTCTTATAATTTTCAGAAAATTGCAAGAAAAAACACGTTGTTTTTATATTATCGTTTAAAATCGCTTCTTCCGATTTGGGGTATGGATACCGAAGAACACCACCAAAAGCTCAATGCATGCCGTCTGAACGAGGTTGTGTACACTTTCAGACAGTATTATGAAAACGCGGAAAATGCAAAAAACAGAAAAGAAATTCTGAATTTTGATTGGGACTCTATGCTCCCCGAAGAGGTTATCAACAGCACAAACAATCCTTATGAAAACGCTGTTAACAGGAAAGTGTTATCTTATATACACAACAAAAACAAAATTGCACTCCAAATATATTCTCTAAAAAACAGGATATATAAGAAATTCAAAACAATAAGAATTCATTTAAGAAATTTGGTGGGTGTGATTGTGATTAATAAAAAAAATATTAAATTAATTACGGAAAAAGAGCGCATATTGTATCTCGGCAAAACAAAAGCTTCACAAAAACAAATGAAAAAAACCGGACATAAACGATACTTTATTTATATGTATATCTACTGTCTTAGATTTTGTCAATTTTACCGTGATATCAGAAACGATAAAAACTCTTCACGTTTCAAAAAAATAGTATCTAAGTATAAATTCAAATATTATAACAGAAAAAAGAATATTTTCTCTTATAAATCAGGTGTTGAGATCGGATTAAACAGCAAAATCGGTCTGTGTTGCGATATTTGGCACGGCGGAGTAGTAATTAACGGCAACATTGGTGACTATTGTGTTCTTCACGGAAACAACATAATAGGAAATAAAGGTGTCGGAAGAGAAAATCTTTGCCCAACAATCGGAAACAACGTAGACATCGGTGCAGGAGCCGTTATTATAGGCGATATAACCCTTGCAGACAATTGCATAGTTGGTGCGGGAGCTGTTGTAACAAAAAACTTCACTAAAAGTGATTCAATTATAATAGGCGTTCCCGGAAAACAACTTAAGAAGGAGCATAATTGACTAAAATGAAAAATAATAATGATATCATTTTTTTGATCAAAGTTATGCTCGGCGGTGGTGCGGAGCGTGTCATTTCTCTTTTGAGTCGTGCCGCAGCAGACAGCGGAAATAACGTTACAATTATTCTGACGCACCAGAGCCGAAAAGATGCCGTTCTTCACGACGGTATCAAGGGTATTAACATAGTTTCTTTGCCCGATGAAATTACGAACACAAAGAAATCAAAAATTATTCCGATGATGATTATGCTTTGTGCAAGGCTTATCGGCAAGCTCGGATTTAAAGAAAAATCGTCAGTGCTAAAATATAAATCGATAAATTATGAGTCAGTTAAAGCGCTCAAACGGTTTTTCAATACTCACAAAGGCTGCTCTGCCGTTGCCTTTTTATATGACTCAATTTTTCTTTCGCTTCTCGCAAAAAGAAAATCGACCAAGCTCATTATTTCGGAGCGAAGCGATCCGGTGCAATATTTGAGCAATAATACAACAATGGCATTTATCAGAAACGAATTTCACAAGGCTGACGGATTCGTTTTTCAGTCTCCAGGGGCTCAAAAATGGTATGAAGAAAATACTTCTGTCAGAGGAAAAGTTATTTTCAATCCCATCAAGGCGGATTTGCCCGAGTCTTTTGCGGGTGAAAGAAAAAAGAGAATCGTCAATTTCTGCCGTATCTCGGCTCAGAAGAATCTTATTATGCTTGTTGATGCTTTCTCGGAATTTCACAAGGAATTCCCCGAATACGAGCTTGACATTATCGGCGACCCTGTAGGTAACGATGCTGAAGGATATATCGAAAAGGTCAGCACCCATATCAACAATCTTGATCTTGAAAATTATATTCATATCATTCCCTCGCGAAGAGATATCCACGATGCAATAAAAGATTATGCAATGTTTGTTTCGTCATCGGATTTTGAGGGTATGTCAAATTCAATGCTAGAGGCAATGGCAATCGGTCTGCCCTGCGTTTGTACCGACTGTCCTGCAGGCGGTGCAAGAGCTGTTATCAGAGACGGCGAAAACGGTCTGCTTGCACCCGTCGGTGATGCAATTGAGTTAAGCAAAGCAATGAAAAAAATCACAAAAAATCCTGAACTTGCAAGAAAGCTCTCTGAAAACTCAATCAAAATAAAAGAAAACCAGTCGGTTGAAAAAATTATTAAAGAATGGATAAGTATCATTTTCAGTTAATACACAGGATACATTATTTATATTTGAGGAATCGCTTATGATTAATTTGTTTATCAAGATAAAAGAGAAAGCATACAATATATGGAAATACTTGAAAAATCCTATTAAACTTGTATGCGATATATGTGAATACGATAATCGCCGTTATGCGCATCTTATTAGCGATAAAATGCACTTAAAATGTCTTTTCAGGAAATATATGGGGACAAAGCTAAACTTGTCAAAGCCCAAAACATTTAATGAAAAATTGCAGTGGCTTAAACTGTATGACCGCAAGCCTGAATATACGGTTATGGCTGATAAAGAATCTGTAAAAGAATATATTGCAAAAGAACTGGGCGAAGAATTTATTATTCCAACCATAGGTCTCTATGACTCTGTTGACGATATTCCGTTTGATGAATTGCCACAAAAATTCGTTATAAAATGCACACACGACAGCGGAAGTATATTTATATGCGATAAAATTTCCGGAATTGATATTGATTTCATAAAAAATGAACTATCCAAAAAATTGCAGACAAATCATTTCTGGCATAGCCGTGAATGGGTTTATAAAGATATCAGACCGAGAATAATAATCGAAGAGTTTCTTCCCGATGAAAACGGGAACAGTCCTGTTGACTATAAATTTTTCTGTTTTGACGGTAAAATGGAGGTATTCAAAATTGACTATAACCGTTTTACTAAACGAGCAGCTAATTATTATAACAAAAATTGTGAATATCTTGATTTCGGAAAAATTCACAGTATACCCGACCCGTCTATAAAGCTTAAGCTCCCTGAAAATTTTGAAGAAATGATTAAAATAACAGAATTTCTTTCAAAAGAAATACCCTTTTTGAGAGTTGACTTATATTCGGTCAATAACAGGATTTATTTCGGAGAGCTCACATTTTTTCCTTCAAGCGGCATTGAGCCCTTTACTAATAACGGGGATATTTTTATGGGAAATCTTTTGAAATTACCAAAAACAAAAAAACGGAGACGCTAAAAATGAACACACCTTCAGTAAGTATAATTGTGCCTATTTACAACAAAGAACCATATCTTGAAGAATGTCTTAATAGTATAATCAACCAAACGCTTGATACAATTGAAATAATTCTTGTTGATGACGGTTCAACCGACAACAGCAGAGCTGTTTGCGAAAAATTTTTATCCGATAAAAGAGTTTGTTACATTTTTCAAGAAAATGAAGGACTTGCTTCTGCAAGGCAAACGGGTATTGATGCATCGAACGGAGAATATCTGGGTTTTATTGATGCTGATGATTGGATAGAACTTGATATGTTTGAAAAAATGTATCAAACCGCAAAAAAACACGATGCAGATGTTGTCTACTGTAATAAAGCATTTACTGATACTCTACGTAAACCTTCAAAAGAACTAACTACCGGATATTATAACCGAGAAAGAATTTTATCCGATGTTCTTCCTAAATCCCTCGCCTATATCGGAAAGAATGGCGATAAAAGAGTTATCAGTTGGAGTAACTGTCGCAGAATATACAGAAAAAAACTTCTTGTTGATAACAACATTATTTTTGACAAAAGATTCAGAAGAAGTCAGGACTTACAGTTAACATATGAATCCATGCTTCATGCAAACAGTTTCTACTATATGGGTGATGACTATTTTTATCACGTTCGTCCCGTTGCTAACTCACTTGCAAGAGGCTACACAAAAAATATGTGGAACTTATATATTCCGCTTATCGAAAGACTATATAAAGACACAGAGAATTTCAAAGAGGCAGATCTTATGGATCAGATGCACCTTCGTGCATTCTTCTTTGTAACGGAATGTATAGAAAATGAATTTAAGCCTTTGTGTCCTAACGATAGAGTTACAAGAATTGAGAAAATTTCCGAGATTATAAATCACCCTATATGCGAACGTTTCTACGGCCATATAGAGGTTGAAAAACTGAATCCGCTTTATCAGAAATACTACGAGCTTATTCACGAGAAAAAAGCCAAAGAGATTCTTGAATTCACCGAAAAGTACAAGAAAAAGCAGGCACGAAAGCAGAGAATAAGAAGTAAGTACATAGCTCCTTTGCTCAATGTCCTTACAGAAAATGCAGTTTATAAAAAGCTCAGAGGTAAATAATAAAACCTGATTTAACACACAATGAGGTGTTATAGATGAAAAGTTTTTTAATTTCAATAGACACAGAAGGCGATAATCTTTGGAAATGGAGCATCGGCGACCAGATAACAACCGAAAATGCAAAATATCTTCCGAGATTTCAGGAGCTTTGTGAAAAATACAGTTTTAAGCCAACATACCTGACAAACTATGAGATGGCTTCAGATCCTTTTTTTGCAGATTATTTCAAAAAAAAGAACGACCTGAATCTATGCGAAATAGGTATGCATTTACACGCATGGAACAGCCCTCCGGATTTTGAATTAGGAATAAGGAACGATGTTTTACCCGGTGCACCTTTTATAACAGAATATCCTCGTGACATTATAGAAGAAAAAGTATTTTATCTGACTGAATTGCTAAAAAATAGTTTTGAAACAGATATTATTAGTCACAGATCAGGAAGATGGGCTACAAATTCAGAATATTTTAATATTCTGAACCAAAACAACTACAAAATAGATTGCTCCGTAACGCCTATGGTAAATTGGGGAAAAGCTGCAGGACAAAGTTCGGATTCGTGGGGAACAGATTACACGGATTTCAAGCTTTTGCCGTATACTATTGAAAACACAGATATTCTTGAAATTCCGGTCACAATCCGAGATAATCATAGGCTAAAGCCTCTTAAAGGTTGCGGTGTGCGAAAAGGAATAAAGAGAATAAAAGAGGCGTATGAAGGATACGGAAAGGTATGGTTACGACCCAGAAATACTAAAGAAAGTCTTGAAGATATGATGTATCTGACAGATAAAATCAAGAAGGAATCAAAAACAGATTACCTTATGTTTATGCTGCATTCTTCAGAGTTTATGCCGGGTGGCAGTCCGTCATTTCCTGATAATGAATCTATAGAGCAGCTGTATCAGAACTTAGACACATTATTTAATCACATCAGTAAAAGTTTTTCGGGGTGTACTTTTAAGGAGTATTATGAAAAAATCAGATAAAGAAAGCAAAAAGCGGATACTTTTTGTTACGCAGACCCTAGCGTGCGGCGGTGCGGAAACAGTACTTGTAAATATAGCAAACAATCTCAGCCGCAGAGGGTACAGTGTTACAATTCTGTGCTATGAAAAAGCTGAGGATCTTGTCCCTTCGCTTGACAGTGAGATACGATATATCTACAAGCCTCGAAGGGAATTCCCGATTTTACGTAAGATACCTTATGTCAAAAGGTTTTATAAGTACAAGAAAGCAGTCTGGGAGCATAGAGTTTCTGCAAAAGGACTGTATAAGTATTACGTAGGTAAAGAAAAATATGATATTGAGATAGGCTTTTTACGAGGCGCTGCAATAAAAATTGTCAGCGGCTCTACAAATAAAAAGTCGAAAAAGTTTGCGTGGGTACATACTGATTTCAGACTTTGCAATCCGAAGTCAATTATGGGTTGGTTCAACAACAGTGAAGAAATTACAGCTGCGTACAGCAGAATGGATAAAATTTTCTGCGTTTCAGATAAGGCGAGAGAGAGCTTTAACGAAGTAGTTGGTTTGGCAGAAAAAACAGAAACTCTCTATAATTTGATTCCGTCAGAAAAAATCATTAAAAAAAGCTATGAAGAAATCCCACTGAATAAAGAAAAATTCACAGTGGTGACGGTGGGTAGGTTAATAACGGACAAACGCCACGAAAGGTTGCTTTCAGCTGTTAAAAAGTTGACCGATGAAGGATATGATTTTGATGTTTGGATTGTTGGTAGAGGCGCACAAGAAGAATGCTTGAAAAAGTATTGTGCTGATGAAAATATCCGTAACGTTACGTTTACCGATATGCAGCTTAATCCGTATCCGTATATGCGAAAAGCTGATTTATTTGTTCTTTCCTCGTTAAGAGAAGGCTTTGCTTTGGTTATTCCTGAAGCTATGGCTTGTGGTTTACCTGTTCTCAGTACAGCCTGCACCGGTCCGGTCGAAATACTTAAAAATGGTGAATACGGTATGCTGGTTGATAATAATGATGAAAGCTTATATTACGGCTTGAAAAATGTACTGGATAATCCGGAACAGCTTGATTATTTCAGAAAAAAATCAGCAGAAAGATATCACGATTTTGATGAAAAAATAATAATTGAAGAGATTATCAGTGCTTTTTGAAATTACTAAAGATGAGTAAAAGTGGAGGTATTATGACAGAACAAAACTGGACAACGGTTGTTAAATCAACCAATAACGCTTTCAATATGGACTTAAAGGGTCTTAAGAATTGCAAAGACCTTATAATGCTTTTTGTGCGCAGGACGTTTGTTGCTAAGTACAAGCAGACAGTGCTCGGTCCTGCATGGGCAATTATTCAACCGTTTTTTACAACGGTTGTTTACTCCGTATTCTTCGGTAATATTGCGGGCCTTGGTGCTTCAGGTGTACCTAACTTTATTTTTTATCTTTCAGGTACTATTGTCTGGACACTCTTTGCAAACTGCCTGACAGAAACCTCGCATACTTTCACAGCTAACTCTGCTATACTCGGCAAGGTGTATTTCCCTCGTCTTGTAATGCCGATTTCTACTGCTGTTTCACAGTTTATCGGTTTCTTTATTCAGTTTGCGTTTATGCTCTGTTTTATGGTGTATTACCTTGTGACAGATGCAGGTCTTAAACCCAATATATTAATTGCAATGTTCCCGCTTGTGCTCATTCAGCTTGCAGTTCTCGGTATGGGCTTTGGTATGATTATTTCTGCGCTTACGACAAAATACCGTGATCTCGCAATGGTCGTTGGCTTTGGTGTTAGTCTTTGGTCATACGCTTCTCCTGTTGCGTACGATATGTTCAGCCGCTCACAGCTTGCACCCGGCAGTGTGTTCTATAGCATATATATGCTCAATCCCGTAACACCTGCAATCAATCTTTTCCGTTACGGATTTCTCGGCTCGGGTGAAGTTGACTGGCTGTTTTACGGCATCAGCTGGGTTACAACCGCTGCTGTTGCCGTAATCGGTGCGCTGATGTTCAGTAAATCCGAAAAAACATTTATGGATACAGTGTGAGGTGCGGTATGGAAGAACTTGCAATAAGAGTTGAACATGTTTCAAAAGAATACCGCCTCGGAGCTATCGGCGGTGCAACACTTAAAGGTGAAATTCAGGCGAAGATAGCAAAGCTTCGCCATAAGGAAAATCCCAACCTTAAAATAGGTCAGAAAGAACATGACAAGAATGAGCGATTCCTGGCTCTTAATGATTTGTCTTTTGACATAAAAAAAGGCGAAACCGTCGGTATTATAGGCAGAAACGGTGCCGGTAAATCTACTATCCTCAAGCTTATCTGCCGTGTTACAGCACCGACGAAGGGTAACATATATCTCAACGGCAGAATCACCTCTATGCTTGAGGTCGGCACGGGTTTTCATCCTGAACTTACCGGCAGGGAAAACGTTTACCTCAACGGTGCAATCCTCGGTATGACAAAAGCTGAAATCGACAAGAAGTTTGACGAAATTGTTGAATTCTCTGAAGTCGGTCAGTTTATCGATACACCTGTTAAAAGATACTCAAGCGGTATGAAGGTAAAGCTTGCCTTTGCCGTTGCCTCACACCTTGACAGTGAGATTATGATTATGGATGAGGTGCTTGCCGTCGGTGACGTTGCTTTCCAGAATAAGTGTATCGACCGTATGAAGAAGGTTGCCGAAGAAGAAGGAAGAACGATTCTTTATGTCAGCCATAATATGGCTACGGTTAAAAAGCTGTGTGAAAGATGTATCGTTCTTTCAGGTGGCACAAAAGCATTTGAGGGAGATACAGACAAAGCTATTGCCATATATATGAAAGATGATTTTAACGATGCTGTTTATTTTGAAACAGATTCATCTCAAAGAGATTGGAAATGTAATTTGCGACATCTTATGGATGGTTTCAAACTTCTTGATACTGATACTAACCATTTTTACTACGGAGATAAATTTAAGTTTCGTATGGACTGGCATAGTACAACTGATACCGACCGAATAAAAATGAAAGTTGTAATATTTGGTAGCGATGCTGAAGGTATAGGTGTTATCTATGTTGACGATTTAAATTATTCCTTGGGCAATAACCAAACAGAGTTTGTTTTTGATACAAGATACCTCGCACCAGGTCAATATGCACTTCACTTTAAACTATATGATGAAGACTATCTAGGAAATGCTGAATATTATGATCAGTGCATTGGTATTCGGTTTACAATTGAGCACTCCGAAAAACACATTAAACTCAAACACTGGTTCAAAGACTGGGGTAATGCGGTGTTACCTTGCATAGAGCAAATTAACGGAGATGATAAAAATGTATGATTTCAAAGGTGAAACCCTGCTTATAACCGGTGGTACGGGTTCGTTCGGTAATGCAGTGCTCAACCGTTTCCTTAAAACAGATATTAAAGAAATCCGTGTTTTCTCACGTGATGAGAAAAAGCAGGATGATATGCGCCATGAGTTTCAGGCAAAGATGCCTGAGGTTGCTGACAAAATAAAATTCTATATAGGCGACGTGCGTAATATCGATTCATTGCGTGATGCTATGGTAGGCGTTGACTACGTTTTCCACGCAGCCGCACTCAAGCAGGTGCCCTCCTGCGAATTTTTTCCGATGGAAGCTGTAAAGACCAACGTTATCGGTACAGATAACGTGCTTACAGCCGCAGTCAATGCAGGCGTTAAGTCTGTTATCTGCCTTTCAACGGATAAGGCTGCATACCCGATCAACGCTATGGGTATTACAAAGGCTCTTGAAGAAAGAGTTGCAACCGCAAAGGCAAGAAACGTTGACCCGAATAAAACAAAAATCTGCTGCACCCGATACGGCAACGTGCTCTGCAGCCGTGGTTCGGTTGTTCCGCTGTGGATTGACCAGATCAAAAACGGTCAGCCTATCACAATCACCAACCCCGATATGACAAGATTTATTATGTCACTTGAAGAGGCGGTTGACCTTGTTCTCTTTGCATTCAAGGAATGCGAAAGCGGCGATATCTTTGTACGCAAAGCTCCTGCCTGCACAATTCAGGCACAGGCTGAAGCAGTTTGCGAGCTCTTTGGCGGCAAGAAAGAAGATATCAAAATTATCGGTATCCGTCACGGTGAAAAGATGTTTGAAACGCTTCTCACCAACGAAGAGTGTGCAAAGGCTGAGGATATGGGAGACTTCTTCCGTGTCCACGCAGATAACAGAACGCTTAACTACGACAAGTATTTCTCCGACGGTGATGTGGAGCGTGTTAAGCTTACTGAATTCAACAGCAGCAACACAAAGCTTCTCACCGTAGAAGAGGTGAAGGAGAAGCTTCTTGAGCTTGATTATATCAGAGAAAGACTTGAAGAATTCAATTCATAAGGTGACGTTATGAAATACGATATCAGCTTTAAAAACAACGGCAAGCTTAAGCTTCTGATTATTGTCGGAACAAGACCTGAAATTATAAGACTGTCCGAGGTTATAAAGAAATGCCGTAAGCATTTTGACTGTATTCTTGCACATACAGGTCAGAATTACGACTACAATCTCAACGGTATTTTCTTTGAAGACCTTAGCCTTGATGTGCCCGACGTTTACCTCAACTGCGTTGGTGAAAATCTTGGTCAGACAGTCGGTAATATTATCGCTTCTTCATATGAGCTTATGGAAGAAATCAAACCCGATGCACTTCTTATTCTCGGCGATACAAACAGCTGTCTTTCTGCAATCAGTGCAAAAAGGCTTCATATTCCCATCTTCCATATGGAAGCAGGTAACCGCTGTAAGGATGAGTGCCTGCCTGAAGAAACAAACAGAAGAATTGTTGATATTATTTCCGACGTCAATATTGCTTACTCCGAGCATGCAAGAAGATATCTTGCAGAATGCGGTCTGCCCAAAGAAAGAACCTACGTTTCGGGCTCACCTATGGCAGAGGTGCTCAATGCAAACATTGATAAAATTCTTGGCAGTGATATTCTTGATAAGCTTGGTCTTGAAGAGAAGAAATATATCCTTCTTTCAGCACACAGAGAAGAGAATATCGATACCGAAAAAAATTTCCGCTCGCTGTTCAGTGCACTGAACTCACTTGCGGAAAAATACGATATGCCTATTCTTTATTCTTGTCATCCCCGTTCAAGAAAAAGGCTTGAAAGCTCCGACATTGTGCTCGACAGCAGAATTATTATGCACGAGCCTCTCGGCTTTTCGGATTACAACCGTCTGCAGCTCGGTGCATTTGCCGTTGTGTCTGACAGCGGAACACTTCCCGAAGAAAGCAGTTTCTATCTGAGCATCGGCAAGCCTTTCCCCGCAGTGTGTATCAGAACGTCAACCGAGCGTCCCGAAGCACTGGACAAAGGTTGCTTTGTCCTTGCGGGTATTGACGAAAACAGCCTGCTTCAGGCGGTTGAAACTGCGGCAGAGCTTAACGGTAACGAAGAGTTTGCAACTCCCGTGCCCGATTATACCGATAAAAACGTTTCCGATAAAATAGTAAGGCTTATTCAGAGCTATACCGGAATACTCAATAAAATGGTTTGGAGAAAGTTTTAATGAACATTCTTATAACAGGCGCTAAAGGATTTGCAGGAAAGAATCTCGTTGCAAATCTGCACACTATAAAGGACGGTAAAAACAGAACACGTCCCGATATACACATTGATGAAATATTTGAATATGATATTGATTCAACTCCCGAAGAACTTCACGAATACTGTGCAAAAGCAGATTTCGTTTTTCACTTTGCAGGTGTAAACAGACCGAAGGAAGCAAGCGAGTTTGCAGGTAATTACGGCGTTCTCGGCACTGTTCTTGCTGAACTGAAATCGTGCTCGAATAAGGCTCCCGTTATGCTGTCTTCATCGGTCCAGGCTACTCTCGAGGGCAGGTTTGCAGGCTCGGAGTATGGCAAAAGCAAGCTTGAAGCTGAAAATATGTTGCTTGACTACGAAAAAGAAACGGGTGCCAAGGCGCTGGTTTACCGTCTGCCCAACCTTTTCGGAAAATGGTGCAGACCGAATTACAACTCTGCCGTTGCAACCTTCTGCAACAATATTGCGAAGGATTTGCCGATAACCGTCAACGACCCTTCTGTTGAGCTTGAACTTCTTTATATCGACGATTTTGTTGATGAAATGCTTAATGCACTTGAGGGCAAGGAAACAAAAAGCGATAAACTCTGCACATTCTCTGTTACACACAAAGTAACTCTGGGTGAAATTGTCGAGCTTCTTGAAAGCTTCAAATCGCAGAGTCAGACTCTTGTTATGCCCGAAATTCCTTATAATTCATTTGCAAAGAAGCTTTATTCAACCTATCTTTCATATCTTCCCGAAGAAAAGGTAAGCATTCCGCTTAAGATGAACAGCGACCCCCGAGGCAGCTTTACCGAAATTTTAAAAACTGCAAGTTGCGGTCAGTTTTCGGTTAATGTAAGTAAACCCGGCATAACAAAGGGTCAGCACTGGCACAATACAAAGTGGGAATTTTTCATTGTTGTTTCGGGTACAGCACTCATTCAGCAAAGAGAAATCGGCACAGATAAGGTGCTGGAATTCCGTGTTTCAGGCGATAAGCCTGAGGCTGTGCATATGCTCCCCGGTTTCACTCACAATATTATCAACCTTTCCGAAACGGAAAATCTCGTTACACTTATGTGGGCAAACGAGCAGTTTGACCCCGAAAAACCCGATACATTTTTTGAAGTTGTGTGATAAATAATGGGCATTAAAAACGCCGTACTGAGAGAGCACGAAAAAATTCTGCTAGATATTCTTGCCAATAATCTTTTCGGTGCAGAGCGCAAGGTTAACCTCAATGAGGATAATCTCAATGCGGTCTGGAGCGAAGCATACACTCAGGCGGTTACCCTTATGGCTTTTCAGCATTTCGGCGGTGAAGTTTTTAAAGGTGAGTTACCCGTATTTATCAGAAATTCACTCAATCAGACTCTTGCGGATAATGCTAAGATTGATTTTGAGCATGTGCGTATCTGCAACATGATGAAAAATGCAGGTGTCAGGTGCACAATTCTCAAAGGCTATGCGTCGGCACTCTATTACCCTGATCCTCTTATGCGCTCAATGGGCGATGTTGATTTTCTTGTCGATACGGACGATTTTGAAAAAGCCGCCAAAGTCCTCGCTGAAAACAACTATAAAACAACAGGCAAAAACCACGATGTGCACGATGTCTACTTTAACGACGTCGGCCGTTGTGAAATGCATTTTCAGCCTTCCGGTATTCCCGACGGTAAGGCAGGTGTGAAGGTCAGAAAATATCTTTCAGGGCTTCTTGATGACTCTGTGACCGTAAAAACAGAGCTTGGCGAAATAACCGTGCCTTCCGTTTATCATCACGGCATTATTATTCTGCTCCATATGTGTCATCACCTTACGGGTGACGGTCTGGGTCTTCGCCATCTGTGCGACTGGGCGGTGTTCCTTAACAGTATCGGCGAAGCGGAATTTCTTGAAATGTTTGAAAAAACGTTCAAGGATATAGGTCTCTGGCAGTTTGCAAAGATAATGACGTTTATCTGCACCGAATATCTTGGCCTTAAGGGTATGAACTGGGCACAGGATGCTGACAGGAAGCTTGCCGACTGTATTCTTATCGATATTATTATCGGTGGCAATTTCGGCCAGAAAAATATCGACAGAAGCCACGAAAGTCTGCTGATTTCAAGCAAAAATCAAAAAGAAAATTCTATGTTCAGACAGTTCTTTGTTTCTCTCAATGTAGTTGTTTGTAAAAACTGGAAAGCGGCAAGAAAGTACAGGTTCCTTCTTCCGCTGGGCTGGCTGTTTTTCGGCACAAGATATATAATCCGTTCGTTATTCGGCAAGCGCCCGAAAATCCGCCCTAAAAAGGTTGCAGAAAACGCAGCGGAAAGAATGGATATATATTCCGCTTTAAATCTGTTTGAACCGTTTAAAGGGTAATTTTATAAGTGCTTTATCCACACATAAAAACAGATTTGCAGACTTTTATCGGTTTGCAAATCTGTTTTTTCTGTCAATAAAATATTACTTCTGCCCGTTCTTGCGCAAAAAATAAAGTTGTGATATTATAAACTGTATAAATTTATAGATGAGCAAATATAATAGTTTATATATTCTGAAGGAGTGGTACGGATGAGAATTTGTGTTTACGGTGCGGCATCACCAACGATTGATCCGGAATACATCAGACAGACCGAGATTATGGGTGAAGAGATGGCAAAAAGAGGTCACTCGCTTGTATTCGGCGGCGGTGCAAACGGACTTATGGGTGCCGCGGCAAGAGGTGTAAAAAAAGGCGGCGGCAAAATCCTTGGTGTTATACCGAAATTTTTTGACGAAGAAAACATCGAGGCAATTTACGATAAATGCGACGAGCTTTTAATGCCCGAAAATATGCGTGAGCGCAAGCAGCTTATGGAAGATAACGCTGATGCGTTTATCATAACACCGGGCGGCATCGGCACTTATGAGGAGTTTTTCGAAATTCTTACCCTCAAACAGCTCTGCCGACACAATAAGCCTATTGCAATTTTTAATATTATGGGCTACTACGACGGGCTCAACGAGGTTATGAATCAGGCAATGCAGAAGAATTTCATCCGTGAAAACTGCAGCAGCCTTTTCACAATTACAGATAATCTTGACGAGCTTCTTGATTATATCGAAACACCTGTTGACGATACACTTACTGTTAAACAGCTCAAAGACGGATAAAAAATGCACCTCTATCTTACCGATAGAGGTGCATTTTTTATTTCCAATTAAACGGTCTGAGCATAAAATCTACTGTGCTCTTATCCTGCGGAATCAGACCGAAGGCGGATACCCTGTGCACACCGTGCGCAAGGAACGCATCGTAGAGCTTTTCGTTTTCCTGCAAACGGAAAGGATTGAGGAAGAAATACTCACCGAGGAACTGATTAGCCTTGAAGTATTCCCAGCTAAGGTTTGCAACCTCGACGTTGAACATCTGCTCTTCGGTTACGTCGGCACTGAGTGCCTTGTCCCAAAGGCTGTCAAGTCTGAGGATAGTTGCGATCGGATAGAAGCCCGATTGATAGTGCCAGTCAAAATCAAACGCATGAGCTGTAGACTTGATCTGGTAAGCCTGCAGGTCGAGAATTTCTCTGATATACGGTGCGGCTTGCTCACCGTAATATGCCTTGAGGAAGTCCATCATATGATACTCGAGGTCACAGTCAACGTCCCACATAACCTTGCAGTAAAGGTAGTTTCTCAGCTCGTTGAATGCGGCAGAGTGACCGTCACCGCAGTTGTAAACGTAACCTGTAATGCCGATGTCGTGCATATACTGCATTGTCGGCTGAAGAGTCTCAAAGTTTGAGAAAAACTGTGCCGAGTTGAGGAAATTGATTGTGTAGTCATAGATATAAGTCCTGTCGGCAATCTTTACCCAGTTTGCAAAATCCTCTGCAATCGTAGGCTCTTTCTCGCCGTAGAGGTTGACGAAGCTTTCGTCACCGTCCTGAGCACCGCATTCGGTCAGCGGATGGCTGCGGCACGCTTTATGTAAACCGCAGAGCACGGGCACAACGTTGTCGCTACACCTGAGCGTAAGGTCCTGCGGAGGACGGTCTGTTTCGCCGTAAGCATAGAATGTATATGTGAATTCGGGGAATTCTTCATCGAGTGCATCGGCAAAATTATTTGTAAAAATAAGTGTCGGAGCAGAAATACTGCCGTACTTTTCGTAAAGTGCTGTACAGTTTTCACAGTAGCAGTAGTTGGAGTTATCTTTCTGACCGATGTGAATATGGTCGGCTGTTTCTCTGTCGCACGCACGCATTGCGGCTCTCGCATTCTCAACAGCTATCGGGAGCACGTCGGGATGTGAAAGACATACGTGGTCTGTAGTGCGTGTGCCGTCGGGATTCATCGCAAAATATTCGGGATGCTCGGCAAAAAGTGAATCTGGCACAAGTGTGTCGAGCGTAACGTCCCAGAGCACATAGTTGAGCGCACCGCCGTATTCGGTTGCTTCGTTCCAGAATGAAACGTTAACCTTCATCTTTGCGCGGTATTCATCACTTGAATTCGCACAGCTGTTGCGCCTTATTGAGAAAGAGGGGCGCACCGTGCGATTCATAGCCGCATCGACAACAACATCCTCACGCTCGGGCACAACCTCAAGCGTGGGTGTAAACCAACGCACACCGAAATACTCTTCAAGCAGAGTATATACGCCGTAGAGTGTACCTCTGCTGTCGCCGCCTGCTATAAGCAGATATGTGCCGTCGGAGTAAAGCAGGAAACCGTCTGCACCGATTGATTCACGGTCAACCTGAGTGATTTCTTTTTCAAGCTGAGTTTCACCTATAACGATTGCCTTTGCACCGTCAGCGAGCTCGGATTCGGTAACATATTCAAGCTCTGCACCGCTGATTGTTTTTATGTATTTCTGCATTTCAGCGACAGCGGTGAGTATGCATTCGTCGGGAGAATCAGATGTGACGATTACAAAGTCTGTTTCGCCGTCCTCAACAATGTACATAGGTGTTGTAATTTCGGGCGCAACATACTCACCGTCAGTGTAGCTGACATCTGTAGCAAACGGCAGATTAACGCAGGAAAGAAGGAAGACTTCAATAAAGCCGATTATCGCTTTTATGATTGCCATTGATTTACCTCCTTATTTTGCGGTGTTGCTCATTGTGAATACAAGCTCGCCGCCTGCCATAAGCTGCTCGTGTGTTACATAGAAGTCGTCAAGCTCAACACCGTTGAGTTTAACGGAGCTTACATAAACGTTTTCGGGTGACTGGTTGGTTGCTGTAACTTTAAGGGTCTTGCCGTTTGAAAGTGCGATTTCGGCACCGTCAAGGTTAGGCGAGCCGAGCCAGTACTTATCTGTACCTGCAAGGGGATAGAAGCCCATTGCGGAGAATACATACCAGCAGCTTGTTGTGCCGCCGTCATCGTTGCCGTCAAGGCCGTTGATATCGGTGCTGAAACGCTCCGCAAGAGTCCAGCGTACCCACTTCTGTGTGAGGTCGGGTCTGCCTGCGTTGTTGAAGAGATAAGGTGTGTGGATATCGTGCTGGTTACCTACCCAGAAGCCGTGACCCGGGTCAATAGCGGCTCTGTTGAGGGAAGCATCCTCCATAAAGTCCTCAAGCTCGCTTACAAAGTATTCTTTTGAGCCGAAGAGCTCAATCATGCCGTCGATATCGTGTGTTGCACTCCAGCGCCACTGTCTTGCACTGCCCTCGCAGTAATAGTCAGCATACTTGTTGATCATAATCATATCGTAGAATGATGTCATATAGGGGCTGAAGCGCTTTTCAAATGTGCCGTCGGAGTTTCTTGCACGGAAGTATTTGGTTTCGGGGTCAAAGATATTCTTGTAGTACATTGCTTTTTCGGAATATCTCGCAACATCCTCTGTGTAGCCGAGCTCTGCGGCAAGTGTAGCAATAGCCGCATCCTCCCAGGCGTATTCGATTGTACGGCTTGCGGATTCGTTGCCGGGGCAAAGGTCCTGAGGTACATAGCCGTACTGATTGTACTCGTTTACGTGCTCACGACCTGCTTTCGGCGAGGGATTCTCCGAAGAGTTTTTCATAAATGCGTATGCCGCCTCAACATCGAAATCCCTGATTCCCTTGAGGTAGCTTTCGGTAACGACAATGTTGGCAATATCGCCCATCATTGAGCCTGCATAGCCTGCACCCTGAGGCCAGCGCGGAAGCACGCCGACGCCCTGTGTTGCCATCTGAACAAGGCTGTTGAGACAGTCGGTCTGAATATCCTGAGCGATAAGCGTGTAGAGCGGATGAGTTGTACGGGCAGTATCCCAGAGTGACATATCACTTCTGTATGTAAAGCCTTCCGCAACGTGCACCTTCTTATCAAAGCCGAGGTACTCACCGTTAACGTCGGTGAAGTTGGTGGGCATTATCATTGCGTGATAAAGAGCTGTATAGAAAACAGTCTTTATTTCATTGTCGGGTGTTGAAATCTTAACCTTTGAAAGAGCTTCTTCCCAATCGGCAACAGCGTTTTTATATACGCCGTCGAAGTCGAGTCCGTCTGTCTCTTCCTTGAGGTTGAGCATAGCGTTTTCGGTGCTTACGAAGCTGATACCGATTTTAAGCTCAACACTCTGATCCTTAAGGTCGCCGAAATTGATATCAATAGAGCAGTTTTCGGGGTCGGAAGAAATATCGACAGACTTTATGGGCTTATCTGCAACAGCGGCAAAGTATGTGGGCAGACCGTCGTATCTGCCTGCAAACTGACCGAAGAGAAGACAGCTGCCTGTAATTACACCTGTTTCAGGGTCGTATTCAACCTTACCGTCACGGGACTGTGATTTAGCGGCGGCACTTGTGACGTCGATAAACAGTCTTGCATCCTTTGAGGAGTTGAAGGTGTATCTGTGGACACCTGTGTGAACATCGGCAGTCATCTCTGCAAGACAGCCTACGCTCGGCAGATAAACTGCATAGTAACCGGGCACAGCAATCTCATTATCGTGCGAGTAAGCCATAACGCCTGCATCTGCGTTGCCTACGGCAGGAGTAACTCTGAACATTGAATAGTCCTCAGCACCCGTACCCGAAAGGCGGGAATGGCTGAAGCCTCTGATGTGACCGTGCTCGTAGTAGTAGCCCGATGTATTTGTCTTGACGATGTATGCACCGCCGAGGAAACAGGTATCGGGACCGAGTCTTACCGATCCGAAGGGTACGGTTGCCGCAGGGCTTACCATACCGCAGGTCCACGGTGTGCCACCCGTACCGATAAACGGGTCAACATACTGACCGAATTCGCCTGTTTCAGGCTCAGGCATTTCAATCGCTTTCGGCATAACGCCGTTGAAAAGGCCTGAGATTGCCATCTCAAAAGCTACAAAAACCGAAACAAAAATACGTATTATATTCCACATATAATTCGCCTCCGAAAATGTGAAGTTGCAATAATTATAATACAACAATTTCTTTTCTGCAATATTATGTTTAAAATATACAAATATTTAATAAATTCTCTTTATTTCAAACTTTATGCGTGTTATAATTTAAATGTAAAAATATATAGAAACGGATGTAACTGTTATGAAAAAACTTCTTTCCGCATCTCTTATGTGTGCAGACCTTACAAAGCTTGGCGATTCACTTACTCAGTTAAAGGCGGCAGGTATCGATTATCTGCACCTTGATATAATGGACGGCTCTTTTGTGCCTAATATCACACTCGGCTTCGACCTTGTAAACGCAGTCAAGGCAAACACCGATATTCCGCTTGACGTGCACATGATGGTTAACGAGCCGGGCAGATTTATCGACAGAATGAATCTTGATGAAAACGATATCCTCTGTGTACACTATGAGTCGGATATTTACATTCACCGCACACTCTCACAGATTAAAGATAAAGGCATCAAGGCAGGTCTTGCACTCAATCCGCAGACTCCGCTTGAAAGTATGGAATACCTGACAGACTATATGGATATGGCTCTGATTATGACCGTAAGCCCCGGCTTTGCAGGTCAGAAGCTCTTTGCAGGTGCAGAGCGTAAAACTGCGGCGGCACGCAAGATGCTCGATGAGCTTGGCCGCTCGGATATGCCTATCGAGGTTGACGGCAACATCAGCCTTGAAAACGGCAGAAAGCTCAGCCTTTGCGGTGCGGATATATTCGTGCTCGGCACAAGCAGCCTTTTCATCAAGGGCAAGAGTCTGACCGAAGCGGCAGAAGAAGTAAGAGCCGTGCTTTAATTATAGCCTTATCTTAAGGAGAAAACTATGTACAGCAAAGTAAAGGCCGCGGTAGTCGGCAGTATAAATATGGATATGATTCTCAGCATGGAGAAGGTGCCCGAGGTTGGCGAAAACCTGCTCGGCACAACCTACGGCTATGCTTGCGGCGGTAAGGGTGCAAACCAGGCAACCGCACTTGCAAAGCTCGGTGCATCAACAAAAATGATAGGCAAGGTTGCCGACGATGAAAACGGCAATACACTTGTCGAGAATCTGAAGGCAAACGGAATCGACACCTCGGGTGTTTCGCTTCAAGGCTCACAGACGGGTCTTGCCGCAATTATTCTTGACGGCGAGGGCAGAAACCGAATCGTAGTATACGAGGGTGCAAACGCTGAAATCGACCCGAAAGAGGCGGCAGACTGTATAACCGATGGGCTTGACCTTCTTCTCGTGCAGTTTGAAACCGCCGAAGATGTTGTTGTCGAATGTGTCAACCGAGCAAAAGCCAAGGGCATCGCAACCGTTATCGATTGCGGACCTGCAAAAGCATTTGCGCTCGAAAAAATGCAGGGTGCAACAATAATTTCACCAAACGAAAGCGAAACAAAAGCACTCACTGGTATCAGCCCCGATGACGATGCTTCAATTCTCGAAGCTTCAAAAATACTCAAAGACCGAAGCAAGGCAAAGTTTGTTGTGCTCAAGCTCGGCTCAAGAGGCTGTGCGATATGGGACGGCGAAAACCTGCATATAATGCCGACATATCCGGGTAAGGTTGTTGACACAACCGCCGCAGGCGATTGCTTTACGGCGGCAATGGCACTTGAATATATAGCAGGCGGCGACATTTTGAAAGCCTGCGATATGGGTAATAAGGCAGGCACAATCGCTGTCGGCAGAATGGGCGCGGCGGCATCAATGCCCGATATTAACGAGCTTCTCGGCTTTTAACAAAATCACCTTTTTCAAAGGGGGAATTACCGTGAAAAAATTCAAACGATTTTTTACAGTATTTGTGTGCGTTGCACTGCTGCTCGGCTCAACGCCGCTCGGCGGCTTTGTCGGGCTTGATTTGCCGAGCCTTTTCGGTTTCAGAGCCGCGGCAGAAACATACAACGGCACCTGCGGTACTAACCTTACCTGGACTCTCGATGCCGAAACAGGCGAACTTAACATCACAGGCACAGGTGCGATGACGGATTGTGCAAGTACCGATGCTTACCCGTGGTACACTAACCGTTCAAAAATCACATCTGTTTCAATAGGTGACGGCATTACCTCGATAAGTAATTTTGCATTTAACGGTTACAGCAAAATCAATACTGTTTCAATCGGTAACGATGTGACTGAAATAGGCAGGTCTGCTTTTGCCTACTGTTCTGCAATTACAAGCCTTATTATTCCGGACAAAGTAACAGATATAGATGACCGTGCTTTTTACGGCTGTTCCGCTCTAAACGAGCTTACTATACCCGTATCGGCAAAGATATATAACAGTAGTTATGTTTTTGGCAATTGTACCAATATTGAAAAAATTATCCTCACTAAAGGTAACGGCACAATGGTGAACTACGGCACCATTACAACCGCACCTTCAGATATAGTAAACTACCAATATACACCATGGTATGCAAGCAGAAGTAACCTGAAAGAACTGGTAATTGAAGAAGGAGTTTGCGCTATTTCTTCCTATACTTTCAGCGGCTGCTCCGGACTCGAAAATATCATCCTGCCCGACAGCATAACTTCAATCGGTGAGAACGCATTCTACGGCTGTAACGGACTCAAAAATATTACTCTGCCCGACAGCATAACCTCAATCGGTGAGAACGCATTTTATTACTGCATCGCACTTGAAAACACATACTATAATGGTGATATAGCAGACTGGTGCAAAATAAATTTTACCGATGCTTATTCAACTCCTATGTACTATGCAGATAACCTTTATTTCGATGATGAGCTTGTAACGCAGGTTATCATACCCACAACAGTAACAACGATAAGTGACTACGCTTTCTACGGCTGTAACGGTATCACAGCTGTTTACTATGAAGGTTCTGCAGAACAGTGGATGAACGTATCAATCGGTCAAGGCAACGATATTCTGATTAACAACCTGATTGGGAACAACACTTTTCTCGCCTCCGGCAAATGCGGCGACAATCTCGATTGGGTTCTGTATACCAATGGCGAACTTGTAATCAGCGGTACGGGTAATATGTACAATTATTCTTCCGATAACTATGCCCCGTGGTATGTTTATAAGGATAAAATTACAAATGTTACCTTGCCCGAAGCTCTTACTCTGATTGGTAATTATGCATTTTATAACTGTACCTTGCTCGAAAAAATTATCATCCCCGACAGCGTAACCTTAATCGGCAACTATGCTTTTTACAACTGTACGGGGCTTATAGAGCTTTCTGTTCCGATATCGGCAAGATTAACCGACGCTCAAATCTATACATATTACGACTGTGCTAACATCAATAAAATCACTATCACCAAAGGTGACGGTACATCGTATGATTACAGCACAAGTTCAACTGAACCGTACAAATACACCCCGTGGTACAGAAGCGGTTGCAGTACGGTTATTATTGCCGATGGTGTTACCTCAATAGGTAGCTATATGTTTTACAATTGCTCGAGGATTACATCTGTCTCAATTGCTGACAGTGTTGAATCAATCGGCAACTATGCGTTTTACGGTTGTAACGGCATGAAAGAACTGACCATACCTGTCAGCACAAAAATATACAACAGCAGTTACACTTTCAGCGGATGTGCAAATATTGAACAAGTTACATTTACAAAAGGCAACGGCACAGCACAGAAATACGTAACCTCAACAAGCAGTTCAACTGCAACTTATTGCGAATATACCCCGTGGTATAAAAGCGGTTGCCCGACAGTTGTTCTTTCTTACGACATCACTTCAATAGGCACTCATATGTTTTACGAATGCAATCGTATCGAAAACGTTTATTTTACAGGTGATGTTACCGATTGGTGTGCAATTGAGTTCTCCAACCTCTATTCAAACCCGATGTGTTATGCTAACAACCTTTATTTTGGAAATGAGCTTGTCAAAGAAATTACAATCCCGGAAACTGTAACATCAATCGGTACAAATGCTTTTTATGACTGCTCGTACTATTTAGAAGCGATTTATTACGCAGGCTCGTACGAACAATGGAAATCCGTCAATGTCTCAACCGGAAACGATGAACTATATAAAATGATTTTGTTCCGTAATGATTACGGCAGACTGCATCATATCCCGGGTGAATGTGGCACTGATGTTTACTGGATTCTGTATGCAGACGGTGAACTTGAAATCAGTGGTACGGGAGATATGGAAAATCCAACCGGCACAACTTATGTGCCCTGGTATAAATACAGAGACAATATCACTTCTGTCACAATAGCTGACGATATAACCTCAATCGGCGACTATGCGTTTTACGGCTGTGTAAATCTGACCGAAATCACTCTGCCTAACAACATAACCTCAATCGGTAAATATATGTTTTACGGTTGCACGGAGCTTACAAACATAACGCTCAGCAAAAACACAACAAATATAGGCGATAATGCGTTTAAAAACTGTTCGAAGCTTTCTGTTGCTCGTATTGAAATTACATATGATGAATGGAAAAACATAACCGTACAACAAGGCAACGATGAACTTATAAATGCGCTTCTGCTTGGCACAGAATCGGATCAACTTTATACCAAATTCGGCGATATCGGTGAAAACATCACTTGGTATCTTTACACTGATAACGAGCTTTGCATTACAGGCGAAGGCGATATGACAAGCTATGCTTCTGCTGCAAATGTGCCGTGGCATAACTGCAAAGATAAAATTGAGTCGGTTGTTGTTTCCGACGGCATAACGCTTGTCGGCGCATACACATTCAGTGGACTTGAAAACCTCACAAGCGTTATCGTTTCCGACTCCGTTACACAGATTCAGAAGAATGCGTTTTCACAGTGCGACAGCCTTAACACAGTTTACATTTTCGGCTACGACACTACTCTTGCCAACAATGCTTTTGCAGGCTGTTATGATGCGAACATCTACTGCCATTCAGGCTCAACCGCTCACGCATACGCAAAGCGCAACAACCTTGCATACACTCTGCTTGACGGTGACTCGGCAGGCTTCACGGTAGCCAACGGCATACTTATCGCCTACAGCGGCACTGCAACCGAGCTTGTGATTCCTGCAGGTATAACTGCAATCGGCAGTAACGCATTCAAGAATAACGACACAATCGTAAGCGTTGTATTGCCCGACTCTGTAACGGATATCTACACCGGTGCGTTTGCAGACTGTGACAGCCTTGAACGTATCATAATCCCCGAATCGGTTACAACTATCGCTTCGACAGCATTTGATAATACGGATGTTATCTTTGCCTGTGTCGAAAACTCTTATGCACATATGTACGCTCTTGAGCAAGGCATCACCTGCGAGCTTACAAATCCCGTAAGAGGTGTTGAGCTTACAAGCCACAACGAATACGTAAGCATAAACGGCACTGTTCAGTTGACAGTCGGCAATGTTCAGAACAAGGGCATAATTTGGAATTCGACCGACGAAACAATTGCATCGGTTGACGAAAACGGACTTGTAACCGCACGCAAAGCAGGCGTAGTTGTAATCACCGCAACCACAACGGACGGCTACAAAGATTTCTGCCTTATCCGTGTTGTCGGCATCACTGCAAGCCTGACTTCGGGTACAGTTATCGACAACGAAAACAGCTATATTTACGGACTTGATGCGGGTCTTGACTCGATAAGCGATTACATCGAGCTTGCTGATAGCGGCTGCACTCTCGAGTACGATACACTTTCAGGCGCAATCGGCACAGGCTCAATCACCAACATTGTACGCGACGGTGAAATTGTCGACAGCTACACCGTAATCATATTTGGTGACGTTGACGGCAACGGCTGGTACGATGCAAACGACGCATTCCTCGTGCGTATGATTTCAAACGGTCTGATTGACAAATCAGTGCTCAGCTCTGCTGCACAGAGAGCGGCGGACTGCAACCACGACGGCGAAATCAATGAGCTTGATTTTGAAATTCTCAACAACGCAAGCGTACTGCTTGACAATATCGACCAGTCGACAACTCAGGCTGAGCTTGAGACAAATTCGGTTTATATTGAATATATGAGTCTCATCGACCAGAGCGCAGGGGTTGAGACCGAAGATACAACTCCCGAAGCAAACGAAGTTGTAGGCGAGTTTGACATAGAAGCGATATTTGCGAAGATATTTGAATTCATAAGAAAAATATTTGCGTTTGTTTTGTCAGTTGTAGCCTGATAGTATCTTTTAAAATTAAAAGCGGATTGCATTAAATTTGCAATCCGCTTTCCTTTATTTATTTCTTGATTTTATCCCAATAAGCTTTTGCCGCCTGCTCGTTCTTGTTGTCACCGTAGTTGTAATACGTGCGGTTTTTGATGGCGTCGGGCAGGTATTGCTGTTTTACCCAGTGGTTGTCAAACGCGTGAGGGTACTTGTAGAACTGCCCCTTGTTATTGTTGTCTTCACCGTCAAAGTGCATATTCTGCAGTGTTCTCGGTATAGGTCCTGTTTTACCTGACTGTATGTCGGCAAGTGCGGTGTTTATGGCTTCGTAGGCCGAGTTTGATTTGGGTGCAGTTGCGACAAGTATTACAGCGTTGGCAAGCGGAATCCGTGCTTCGGGCATACCGACTTGCAGTGCGGTATCGACAGCCGCTTTTACAATAGGTATGAGCTGAGGGTAGGCGAGTCCGACATCCTCATTAGCGCACACAAGCAGTCTGCGGCAGGCAGAAGGCAGGTCGCCTGCTTCAAGCAAACGGGCCAGATAATGTATTGCGGCATCGGGGTCAGAGCCTCGCATTGATTTCTGATAAGCTGATACTATATCGTAGTGCTCGTCACCCTCTTTATCATATCTGAATGCGCTTCGCTGTGTTAACTGCTCGGCAATTTCAAGGGTTACAACACGCTTGCCGTCAATAGTCTGCGAAGCCATAGCGCAAAGCTCAGCTGAATTCATCGCCTTGCGTACGTCACCGCCGCAACCGCAGGCAATGTGGTGAAGCACGCCGTCTTCAAGCTCAAAGGGCAAGCCGCCTTCTTCGGCAAGGAAGTTGAATGCACGCATAATCGCAGGCTCAATTTCAGTCGGCGTAACGCTCTTGAATTCAAAAACTGTTGAGCGGCTGGGCACAGCATTATAAACGTAGAAATACGGATTTTCGGTAGTAGAAGCGATAAGTGTGATTGAGCCGTCCTCGATATATTCAAGCAGTGTCTGCTGTTGTTTTTTGTTAAAATACTGAATCTCGTCGAGATACAACAGCACGCCGTTGATTGCACTGAGTGTCTGCGACTGTGCGATTATATCTTTGATATCTGCAGTTGAGGCAGTTGTGCCGTTGAGCTTGCAGAAATATTTATTTGTACGCTTTGCAAGGATTTCGGCAAGCGTTGTCTTACCTACACCCGAGGGGCCGTAAAATATAAGGTTGGGTACTTCACCCGAATCGATTATACGGCGAAGTGCCTTGCCTTCACCGAGCAGATGCCTCTGACCGACCATATCGTCAATGCTCTGCGGTCTGAGTCTGTCGGCAAGCGGATTTCTCATTACTCTCACACCTTTTAGAATTCTTGAAATACAATTTTACATTATATATGTAATTTTTTCAAGTAGTATACAAAAACAACAGAAAATCATTATTTTACAAGCGAAATATACTTTATTTTGTGAATTGTAATTGTCTTTAAATTAATATATAATCTATACTGTTGTGCTATGTAAAATACAAATTCTGCCATACAACATATAATGGTGAAGGTGAATTTATTATGGTTTGTAACAATATTCTCGAGGCAATCGGCAACACACCGATAATCAGGCTTTCTCATATGGGTGACCCTGACGGTGCTGAAATTCTCGTAAAGTTCGAGGGTCTTAATGTAGGCGGCAGTATCAAGACAAGAACTGCTTACAATATGATTCTTGATGCCGAAGCTAAAGGTCTCATAAATGAAAATACAACAATAGTCGAGCCTACAAGCGGCAATCAGGGCATCGGTCTTGCGCTTGTCGGTGCTGTAAGAGGCTACAAGACTGTTATCATTATGCCCGACTCCGTCAGTGAAGAGCGCAGAAAGCTCGTTGAGCACTACGGTGCAAGCGTTCTGCTTGTGCACGATGCAGGTAACATCGGTGACTGTATTGAGGAGTGTCTTAACCTTGCTCTCAAGATGAAGGAAGAGGATGAAAACGTATTTGTACCTCAGCAGTTTGAAAACCCTGCAAACGTTGCAATTCAGCGCAGCCGTACAGGTGTTGAGATTCTTGAGCAGGTTAATGCTCCGATTCACGGCTTCTGTTCAGGTATCGGCACAGGCGGCACAATTACAGGTATCGGTGAAACTCTTAAAGCAGCTAACCCCGATATGGAAATCTGGGCTGTTGAGCCTGCACACGCAGCTATTCTTTCAGGCGGCTCAATCGGTACACACGTACAGATGGGCATCGGCGACGGTCTTATTCCTGCAATTCTCAACACAGAGATTTATGATGATATCTGCATTATAAACGACGATGAGGCACTTCAGACTTCACGTGACCTCGCATCAAAAGAGGGTATCCTCTGCGGTATCTCAAGCGGTACAAACGTTGCTGCCGCAATCAAGCTTGCAAAGAAGCTCGGTAAGGGTAAGACTGTTGTAACAGTACTTCCCGACACTGCAGAGAGATATTTCTCAACTCCTCTTTTTACAGAGAAATAAGCAACAAACAAAGCGGAATGCAAGGTTAAATCCTGTGCAATCCGCTTTTATTTTTATCGTTATTATTTAATTGGTCCGGTTTTAATTCATACCTTGCGGCCCTACAGTTTCATAAAGTTCAAGCACTGCTCTCTTGAGCGGTGCATTTTTTTCGCTACGAAGTGCAGGGTCAAGGTCAAGCGTTTCCTTTGCGGCACGCTGTGCCTGCTTTAAAAGCTCCATATCGCTCGAAAGGTCGGCAATTTTCATTTCGGGCAGACCGTGCTGACGTGCACCGAAGAAATCACCGGGGCCTCTGAGCTTCAGGTCCTCGTCGGCAATCTCAAATCCGTTTGTGGTTTTGCACATTGTTTTCAGTCTGTGATGTGCGGTTTTACCCTTTGCGTCAGATATGAGTATGCAGGTTGATTTGTGCTCGCCTCTGCCTACTCTGCCTCGGAGCTGATGAAGCTGTGAAAGACCGAATCGCTCTGCGTTTTCTATAACCATTATTACGCTGTTTGGTACGTCGACACCAACCTCAACAACGGTAGTTGAAACGAGAAGCTGTATATTGCCTGCGGCAAATTCACGCATAACTTCGTCTTTTTCAGCGGCTTTCATTTTGCCGTGAAGCAGACCTACAGTGTAGCCTTTAAAATCTTCATTACGCAGTTTTTCGGCAACCTCTTCTGCGGCTTTCAGCTCGCTGACGTCGCTCTCTTCAACAAGGGGACAGATTATGTAGCCCTGCCTGCCCTCATCAAGGTGTTTTTTAACGTAGCCGTAGGCACGCTGTCTGATTTCTGAATCTATTGCAAAGGTTTCAATTTTCTGTCTGCCTGCAGGCAGTTCATCAAGAATTGAAATATCAAGGTCGCCGTAAATGATAAGTGCAAGCGTACGGGGGATAGGTGTTGCAGACATAACGAGCGTGTGGGGGTTAAGTCCCTTACCGCCGAGTGCCGAACGCTGACCGACACCGAAACGGTGCTGTTCATCCGTTACGACAAGACCGAGATTTTTAAACTGAACGTCTTTTTGTATCAGTGCGTGTGTGCCGATTACAAGGTCGGTTTCACCTGAAAGCAAGCCCTCTTTTATCCGTTTTTTCTCTTTTGCGGGTGTTGAGCCTACGAGAAGCTCGACACGAAGGTCGGTGCTTTCGAGGAGCTTGCAGAACGTACGGTAGTGCTGTGCAGCAAGAATTTCAGTCGGTGCCATTATCGCACACTGGAACGAGTTTGCGGCACAGGTGTGTGCAACAGCCGCCGCAACCGCAGTTTTACCCGAGCCTACGTCGCCCTGAAGCAGTCTGTTCATCGGCTGAGGCTTTTTCATATCCTCTATTGCTTCGCTTACGGCACGCTTTTGTGCACCTGTAGGTGAGAAGGGGAGGAGACTGAAGAATTCCTCCGAGCAGTCTTTTTTTATCTGACAGCCTGCCTGCTTGCGGTTTCTGCCGCGAAGAAGCATCATACCCGTCTGCAGTACGTACAGCTCCTCAAAGCTGAGTCTGCGGCGAGCCGTCATAACGTCTGCTTCGGTTTTCGGGAAATGTATTTTTTTAAGTGCAGATCTGTAGTCGCACAGTGCGTATTTATTTCTTATATCCGTACTCAGTACGTCGGGCGGCAACTCCTCAATGCTGTCGAGTGCACGGCGTACACAGCCCTCAATCATACGGGATGAGAGCGACATTGTCTGCGGATAAATCGGTCGTATTCTTTCGCCTGTAGTTGTTTTTTCAATCTGTGGGTTGAGCATTTCACGGCTGTAACCGTTTTGCTGTATTCTGCCGAAGAAAAGATATTCTTCGCCCTCTTCAAGCTTTTCGGCGGCAAAGCGGTTGTTGAAGATTGTTATCTTCATTATGTTTTCGCCGTCTGTTGCCTGCGTTTTATATATCGTCATACCCTTGCGTACAAGTGCGTGACTGACGGGTGAGCAGACCATTGCTTTGATACAACACTGTTCACCGGGCACTGCACCGAGAATTGTCGTTACCTTGCTCCAATCCTCGTAAGCACGCGGAAAAAGGCGCACAAGGGAGCCGATGTCAGCCACACCAAGCCGCCTGAACAGCTTGGCACGGGCTTCACCGACTCCCTTGAGATATTTGATATCGCTTGAAAAGTTAAGCATTTTATTCAACCGCAATCGTGAAATAGTATATCGGCTGACCGCCGGGAATTACGGCAATTTCAGCATCGTGACAGCGTGAAGCTATCATGGCGCTGAGTGCTTCTGCCTGCTCCTCATTGGAGTCAGTGCCGTAGTAAATCGTAATCATTGAAGCACCAAGCTTCTTGTAAAGGCGGCGTGCAACCTTGTAGCCTGCCTTTATCGGGTCGTGCTCGAGTACGGTTATCTTGCCTTCCTCCATACCGAGAATCTGACCCTTGCGCACACGTTGATTGTTGACCTCACTGTCGCGTGCGGCAAAGGTGACAAGACCTGTGCCGACTCTGCCTGCAGCTTTCATCATTTCAAGATGATTCTTTTCTGCGGGCTGAGTTTCGTCAAAGTTGAGCATTGCGGCAATACCCTGAGGCACTGTCTTTGTGTGAAGCACGCTGATGCCTTTTTCACAAAGCGGCACAACCTGCTCAGCCGCCATTATGATATTCTTGTTGTTTGGCAGTATGAAAACGTGCTCGGCAGGTGTTGCAAGTACGGCACGGAGAATATCTTCCGTACTCGGGTTCATTGTCTGACCGCCGCTTACAATCTGGTCTGCACCGAGCTGGCTGAACATTTCTTCAAAGCCTTCGCCTGCACATACTGCAACAAAGCCGAACTGCTTTTCGATTTCTGCAACCTGAGGCTCTTCTTCCTTCTGTTCGGGAAGCTGTGTCTGCTCGATTACGTTGTTGCTGTGCTGATAGCGCATATTGTCGATTTTAATGTTGACAAGTGCACCGTATTTAAGACCCGCCTGAATTGCATTACCGGGGTCATTCGAATGAACGTGCACTTTTATAATTTCATCGTCATCAACAACCACTACGCAGTCGCCGATTGTTTCGAGATATGCACGGAGCTTTACCGCATCGGTAGGCTCGGGGTTTACTCTGTTGACAATAAACTCGGTACAGTAGCCGAATTTTATCTCTTCATTTACCGTAGCTGTGGCAGATACGGTCTGTACGGGTGCTACGGGATTATCGCCCGAAGAAATTATACCCTCGCCTTTGAATACGCTGAGCATACCCTGCATTACAAGCAGAAGACCCTGACCACCTGCATCGACAACGCCTGCTTTTTTAAGCTGAGGAAGAAGCTCGGGTGTTCTGTCGAGTGACTCTTTTGCCGCCAGACAGGCTTTCTCCCAAAGTTCAACAGGGTCAATATTGTTTTTGACAAGCCTTTCGGCTGCTTCGCCCGATTCGCGTATAACGGTGAGGATTGTACCCTCTGTGGGTTTCATAACTGCACCGTATGCGGATTTTGCACCCTCTTCAAGTGCTTTTGCGAGAGCCTTTGCATCAATTTCGGCAAGGTCTTTGAGTGCCTTTGAGAAGCCTCTGAAAATGAGCGAGAGAATAACGCCCGAGTTGCCTCTTGCACCTCTGAGCAGTGCAGAAGCGGCTTTGCCTGCAACCTCACCTGCAGGTAGACCTTCAGGCAGAATTGCAAGCTCTCTTGCGGCGGCACGCATTGTCATAGACATATTGGTGCCTGTATCACCGTCGGGCACGGGGAATACGTTGAGCGCGTCGACAGCGGTTTTGCTGTTATCTATATTATTGGCTGCGGATATAATGGCATCACGCAGAATGTTACCGTTAATCACTTTTCAGTTACCTCAGCTTTCTGCCTTCATACCGTCAACAAATACTTTTATTTTTGCAACCTGCATACCCGTTGCTTCTTCGACGGTGTATTTTACTTTGTTTGTTATGCTCTGACAAATTGCATTTATGTTAAGGCCGTAGGTTACGATTATGTGCAGTTCGATAAGCAGACTGTTGCCGGTCTTCTGCACCAGAACACCCTGATCGGGGAAAATAAGGCCTTTCTTCAGAAATGCACGAAGCTGCTGACGTGTGTTGGAATTAGCCATACCTACAACGCCGAAGCAGGAAGATACTGTGTTACCTATAAGGTTGGCAAAATAGGTTTCGTTTATTTCTATTGTGCCCATATGGTTTTCAGTCTTAATCATTTTGTTCCCTCCGTTTTTACAGACCACGTGTCTATATTATAGAAATTATCGTAGCAGGTACCGCTGATCTGTGATGAGAAATCACGTGAGTATACTTCAACTCCGCAGCGGTAGCATACGGGAATAAACGGCATTTCAGATTCGAAGAATCTGCAGAAATCGGACATTGAAAGTGAGCCCGAAAGCAGTGTTCTGTACTCATCGAGACCGAGTGTGAACTCTCTTTCATTTTCGTCTGCAAAACGCAGAGCAGAGTTCACAGTACTACCCGGAGTAAAGAACTGAGAAATATTCATATTTGCGGGTACTTTTATTTCGCCAAGGTACATCTCAAAGTTACCCTCAGCTATTGCAGCTTTATATTCCTTGTAAGAAAGCTCGATGATTTTCACGTTGAAATTGAGCTTTGCAAGCTGCTCTTTAATCTGCTGTGCGGCGGCAAGCTTGAAATAGTTATCCTTGCATACGGTAAGTGTGCAGGTCAGACTCTTTGAAGAACTGCAACGGTAACCGTAATGGTTGATTGAGGTGTAGCCTGCTTGCTCGAGAATTGCTTTTGCGGCATCGGTATTTGCAGAAGTCTTACCGCTGAGCGGTACGTTTTTCATAACGCTCCAGGAAGGATTGAAGGGGACTACGGCTGATACAGCGTGACCCTGGAAACCCTGTGAGCTTATTGCGTCACGGTCAAGCATTATTGACATCGCACGGCGTACGGCATTCTCGGTGAAAATTGATTTGTCATCGTTGAATGCAAGGTAAACAAGGCTGTTTGACGGAACTACGGAAAGACCTGCGTTTACTCTTGTATACTGGCCTGATGAAAGGTCGTTATACCAGTAATCGTAGTTGCCTATCTGCAGACCGTAAGCCATACCGTCGGAGTCGTTTACCTCAAACAGATTGATTGTGCCCACCGACAGCGTTTCGCTTCTGTTGCAGTAAGAGTTGGGCACAAGTGTTGCAGAGGGGATAGCGCCGTTTATCACGTACCTGCCTGCACCTGTAGGGGGTATTATATCGAACAGATTGTCCTCATCACCCAGTGACTGTACGGTGCCTTTTTTGACAATCGGAAAATCGAGGCTTGCAAGTGCGTTGAAGTCTGCAGAGCGAAGCTCGAAGCTTACGGTGTTGCCTGAAGCGGCAACAGACCTGATATTTGAAAGGCGGGCAGAATAGTAACTGCTTGCCTTTGCTTTTTCGTATGAATAAGTTACGTCATCTGCTGTGATTGCAGAACCGTCAGAGAAACGCACACCGCTCCTGAGAGTTACGCTCAGCAGATTATCGCTGTTTGAATAGCCGCTTATTAGCAGAGGCTGAGCAGTGAAGTTTTCGTCAATATAAACAAGTCCGTCATAGAGAAGTGTTACGAGTGAGCGGTTGACGGAGCTGATGTCCTTGAACGGGTCAAGCGTATCGTTATGAGCTATCGGAAGCGTGATGCTGTATTTCGGTGCAGGTGTTGCCGTCTGCGAATCTGACGGAGTTTCGTCTTTGCCGCCGTCGGATTTGTCGGAGCAGGCACAAAGAGAAAAAACAGCCGCTAAAGCTAACAGCACGCTTATTATTTTATGAGCCTTTTTCATAAACTATCCTCTGATGTTGATTCTTTCTACACTTACGGTTTTGCCGCTCTGCTTGTCAATTTCAAACAGACAGGCGTTGAGCATACATTCACCCTCGTTATTGTCAAAACGGTTGGGCATATTTGTTTTGAGCTTGTTTATAATAATCTGCGGAGTTACACCGAGTACGGACTGTACGGTACCCGTCATACCAAGGTCGGTGATGTAACCCGTACCATCGGGCAGAATCTGCTCATCGGCAGTCTGTACGTGGGTATGTGTGCCGAAAACAGCACTTACTCTGCCGTCAAGATAAAAGCCGAGTGCACGCTTTTCGCCTGTAGCTTCTGCGTGAAAATCCACAAGCTTTATGCGGCAGTCTTTTATCTCTTCAAGGCACTTGTCAACACAGGTGAACGGATTGTCACCGTCCATAAAAGCGTTGCCTGCAAGGTTAATAACACCGATTTTGACACTGCCCATATCTGCAACGGCAAAGCCTTTGCCGGGGTTGCCTGCATAGTAGTTTGCAGGGCGAATTATGTCGCGGCAGGTGTCAAGCCTTTCGTATATTTCACGTCGGCGGAAAACGTGATTGCCTGTAGTAATCAGGTCGGCGCCGCATTCAAACAGAGTGTCGGCAGACTGCGGAGTTATTCCGTTACCTGCGGCTGAATTTTCACCGTTTACAATACAGAAATCGACGTTGTATTGCTTTTTTATTGTAGGCAGACGGCGGCGCAGATATTCGCAGCCGGGCACGCCGACAACGTCGCCGATAGCAAGTATATTCATTGTGTCGGTCACGCTCCTACCGAGTAATCGTTAAATATATAGTCGTTGAATATCGCACTGTCCTGAATAAGAACAAAGTCTTCTTCTGTAATTTCACCGTCACAGTTTGCATCCGCAGCTATGTTATATGCGGTGTTAGTCAGTTCAAGCAGACCAAGCGCACACATTCTTGCAAGGAATGCATCGTTTGCATCTGCCTTGCCGTTGCCGTCGATATCGCCGAGTACTGCAACTGTGTAGATGATGTCGTCACAGCCGTCTTTACTCATTATTACTGTCGCGCCTGTGGAGTATACGCCGTAGCTGTTAGGCTCGAAGGAAACGGCATAATCTCCGCTTGCTTCGATACATTCGGCGTAAGTTTCAACGTATTCTGCAGTGAGTACGATGGCGTGGTTTGTGTTGTCAGCTACAATGCTGGGGTCTGACGTGCTTATCTCTGCCTTGAATACAAGGGCGGCTATTGCGTTGCGTATAGCCTGAGCCATACCGTCAACAATATTCTGCTCATCAGAATATTTGCCGTAGATAACTGCGTTTACGGCAGAGGTGACAGCACTGAAATCAACGTAATCGTCGGGGTTGAGTGCGGCGGCTTCTGCCTTTGCTTTTTCTACTTCGGAGTAGTCGGCAGCTGTACGCTCAATCAGCTTATCCATCGCATCGAGCAGCTCGTAATACTTTGCTGTTACCTCGTCCTGCTGATATGCATACAGATTATAGTCGATGCTGTCAATAACAGCCTGAACGATTTCATAGTTTGTGAATGCGTTGGGGTCAAGACTCTGTGCGGCGGCTACTATTCGGTTGAGCTGAGAATAGTTAGCCTTGCCTACTACCGTACGCATTGCCGCCTCAGCAACAAGCTTCATGCTGAGCATTCTGCCGTTGCCCTCAATCGGGTGAAGGTCGTAATAAACGCCGTCACTGCCTTTCTGCATATTTGAGTAGTCGTATACAATGCATCTTGTGTTTTCTTCAGCGCAGATAAGGCTCTTGACCTGTGCACCTGTAAAGTTGTGGTTGATTGCAAAGCACATTGCGGCTGCTGCGGTAACAATAGGTGCCGCCTGTGATGTGCCGTTAGCACTGGCGTACATAATGTTATAATTGCCGCTTGCATTTGCCTGCGGAGTTACTGCACCCAAAATCGAATATCCGGGTGCGTAAATATCAACTCTGCTGCCTGCGTTGCTGAAGGGTGCCATTTCAAAAAGCAGACCGTTTGAATTGTTACTCTGGTTCGATGCCGCACCTACGACAATAATGCGGTTATATACTTCATTTACCTGAGATGTTGTAAGTGAGCCGTATCTTGCGTTTTTGCGTATTGAGCAGTAAAGACCGTTCTGTGTTGCGTCAACACTGCGGTATACGTTGGTGCCGAGTCTTGTATCGATTACGCCGTTACCTGCCGACTGAACAACTACAAATTCCTTGCCTGCATTCAGAAGCGTATTCATACCGACTGCACACTGTTTAGCTGTGCTGTCAAGCTCTGAGGTGGTGTATGGGTCAAGGTAGGGGTTGTAGGTGCTTGATGCACCCGAAGACGGATTGAGACCAAGTGAGAGGTTGACTGCGGTTGCGCCGTTTGTTACCTGACTTGATACAGCGTCTACTATATAGCTGATTGTGTTGCTTGATGCGTTGAAGTTTGCTGCGTAAATATCAACGTCCCACAGCATACCGCTGACACCGATACCGTTGTTGGGTGTTGCGCCGATTATACTTGCAACGTGTGTGCCGTGGTACTGACCTGCAAGGGTTTTGGGTACAGTTGAGAGTTTGTTGTCGGATGCGTATGAGCCGGTGAATTTGACGGTATCGCCGAGGTCTTCGTGGTTGGTCATAACAGGGCCGTCGATGATGCCGACCTTTGCACTGCTGATAAAGCTGTTATAATCCCAGGTGCTGTATGCCTGTACAGCTTCTGCGTGCCAGTTGTAGCCACCGGGAATATTTTCGTTTACAGTTTCTTTGTAGCTTGTGTTTGTATTCCACGGGTCGTTTGTTGATGTAACGTTTATTTCGAGCGGCAGAATCTGCTCAATACCTGCGCCCGTAACTTCGTCGTATTCTTCGAGCTTTGCACAGATTTCATTAAGCTCGTCAAGGTTGTCAGCTTTAAATCTTGCCTGCACCATAGCAATGTCGTTTACTTCGCCTACACGCTCTGCGCCGAAGTCGGCAAGTATCTCTGCAATTCTTTTGTCGGTTGTATCAAGCTCGAAATATACGTTGATTATCTCTTTTACATATTTTGTGCCGTTTTCTTCTGCTTCTTCGGCGGCTGTGCGGTTGTATAATTCGCCTTTGTCATAGTAAATATTCTGTACCTGAGTCCGGGTTTCGCCGTTTGCGAGTGTTGCTGTGAAAGTTACCTTGTTTTCACCGTGCTTGAGTGCAAGGTTATCTATGCTCCATTCGCATCCGTCAAGGGTTGCAGTACCGCTTGAACCGACCTCAAAATTATCAATATCACTGCGCACCTCATATGTAACGGACATAACTGTTGCGTTTGCAACTGCCGTACCGCTGAAATCAGCAACAGAGCGGTTGACTGTTTCGGGCTTTTTGTCGGTTGTTTCAAGTTCAAAATAGCTGTTGTTTGCTGTGCTTGCGGTGTAGCTTACGGTGATACTCAGCGGATATTCGCTGCCGTTTATAATTACGCAGTCATTGAGTGTAAAACTGCGTGCTTCGCCTGCACCGACAGCGTGCACGCCAAATACACCTGCAACGGGTACAAGCATCGCAAGAGCGAGGAGCATTGCCGCAGCTTTTCTGTGCTTTCTTGCAAATATTATTACAATGGCAATTACAGCAACTGCTGCAATAACAGCGGCAATGATTGCTTTTTCGTTTGTTTTGGAAACTGCCGTTGCAGGCTCGCTGCCTGTGATAATCGGTGCGTTGATTTCGGCAAAAACAAGCTCGGCTGAATATGTATCGCCTGCGGTAAGATTACCGACGGGAATAACGATGCCGTTACTGTCTTTATCGGTGATTTCTGATTTCAGCTCAAGCCCTTCGGGAACCTGATACGTTATTTTTATATCGTTTACGTCAAAGCTGTTTGAGTTTTTAAGGCTGAGGCTGACACTTGCACTGCCGCTTGCTTCCTGCAAATCTGCGGTAAGACCAAGACCGTATTCATTTGTGCTGAGTGCGGATGAAAAAAGGCAGAATATGCCGCAGAATACACAGCACATGACAATGGTAAATAACCTCTTTACTGCTTTTCTCATTTTTGACGCCACCTCTCCAAATTAAATTTAACCTCTATTATTATACTGAAATAATAATTATATGTCAAGGCGACAGTGGTTTTGCATAAAATAAGGCTTGTTTTATTGCGTTTTTGTAGCATTTAATTGCTTGACATAAGGCGTAGTTTTTTATATACTTTAAGATAGGAAAAAATGAAATTCCAAAATCAGAAAAGGATGTGTGCATAAGCTATGGATTCCAAGTACGAAGCTTTATTTACCCCTTGGAAAATAGGTAATGTCGAAATCAAGAACAGAATCGTTATGTGCCCCATGGGTGGTACATCTCTCTTCGGTTGGTTTGAGCTCGGCGGTTGCCATTTTGACAAGGAGGCTGCAAAGCTCTTCCTCGAAAGAGCTAACAACAACGTAGGTCTTATCATCCCCGGTATCGCTCCCCTTCGTGATACTTTCTGGGGCAAGTGGCTCTGGCAGAACCCCAAGATGTTCGAAGAGCTCAAGGAATTTATGGATGAAATTCACAAAACAGGTGCAAAGCTGTTCGTTCAGCTTACTGCAGGTATGGGCCGTTCATGGGCTATCACCGAGCTTGTTGCACCCCTTCATAAGAATAAGTTTACACGTGCTCTTATCAAGCCGATTCTCGACACTTCACACGAGCTGGCTTCTCCCAGCCCGCAGAAGTCACGCTGGGCTCACGATATCGAGTGCCCCGAGATGACAAAAGAGCAGATTCACGAGATTATCGAAGCTTTCGCAAAGACAGCAAAGCTCTGCCGTGACGCAGGTGTTGACGGTGTTGAGGTTCACGCTGTTCACGAGGGTTACCTTCTCGACCAGTTTGCTATCGAGTTCTTCAACAAGCGTACAGACGAGTACGGCGGCAGCTTTGATAACAGATACCGCTTTGCAGTTGAAGTTGTAAAGGCAATCAAGGAATCCTGCGGTGCAGACTATCCCGTATCTCTCCGTTACTCCGTAGAGTCCAAGATGAAGGGCTTCTGCGAGGGTGCTATGCCCGGCGAAGAGTACACAGAGGTAGGCCGTGCTATGGCTGAATCCGAGAAGGCTGCAAAGTACCTTCAGGATGCAGGTTACGATATGCTCAACGCTGACAACGGTACATACGACTCATGGTACTGGGCACATCCGCCTATGTATATGCCTCAGAACTGTAACCTTGACGACGTTGCTCACATCAAGAACTTTGTCGATATCCCCGTTGTATGTGCAGGCCGTATGGAGCCCGATGTCGGTGCCAAGGCTGTTGCAGAGGGTAAGATCGACGGTGTCGGTATAGCTCGTCAGTTCCTTACAGACCCCGAGTGGATTACAAAGATTATCGAGGACAGAATCGAAGATATCAAGCCCTGTATCTGCTGTCACAGCGCTTGCTTCAACTTCTCCTCTTCAAAGGGTCACGCAAATACTCAGGACCTTTTCGATACAATGGGTCTTTCCCGTTGTGCTCTTAACCCCAAGACAATGCAGTCCAAGAAGTATAAGATTGAGCCTGCAAAGAAAAAGAAGAATATCGCAATCATCGGTGGCGGTATCGGCGGTATGGAAGCTGCTATCGTCTGCGCACAGCGCGGTCACACTGTAACTCTCTACGAGAAGTCAGACGTACTCGGCGGTGTATTCATCGCTGCAGCTGCTCCTGAGTTCAAAGAGAAGGACCGTGACCTTATCGCATGGTACAACCGTGAAATCAAGAAGTACCCCGCAATCACAGTCAAGATGAACACAGAGGTTAAGGATATCGCTTCTCTCGGTGCTGACGAGGTTATTGTTGCAACAGGTTCCGTTGCAAACAAGATTCCCGTCAAGGGCGCTGCAGAGTACGGCATCGAAGCTATCGATTACCTCCTCAAGAAGAAGGAAGTAGGCGAGAACGTTGTTGTTGTCGGCGGCGGCCTTACAGGCTGTGAAATCGCATACGACCTCTATCTCCAGGGCAAGAAGCCTGTCATTGTTGAAATGCAGGACGACCTTATCACAACACCCGGTGTTGCTCTTGCAAACACAAGCTTCCTCCGTGACTTCTTCAAGGCTAACAACGTTCCCGTTTACCTTGAGTCAAAGACAACAGAAATCACAAAGGACAGCGTAACAGTTGCTACTAAGGACGGCAAGACTGTCAACGTACCCGCTGACAGCGTAATCCTTTCTGTCGGCTACAAGCCCGCTCCCATTGCTCCCAAGGCAAAGCACGTACACATCCTCGGCGATGCTTTCAAGGTTGGTAATCTCCGTACTGTTATCTGGCAGGCATGGGATATTGCAATGAAGCTGTAATTCAATAAATAAATGAGGCTTTGCAGTTGTAGTTTACCGCAAAGCCTCGTTGTATTTGCTTTTTTGATATTGAATTATATTATTAACTATGCTAAAATTATACTGCAGAATGGTAATTCTGCGGAAAAGAAACAGAATTTAAAGAAGAAGGAGGGAAATAAAAGTGAATTTCTCAATCTCAATCGAAGATATCATCATCCAGCTTTTTGACATCCTCGAGAGCGTAAAGAACTTCCTTTTCAGCTTTGGCGATATCGCTCAGAAGTTCTTTGATATGCTTCCGTAAGTGAGGTACCTATGGCCATATTGCCTTCGGGTGATGTGGCCTGTTATAAAGTTTACAGGTCTGTCAATCAGACTTTATATACAAGCTAATTTTGATCCTTATGAAAGGGGATAAGATAAAATGAACTACAAAATGCAGCTCACACCCGATGAGATAGAAATTCTCAACGGCGCTAAGGGCGAAACTATGGCAAAGGTTATGAAAACTCTTGTCATGTACGGTGATGCTTTCGGTGCAACCAAGATGGTTCCCGTAGAAAGCAAGATGGGTCACCTTGTTACAAGCTTCGGTCTCAAGGTTATGAGCCCTGTTTACGACCTTATGGATCAGCTTATTGCAGGCGGTGCTCTTTCTCAGCAGAAGTTCTCTGTTGACCCCAAGCCGCTTGATCCCAAGGTTCCCGCAAACTTCCTCCAGAAGCTTATTTTCAACAAGTTTATGTACTCCAAGCAGGATGAGTACGATAAGCAGCTTGCAAAGCTCGGCCTTATCGATGACAAGTCCTACACTTGTACCTGCTATATGGATGAGGTTGGTAACCTTCCCAAGAAGGGTGAGGTTCTCTCATGGGCTGAGTCTTCAGCTGTTGTTTACGCTAACTCCGTAATCGGTGCAAGATGTAACCGTAACTCCGGTATCATCGAGCTCTTCGGTTCAATCGTCGGCAAGGTTCCCTATTTCGGTCTTGTTACAGACGAAGGCAGAAAGGCAACATGGATTGTCGAAGTCAAAACAACAAAGAAGCCCGAGGCACAGATTCTCGGTTCTGCTATCGGTATGAAGGTTATGGAAGACGTTCCTTACATCAAGGGTCTCGACCAGTGGATCGGCACAGAACTTGACGGTGACACAAAGGCATACCTCAAGGATTTCGGTGCTGCTACAGCTTCCAACGGTGCTGTCGGTCTCTATCACATCGCAAACCTTACTCCCGAAGCTGTTGAGCAGGGCGAGAGCCTTATCGCAGAGGGTGCACAGGTTTACGTTGTTGACGATGCTGAGCTTGAGAGAGTTCAGGCTAACTACCCCGTTATGTGGAAAGATAAGGACGCTAAGCCGAAGCTTTGCTTCGTTGGTTGCCCCCACCTTTCACACGCACAGCTTATTGAGTGGACTGATAACGTTGTTGCAGGCCTTAAGAAGAACGGTCTCAAGAAGGTTGCTATTCCCACAGTATTTACTGCTGCTCCTGCAGTTGTTGAAGAGTTTAACAAGACAGCAAAGGCAAAAGAGCTTGCAGCTACAGGCGTGGTTCTCAGCTACATCTGCCCGCTTATGTACATGAACAATCCGCTTTGCAAGAAGATGCCCGTCATCACAAACTCCAACAAGCTCAGAACATACACAACATCACGTTACTACAAGAGTGACGAGATTCTCAATATCATCACAGGAGGTAAAGCATAATGAAACAGTTTAAGGGTCGTCCCGTAGTACCGGGCACATGCTCCGCTCCTGCTCTTGTTTCCCATGGCGGTTTCAACACACTTGCTTCCTTCCAGAATGCTCTTCAGTTTGGTGATAAAGAGGCAAAGTGCGGCGATCAGAACAATAAGGACCTCTATCAGAAGCCTATGGTCGGTACAGCTCTCTGCCTTCCTCAGACTATCGGCTCAACAACAGGCGGTATGGTTCTCTACTGTGCAAAGGTTATGGAGAGAAACCCTGCTTGTATGCTCTTCTCCGAGCATATTGACTCACTTGCTTGTGCAGGTGCAGTTCTCGGTGCTGTCTGGACTGAGTCTCCGATGCCCGTTATCGATTGTCTCGGTGACGAGTTCCTTAACTACGTTAAGGACGGTATGAAGATTACTGTTGCTGAAGACGGTACAGTCACAGTTGAATAATTAAAACCTTTTTAAAACGACGGTGGATTTTTAAATCCACCGTCGTTTTTATTGTTATATCAATATAAATTTGTTTGTCAAAAGCTCCTTTTTAAGGGAGCTGTCAAAATCGCTTGGGATTTTGTCTGAGGGTTGTTTGCAAAAATAAAATCAACATTTAATTTATCAATCCTCCGTCTTTTGCTTCGCAAAATCCACCTCCTTTCAAAAGGAGGTGTTTTAACAACATAATTTCTTTTCGCGTGTTTAAATTCCTAATTCTTAATTCCGAATTCCTAATTAATTTAAGTGTACAAAGTGACGAAAGTGTTTGAAAAAGTCGCACAAACTTTTTTAATGGTGAATTTGGGTTAAATCGCTATAAATTGCGAAACAAGAAAATATATTGTGCACAATGCACAAATTGCGCGTTCTTAATTGGTGTAATATGTCGATTAACTTGTTTTTATACTTAAAAATCCATTGTGCACACTGCACAAATACAACGCTTGTGATTTGTGCAAAAAGTATTGACAAAACGCACAAAAAACATTATAATGCAAATGTAATCAAACGAAAGGAGAAATAAAAGATGTTTTCAAAGTTCTTAATCAAAAAGGAAAATGAGCTTATCAAAGAGATCAGCAAAGAGAAGAACTTCTTCCGCATGTATGCAAAGGCAATGAAGATTGAAGGCCTTGTAAAGTACATGAACAACGCTCAGTAAGCTCCGAGCTTAACAGCTCACCCTGATGGGATTTCAATCAGGCATATGCCTGTTCATATATATCGTAAAAGTCCTCTTGAATTTGTTTTTTTCATTTGCATCTGCAATTTTGGTTTTGTGGTTGTATGATGCGTTTTATTCCCCTTTTTACCCGTGACGTGCTGTTGCGGGCTTTTTTATTTCAGGGCGACAATTTACAATAAATTCAGTCTGAAATGCAATAATTTGGCATATAACTGCGTTAAAAATGCTCGGAATCCGTCAAGGATTCCTGCGCTTTTTGCCTTGTTCTATATCCAAATTCTTTCATTTTAGTTGCAAGCAATTTCAGCGGACTTGTTAAAGTCCGCCGAAATCTTGAATTTATTATAAATTGTCGCCCTTTTTTCTTTGGTGTATGAACTTAAAAATTATTCTCGTCGCTGAGTACTGCGTGGGCACAGCGTATGCCGTCAACACCTGCGGAAACTATACCGCCTGCATAGCCTGCACCTTCACCGCAGGGGAAGATGCCGCCGATATTACACTGGAAGTATTCGTCGCGTGTGATTCTGACAGGGGAGGAGGAGCGGCTTTCGGGTGCTGTTAGCACTGCATCGGGCAATGCAAAGCCCTTGAGCTGTTTATCCATTTTTATAAGTGCGTCGGCTATAGTATCGGTTACCTTTTGCGGTAAAACCTTTCGGATATCGCCGGGTGTTACGCCAGTCGGGCAGGTCGGTCGTACGCTGCCGAGCTTCTCTGACGGATGGTCTGCAAGGAAATCGCCTACAAGCTGTGCAGGTGCGCGGTAATCAGAGCCTGCTGCTTCAAATGCGGCACTCTCGATTTTACGTTGCAGATGCATACCTGCAAGAGGATGCTCACTGCCGAAATCCTGCGGCTCAATACCGACAAGAATTGCAGAGTTTGAGTTTTCACCGTCACGGGCATATTCACTCATTCCGTTTACAACCATTCTGCCTTTTTCACTCGATGCGGCAACAACCGTACCGCCGGGGCACATACAGAACGTGTACGCACCTCTGCCGCCCTGAGGATGGCAGGAGAGCTTGTAGTTTGCAGCTCCGAGCTTCGGATGGTTTGCAAATTCTCCGTACTGTGAACGGTCGATAAGCTCACGCGGATGTTCGATTCTTGTACCTACCGAGAAAGGTTTCTGTATCATTTTCACTCCGCTTTCATACAGCATTTCTACCGTATCTCTTGCCGAGTGACCGATTGCGAGTATAACAGTGTCGGTTTCAATTTCCTTTGTCTTACCCTCGGCATCTTCGTAAACTATGCCGTGAACAAAGCCGTTTGCAACTATAAGACCCGTAAGTCTGCAACGGAAGTTGACTTCACCGCCGAGTGCTATAATCTCTTCACGCATTGATTTCACAACACCGCCGAGCCTGTCAGTGCCGATATGCGGTGTTGCAGAGTAAAGAATCTCCTGCGGTGCACCGTGACGGACAAACTCGAGAAATACCTGACGGCACAGTGTGTCCTTGATACCCGTTGTCAGCTTGCCGTCTGAGAATGTGCCTGCACCGCCCTCACCAAACTGAACGTTGCTGTTTTCGTCAAGCACTTTAGTTTCCCAGAAAGTTTTTACTCTCTTTGTACGCTCTTCTACGCAGTCGCCACGCTCAAGTACTATCGGCTTAAGACCTGACTTTGCAAGCGTCTGTGCCGCAAAAAGACCTGCGGGGCCGAAGCCTACGACAACGGGACGCAGTGAAGAAGTGCGGCGGTTTTCGGGCAGATCGTATCTGAACGGAGTGTACTTCTCTGCCTTGCCGTCTTTTGCTTTGGCAATAAGTGCATCTTCGTCACCCTCAACGGTCACGTTTACGTTATATACGAAATATACGTCGTTCTTTTTTCGTGAGTCAACTGCACGTCGTGCAACCTCAAGTGTGAGGATTCTGCGTGCAGGGCAACGCAGAATTTTTGCGGCGGCGGCACGAAGCTCGATTTCACCTGCATCAAGCGGCAGTTTAATCTGGTTAATTCTAATCATTGGTTCAGTTCCTTAAAACAAGATAAATATATTGTATTATATTTATTGCTTTTTTTCAACAGTAAAATAAAAAGCACTGTCACAGACAGCGCTTTTTAATCGTATTTTATTTATTGATAGTGGAATTCTGCTGTGCGGCACCCATCATACGCTCCATCATACCGGGGCGTTTGACTTTCTTGGGTCTGTAGATGGGGGGATTCTTAAGCTTTTCGCGAGCTGACTTGCCTGCCTTTGAGTGAAGGAACTTGTTGACCTTGATGACGGGACCCATAAGGTCGTCACCCATATAGTCGACGCAGTTTGCAAGCAGAGTCTGGTCAGCACCGAGATTGCCGAGAAGAGTTACAGCAATAATGCTCTGTGTTTCGTTTGTAGCATCAGGATAGATTTCGTTGAGGAGATTGAAAAGCTTCTTCATCTCTGTGGGATCGTTGCGGCGGATAGTATCCTGAATTGCATCAGCACAGCCCTGAGCGAAGAAATCTTCGGGAAGAAACTCGCCGTAGCGGTTGATGTTTGCGTTGTACTCAGTACGGAACTGAGGATAAAGTGAAGCGGTAAGACGGCTTGCAAGTGTGTTTGCATCGTAGTAAACGCCGCCGCTTCTTGCTGCAGCCTTTGAAACAGTTTTGGGTGCCTTGACCTTGGGCTGTGAAGTGGGCTTGCAGAATTTAGACATAACTGTGTCTGAAATTTCACCGCTGATTGAGCGGATATCCTTATCGTCGCTTGTTTCAGCATCGAGAAGAGAAACGGAGACCTCTTTGTAATCTGTGAAATTGCCGTCGCCGTCAACTGTAGTTGAAAGCTCAAATGTGAGCTTGTTGTCAAAATGCTTTACAGCAACAGCACTTGCCTCGCCCTTGAAATCGAAACGGTAGCCTACACCGTTATCGCCCTTGACAACAGGTGCTTCGCCCTTTTCGATACCTTCGGGACGTACACCTGCCATACCTGCTTCTTTCATGCTGGGCTCAACAAGTGTATAAATTTTTATGAGAGCTTCTCTGATATCTAACATATTTATTTTTGCGGCAAGCAATTACCGCATACTCCTTCCGTAGGTAGTGATACATAAACATAGTTAGTATATCACATACAAAGTGATTTGTCTATTATTTTTTTACGTGCGGTCTGAGCATTTCGCGTCTTACGGGCTTGATTACGGATATTACGAGAGCGGATGCAGCTGCCGTTAAAATCAATTCGGGTAACATATATGAGGCGTTGTAAATAACAGAGTAGATAAGTCCGAGCACGTTTGGTGAGCATTTTTCCATAAGTGATGCGGTGAAATCGTTTACCATTACTTCGCCAAAGAACCAGTCTGCATAGGACTTATAGAAAATATATCCCGACGTTACGTGTGCGATGTAGCGTATAAAAACCGCAATAGCAGTGCCGAGAGTAAAAGCAGTGGTGTGGTTTTTTACTTTGCCTTTGAACATACCTGACATACCAATGACAGAGAAAGCAAAAAGGTAGTCTATAATAATTATTGCTACTGCACTGCCTGCGTTCATACCTGCAAAAGCAGAGCTCATTGTTGCACCCGTTATTGCCTGAAGAACACCGTGCACTGTACCGCAAAGCAGACCCCATTTCACACCGTAGGTGTAGCCGAGTATAGCGATAGGCAGCATTGAGCAGGCGGTTATACTACCGCCGAAAGGCCATTCAAAAACCTTGATAAATGATAGCACTACGCTCATTGCGAGCATAATACCGCTGAGTGCAATCCGTTTGGTTTTTTCTGTTTTTGTCCGTGTCATTTTCAAAACACCTTTCATAAAAAAATTGCAATAAAAAACTGCCAAGAGGAATTTCTCCTGTTGGCAGTCAATAATTGCAACTCTTAAAATTCCTACGCCGGCATTACCCGGATCAGGTTCAAGGGTTACGGACTCTCAAGTCCGACTCTCAGCCGATAACATCAGCACCCCATCTGGCATTTTTAATTGTTTAGGTAATTATAGTATTAAGGTACGGATTTGTCAAGCGGTTTGAGGTGAAAGCACCTCGGTCAGTTATTCGTTTTCACGTTTTGTTGCAATATAAAATCCTTCCTGAATTGCTGCGAGAGTTGCGACAGAGCATACAACTGCGGCAGTGTATTTCAGCGGTGTAAAAGACAATGTCAAGGGTAAAAGAAACAGTAAAAGTCCCGTAATCTTATTCATTACAGTATGCAGGGAGATAAACTGCTTTTGAGATACGTATCCCCATATGATATTAACGGCTTTGATAACCGCTATTACACCGCTCCATATCCACAGCCACTGCGGAATACTCGTTGCAGGCAATATTTTAATCATAGATATCACCGCGAAAACGAGGTCGGCAACGGTATCGAGCCGACTTCCGAATCTGCTGTTGCTGTTTGTTTTTCTGGCAACGGTGCCGTCTATCATATCGGTAAAACCGCAGAAGAGATATATGATAAAAAACTCCACGGAAAATGCAGGGAAAAACAGCAATAAAATACTGCCGAGAATACGGCAGGCGGTGAGTACATTTGCAATATGCTTAGTCATTTGTTCACCTGTAATTTTATATTAATAGGCATAGGTCAAGAAGAAAAGAAAAGCCCTTTGTCTTTCGACAAAGAGCTTTTCTTTTCTGGAGCGGATGACGAGGCTCGAACTCGCTACCTCCACCTTGGCAAGGTGGCGCTCTACCAGATGAGCTACATCCGCACAAACAACAGTTGCTATTATACATAACAGTACTGTGTTTGTCAAGAGTTTATTTTAATTTTTTTGTTTTATTTTTTCGACGAACTATAACAGCGTCGACGAAAAGTGCAGCTGTGATGAACATAACCGGCAGATAGGGGAAATGGTATCTTGCCCCACCGACTGTGTAAAGGCTGGCAGCAAGACCTATCAGAAAAATCCCGTAGAGGAAAGACATTGTCCGCCAGTAGCCTTTTTTCATCGAGTAAATAACGCCGGCAAAGAAAAGTGCAAGAATAACCATATAGAATCCCTGGGTATAAATTATAACTGCATCACCGAAGGCGAACGGACGCTCTCCTTGACCAAGGAGTATATCAAACAGCGAGTATATATAATCTCTGCCTGCTGTACGGATGTGATTATCGAAATAGATATCACCTGAGTAGGTTTCTGTTGCAAGGAAGTAGAAAACCTTTTTAGGCATAAGTGCAAGATATTTGCCGGGGTTAGCTTTAATCCAGTTTATGCCTGTTTCACGGTAGAAGACATTTATCTCGTCATATTCCATTTTTGCTTTCTTTTCGGGAGGTATATAACCTGCGTGTCCTTCCATGAATACGTCATTGTTATAGCTTCCGTCAGCGTCTTCGTTTGCACCCATAAGGAAATTTCCGTCAGCTATAGTGGGTTGGAAGTTTGCTTCGCCGCTGTTGAAGTAAGTGAATGTGGTAAGCAGTACCACCATTGCGCAGAAACCAGCAACTAACGTTATATAGTTGCGCAACTTGTCACCACGGTAGATGAAAAGCCAGATCGCAGCTATCATAAAAGCAAGAGCAAGCGGACGTGTCCACTGAGCATAGGCAAGTATTACACCTGCTCCTATAACGCTGAATTTACCGCCCTTTACAGCAAGTGCGAGAGCCAGCATAGAGAGTGCACTGAACAGAATTTCTGTACGCGGTGTGCAGATTTCACCCCAGTATGTGCCGAAAAGGCAGAATGTAATACATGTGATATAAGCTGCAGTTGATGAGCCGGAAATCTTTTTTGCGATATATATGGTTGCAAAAAGGATTATTTGCACAAGCAAAAGCTGACCGATGTATATTATTCTCAGGTCGGTGGTTATACGGAGCAGAAGAGCGAGGAAATTGACGTAGCCGTTACCGGCAACACCGCCGAGGTCAGTAAAGCTTTCTGCAGTGGGGTACCACGTGCCGTTGGTTGCATGGGTCATTCCATCCGTAACGTAACGTACCGAGTCGCCGGTTATTTCACCTTTGAAAACAATAACGTTTCTTATCTGCATACACAGCATTATAATGTATGATATTATTGCGGCTGTCTTCAGCATTTTTATTCTTTTGTCCGGTATGAGTGGTGATTTGCTGCCGAAAAGTTCTGATATTACGGCGTCTTCTTTTCTGAAAAGAAAGAAGTTTTCTTTTTTTATTCCGTTTTTTATCTCCGACGCCTCCTTCCATATTTATGTTTATAATTATACCATCATAGAAATTAAAGTCAATGTTTCTTAAACTTGTTGATTTACGTTTTTAAATGTAATATAATATGAAACAAGAAAATTATCTGCCCGGAGGAATTTTTATGAAACGCTTTATTTCACTTATTCTGGCGGCTGTTATGCTTTTTGCCTGCACGTCGTCAGCTTTTGCTGTGCAGGAAGAGGAAGTAACACCTATAGTTGTTGTACGCGGTCTCGATTTTGCCGCACTTACGGTTGACCTCGGCACAGAGGATGAGAAGCCCGCTCTCAGAGCAGAGGCACTCCCGATTATTTTCGGTGTCTGCAATACTGTTATCTCGGCAGTTTTCGGCGGTATGGACGGTATGGTCGATGCAGTGTGTGATTTTGTTTCAGACCTTTTCTCAGATATGGCTTGTGACAAAAACGGTGACTCGGTTGCAAACGTATCCGTTGTCGAGTATCCGCTTGCTATGAGCAACTACCCCGAAGCTCTTGCAGCGCTTAAAGAATCAGGCACCTGCGAGCCCGGTGTTGTTGCAGAAGCTGCTGACAGAGTAGGTGCAGAAAACGTGTACTACGTTACATACGACTGGCGTCTTGACCCATACACCGTAGCAAAGAAGATTAACGACCGTGTTGAGCTTGCTCTTGAAGAGAGCGGCAGCGATAAGGTTGACATTATCTGCTGTAGCCTCGGCGGTGTTATGACTCTTGCTTACCTTGACGAATACGGCTACGATAAGGTAGAGAGCTGTGTGTTCCTCTCTTCCACAATCTACGGCTCATACGTTGCAAACGATGCTCTCGGCGGCAGAGTAGGCTTTGATGAGGTTATTCTCAACAACTTCCTTGCATACGCTGTACCCGATATGCAGGTTCTCTGGACAATACTCGACTTTACCGGTATTACAGGTGCTCTCATAAACTTCGCAAATAACATTACCGAAACTTATAAGGCAGAGATTTACAAGGGCACAATGCGTGACAACTTCGGCACAATGCCCGGTCTCTGGGCTATGGTACAGCCTGAGGATTATGAGGATGCAAAGAAGTTTGTATTCGGCGAAGATGCTGACGAGTACGCAGGTCTTATCAAGCGTATCGACAAATTCCAGCAGTTCAGACTCGGTAGAGACGAGTTTATCAAAAAAATGATGGCTGACGGTGTTTCCGTTTCCGTTGTTACTTCTTACAATGCACCCGTTGTTCCCGTTTATGAGCGTTCATACGTCAACGGTGATATGGTGCTTGAAACAGAGCTTATGAGTGCAGGTGCAACCGTTGCACCTTACGGCAAAACTCTCGGTGACGATTATGTGCCCGAAATTCCCGGCAAGCTTTCACCCGATAAGGTTATTGACGCTTCAACCTGCCTTCTTCCCGAAAACACCTGGTTTATCAAGGATGCACCTCACGTGCCTTGCACATACGGCTCAGAGCTTGCCGAAATGCTCTTCTGGCTTCTCAGCTACGAGGGTCAGCCCACAGTTTCAACAAATGAGCTTTATCCGCAGTTCCAGTATGCAGACGAGCCGCAGAATCTCTACCACTTCTGATATTACAGCTTTGTAATCAGTGGTAACAATATTGTAAGTGTTGTTGACTTCCTCCTTTCATCGTGCCTATAATGCAGATGAAGGGAGGTTTTTGTTATGTTTAAAAAACTGATTTCTTTTTGTATTATTGCTTTGGTTGTTTTCAGCTTTGCAGGATGTACCAAAGAGCAGCCGCAGAATGAGTCGGCAAACCTTGTGCCGTATTTGTCAGGTTATAAGTATGACGAAGAAAACGGGTACTGGACAGAGAAATTTTACGGGCTTATGACCTCTGATGGTGAAACGGTGATAGAGCCTGTTTATGACCAATACCGTGTTTTTGGGCTTAACGGTAAAACATATTACTGTATGCAGATAAGTGCTGACGACTGGTTGCCGATATGCAGTAAATCACTGCTCATATCCGCTGACGGAAATTTTAAGCTTGAGCTTGAAGACAATATACTTGCTATATCCGAAAACAGAATTATATGTGCACAGCATAACGCACCGTTTACCGTTTACGATTACAGCGGCAACAAGATTTTTTCGGGCAACGAATACCAGACTGTAGATACAAACGGCAACGGATTTTATAACGAATTGCTTGTGGTGTTTGATTTCTTAAGCGATAACGGCTACACAACGGTTGTTGACGAAAACGGCAAAACCGTGCTTGATAAGCTTGATTATTGCGGCCCGTTTATTACGGGCAAGGCTGTTGCAAGCTATGACCGAGAAGAGGGCTACGGTATAATTACACCCGAGGGTGAGTGGCTGCTTGAGCCGAAATATGTAGATATAGCAGAGGTTGACGGCAGGTATTTCATTGCTTCGGATTATGATAAAGAGTATATCTATGATTCCGACCTTAAACTGCTCCGAGAAAGGGAATTTGGTTGGAGTGCGGTGTTGCAGAGTTATTTCTTAGAAGTTGACGGTAAACTTGTGAGATACTATGCTAATATGTACGCTCCCGACGAATACTACCGTGATGCATTTACAGATGAAATTATTGCTTGCGGTGATGTTTATGCGACAAGTTATGACGGAGAGCTCGACCTGTTCTACGGAACAAATGACGGCAAATTACATATGTTTGATGTCAACGGCAAGTGTTTTAATGAAAGAGAAAGTACTGACAGGCCGATAATATACAGCGGTGTATACGCCATATATGCTGTTGCGCCGTCTAATGAAGTTAAATGGTTCAGTGCAGTTACGCATAAAGAAATATTTACAACAGTCAACACAGAAGACAGACACTTTACAGAGGTAAGTACCGCAGGCGATTGCGGTCTGGCTGTTATAGTCGAGCTTGAAGATAAGCTTGACAGCCGTATGGACGGACCGTATCACCTGTACGATTATAAAAAGCGTGAGTATATTTTCAGAGACTGCGAGTACTGCGATATCAAAGAGCTTGACGGAGAGTTTTATATAACCGTAGCTTATGCAGATAGTATCAAAACGTATGATGCTGATTTTAATCTGCTGATTGAAACAGAAAACCTGTGTAATAAATAAAATGAAGCGTTGTGTCAACATTGACACAACGCTTTTTTTACTTCTCGTTTCTGTAGTCTTCTATTATCTTGCCGTCCTGTATTCTTATTACTCTTTCGGCTTCGTCGGCTATGCCGTTGTCGTGTGTGATGAGTATAACGGTGCGACCCTCTTCGTGAAGCTCGTGAAGTATTCGCATTACCTCCTTGCCCGAGCTTGTGTCGAGGTTACCCGTAGGCTCATCGGCAAGAATTACGGGGGGCTTTGCCGCAACAGCTCTTGCTATTGCAACACGCTGCTGCTGACCGCCCGACATCTGGCTTGGCAGGTGGTTCATTCGCTTTTCAAGTCCTACACGCTTTAGTGCACTTGTGCTCAGCTCCTTACGCTGTGCCGCCTTGACACCTCTGTAAACGAGAGGAAGCTCGACGTTTGCCTGAGCGGTAAGGCTTGGAATAAGGTTGAATCCCTGAAAAATAAAGCCTATTTCTTCGTTGCGTATTGAAGACAGCTCATCGTCCTTCATTGTTGAAACGTCAACACCGTCGAGCATATATGAGCCGCTTGTGCATACGTCGAGCAGACCGAGCATATTCATCAGCGTTGATTTGCCCGAGCCCGACTGACCGACTATTGCAATAAACTCGCCACGGTCGATTGTCAGTGAAACACCGTCGAGTGCGTGCACTTCGTTTTCGCCGGGATTATATATTTTATATACGTCTTTTATTTCAATAAGGTGTGCCATCAGGATACTCCTTTTGTTGCTTGTATCTTTATTTTAATCTTACCTTAATATTAAGTCAAGAGAAATAAGTCGGCTTGAAAATATATTAACTCTATGATACAATTAAATCAAATAAATATTGAAAAAAGGTGACAAAAAATGAAAAAAAGTATTATTTTCAGAGTCTTGGCTCTCACCCTTGCAGCTGTAATAGGCATCTGCGCTTTTGCAGGCTGTTCAGACGGCAAAAATTTACCCGACGAAAAAGTGACCTCTGACGATGCCCAACCGTCTTTAAACACAGAGCACACAAAGGTTAAGTTTGAAATCGAAATCGCCGGCAAGGATGCAGGCAGC
>JAZRSU010000024.1:0-46890 GCA_045651645.1 Acutalibacteraceae bacterium
ATACGAGCTTATTCAGGCGGCACGAGAGGCAGTAGAAATAGAAAATCCAATGGAAGCAGAATTGTTCTTAAACAAATATCGTTTAGGATTTTTAGAGTCGTTAAGACCTATGGATGCTTTTTCGGAGGACTTTGTGTTTTATTACGGAATTAAATTGAAATTGATTTCACGAATAAAACAATTTGATGCAGAAAGCGGAAGCTCTGCATACAGAAATATTTACGACTCCATTATAAATGGAGAAAGAATGGAGGTTGTACAATGACCGAAAATATAGGCAAGGTAGTTAGCGTCAACGGTAACCTGGTTTCAGTTAAATTTGACGGAGACGTTTCAATGAACGAAATATGCTTCGTTAAGGTAGATGACGCTAAGCTTAAAAGTGAGGTCATCCGTATAAAAGGGGATATCGCACAAATTCAGGTTTACGAAATGACAGGCGGAATTAAGTGCGGTGACGACGTAGAATTTACCGGTGAAATGCTTTCTGCTCAGTTAGGCCCCGGCTTATTGGGACAGGTTTACGACGGACTTCAAAATCCGTTGCCGGTATTGGCAGAGCAGGCAGGCTGGTTTTTGGAAAGAGGCATTTATGCTGACGGCTTAAATGCTGAAAAGAAATGGGAGTTTACACCAACCGCTAAGGTGGGTGACGTGTTAAAAGCAGGTGAGTATATAGGCACCGTTCCGGAAGGTCCTTTCACTCATAAAATTTTCATTCCTTTTAATTTACTCGGCAGCTACACAATAAAGTCTATTGTAGAAAAGGGCGAGTATACAGTTAACGATACCGTTGCCGTTGTAACAGATGAAAGAGGACGCGAAATTTCTGTTTCAATGTCCTTCAGATGGCCGGTTAAGCGTGCAGTAAAATGCTACAGTGAAAGATTAGCACCGCAAGAAACAATGGAAACAAAGGTACGTCTTATCGACTCCTTGTTCCCCGTAGCAAAGGGCGGCACGTACTGCATACCCGGTCCTTTCGGTGCAGGTAAAACTGTTTTACAGCACACAACCTCAAAGTATGCCGACGTTGATATAGTTATCATTGCCGCTTGCGGTGAGCGTGCAGGTGAGGTTGTTGAAACCCTTACCGAGTTCCCCGAGCTTACCGACCCCAAAACAGGCCGCTCACTTATGGAGCGTACAATTATCATCTGTAATACCTCTTCAATGCCCGTTGCATCGCGTGAAGCTTCGGTTTATACCTCGGTTACTCTTGCCGAGTACTACCGTCAGATGGGTCTCAACGTCCTTCTTCTTGCTGACTCTACTTCTCGTTGGGCACAGGCTCTGCGTGAAATGTCAGGCAGACTCGAGGAAATCCCGGGTGAAGAGGCATTCCCCGCATACCTCGAATCATATATTGCAGCATTCTATGAGCGTGCAGGTTACGTCCGTCTGCCCGACGGTACAACAGGCTCCGTTACAATCGGCGGTACTGTTTCACCCGCAGGCGGTAACTTTGAAGAGCCCGTTACACAGGCAACACTCAAGGTTGTCGGTGCTTTCCACGGCCTTTCCCGTGAGCGTTCCGATGCGAGAAAGTACCCCGCAATCGACCCGCTTATTTCGTGGTCAAAGTATAAATGCGTTATCGACCCTGCAAAGTCATCTTTCTTCAAGGATATGATTTTCCACGGCAATGAAATCAACTCAATGATGAAGGTTGTCGGTGAAGAGGGTACAAGCCTTGATGACTATATCGTATACCTCAAGTCCGAGGTGCTCGATTCGGTTTATCTTCAGCAGAATTCATTTGACCTGGTTGAATCAAACTGCGGCACTCTGCGTCAGCGTTACGTCACAGATAAGCTTGTTTACGTTCTCGGCAGTGACTATGCACTCGACAATAAGGACAGTGCACGTGATTTCTTCAACCGTATCCGTCAGAGATTTATTGACTGGAACTATACAGAATTTGAAAGCGATGCATTTAAAAATGCAGAGGGTGAAATCGATGCTCTTTACAGTGAGGGCAACGGTAAAACTTCTCAGGAAGCAGAGCTTTTGTTAAAGGGTGGTGAGTGATAATGAGCAAGGTTTACAACAAAATCGAATCCGTTACAGGTAACGTTATTACCGTTAAAGCAGAGGGTATCCGATACAATGAGCTGGCTCAGATTAACACCCGTTTCGGCAAGTCACTCGCTCAGGTAAACAAGATTGACGGCGACATCGTTTCACTTCAGGTTTTCGCAGGCGGCAAGGGCGTTTCAACAGGTGACGAGGTGCGTTTCCTCGGTCACGAAATGCGTGTTTCTTTCAGCGATGACCTTATCGGCCGTATCTTCAACGGCTCAGGTGAGCCGAGAGATAAGGGCCCGGCACTCAGCGAAAATATGCAGCCTATCGGCGGTCCGTCCGTCAACCCGACAAAGCGTATTCTTGCCAACCGTATGATGCGTACAAACATCCCGATGATTGATATGTTCAATACTCTGGTTGTTTCACAGAAGCTTCCGATTTTCTCAATTTCGGGCGAGCCTTACAATCAGCTCCTTGCACGTATTGCTCTTCAGGCTGAGGCAGACGTTATTGTCCTTGGCGGTATGGGTCTTAAGTACGACGACTTCCTCTATTTCAAAGAGGAGCTTTCAAACGGCGGCGCACTGAGCAAAACCGTTATGTTTATCCACACAGCATCCGACCCGACGGTTGAATGTATGATGATTCCCGATATGGCTCTTGCAGTTGCCGAGCAGTTTGCATTGCAGGATAAGGACGTATTGGTGCTTCTTACCGATATGACCAACTTTGCTGATGCGATGAAAGAAATCGCAATCACTCAGGAACAGGTTCCCTCTAACCGCGGTTACCCGGGTGACCTTTATTCACAGCTTGCCGCCCGTTACGAAAAGGCGGTTGACTTCAACGATTCAGGCTCTGTTACCGTTCTTGCAGTTACCACAATGCCCGGTGATGACGTTACTCATCCCGTCCCCGATAATACAGGCTACATCACAGAGGGTCAGTATTACCTCAAGGGCGGCAGAATCGAGCCTTTCGGCTCTCTTTCCCGACTCAAGCAGAATGTCAACGGAAAAACCCGTAAAGACCACCGTGCACTTATGGATTCAATGATCCGTATGTACTCATCCTACAGAGAAACTCTTGAGAAGAAAAATATGGGCTTTTCAATGAGCCGCTGGGACGAAAAGCTGCTTAAATACGGTAAGCTGTTTGAAGATAAGCTTATGGATCTGTCGGTCAACCTTACACTTGAAGAAGCACTCGACCTCGGTTGGGAAATTCTTGCCGAGTGCTTTGAGAAGGATGAAACCGGCATCAAGTCCGACCTTACAGACGAATTCTGGCCTAAGTAAGGAGGACTGAAAAATTTGGCAAAAATCAAACTGACTAAAAATGAGTTAAAGGTACAGAAGGATGCTCTCAAGATGTACCGGAGATATTTGCCTACACTGACACTTAAAAAGCAACAGCTTCAGGCTGAAATAAGAACTATAGAAGCAAAAGCAAAAACGGTTAAAAAAGAAAAAGAAGCGCTTGAAAAAGGCTTCAGCTCGTGGATTGCCGTTTTCAGCGAAAAAGAAGCTTTCCCCGACGGAATAATCACCGTCAGCAATATCCGCAAAGGCTACGGCAATATTGCGGGTGTCGAAATCCCGACCTTTGAGGGTGCGGATTTTGCGAGAGGGGACTATGATTTGTACGAAACTCCCTTGTGGGTTGATATAGCCGCAAATCATATGGAAAAGGCTATGCTTCTTGACCTTGAGGCAGAGGTGTTATATGAGCAGGTAAGACTGCTTGAGGCTGAGCTTCTTGCAACCTCACAGCGAGTCAACCTGTTTGAAAAGGTAAAAATCCCCGAAACTCAGGAAAATATAAGAAAAATTTCCATCTATCTGGCAGACCAGCAGGTCAGTGCCGTTGTGCGTTCCAAAATTTCAAAACGCAAGATTGCCGCTCGTGACAGCGCATCTTCAACCGAGGAGGTGTACTCGTTATGATCGTGCCTATGAAAAAAGTTTCTCTCATCATTATGGGGGATAAAAAATCCGAAACTCTCCGCAAACTGCGAAGACTCGGCATTCTTCACGTTGAAATTACCGAAGGCTCGGGCAAAAAGCTCGACGAGCTTAAAGAGAAGGTTTCTCTGCTCGAAAGTGCCGCCTTTACGGTAACAGATAAGAAGAAAAAGAAAAAAATAAAAGCTGTTGATGCTGATACAGCACAGGCTCTTTCTATGTCGGAGGATATAGCTTCGCTTACGGAAGAAAAGAAAAATCTGCTTTCCGAAAGTGCGACGCTGTCTGCAGAAATCGACAGACTTGCAGGCTGGGGCGAAATTGATCCCGACGAAATCAGAAAGCTTGCCGACAGCGGCTATGAGCTTTCGCTCTTTGAAGCTCCCGATTCTGTTTACACAGAGCTTGATGAAAGCGTAAAAACAATCTGTATAAGCAAAACAAAAACCTCGGTTAAGTTTGCGGTTGTTACCAATGACACCGAAAATGAGGCTTTTGATAAGCTTAAAAACTTCCGCTTTGAGTTACCTTTGGTTTCAACCGCACAGATAAGACAAAAACTTGTAGATATCAACAGCCGTGTCGAAGAAATCAACGCAAAGCTCGGCTCATACGCAGCGTATGCCGACAGTATCGGCGAAGCTGTTGAAGCCTTCGAAAAAGAAATTGAGTTTGAGGTTTACGCTACGGGTATGTCGGAAGAAGCCCTTAACGAAAACAACGTTTCCGTTTCGTATTTCACAGGTTACATCGAAGCAGACAACACCGATAAGCTTAAAGCCGCGGCAAAAGAAAATTCGTGGGGTCTTGTTATTGAAGACCCGACCGAAGAAGACAACGTGCCGACAAAGCTTAAAAACAATAAGTTTGTCAGCCTCATCTATCCGCTTACCGATTTCCTCGGTACTGTGCCCGGTTATTTCGAGTATGATATTTCAGGCTGGTTCCTCGGCTTCATACTCATATTCTTCGGCATCATTTTCGGTGACGGCGGCTACGGTCTGCTGATTACTTCGGTAGCTGCGGCGCTGATTATAAAATCTCTTGTAGCTAAAAAAGAGGTTTCACCCGCATTTCTGCTCGTAGGGCTTTTCGGTCTGTCAACTATCCTCTGGGGTACGCTGACCTGTACCTGGTTCGGTCTTTCAGCCGAACAGATTCCCGTCTGGCTCCAGAAGCTGTCCGTACCGTTTATTTCAAACGTCTATGCCGATAAGATATGGTATCCTTTCTGGACTAACGGCTCGGCAGGTCTTACTACAGCTCACAATCTGCAGATTTTCTGCTTCACGCTGGCACTGATTCAGCTTACGGTTGCCCATATAAAAGCGGCTGTACGCAACAGAAAATCCGTAAAGGTTCTCGGCGATATAGGCTCAGCCTTACAGCTTATCGGTATCTACTACGTTGTTCTCAGCTTCGTTGTAAATGCCGAGGTGTTCAGCTTCGGGCTTGTTATCGGCGGTGTGCCCGTAGGTACGGTTGCACTGGCACTTGTCGGTGTGGGCTTTGTGATGAGCTTCGTTTTCTCAAACTATGAGGGTAACGTTATAAAAAGCGTGCTTGCAAGTCTGAAAAACATTGTTTCAGTATTGCTTGGCGTCGTAAACGTTTTCTCCGACATAGTTTCGTATATCCGTCTGTGGGCTGTCGGCCTTGCAGGTGCGGCAATTTCCGCAACGGTAAACGAGCTTGCAGGTCCTCTGCTCGGCAACTTTATGTTTATGATTCTTGCGATTGTGCTTCTTGTGTTCGGTCACGGACTTAATATGATTCTCAACGTTCTGTCTGTCATCGTTCACGGCATACGACTCAACACGCTTGAGTTCTCATCGCATCTCGATATGTCCTGGAGCGGACATAAATTCAAACCATTCAAAGAAACAAACTGATTATTAAGGAGAGTTAATTATGAACTTAGGATTATTAGCAACAGCTCTGGCAATGGGTATTGCCGCAACAGGCTCTGCAATCGGTATCGGTATTGCAGGTCAGGCATCAATAGGTGCATGGAAGAAGTGCTATATGAGCAATAAGGCAGCACCCTTCATTCTTACCGTTTTCGCAGGTGCTCCTCTTACACAGACAATTTACGGCTTCCTTCTTATGCAGCAGATGAACGGCTCAACAGCTGACCCTGCATTCCTCTTCGGTCTCGGTATTGCATCAGGTATCGCAATGGCAGTTTCCGCTGTTGTTCAGGGTAAGGCAGGTGCCGCAGGTGCAGACGCACTCGCAGAAACAGGCAAGGGCTTCTCACAGTACATTACCGTTGTCGGTCTTTGTGAAACGGTTGCTCTTTTCGCACTTGTTTTCAGTATGGTCGCCCTCGGCTAAAATACAGCTGATAAAAAAATTAACTCCGTACAGAAAGCTCTGTACGGAGTTAATTTTTTATTGTTTTGTTTTACGGCTTTGCAATTGCAAGCAGAAAGGTAATAACTGCAAGAATTACAAATGTGAGTGAGTACTTTTCGAGCCATGCACCGGCACGCATAAGGATGTAGCCGGGGAAGAAGATAACCTTTGCAACTTTGTTGAGCTTGCAGTACTGTTCTTTCATAACAAGTGCGTCTTCATACAGCGGGAAAAGGTTGCTCAGAAGAGAAACACACAGCCATGCGAAGAAGAAGGGTATAAGGAAATCAACAGTCTGAACAAGTATAGGCTCAGTTATGATTTTTGAAAGAAGAGTTGACGAAGCAACAAAGCCTGTGTAGTTGCCGAGCATAACAATGTTGATGAGCGGGAACCATGAAAGTGAAACAGCAATAAAGAAATTGAGCAGACCGGGGATGAGGCAGTACATAAAGCTTGCAACGGGTTTCTCAATAAGTTCGTGCTCAACGTGACCGCACATTTCGTCTGTACGCAGGTAGCGGTTGTCTTCAACGGGGCATTTGAAAATACGGCACATTATCTGCTCAAAGAAAGCTTTTGTAACCGCACCCGGGAAGGTGAGAATCTTGATTATAACGTATATAGCTGTCATTCAAATACCACCTCGCCGTTCTTGAAGAGTTGTTCAATGGTGATTTCACCGTTGATGCATTTTTCAGCTGTGGGGCTGATTTTCATATCGTACTGCTTGAGGAATTCAACTGCATCATCGTAGCCTTTTTCGTCAAGCTTTTTGCTGAGTATTGCATAAAGGTTGATTGACTCAACTGTGAGATAATACTGCTGCTCGAAGCAATCCTTTGCATAGCCGTAAGCTGCTTCGTAATCGCCTGCAAGAAGCTCGCAGATAAGTGCATCGTAATATGCTTCGTAGATACCGTTGTTTGCGAGGTCGGCAATTATTGCGTCAAGTGCTGTCAGAGCCTCGTCGTACTTGCCTTCGTAGCGGAGCATAAGTGCGTTGTAGCGCTTTGCGTAGTTTGCATTGTCAGGGTTGGACTTTGAAAGCACGTCGATATATTGCTTTGCCTGGTCGTATTTGCCTGCCTGAATGCTGAGGGTTACGATGTTGTCAAGGTAAATCCAGCGGCAGTTGGGAAGAAACTCAATAATCTGCTCACAGTATTTAAGCTGTGTTTCAACGTCCTTTTTGCAGATGCTTGAAAGGGCAAGCATATAGTAGTTTATCATACCCTTTTCTTCGTTTGTCTTTGCTGCGGCAAGCTTATCCTCATACTGCTTGATAAGCTCGTCGTAAGGTATTTCCTTTTCCGTTATCTCGCCGTAGTAAAGCTTGTCATAATACTTGGTAAAGATTTCAGATTGCTCGCCTGCAATCTTATCCAGCTGTGTGATGTAGTCGTACTTTGCCTTGAGCTCTTTGTTCCACGGTGCGTTGATGTTGGACTTGCCGACCTTGTCAGACCATGTGAGCGGCTTTTCTGCAGTCTTGTTATCGTAGAAGAACTGCTCTGTAAGGTAAGTGAGATCGTCGGGCAGGTCGATGTCGTAGCAGAATTCAGCTATCATACCTGCTGTTTTCCAGCCGAACTTTGTTACGTCAGACTGTGAAACTTTTTTCATAGCCTCTGCATAGTTACCCTGCTCTACATCCGAATAGAAATCGGTTGCGGTTGTGATTGTGTTGATCTGAGGATAAATCATAAGAAGACCTGCAACAGAGAGCACAATAAGGGTAAATGCCGCAATGAAGCCTTTAAGACGTAAAGGTGTTTTGATAAACATCTCACGGCAATCAGCGCAAAGGTCACTGCTCTGGCTGTGGCTCTTGTCTGCAGGCTTTTCGCCGCAGAGTATGCACATCTCTTCACCCTGCTCATTTTCAGCTTCGGGTGCAGGTATTGCGATACCGGGGTCTTCGCTTGCCTGAATTTCCTCAGGCGGATTAGTGTTTTCGGTTGAATCAGTTATATTGTCGGGCTCGTCAACGGGGGTAATACCGTTGTTTTCTTTGAAATCGTCCAAAAACAAAACCTCCCTTTTAACTAAAATAATACGATATATATAATAACACGCAATTGTGATTATTTCAAATGTTATTTTTTAAAATATTATCACAAAAACAACAAAATTAAAAAACAGACTCCGATTTCTCGGAGTCTGCTGAAAGTTAAGTGCTAATTATTTGTCAGCAACAAGCTCTTCAAATGCAGCCATAAGGACTGAACCTGAAGAACGGCTGAATGCGATTGTCTCCTGATAGTGGTCACCGAAAGGCTCCATATCGTCGAAGAAAATCATGCAGTAGTCGTTGTCGTTGAGAATGTAGCCGATCTCGTCGTTTGCAAGACCGAAGCAGAGAAGAACCTCATCTTCAGCAAGCTCAAGTGACTCTGCACAGGATTTGCCGTTGAAGTCAGTGCCGGAGAATGAGTTCTCAGCGTCCATTGTAACACCGCCGTAGATAAGCTCGGGGCTGATTTCGCCGGGCATCATTGTAGCCTTGATGTTTGTGCCGAATTCAACGTAGCCGATTTCTGTGGGTGTTGAGTATGTGCCGTCACCGTTGTCAAGAATTCTGTGGTTAACAAGACCCATCTTACCGACAAGAAGGAGAACGGGGTTTTCAACTGTAACGATAACTTCCTTGTGAGCGATGTTGAGAATGGGGTCAACCTTTACCTCTTCAACAGGCTCCCAACCCTCGTACCAGAGTGTGTAGTTTTCGCTTGCGTTAGCAATTTCTTCCTGAAGCTGAGCATTGTTCTTAACGTAGTCGCTCTCGAGGACTTCGTCGTATGTCTTTGTCATGCTCATTGTGATGTATGCAAGCTCTTTGCCGTAACGGTCAGCCTGCATCCAACGCTCGGGCAGATCAACGTCATCGTTTGTCGGGCCGCGGTCGGAGTAGATACCGAGTGTAGCACCGATGATGGGCATATAGTTGTAGCCGTACTTGGAAAGAGTCTGGTTCATAGCTGCGGTGTAGTCACCGGAGAGCTGCTTACCTGAGCTTTCGTCAGTCTTAAGACCTGTGATGTAGGGATGAGCAGGCTCGTTTACGATGTATGTTTCAGCTGCTTCATCGTTGTAGGGATCAAAACGGAATACGTACATGTTGCCGTCGTAACCTGTGGGGTCACGGTCGTCAGAGAAATACTCTGCGCAATCCTTCTGGCTGAAGTTGAGGTCGCCCTCTTCCATATCTTCAACAGCGTTCTTGATTGACTGTGCTGTACGCTCCTTGAGGAGGTTCATAAATGTCTCATCGGGGCCGGGCATTGTCTTGAAGATAAGCTGGTTGTTGAGTGCGGCAAGTGTGTTGTTTGCCATCTTGAGGAAGAAGGGATTCCAGAGACCGAGTGTGTCAATCTCACTGTGGCAGTGTGTAGCTGTAACGTTGATTGAAACGATGTTGTTTTCCTTTGCATAGTCTGCAAGGAGAGCACGGATGTCGCGGATATCCTTGTTGGAGATACCGATACACTCGATTGTGCAGAATGCAACCTTGCCTCTGCCTGAGCCGTCATCCATAACAACTGTGTAAACGTTCATATCGTCGAGAACTTCTTCAACAGTGTTGGAGGGGAAGTTCTGAAGAAGGTAACCTGCAAGGTAGTAGGGTCTGTCGAGAATGTCGTCGGGCACGAGGCTTGTCTGGTCGTAGCCGAGGCTCCACTGACCGTTGGGGTTAGCGTCGATAAATTCTGTGTGACCTGCCATGAAGTCGGGGCTGTCATACTCGTCAGCGTTAACAAAAGTTGTGTTTGCAACGGGTGCGGGAACAGCAAGGAGATTGAGAATATCCATAAAGAGAAGCTCAAGGTATGTATAAGCTATAGCTTCTTTCTGCTGCTCTGTTTTTGCACCGATCATAGCAATAATAGCTTCGACAGGGTTGAGAAGGTTGAGAGCTTTGCCGTTTATACGAACGTATACGGGGTCTCCGAACTTTCTGTTACAGGTGATTGAGCTGGGGATGTAGGTGTTGTCGACTTCTTCTTCTGCGAGGTCAACCTGAGCTGCACCTGCGGATGTTGCTGCTGTTACGGCAGTAAACATGAGCAGAAGGCTGAGAAGAACGGCAAGAACCTTTTTGAGAGATTTCATTGTGTTTTCCTCCGTTTTGTGTGGATTGTGATTTTAAGTTGATATATGAGCCTAATCAACTAATAATACATTATATATATTATCACAAACGAAAAAATAAAAGCAACGGCACTATTACAGAAATTAGCCGCAATTTATTGGTTAAAATTACTGTATTTTAATTTTATATAATATATTGAGTTGACTATTCGGTGCGGTTTTGTTAAAATGCAAAATGGTAGGATATTAATTAAAAGGAGAAGAGTATGGATAAAATAACTTTTGTCGCAAAGCTCCTTGATTTTTTGCGTTTCTTACAGAAAAAAACTGTGCTTTTAGCTCCTCTGTGGCTGCTTGTTATTGCGCTTTCAGGCGTTTTTGAGCTTGCGAGTGCAGCAAACCGACCCGAAGAGGTTTCCAAAACAATGCTTGTGAACGTTGATTCGTGGGACCGCTCACAGGATATGACGACAGACGGCAGAAATTTCTGGTTCAGCAGTAAATACGGTCTTATCAAGACTGAGCTCGACTGTGAAACATTGGCTATGCGCAATTCTGATGCAATTCCGAAGGATTTTGTCGAGAATTTCGGCTCAGCTCACATCGGCGGTATCAGCTATTATAAGGACAAGCTCTACTGTGCTGTTGAGGACAGTAAGGTCTGGCAGCATCCGCTTATCCTTGTTTATAATCCTCATACCCTTGAGTATACGGGTGAGTATTATCACCTTGATCCCGAGAAGCACACAAAGGGTCTGCCGTGGATTGCCGTTGACCCCGACAGCGGTGTTATTTACACCTCATCAAGAGATAACTCAACAGAAATTATGAGATACGATACAAAGACCGGGCAGTATCTCGAAAGTATTACGCTTGTAAATCCCGATAAGGATTTCAATATACACAAAATACAGGGCGGCGAGGTGAGCGACGGTGTGCTCTACCTTGCAACCAACAACGAAACGCAGGCTGTCTACTCAGTAGACCTTGCGAGCGGTAAGGCAGAAAAACTGTTTGACCGCAATCTTTTCTCAGGCAGTGAGGGCGAGGGCATAACCGTGCTCGCTACAGAAGACGGTGCATATCTCCACTGTATGGATATGAGCCCGATTTTCCTCTCCTGCTACGTAAGACACTTCGCATTACCGACAGATTAAATCAGAAAGGCAAAAAAATGCTCGAACTCAAAAATGTATCCTTTACCGTTGAAAACTCAGGCGGCGACCTCGAGATAATCAAGGACGTTTCGCTCACGGTCAACGACGGAGAATTTCTCGTAATCACAGGCCCTAACGGCGGCGGTAAGTCAACTCTTGCCCGCCTTATTATGGGTATCGAACAGCCGACGGGCGGTCAGATTCTGCTCGACGGCAAAGACATCACAAACCTTTCCGTAACCGAAAGAGCACGTTGCGGTGTAGGCTACGCATTTCAGCAGCCGCCCCGATTCAAGGGTCTTACCGTACGCAGGCTTCTCAGCCTTGCTCACGGTACGGAGCTTCCCGAGGATGAGTGCTGTGCCTACCTTACAAACGTAGGTCTCTGCTCAAAGGATTATCTCAACCGTGAGATTGATGCTTCACTCTCGGGCGGTGAGGTAAAGCGAATCGAAATTGCTTCGCTTATGGCACGCGAGCTCAAAATGGCAATTTTCGACGAGCCTGAAGCAGGTATCGACTTGTGGAGCTTCTCAATGCTTGTCGAAACCTTCAAAACAATGAGCAGACGCCGCCACAACAGCGTTATCATAATCTCACATCAGGAGCGTATAATGCAGCTTGCCGATAACATTGCGGTTATTGCAAACGGCACTGTCAAGACAATCGGTGCAAAGGATGACGTGTTCCCGAAGCTGATGAGTGAGCTTGGCGAAAACTGCGGATTCAGAGGAGGTAACGCATAATGCTTGATTCAATTAAGAAAAATCTCCTCTTCTCAATAGCTGATATCGACAGCATACCCGACGTAGGTGCATTCAATCTCCGTGTCAACGGCGAGGGCTTTGCACGCTCGTCAACCGAAACTGTCACAATCGAGCCGAAGAAGGATAAAAACGGTATCGATATCATCGTAAAGCCTTTTGCAAAGGCGGACAGAGTTCATATCCCCGTTATCGTTACCGAGTCGGGTGTGAATGACACTGTTTATAACGATTTTTATATCGGTGAAGGTGCCGAGGTGCACATAGTCGCAGGTTGCGGTATCCATAACGACGGTGACTGCGACAGCAGACACAACGGTATCCACCGCTTCCACATCGGCAAAAACGCAAAAGTCACCTACGTCGAGAAGCACTACGGCGACGGTGACGGCAACGGCTCAAGAGTGCTCGACCCCGTAACCGAGATTTATATGGATGAGGGTGCCGAGTGCGAAATGGAAACAGTCCAGATAAAGGGCGTTGATTCCACCGAGAGAAAGAGCATCGCACACCTTAAAGAAAACGCAAAGCTTGTCGTAACCGAGCGACTTATGACTCACGGCAAGCAGTACGCAAGAAGCGATATGGAAATCGACCTTGACGGTGAGGATTCATCAGCTCAGATTATTTCACGCTCCGTTGCTAAAGATACTTCCGAGCAGATTTTCTACCCACGTGCAGTCGGTAACTGCCGTTGCCGTGCTCACGTACAGTGCGACACCATTATTATGGACAGTGCAAGGGTACGCTCAATTCCCGAAATCGCAGCTAACCATGAGGATGCCCAGATAGTCCACGAAGCGGCTATCGGTAAGATAAATAACGACCAGCTCACAAAGCTCTGCACACTCGGTATGACACCCGACGAAGCAGAAGAAGTTATTATCGAAGGCTTCCTCAACTGATAAAGTCAAAATAAAAAGGAGAATAAAAAATGGCACAGGAATACTTTTGCGCCCCGAACGGTAAGCTGAACCGTAAGAGAACCATCCTTACAGGCTTTGGTTTTATGGCAAGCTCCATCGCATGGGCAATCTACGACCCCTACATCACAAAGATCCTCAACAAGCTCCTCACAGAATCAGCAATGATCACAAGCTGGAGTGTAAAGCTCAACGAAGCTTTCCCCTTCCTTGCAAGATTTGCTGAATCCCAGGGTCAGGACGTTAACCTTGCAGGCGGCGGTATCACACTTGTTCCGCTCTTCATCGGTATTATCATGACCTTCGATAACATCTTCGGTGTTATTTTCCAGCCTACCTTCGGTAAGCTTTCCGATCGTACACATTCAAAGATGGGTAAGCGCCGTCCGTTCATCATCTTCGGTGCTCCCGTTTCCGCTTTCCTTTTTGCAGTCATTCCGTGGGTCGCTCTGTCAAATTCACTTGCACTCACAATGTTCTTCATCATCCTCTTCGTTTTCTCTATGTCGCTCTGGCGTGCACCCGTTGTTGCACTTATGCCTGCACTTACACCTCCCTCACTGCGCAGTGAAGGTAATGCAATCATCAACCTTATGGGCGGCGTCGGCAGTGCAATCGGTATGTTTGCAGGTACGGTTGTAGGTATCTTTTACAAGCTTGCAACAGGTATCGAAATCACAACAGAAAACGAAACCATCGCTTTCCCGTACGTGTTCCTTACAGGTGCGGTTGTTATGGTTATCGGTATGCTCGTAATTATGTTCTTCGTCAAAGAGCCTTCAAGCAAGCTTGAGGCTGTAGGCGAGCGTAACAGAGCAGCAGATGAAAAGGCTGCAAAGAAGGCAGAGAAGGAAGCAAGAAAGGCACAGAAGCTCTCAAAGGGCGAGCGTGTCAGCCTTATCTTTATGCTTGCAGGTCTTTTCTTCCTCTTCTGCGGCACAAACGCAATCACAACCTTCTTTGCTCTGTTTGCTGCTGAAATTCTCGGCAAGACAACAGCTGAAGCTACAATTATGACAACTCTCTTTGCCGTATGTTCCGCTATAGCAGCTATCCCTGCAGGCTACATGGGCAAGAAGATCGGCAGAAAGAAGACTATCATCATCGGTCTTATCGCATTCATGGCTGCTTTTGTTCTCTATCTTGCAACACGCAGCGATATTATTGTCTGGGCTGTTCTTGTTATCGGCGGCTTTGCAAATATGCTTATCACTGTTAATACTCTTCCGCTTGTTCTTGAAATCGGCGGTAATGACAGAGTCGGTACTTTCACAGGCTACTACTATACAGCTACATTCTCTGCTCAGATTGCATCTCCCATCGTTTACGGTGCTGTCCGTATGCTTTCCGGCACATATATGTCACTGTTTGTATACAGCCCCATTATGTTCGTTCTCAGTATGCTCTGCATCTTTGTCGTCAAGCACGGCGAGGCTCTTCCCGACGAAGTGTTCAAGGCTGCTGAAGCTGAAGGCAACGACTGATAATATTCAATAAACCTGAATTATACCTGCGGGGGAGATTTCTCCTCCGCAGGTGATATGCTTTAAGTTACAGTTTGCTTTTCAGACTGTGATTTAAAGCATATCTGAAATTCTGATACGTAGGGTGATAAAATGGCACAGAAAATCACTAAAAAGCAGACCCTTGTCCAGACTCTTAAATTTGCAGCTTTTTCAATGGGTGCAGGCGTAATACAGACGGTTACGTTTACACTTCTGAATGAAGTTTTTCACCTTAACTACTGGGCAGCATATCTTCCTGCACTCGTGCTTTCGGTGCTGTTCAATTTCACCGTTAACCGCAAGTTTACTTTCAAGTCAGCGGCAAACGTGCCGATTGCAATGCTCAAGGTAGCAGGCTTCTACCTTGTCTTCACTCCGCTCTCAACCTGGGGCGGTGAGCTGCTCGATACCTGGCTTAAAACAAATATCCCCGCAATTGCTTCGTGGAACGAATACATAGTGCTCGCTCTTACAATGATACTCAACCTTGTTACCGAGTATCTCTTCTGCCGTTTCTTTGTTTATCGCAACAATATGTACACAAACAAAGAAGGTCTTAAAGAGCAGGAACAGAACGCAAAAAAATAAATTATCTCAAGGAAGAAATCCTATGAAAAGAATTATCGGTATAATACTTTGTGCGGCACTGTGCTTCAGTACGCTTTGCTCGTGCTCTGCAAATAAAAAAACTGTGCTCACAGTAGGTGAGGCTGAAGTTGACAGCGAAATCTTCGCATATTTTTTCAGTGAAGCCTACAGCTTTGCAGAAAGCAACGGCGGCGACCTGCTTGCAACAGATGAGCTTATGGCTCAGGCTGTAAACAAGTGCCTCGAATACGTTGCGGCGTCAACGCTTTTTAGCACGCATCAGCTTTCGCTTTCTGTAGACAGTAAAAAGAATATTGCCGACTCTGTTGAAGAGGAATGGATGCTGTACGGCAGTTATTACACCGATGCAGGTATCAGCAAGCAGACCGTTTCAAAGATTATCGAGGCAAAGGAATACCGCACCCAGCTCCTGCTTTACTATTTCGGTGAGGGCAGTGAATACGAGGTGAAAGAGGAAGAAATTGAGTATTATTTCGACCGCACCTACGTTGCTTTCAAGGCAATAAACGGCTACTTTACCACAACGGATGAAAACGGCAGTACAGTGCCTCTGCCCGATGCAGAAATAATTGCACTTAAAGATACTTTCAATAAAAAGCGTTCACAGCTTGAGGCAGGTATGAGCTTTGCCGAAATAAACGACGGCAACGATGTAGAGTCTACGTTTATAGCCGTTTCAAATTCAGCTTACCCCGAGGGTTTCCTTGCTCAGATTGCCGAGCTTGAGTATGATAAGCCTACCGTTATTGAAACAGACGAATACATTTTCCTTGTCGTGCGTATGGATGCCAAGGAAGGCTCAAACAACTACTACAGAACTTACAGATCAAAATACATCGAAGACCTCCGTGGTGAAATGCTTACAGATATGCTTGTTGCAACAGGTGAGGAATACGGCGTTGAACACGAAAACTCACGTATAAAATCCGTTGCAAAAGACGTTATATCTGCCCGTAACGACAGAAAGTAAGAAGGGATAAAAGTGAAGCTGTTCGTAAAGGATAAGTGGTTTTACAAGAGCTTTTTTACAATGGCTCTTACAATATCTCTTCAGAACATAATTGTTTATGCGGTAAACCTTGCCGATAACGTTATGATCGGCGGCTACAGTGAGCTTTCACTCAGTGCCGTTGCCGTAGTGAATCAGATTCAGTTTATGCTGCAGATGATTGCACTCGGCACGTCAAACGGTCTGACGGTGCTCACCTCGCAGTATTGGGGTGTCAAAAAAATGCAGCCCATACGCAGGGTCTTTACTGTTGCGCTGACAATAGCGGTCACGCTTGCACTTGCAATTTTTGCCGCTGTGTTTTTTGCACCAACTCAGGTGCTCTCACTGCTGACTGACCAGGCGGCAGTTGTCGAAGAAGCTGTACCTTATGCAAAAATAGTCTGCTTCTCTTATATACCGTTTGTCGTTTCACAGCTTATGCTTGCGCTGATGCGAAGCGTTGAAAAGGTGCGTATAGGCTTCGGTGTTTCATTGGTTGCACTTGTTGTAAACGTTGTGCTCAACTACGGTCTTATTTACGGCAAACTCGGTCTGCCCGCAATGGGTATCAGAGGTGCCGCAACAGCAACGCTGATATCAAGACTTGTTGAGCTTATCGTTGTTGCGGTGTACGTTTTTGTTGCCGAAAAGAACGTAAGACTTAAAATTTCCGACCTTTTCAAACTCGAAAAAAGCTATTTCAAAGACTACATAAAAGTCGGTTTCCCGCTTGTGCTTTCAGCCGGCAGCTGGGGCATAGCTATGACAGTGCAGGGTGCAATCCTCGGTCACCTCGGCTCTGAAACAGTGCTCAGCGCAAACAGTATTGCAAGCACGATTTTTCAGGTGATGAGCGTTGTTGCCTATGCAGGTGGTAGTGCCTCGGGCGTTATAATCGGTAAAACCGTTGGCGAAAACCGCATAGACGACGTAAAGAAATATACAAAAACCCTGCAGATGCTGTTTGTTATCATCAGCGTTGTTTCAAGTGCACTGCTGTTTGCCTGCAAGGGTCTGTTCATATCGTTTTTTAAGGTCGAGCCTGCTACGGCAGAGATGGCAAATATGTTTATAAATATCCTCTGCGTTACACTTATCGGTACAGGCTACGAAGCACCCGTGCTCGGCGGTATAGTTTCCGCAGGCGGTGAGACTGATTTTGTGTTCAAAAACGATCTCATTTTTATGTGGGGTATCGTGCTTCCGGCTTCTCTGCTTTCGGCATTTGTTTTTCATTTTCCGCCTGCCGTTACGTTTGCCTGCCTCAAGGCAGACCAGGTGCTCAAGTGCGCTGTTGCGGCTGTTAAGGTCAATCGTTATAAGTGGATAAAGAACGTAACGAGATAAAAAGAGCAACCTTTTTATTCAATTTTCCAAAAAAATTTAGTTGACACTTGATTTTCGCTGTGCTATAATCTGCTTGTATTATAAGTAATAGTATCCGTATAGGTGCTTTTATATTTAACGAAAGGTTTGGTGTACTACTATGAAAAAAGTAATCTCCGCAATTATCGCTTGCGTATTCGTTTTCGCAATGGCTACTACTGCTTTTGCAGAAATCAGCCCCACAGCTCCCGTTATCGACGAAACTACAACAGTTGAGACAACAACAGAAGTTACAACAGTTGTTGACGAAACAACAACTCAGAAGCCCGATGTTGACGAAACAACAACCCAGAAGCCCGATGTTGACGAGGTAACAACAGTTGTTGACGAAACAACAACCCAGAAGCCTGTCGAGTCCGACACTAACCCCTCTTCTCCCGACACAGGCGCACACGTAGGCAAGACTGTATCTGCAGCAGCATTCGTTGCTCTTGCACTCGGCGGTGCAGTTATCTACACAAGCAAGAAAAAGGCTGACTAATTACAGCTATTAAAATCAGACTGAAAAAGCCCTGTGTTCGTCAAAGAACTTAGGGCTTTTGTATATTAGAAAGGGGGCGGCGAAGCTGAACTCAGAAAACAGAGGTTATTCCACTGCCAGTGAGAATACAGAAAAAAAGAAAAAAAGCAAACTTCCGGCACTGCTTATGCTTCTTGCACTGCTCATCCTTATCGGCTGTGGTGTGTACGTCGGGTCGATGTTTATGCAGGAGCAGTCGGCAAAAGCAAACTACGGTGAGATTGCAGAAATAGCTTCCGGCTCATCCAAGCCACAGGGCGGCAGTTCGTCGCAGTCAAGCCCCATAGACCTTGAGTCGCTCAGAAAAATAAACAGCGACGTTTATGCCTGGATCCGTATACCAGGCACCCACGTTGACTATCCCATTGCGCAGAGCACCGTGAACGATAACTACTATCTTCACCGCTCGATATATAAAAAGTATCTTTTCGCAGGTATGATATATACCCAGTCGTGCAACAGCCTCAGTTTTAATGACCCTGTTACGGTTGTGTACGGTCACAATATGCGAAGCACAACCATGTTCTCAACTCTTCACTATTTTGAAGACCCCGACTTTTTTGCAAAGCACGATACGTTTTATATCTACACGGTTGACCGTATGCTGACTTATAAAATCATTTCAGCTTACAAGTACGACAGCCGCCATATTATGAATTCATTCAATTTTGCAAATCCGCAGGAGCTCAGTTCTTTCCAGCAGCACACGCTCAATCCGCTGTCCACACTGCGTAACGTACGCAGCGGTATCACTCTTGACGCTGACAGTAAGATTGTTGTGCTCAGTACCTGTATGTCAAACGATAAAAGCTCAAGATATTTAGTAAACGGAGTGTTGATAAGCGATGTCCCGATTTCATAAGAAAAACAAGTACGATTCAGACAGAGACGTAAGCCTGAAGAGAGCCGAAATAAAGTCATATTCTGAAGATACCGACGCATTCCCTGTCTATATTCCTTCAGAGAATCCGAAGCCGAAGAAGAAAAAGGGTAAAAAAGTTCTGCTTATCCTTCTTCTTATTTTCTTCCTTCTGGTTGCGGCAACAGCAGGTGCTTTCTTCTATATGCAGTACAAGGGTCAGAAAGACCTTGTTTCATACGAAGACGTCACAATCGACAGTATTGATGAAGCTATAGTACACAATGACGGTAAGACGGTTGTATATAACGGCAAAACTTACCGACTCAATGAAAACATTACTTCCATAGCCTGTATGGGTGTCGACAGAGCTGATCTCGGCACTTACGGTGATAAAATCGGTACCGGCGGTCAGGCTGACACAAATATGGTGCTCGCAATCGACACCAAGACCGGTAAGGTCACCGTTATCACCATTCCCCGTGATATTATGGTTGACGTCGGTGTCTATACTGTTGACGGCGATTACGTCGGTGTAAGAAATCAGCAGCTCTGTCTTGCATACGCATACGGCGACGGTAAGCACACAAGCTGTGAAAATACGGTTGAATCAATTCAGCGTATTCTCTTCGGTATTCCCGTTCAGTCTTATATTTCACTTGATATGGACGGTATTGGCCCGATTAACGATTCTGTCGGCGGCGTTACCGTTACTTCCCCCGAAACTATTGCTGACTTCTATGCAGGTCAGACCGTAAAGCTTTATGGTAGACGTGCTCTCGACTTTGTACGTGCACGTGGTGACGATACAAAAGCAAGTATGCGCAGAATGGAGCGTCAGATGGCTTACGTTTCAGCCTTTGCTTCAACTGCCGTAAACGCTGCAAAGAATGATATCGGCACTATCACAAGACTTTACAATACAACTCTTAAGTATTCCTGCACAAACGTTGAGCTCAGCTCCGTTACCTATCTTGCTTCAACCCTTCTTTCAAGCGGTGTTACCGGACTTGATACGGTTTCCGTACCCGGTGAAATGAAGCGCGGTGAAAAGTATGCAGAGTTCTATATGGATACAAGAGCAACGTACGAAATGATACTCAGCGTATTCTATAACGAAGTACAATAATTTTTATCACAGGCAGTCGCCGTGCTGCCTGTGATTTTTTGAGCAATAAAGGAGAAAAAAGACGTGACAAAAGCTAAAAAAAGCTCAGCACTCAAATCGAATATTATTGGTGACCGTGCCTTTTATTCGCGTATGCTTGTAATTGTCATACCGATAATTATTCAGAACACCATAACCAACGTCGTCAGCCTGCTCGATAACGTTATGGTCGGCCGTATAGGTACGCTTGAAATGTCAGCGGTTGCCATTGTCAATCAGCTGTTGTTTGTTTTTTATATCTGTATTTTCGGCGGTCTTTCAGGTGCAGGCATTTTTGCTACGCAGTATGCAGGTGCAAACGATAACGACGGCATAAAGCATTGCTTCCGTGCAAAGCTTATTATTGCTTTTGCAATGGTTGTTATTGCTATGGGCGTTTTTATCATAATGCCCGATACGCTGGTATCTCTCTACCTTGCCGAGGATACTTCACCTGCCGATGTCGCAGCTACAATGGGCTTTGCTCTGAGTTATCTCAAGGTTATGCTCGTGGGTCTTGTTCCGTTTGCTCTCTCGCAGGTTTATTCCTGTACTCTGCGTGAAGTCGGCGAAACAAAACTGCCGATGATTGCAAGCGTTGCAGCTATTGTAATTAACCTTGTGTTCAACTATTTCCTTATCTTCGGTACTTTCGGCTTCCCGAAGCTCGGTGTTGTCGGTGCCGCTGTCGCAACCGTTTTCTCACGCTTTGTCGAGCTTGCAATTCTGCTTGTTTTCACTCACCGTCACACAGACCGCTTTGTGTTTATGAAGGGTGTTTACAGAAGCCTGCATATACCTAAAAAGCTTGTACGCGATATTGCAAAACGCGGTATGCCTCTGCTTCTCAACGAGGCTCTCTGGTCGGCAGGTATGGCAACACTTAACCAGTGCTACTCGGTAAGAGGTCTCGACGTTGTTGCCGCTGTAAATATTTCGTCTACCGTTTCAAACCTTTTCAACGTTGTTTTCCTCTCAATGGGTAACGCTATTGCAATTATGGTCGGTCAGCATCTCGGTGCAAACGAGGTTGAAAAAGCCAAGCAGACTGCGTGGCGACTTATTTCTGCAACGGTCGCAGGCTGCATCGTGATGGGTGCAATCCTTGCCGTTTGTGCACCGTTTATTCCTATGGTTTATAACACTACCGACGAAGTGCGTCAGCTCGCAACAAATCTTCTGCTCATCGGTGCGGCATTTATGCCAGTGCTCTCTTTTGCACACGATTGTTACTTTACAATCCGCTCGGGCGGCCGTACCCTGCTCACACTTATTTTTGACAGCTGCTCTATGTGGCTTTTGGCCGTGCCGCTTGCCGCTGCACTTGCAAACTTTACGTCTCTGCCCATATTGCCGCTCTACATTGTTGTTCAGAGCATTGAAATCCTCAAGAGCATTATCGGCTTCATACTCGTAAAAAAAGGTATATGGATCAGGAATATTATCGACAACTGATTTGTATAAATTGCATATGTGAAATGCCAACATAATTTTTGCGTTTGATTAAAAGTAATGAATTTGAAAAATCAGAACGGAAAATGTTGACATTAAAAAGAATTGAATATATAATAATATCGGTTAGCAAAGGCTAACCGATTATTGTAACATTGAGTTAGCTTAAGCTAACTGATAGATTCGGAGGTGTACGGCATGAAAACATTAAGGGAAATAAAGGTCGGCGGAACGGCTAAGGTAGTCAAACTGCACGGCGAAGGCCCCGTAAAACGCCGTATTATGGATATGGGTATCACAAAGGGTGTCGACGTATACGTGCGCAAGGTTGCACCGCTCGGCGACCCGATTGAGCTTATGGTCAGAGGTTATGAGCTTTCAATCCGCAAATCAGATGCGGAAATGATTGAGGTTGAATAAAGAAAGGAACAGCATTGATGGATATAAGAATAGCTCTTGCGGGTAACCCGAACTGCGGTAAAACAACGCTGTTCAATGCGCTCACAGGCTCTAATCAGTTTGTCGGCAACTGGCCCGGGGTTACGGTTGAGAAAAAAGAGGGCAAGATGAAAAAATACGACGGTATCAGCGTCGTTGACCTGCCAGGTATTTATTCACTGTCGCCCTATACTCCCGAGGAGGTTGTTGCGAGAAATTTCCTTATCGGTGAGCGTCCCGACGTAATTCTCAATATCGTTGACGGCACAAGCCTTGAGCGTAACCTTTATCTTACAACTCAGCTTATGGAAATAGGTGTGCCGGTTGTAATTGCCATCAATATGATGGATATCGTGCGCAAAAACGGCGATAAGATTGATATAGAAATGCTCGAGAAAAAGCTCGGTTGCCGTGTGGTAGAAATATCTGCACTCAAAAACACAGGTATCGACGAGGCGGCAGAGGCTGCAATTGCAGCGGCAAGGCAGAAGACAAAGATTCCTACGCACAGCTTCTCAGGTGCGGTTGAGCACGCACTTGCCCATATCGAAGAGGCGGCAATTCACGATATGCCTGCAAATCAGCAGCGTTGGTATGCTGTAAAGATTTTTGAGCGTGACGAAAAAGCACTCGAACAGCTCGGTCTTTCTCAGGAAATAATCAGCCACATCGAAAATGATATAAAGGCGGCTGAGGCTGAGCTTGACGATGACGCTGAAAGCATTATCGCAAACGAGCGTTATATGTACATAACAGGTATCACAACCCAGTGTTATAAGAAAAAGAATCTCAGCAGACAGTCGGTGTCGGATAAAATAGATAAGGTAATCACAAACCGCTTCCTCGCGTTCCCGATATTCGTGCTCATAATGCTGATGGTATATATGCTTTCAATCGGCACTGTCGGTAAATGGACAGTCGATTTTATGAACGAGGGTGTTTTCGGCTCGTTTAAATCACTTGACCCGAGCTTCTTCGGCTACTCAGTTTTCTCAAACTGGCTCAGCGTGCCCGAGCTTCTTGACAAAGTGCTCATCGGTGCAGACGGTGCACCCGTAATTGCCGAGTGGCTCTACAGCCTTATTATGGACGGTGTCGTAGGCGGTGTCGGTGCGGTTCTCGGCTTTGTGCCGCAGATTTTCGTGCTCTTCCTCCTCCTCTCAATTCTTGAGGATATCGGCTATATGTCCCGTGTTGCGTTTATTATGGACAGACTTTTCCGCAAATTCGGTCTGTCGGGCAAAAGCTTTATTCCGATGCTTATCGCTTCGGGTTGCGGTGTACCCGGTATTATGGCATCCCGTACAATTGAGCAGGAGCGTGACCGCAGAATCACCGTTATGACTACGGGCTTCATTCCCTGCAGTGCGAAGATGCCCGTTGTCGGTATGATTGCGGCGGCACTCTTCGGCAACAGCCCGCTTATCGCAACTTCAGCATATTTCCTCGGTATCGGTGCCGTTGTTATTTCGGGCATAATCCTTAAAAAGACAAAGCTCTTTGCAGGTAAGCCTGCTCCGTTTGTAATGGAGCTTCCTGCTTATCACGCACCGCTTCCGTCAAATATCTGGCGTGCAACGTGGGAGCGTGGCTGGAGCTTTGTAAAGCGTGCAGGCACTGTAATTTTTGCCGCAAGCGTTATCATCTGGCTTCTCAATTCTCTTAGCTTCAGCGGCGGAATTCACTATATCACAGGCGAAGAAAAATCAATCCTCAACGCAATCGGTGAGGTTATTGCCGTAATCTTTGCTCCCCTCGGCTTCGGCAAATGGCAGGCGGCTGTTGCAACAATTCTCGGTCTGCTCGCCAAAGAAGAAATCGTCGGTGTTTTCGGCTCTCTCTCATCAATGGCAGGTGTTGACGAAACAAACTACAGCTTCATCGCCTCGGTAATTTTCGGCGGCAGTAAGCTTTCGGCATATTCTTTCCTCATCTTCAACCTGCTGTGTGCACCTTGCTTTGCTGCTATGGGCGCTATCAGGCGTGAAATGAACAGCGCAAAGTGGACTGTGGGTGCAATCGGTTATATGTGTGCGTTTGCCTATGCAGTTTCGCTTATTGTATATCAGCTCGGTGCGTTTTTCACAACGCTTCACTTCACCGTCGGCACTGCGGCGGCAGTAATCGTGCTTGCATTCATGCTGTTTATGTTGCTGAGAAAAAACAGATATATGAGAAATAAACGCAGAAAAAATAAAATGAAAAAATCAACAGGAGATAAGTAAAAATGGATTGGCCGACTTTAATTGTGGCTTCGGTTGTCGCAGTACTGTTTGCCCTTGTTATCTTTTTCCATTTCAGAAACAAAAAGAAAGGCAACCATTCCTGCTCTTGCGGCGGCTGTTCAGGCTGTGCGATGAGTGACGTGTGCCACGCAAAAAAAGATTAAAAAATAAGGATAGCTGCCTGCAGTTTTGCAGTAGCTATCCTTTGTTTTTTGTATCAGATCAGAATACCATATCGGCAAAAATCGGGAAGTGGTCGGAGATGTACGTGTCACCGTATACGTCTCTTACGATTCTGTATTCTTTAACATCTGTTATCTTACCGTTTACGCAAATGAAGTCAATCGGCTCGCCGTCTTCACCGCCGTTGTAAGCGTGGTAGGTCTTGCCCGTCATAGTTTTTTCTGCAATATCCTGCGTATCTTTAAGGCTACCTGAAATAAGCTGAGTGTAAAGCGGATCGCTCTTTCCGAAGTTGAAGTCACCCGTTACAACTACGGGCATATCAAAGCTGTCAGCAAGGTCAAGTATGAGCTGAAGACCGTTTGTGCGTGCCTGCTCACCTACGTGGTCAAGGTGAGTGTTGAGGTGAGCATACTGTTCACCTGTCTCTTTGTTTTCAAGTATAACCCAGGTGCAGGTGCGGTGGTGCTTTGCATCCCAGCCAACTGAAACCTTGTCGGGTGTTTCCGACAGCCATATCGTGCCGCTGTCAACAAGGTCGTATTTATCCTTACGGTACATAATCGCAGTTGCTTCGCCAATGTATTTAACGCCTGTAAGTCTGCCTGTGCCTACAATACCGTAGCTGTCTTTAAGGTAAGCCTCAAGCGTCATATACCAGGTGCCCTCGCACTCCTGAAGTCCTACGGAATCGGGCATATAGTCGGCAACAAACTGCGGCACGTTTTTGCCTCGGCTGTGTTCACCGTTGCGTACGTTGAACGACATAATTCTTACTGTTTCAGCCTCGGGTGCTTTTGCACCGTAATCGACCGAGTCAATACCGAGCAGGGGAAGAATAAGTGCAAAAAGTGCAACCGCTATCTGTTTAACGTGGTTGAGTATTTCTGTAAAACTCATATTAATCACCTCAATTTTATTTTAAAGCACAATAAAGAAAATTGCAATAAGGATTTTTTATCTGTGTTTGCTAAGGCACCACTCGATCCAATTTTCTGTTTTGTAGAATTTACCCGACATCGAATGACCATATTTTGTCCACCGCGTATATTTTATATCAGCACCGAGTTTCTGAAGCTCTGAAACGCAGTAGTCGTCACTTTCTATCGTGACGTTTGTATCGTCAGCGGAGTGAGCGACCCAAAGCGGAGTGTCGGTTAATTTTTTAATATCGTAACAGCCGAAATCGTTGTCGAAAAACAGCTTGCCCATAACAGGCACAGCCGCAGCAAAATAACCGGGGAACAGATATGATATATGCCAGATACAGCAGCCGCCAAATGATGAACCGACAATATAAATTCGATTTTGGTCAAAGTCAATCGGCAAATCATCGATAAGTTTTTTTACCGATTTTATATAGCTCTGAATCAGGTCATATCCTCTGTTCGCACCGTAAGGAGCCTGCGGAGAAAGTATGTTGCAGTTTTCTTTTAATATATATTTGTAAAGCCTTGCGTTTTCAAAATGCTGTTTTACGTTATCGTTTCCGAGTGCTCCCGCGCCGTGGAAGATAACAAACAGAGGTCTGTTTTTTTCTTTGGATGTGAATAAACGAAAAGGAAGGCTCATACGGTTGCTTTTGTCTGTGAATTTGTAAGAGGCAAATTTTCCACCGTGAATTTTTCTTATACCGTCATCGTGAGTTTTAATTTCATTATCAATATATTCGGTCGCTTGGTTTTGTTTTTTCTTATAGCTTTTATAATATCTGTATGCTCTCATTATCGAATGAGGCATTTTTTCTTTCTTTTCGACAGATGTTTCCGACATAATGTAAAGATATCCGTCACTGCCTTCTAATTGAATTCGGTTTAAGTGTGCTTTTTGTCCGTCACGGATATTTTCTGTGAAAATTTTATGGATTGTATCAAGCTCATCCTCGTCGAAGGCTATAAGTATCAAGCCGTTATCGAGAGAGCCTTTTTCGATATAAGCTTTAAAGGGTGTAATATTACATAAGTAATCGTCAATAAGACAACGGAATCTCAATTTGCTCACAATTTTCACCTCGCAGAATCAAATTGCAATAATTATACGCTTTTCTATATAAAAAATCAAATAGCATATATTATTGCAATCCTCCGTCTTTTGCTTCGCAAAATCCACCTCCTTTAAAAAGGAGGTAAAAGCACTTATATTATTTCTGTAAATTGGTTTATCAAAAGCTCCCTTTGAAGGGAGCTGTCGAAATTGCTTGCGATTTCGACTGAGGGTTGTTACAGCAAATGTATTATTATATGTTTGTTTTTCAAAAATATAAATATCTTGCTAATTTATAACCGAAATAGTATAATTATTTTTACAATAATCCGGAGGTTGTTTTATGAAAGTGTTTCTTTCTCTTATTCAGGCGTTTCTGCTTCTGATTTCGTCTTTGGCAGTGTCTGATTCAAATTTTAAATTTTTGCTTGACCGTGCGGCTGTTGACGTTACGTCAACTACAGAAATTTCTTTCGACAGCATCACTGCCGAAGAAATGGCAGTATCGGCTGAAGAAAAAGCAGCCTGCCGTGATTGGTATAACAGCAACGTACTTTCCGTTGACAGCCCTGCTTACGATTTTACCGTAGGCGGTAAGTCACTGAGAAAAAATCTCAGCGATTGGGCTATATCCGTCGGCAGTGAAAGCGAAACGGGTGCAGTTTACCGCGGCGGTAAAACTACATATATTACGCTCACTCACAGTAAAAGCGGCATTGTCGCAACTGTTGAGGCTACAATTTACGAGGAATATGCAACCTGCGAATGGACTGTTTTGGTTGAGAATACAGCTGACGAAAATTCACCCGTTGTCAAAGAGCTCTATGCGGCTGACTGCGTTATTCCTACAGGCACAGCCGACGTTTATATGAGCAAGGGCAGTGAGCCTGCGGCAGATGATTTTCAGCTTATGAAATCAACTCTCAACCTTATTCCTATGACTCTTACTGCTAACGGCGGCAGAACAGAATCTGTATTGCCTTACTTCAACCTTCACGGTGCTGAGCTTTCGGCAGTGCTTGCCGTAGGCTGGTCGGGTCAGTGGTACACTTCGCTTTCACAGACCTTTGACGGTGTCAGGGTGCAGGCAAAGCAGGAAACCCTCAAGGGCTACCTTGCTCCCGATGAGTCCGTACGCTCTCCTCTGGTTTCCCTTACGTTCTATTCGGGCGATAATGCCGTAAAGGGCTTCAACTCTTACCGCAACTGGACAAAGGACTGTGTTTATCCCGAGGGCACAAAGCAGATTACAACTTCGGGTCTCGGTGTTGAGTGGCCCGAGTCTACAATTGATTCGCTTCTTGCAAATATCGAGTCACTTCCCGAGTGGTTTACAGAGGCTGTTGATTACTACTGGGTTGATGCAGGCTGGTATCCTATCAGAACAAACTGGGGTGACAGCGTAGGTAACTGGTACGTTGACCCGACTAAATTTGACCGTGGCTTTGCCGAGATTTCCGAGGCGGCAAACAAGAAAGGCATAGGCTTCCTTCTCTGGCACGAGCCCGAGCGTTGCAGTACAGGCACAGAGGTTTATAACGAGTGCATAAAGCACGAAGGCTGGCTTGTTGAAGAGGATGAGGAGAGAAACTGCGTTAACCTTGCAAATGAAGATTGCCTTGAGTATATCACAGGTATTATGCAGCGTTCGATTGAGGCAAACGGTGTCGACTACCTTCGAATCGACAGCATTCCCGAGCCTCAGCCTTATTGGGAAGAGGCTGACTCAAGATGGGGCGACGGCAGAAAAGGCTTCACCGAAAACTACTACGTAACAAACTTCTACAAAATGCTCGATACTCTTAAAGCAGATAATCCCGGACTGATGGTAGATAACTGTTGCTCGGGCGGTAAGCGACTTGACCTTGAAATGTCACGCAGAAGTATTCCGCTATGGAGAAGCGACTACAACTGTATGGACGGTGAGGGAAAATCCAAGCCCGATATCCTTGAAGCTACCCAGTCACAGACCTACGGTCTCTCATTCTGGCTTCCCTACAACGGCACCTGTGCTTACGTTGAGGGTGAGTATGCAGACCGTACGAATATCATCTCCTGCTCACAGCGTCTCGGTTATCAGGATGTAAGAGCTTATATGGTCGGCAATTACTATCCGCTTGACAACGGCGGACTCGATACCTCAGCGTATCTTGCAATGCAGTTTGATACCGATGCCAAAGAGGGCGTTGCACTTATCTATAAGCGTGAAAACGTGGCAGATAACAATTATACCCTTGTTATGAGCGGACTTAAAGCCGATGCAACATACGTACTTTATGATTATGATAACCCCGATACAAAGATTGAAAAGCTGGGTAGTGAGCTTATGACCTCAGGTCTTGAGCTTGAAATCAACGAAACTCCCAAAGCAGTTATCATCTGCTACAGCGTGAAATAATTCGCAATTCGTAATGCGCAATTCGCAATTATTGTTGAATTGAAACCTATATGTCATTCTGAGCCGCAGGCGAAGAATCTTAAACTCCCTCAGTCAAAATCGCAAGCGATTTCGACAGCTCCCTCAACGAGGGAGCCGGATAAGATCCTTCGTTTCGCTCAGGATGACATTGTTTTATAATCGCAGTAGATTTGTTTGATTATTTTGCAATCCTCCGTCTTTTGCTCCGCAAAATCCACCTCCTTTCAAAAGGAGGTTTAGTTTTGATTTACAACGCTGTAAATTTGCTTGTCAAAAGCTCCCTTTGAAGGGAGCTGTCACCGCAGGTGACTGAGGGTTGTTGTAAAGAGACATATCTCTTTTGAGGTTTCTTATTAATTCTTAATTCCGCATTCATAATTCCTAATTAAAAAACCCGACTGATTTTTCAGTCGGGTTTTTGTCAGTTTGTGCCGTCGGTGAAGTTTTCGTCCTTGAATCGGAGAATCTTCTTTGAAGCGCTCTTGATGAATTCAGCTTTTCTGAGCTGGAATCCTCTGATGTGCTTATACTGCGGAAGCTTGTGGTTTACTTCCTTTACAACGCCTGCAAAAAGCTCCTGCAGGTCATCGTCTGTATATTCCTTATCACCGAAATGCTCTTTAAGTGCCTCTTCATCGGGGAAGATAGAGCACTTGACTACTGTTTCGCCCTTAGCGTTTGTTTCAGCGAAAACCATAACCTCGTTTACAAGCGGATTAAGGCTCAGATGATACTCAAGCTCTTCGGGGTAGATGTTCTTGCCGTTTTCCGTAACGATAACGTTTTTGATACGGCCGCTGATATAAACTCTGCCCTTGTCGTCGATTTTTGCAAGGTCACCTGTGTGCAGGAATCCTTCGCTGTCAATTACTTCGGCTGTAGCTTCGGGGTTGTTGTAGTAGCCGAGCATTACCATCGGACCCTTTACGCAAAGCTCACCGCAACCTGTCTGGGGGTCGGGGTCAATAATCTTTGCCTGAGTGCCGGGCAGTGCAAGACCTACCGATTCGGCAAGGTGAAGCTTGTCGTTGTTCATAACTGCAAGCGGAGCACACTCTGTAAGACCGTAGCCGAAAAGAATCTGTATGCCGAATGCCTCAAAGTCACGGAGAATTTCGGGGCGGATGGGCGCAGCACCGCAGATGATAAGGCGCATATTACCGCCGAATGCATCCTGAATCTCTTTGAAAAATACCTTGCGCAGGTCAATTCCTACCTTGCTTGCAACCTTACATACCTTTGTGCCGAATTTGAAAAGGAATTCGCCGTGAGGCTTCGCCTTTATTCTCTGCATAAGTCTGCGGTGTACGGTTTCAAGTATAAGCGGTACAGCAACAAATATTGAGGGAGAAAACTCCTTCATATTACGAAGTACGTACTTGAAACCCTCGCAGAATGTAACCTTTGCACCGCAGTAAGGTGCAAAGAAAAGGATGATTGTGCTTTCGTATGTGTGGTGAAGAGGAAGCATCGAGATGCCTGTATCTTCGGGGAATATCTTGAGTACGCTCATTGCAGACTTTACTTCAAAGCAGAAGTTGCGGTGGCAGAGCATAACACCCTTTGCCGCACCTGTTGTACCTGAAGTAAAGAGAAGTGAGCACATCTTATCGGGGTCTATGACAGCGTCGATATATGACTTGTCGCCAGCTGCAACAAGCTCCTTACCTTTTTCAACAAGCTTTGAGAAAGAAAGGATGCCGTCTTCATCTTCTTCGTAGTCGAAGCAGACAATTTTGATATCGGGGTTCATTTTGTCTCTTTCAAGCACCTTGAGCAGCTGCTTGTCGCAGAAAATCAGCTCGCTGTCGGAGGTTTCAAGTATACCGTTGATGTCGGGGAAGAGAAGCTCTTTGTCAATCGGTACAGCTACGCCGACACCGTTGATTATTGCCATATAGCTCAGGCACCACTCGTATCTGTTGTTTGCAGATATGGCAAGGTGCTTGCCCTTGTAGCCCATTGAAAGCAGGGCTGTACCAAGTGCATTTATCTCAGTGCAGTATTCTTTATAGGTTATAAGGCGGGAGCTGCCCTTGAGTTTTATCTCAAATGCGTTACGCTCGCCGTAAAGCTCGTCCGTCTGACGAAGAAGCTCCTTTATTGAGCTGAATTCGCGCACCTGGTAGAACGATTTTGTAACTGGTGCGAGAATTTCGTTTCTTTTTGTTTCTGCCATTTCTTCCTCCGTGTAGCCATACTTCTCAGATTAATCAAAATACAAATCGAAGTATAACATTCTTACCTTAAAGCAACCTTAAAAACTTAATAATTTATTAATAATTTGCTAATAAAAAAATGGAAAAAGAGGAGCTGTTGTCTTGTTTTGAAAAAAGATGAAACAAATAAGCCGCAGGTCAGCTTTTTAAAATCGTCTTTTCAGTCGGAATTACAAAGGATTTTGTAACAAACTGTACAAATATCAGAGGATTTTTATAGCTGTCTTGTAACAAAATGCAAATAAACACTTGAATTTAAGTGTGATATTTGCTATGATAACTTTGTATAGTTATGCTCATCTGCTTTGTGCGTGAAAGGAGAGTGTCGTTAAAATGGGCAATGTCCCTCTTTACTTGTTTGACAAAGGCGAAAACGCAAGGGCTTACGAATATCTCGGTGCTCATTTCTGTGAGGATGGCTCCGTTGTTTTCCGTGTGTGGGCACCTGCCGCGGTTTCGGTCAGCGTTGTAGGCGAATTTAACGGCTGGCAGAGCGGTGCTTCTCCTATGTACAGGGTTGACGACAGCGGTGTGTGGGAGGCTGTAATCAGCGGTCTCAAGGTGTTCGATACCTATAAATATGCTATCTGTACCAAAGACGGCAGAGAGCTTTTCAAGTGTGACCCCTTTGCTTTTCATGCCGAAACAAGACCTGCCAATGCTTCAAAGCTCTACGATATCGAGGGCTACGAATGGCACGATTCAAAGTGGCTTGAAAAACGCAGAAAAACAAGCGTTTACGACAGCCCTGTAAATATATACGAAGTTCACGCAGGCTCGTGGAAGCAGTATGACGACGGCAACTTCCTCTCCTACCGTGCAATGGCTGACGAGCTTATTTCTTACGTCAAGGATATGGGCTACACTCATATCGAGTTTATGCCGCTGAGCGAGTATCCGTTTGACGGCTCGTGGGGCTATCAGGTTACGGGCTACTTTGCTCCTACCTCACGCTACGGTGAGCCTAAAGACCTTATGTATCTTGTCGATAAGTGCCATCAGGCAGGTATCGGTGTTATTATGGATTGGGTGCCTGCCCACTTCCCCAAGGACGCTCACGGTCTCTACGAGTTTGACGGTACATCCTGCTACGAGTATGCAGACCCCCGTAAGGGTGAGCATTACGATTGGGGCACACGCGTTTTCGATTACGGCAAACCGCAGGTGCAGAGTTTCCTTATGTCCAGTGCGGCAATCTGGCTCGACAAATATCATTTCGACGGCCTTCGTATCGATGCCGTTGCTTCAATGCTTTATCTCGACTACGGCCGTAACGACGGTCAGTGGATTGCAAACGAAAAGGGCGGCAACGAAAATCTCGAGGCTATTGCTTTCCTGCAGAAGCTCAACGAGTCGATTTTCCGCGACTACTTCGACTGTATGATGATTGCGGAGGAATCCACAGCATTCCCGATGGTTTCAAAGCCTGTGTTTATGGGCGGTCTCGGCTTCAATTTCAAGTGGAATATGGGCTGGATGAACGACTGTATGCGTTACTTCTCGCTCGACGGTATCCACCGCAAAAACAACCACAACTGCCTTACTTTCTCATTTTTCTATGCTTTCTCCGAGAATTTTGTCCTGCCGATTTCACACGATGAGGTCGTGCACGGCAAATGCTCGCTGATTAATAAAATGCCCGGCACTTACGAAGAAAAGTTTGCGGGCGTACGTTCATTCCTCGGCTATATGTACGCTCATCCGGGTAAGAAGATGTTGTTTATGGGTCAGGAATTCGGCCAGTTTATTGAGTGGAAATATGACAGCGGTCTTGACTGGCTGCTTCTCGATTACGATGCTCATAAAAAACTGCAGGATTATACCCGTGCCCTCAATAAATTCTATGCCAAAAACGCTCCTCTCTGGGAGTCGGATTTCGGCTGGGAGGGCTTCAACTGGATTTCCAGTAACGACAACTCAAATTCCGTTATTGCCTTCCGCAGAATCGATAAGAAGGGCAAGGAGATTATTGCCGTATCCAACCTTACTCCCGTTTTCCGCAGTAACTATGAAATCGGCGTGCCCTATGCAGGCACTTACGAGGTTGTTTTCAACTCCGATGATGAGGCTTTCGGCGGTACGGGCAAAGGCTCGGCAGGCAAAATCAAAACCAACGAGCGACCTATGCACGGTCACAATCAGAGCGTTTCGCTTGAGCTTGCAGGCTTGAGCACGGTATATCTGAAGCTTTCACGCAAAGCACCTGCGAAGAAGGAGCCGAAAAAAGTTGGAAAGAAATAATACGGCTGAGGGTATTCTGCATTTTGCCGATTTCAAATCACCCTGCCGCGGCAACTTCATAAATTCGCTCGAGTATCTGCGACCCGTTACCGAAGCTCAGGGTAAACAGGTTGTCTACCTTTTTCCTGCTGCTACTGCAAAGCGTGACTGGGCACAGGAATTAAAAAAACAAGCAACTGTTTATTTTCTCGGCGACAGTTTACTGCAGAATGTGAAAACAGTACGCGGTATAATAAAACGGCACAATATAAAAATCATCCACTCGCATTTCTATAAGCTGCCCTATATTCTTATGCTTGACCTTGCTACTGCTTTTAAAGGCATACCGCACGTTGTACATCTTCACTGTGCACTGCATATCCACAGCGGTGTCGCAAGGGCAATCGAAAAGTTTCTTCTGCGAGGCAAAACCTTTATCGGTTGCAGTCAGAAGCTGACGGACGATGCAAAGAAATATTACCCGAAGAATGACGCTTATACCGCAAAAAATGCGATATGGTTTCCGAGGCTTGAAGAATATGAGTCACTCAGCAAATCACAGATGGGCTTGAGTACAACGGCAAAAACGCTTATGATGTTCGGATTTCTTTACGAAGTCAAGGGCGTTGATCTTGCACTCGAGGCTGTCAGCGAGCTTAATGAGAGCGGACAAAACCTGCAGCTGATTCTAATTCTTACGTCAAACATTGACGAGATAAAAGATAAAATCACAAAGCGTTTCGGAAGTATACCGGCGTGGCTTCATTTGTTGCCGCCACGTAACGATATAACAAGCTACTACAGGCTGTGCGATGCTTTTCTTGCCCCGAGCAGAAGTGAGGGCTTACCGTATTCGGTGCTTGAAGCATCTTATCTGAAACTGCCGGTAGTGCTGAGCGATATTCCCGCTCATAAAAACCTGAATCTGCCTTGCGGATTCTATTTCACAAGTGAAAATGTCGGTCAGTTAAAGGATAGTCTGACGTCTGCACTTTACGGTGCATACGATTCAGATTCCTTTGCGGCTCAGTCGGAGCAGATAAAAAACGAGTATCAGCTCTCAGCCTGGGCAGACCGCATAATCAGAATATATACTAAACTCTGACGAGTTCCCCAAATAACAAGGAGGTTATCAAGAAATGTCACAGAAAGCTGAATGTATTGCTATGCTGCTCGCCGGCGGACAGGGCAGCAGACTTGGTATTCTTACCAAGAACATCGCTAAGCCTGCCGTACCCTACGGAGGAAAATACAGAATCATTGATTTCCCTCTTTCCAACTGCGTAAATTCAGGTATTTACACAGTCGGTGTCCTCACCCAGTATCAGCCGCTTGAGCTCAACGATTATATCGGCAACGGTGCCGCATGGGACCTTGACCGTGCAAGCGGTGGTGTACACATTCTCTCTCCCTATCAGCAGATTAAGGGCAGCGAATGGTATAAGGGCACAGCAAACGCAATTTACCAGAACATCAATTTCATCGACAGATATGACCCCGAGTACGTATGTATACTTTCGGGTGACCATATTTATAAGATGGATTACTCATAGATGCTTGCATTCCACAAGGAGAAGAAAGCAGACTGTACAATCGCTATGCTTGAAGTTCCGTGGGACGAAGCATCACGTTTCGGTCTGATGCTTGTTGACGATGACGGTGCTATCACAGCATTCGAAGAGAAGCCCGAAGTGCCCAGCAGTAACAAGGCTTCAATGGGTGTTTACATCTTCACCTGGAAGAAGCTTCGCGATTACCTTCTTGCAGACGAGGCTGACCCGAATTCAAGCAACGACTTCGGTAAGAATCTTATTCCTGCAATGCACGAAGCAGGCGAGAGACTCTTCGCATACCATTTCGACGGCTACTGGAAGGACGTCGGTACAATCGACAGCCTCTGGGAAGCAAACCTCGACCTTCTCCGTCCGTCTGTTGACCTCGACCTTTCCGACAACGAGTGGAGAATCTACTCCAAATCACCCGCATCACCGCCTCACTTCGTATCCTCAACCGCAAAGGTTGAGAATTCAATGATGGCTGAGGGCTGCTGCATCGACGGTGAGATTGATTACTCCGTCCTTTTCGCAGACGTTGTTGTCGAAGAGGGTGCAAAGGTTCATTCTTCAATCATTATGCCCGGTACGGTTATCAAAAAGGGTGCAGTTGTTCAGTACGCTATCGTAGCTGAAAACGCAGTTATCGAGTCCGGTGCAGTTGTCGGCGAACAGCCCGAAAACGTTGCCAACCGTGATGATTGGGGCGTTGCAGTTGTCGGTGCAGGCGTAACAGTCGGTGCAGGCGCAAAGGTAGCTCCCAAAGCTATGGCAGGCGAAGACGTGCCTGCCGCAAAGTGAGGAGGAATGAAAAATGATAAGAGGAAATGAAGTTCTCGCAATTATCCATTCAAACGCTTATGATGAGGTTATTCCCGAGCTTACCAATATGCGTACAATGGGCTCGGTACCTTTCGGCGGCAGATACCGCCTTATAGATTTCACACTTTCAAACCTTGTTAATGCAGGCATCAGCAAGGTCGGTGTTATCACCAAGAGCAACTACCAGTCACTTATGGACCACCTCGGCACAGGTAAGCCGTGGGATCTTTCCCGTAAACGCAGCGGTATGTATCTTCTTCCGCCCTTCGGCTTTGCAGAAACAGGTACTTTTGACAACCGTATCGAGTCACTCAAGGGCAATATGCACTTCATCAGCCGCTCTAAAGAAGATTACGTACTGATTGCTGACTGTAACGTTGTTATGAATTTCAGCATTGATGAGCTTATGAAATTCCACGAGGAAACAAATGCTGATATCAGCGTTGTCTGCAAACGCGGCAAAACACCCGCACTTTCAAATCTTATGACTTACGACATCGGTGAGGATTCAAGAGTAAACTCTATCGCAGTAGGCGTACCCTCTGACGATGCTGATTATTCTCTCAACGTCTTCTTTATGAAGAAGGCTCTGCTCGAGAGACTTATCAACGAAGCATACGCAATGCACAAGACAAGTATCGGTATTGACGTTTTCCAGGCTAATGTAAAGAGCCTGCGCATCTGTGCTATGAGAACTGATAACTTTGTTGTTTCAATCGATTCACTTGCTACCTATTACCGTGCAAATATGATGCTTCTTGACAGCGCAAACAGAAGCAGCCTTTTCAATAAAAACCGTCCCGTCTACACAAAGGTTCGTGACGATATGCCCGCACTCTACGCTATCGACAGCTCTGTTACAAACAGCCTTGTTTCCGACGGCTGTGATATCAAGGGCGAGGTTGACAGCAGCGTACTCGGCAGAGGCGTCAAGGTCGAAAAGGGTGCAGTTGTCAAAAACTGCGTCATTATGCAGGATTGCTTCATCGGTGCAGGTGCACATATCGAAAACGTAATTTTCGATAAAGATGTTGTTATAAAGCCCGGCAAAACTCTTGTCGGTGCAGATGATTTCCCGATTTACGTCGGTAAGAGAATCGTAATCTGATAGATTTTTAGTATAAGGAGAGACAGATATGAAGGTTTTATACGCTGCCAGTGAGGCGCTCCCCTTTATGGCCAGTGGCGGACTTGCAGACGTTGCAGGTTCACTTCCGCAGGCACTTCGTAAAAGACTTATAGGTGCACGTGTCGTTATGCCGCTCTATGACACAATCCGTCAGGAGCTTAAGGACACTATGACCTTTGTTACTCATATTTCAGTGCCCGTTGCATGGCGCAGACAGTACTGCGGCATTTTCGAGGCACGTCACAACGGTGTTATCTACTATCTTCTCGACAATCAGTATTATTTCAAGCGTGACCGTATCTACGGCCACTATGACGATGCTGAAAGATTTGCTTTCTTTGCACGTGCAGTGCTCGAAATAATTCCGCACATCGGCTTCAAGCCCGACATTATTCACTGTAATGACTGGCAGACAGCTATGACACCCGTATACTATTCAACAATGTATGCCGATCAGCCCGGTTGGGAGAATATCAAGACCGTATTCACAATCCATAACATCCAGTATCAGGGTGTTTACGGTATGGAGCTTATAGGCGACGTTCTCGGTATGCAGCCCGGTACAGAGCATATTGTTGAGTACAACGGATGTGTAAACCTTATGAAGGGTGCAATCGAAACAGCAAACGTTGTTACAACCGTCAGCCCCTCCTATGCAAACGAGATTCTCGACCCCTGGTTCAGCCACGGTCTTGATAATATCCTTGCCCAGAGAAGATTCAAGCTGTCAGGTATCCTCAACGGTATCGACGTTGATAACTATAACCCCGAAACCGATAAGAATATTTTTGCAAACTATACTGCAGAAGATTTCTCTGCAAAGAAGGTCAACAAGGCAGAGCTTCAGAAGATGTTCGATCTTCCCGTGAGCGAGCGTACACCCGTTGTCGGTCTTGTAACACGCCTTGTATCTCACAAGGGTCTCGACCTTATCAAGGTTATTCTCGACGAGCTTCTTGCTACAACAGACATCCAGTTTGTAGTACTCGGCTCGGGTGATTGGCAGTATGAGGAATTCTTCAAGGAGATGGCTGCAAGATATCCCGATAAGCTCGGTCTCCGCCTCGGCTTTGTGCCCGATCTTGCACGCAAGATTTATGCAGGCGCCGATATCTTCCTTATGCCCTCCAAGAGTGAGCCTTGCGGTCTTTCACAGATGGTGGCTCTGCGTTACGGCACAATCCCGATTGTCCGTGAAACAGGCGGTCTTAAGGATACTATCACCGACAGCGGTGACAACGAGGGTAACGGCTTCACATTCGCACGCTACAACGCACACGATATGCTTCACGCTATCCGCCGTGCAGTTGAAGGCTATCAGAATGAAGAGGGCTGGAATATTCTTGTAAAGAGAGCGATGGAGTGCAACAACAGCTGGAATCGCTCCGCAAACGAGTACATCAGACTCTACAAAAACGTACTCAAAGGCTAAAAACAAAAAGCCGACAGGCGGAGAAATCCGTCTGTCGGCAATACAGCTTAATTAAGTTTTACTTTTCTTCATTCTCAGCGTAGCTTGAAGCAAGTTTAATAACGTAATCTTCTACGGCTGTGACGAGAGTATTTGCAAATGGCGGCATCTTATCGTTGCGGATTTTTGCAGTCGGCAGGGTTTTGTCATTATAGAAAAGCCCCTGATAAACAGCATCTACAAAGTTCTGGAATATCTTGTCTTCCCACTTTATCGGTACGTCAACACAGTCCGGTGCAAATCTGCCGGCGGCAATACTTGAAACAAGTATTTTGTATTCCGATATAGCAGCACCCCAGAGAAGTTTGTCGCCAAGCCGTGCATCCATTGTGCTGAAACGCTCAGCAAAAGCACTCAGGCAAAGAAGAATGGTACTTATATCGAGCTTGCAAGTGTTATTTTCATATAAAGTCTTGCCGTATTCGCCGAGAAGAGCGTTGTATGTGCCGTATTTGCTGTCCTCTTTACCAAGCAGGTAGTCGGTTGTAACACCGAAATATTCTGCACAGCGTACAACAAATTCAAGTCCGCATTCTCTTACACCTTTTTCGTAGTGTGAGAGAAGTGCCTGCGAAACGCCGAGACTCATCGCGACTTCTTTCTGGCTGAGTCCGCGCTCTTTACGTAAAGCAGTAATCCTATTTGAAAAAGCAATAGCCATAATTTACCCCTGTGTCATCAAAAAGTATACAGAGAGTATAACAAAAGATTTGACAAAAGTCAACAGCATAAATTATTTTTCCGGAGATTAATATGAAAAGCTACAAAATTCATCTGATTCGTAACGCTCTTACACAGGAAAATCTCGACGGCCGCTACCTCGGCCATACAGATTCACCGCTGTGTGAGCAGGGCAAAGCACAGCTTAACGAGCTGGTCAGCGGATACAAATATCCCTCAGCTCAGGTTGTTTTCAGCAGCCCGCTCAGGCGTTGCACAGATACAGCAAGGGCAATATATCCCGATAAAGAGATTGTGCCCATGGAATCACTTATAGAGTATAATTTCGGCGAGTTTGACGGAAAAACCGCAGAAGAGCTCGAAAAACATACCCTTTTCCCTCGTTGGCTTGCCGGCGAAGAGGGTGTCGATCCGCCTTTCGGCGAGAGCAACGCAGATTTCTCAAAGCGAATCTGTGAGGGCTTTGAAGGCATAGTCGACGGTATGCTCAAATCGGGTGTCGAGTCGGTTGCCGTTGTCACTCACGGCGGAATTATCGGTGCTATAATGTCACGCTACGCAATTCCCGAGGCAAGTCCGCACGAATGGCTTACCCCAAGTAGTTGTGGATATACACTGCGTATAACACCATCTCTATGGATGACGGGTCAGAAGGTCGAAGCGGTATGCGAAATACCCGAGGAAGAGCACAGCTTTGATTATGAGCGTGCACTCTGGGGTCAGGAGCCGTACGACGAAAAAGACCTGGACAAGTACTTCGAGGGTCTTCTTGACGAGCTGTATAATGGCGAAGATATCGACGACGATGAATGATGAATTCTGATAAAATAAAAAAATAACTTTTGGTGGGTGTGAAAATGTCATTGATAAATAAAGGTATCAATGCGGCAAAGGAGACTGTAGGTAAAGTACGTACCTACTGGAAAACTCCGCCGCTTGGTAATTATATGAACTTCAGAGAGATCGCAGCATATTCGGGCGGCGGTATCGGTGCGTATATGATTATTACGCTCGGCACTGCCTGTCTGCTCGGTACGGGTAATACCCTCATAACGAGCACACTCGGTGTAGACTATACCGATATGTACGTAATGTATGTTATAGCAGTACTTGCAAACATACCGCTTACCGGAATCAGAGCAAGCATTATCGACAACACAAGAAGTAAGGCGGGTAAATACCGTCCGTACATTGTTACGATGGCTGTACCTGCAGCTATAATATCCAACCTTATGGTATGGTTCCCGTACAACAAGCTCGATTCCTGGCTTGGCGGCGGAATGATTTTCGGCGAAACAAAAGGATACGTGGCAAAGTGTGCGCTCATATTGCTGTTCAACTTGCTGCTCCATTTCTTCTACTACTTCTTCTACGATGCTTACGAGAACCTTATTCACGTTCTTTCTCCCAATACATACGAACGTACCTACGTTTCATCGGTTAAAAGTATCGTTTACTCGTTTGCTCCTTCGGTTGTAAACCTTTTTACACCTATTATTGCATCTTCACTTTTCAAAACAAATACAACAGATATTCGCGTATACCGTTTCCTTTATCCGATTCTTACGGTCGGCGGTATACTGCTTTGTATCCTTGTATATAAGCATACCGAGGAAAAGATAGTTCAGGCAAGAACTCACGTTGTTCAGATCAAGCTTCTCGATGCGCTCAAGGCTGTTGCAAAGAACAAGTATTTCTGGATTATTTCTCTTGCAGGCTGGATCGGATTCCTTGAATCTGCATATTCTAACGTGCTCTACTGGCTCTATAACTACGGCGGTGTATGTTCGGGTAATGCATACGGTCTTCTCTATACTATTTACGGCAATGCCTCTCTCTGGGGTATGTTGTTGGCTCCTTTCTGTGTCCGGAAATGGGGCAAGAAAGCAGTGCTTGTCATAACAAACATTTTCAACATTGTATTTATTCTGTTGATGTTGCCGTTCCTCAATGAGCTTAACGGTGCTACAATCTGGCTCATAATGGGCTGTCTGTGGTTCAATGCTCTTATGGGTTCGTTTATGCACATTCTCAACCCGGCAATTCAGGCAGATATCCGCGACTATCAGCAGTATAAGACAGGCGAGCGAATCGACGGTACGTTTGCCGCTGTTGCTACAATCGGTACTATCATAACTCTTGCAACGTCCTCCGTTGTTCCTAAAATTTACGAAAACGGCGGTCTTACAAAAGAGAATGCAAAGCTTGTCACTTCACGTCCCGAAATTCTCAACAGAATGCTTGGTGACGGCAAAACTGTCGGCCAGATTCTTGCTGAACAGCTTGAAAAAGGTCAGGATAACTATACTAACGCAAACTCTGCCCTTTACGACCCGGATATTCTTCTCACCCTTCTTAAGGTGCTTATTGTTGTTGCCGCTGTCGGTGCAGCGATGAACGTCATACCTTATCTCTGGTACGATTTCAACGAGAAAAAGCAGAAGTCCGTTATCCGCGTTCTGAAAATCCGCAGTATGTTTGAAGACTACGGCAACGGCGTGCTCAATGACGGCGACCTTGTTGAGGCTGTTGATATCATCCGTACTTCACGCGATATGCAGGATAAGACACCCAAGGCTGTCGACAAAAAATCCTGGAAATCCGTTAAGGATAAGGCTGAAAGAAAAGCCGCCAAGAAGGCATATCTTGCCGATATTGATTACAACAACGAGATTGAAATTGCAAAGTTTGTCTGCGAAGAGCTTGATAAATTCTCAGGTGCAGAGTTTACTTACAGAGTTGAACAGAGCAGAAAAATTTACGGTGCAGGTCTTGACGGTATCAGATCTGCCGATAAGGCTTCACTTAAGGCAGAACTTCAGCAGGCAAAGACTCTCAGCGGTGAAAAGGTTGTACGCAAAGCCGCTGTTGAAATTGCAAAGAGTCTTATTTCAGCTTCAAAATATGCAAAGAAATACTATCCCGACGGTGAAGATTTTGTTCAGCCCGATTTTGTAAAGCTTGAAGAAAAGTACGTCAGAGTTGACAGCCTCGAAGCAGAGCTCAAAGCCCTCAATGAGTCTGTCAGAGCTGTAAGAAAGAGCGGCGACAAGCATAAGCTTGCTGAAACCAAGGCTAACATAAAATCTCTTAAAGCAGACGTCAAGGCAATCAATGCCGAAGCTAAGGCAATGAGCGGCGAGTTTGCAAAGTTCAACCGTGCCGCAAAGCCGTACCTTGATGCAAGAAAGCTTCTCACTCAGGCAGAAAACTACACTCATTATGATGAAATATCAGCAAAATATGATATTGCAAAGGCTCGCTATGAAGAGTCTGTAAGAGTTGCCGCAGAAGAGAAGGCAGCCAAGGAAGCTGCCGAAAAGGCACACGCAGCTGAGCTTCGTGCACAGCGTAAAAATAAGAAAAAGTAAAAACCACGGAGGTATAGTATGAGCAGTATAGTAGCTTTTTTCCTTTCGTTCCTTACCTTTTTTGCTTCAATCACATCTATCTTCGTTTCACCAGAAGCACCTGAAGATACAAGCGATTTCACACCCGTTATGCGTTTTATAGTCAGCAGTGACTCTCACGTAGTCACTGTAGGCGATACACAGTCAACACGTGTTGAGGAAATGATAAAGCTCGGCTACGAAATTGCCGAGAACGACGAAGAATACAATAAACTTGATGCAGTGCTTATGGCAGGCGACCTGAGTGATGACGGCACAAAGATGGGTCTTGCAAGCTTCAAGGCTTCGCAGGATGCAGTGCTTAAAGACGGTACAAAGGCGCTCTCTGTTATTGCCAAGTCACACGACAGCAGCTCTATGGGCAATGCCGCCGCAGGTGAGTATTTCTCTTCAATCACAGGTCAGCCTACCGATTTCCACGAGGTTATCAACGGCTTCCACTTTATCGGTATTTCTGTTTCTGCAACAGACGGTGACCACTACAGCGACTATCAGCGTGAGTGGCTTGTTGAGCAGCTTAACGAAGCTGTCAAGGATGATCCCTTAAAGCCGATATTCGTAATGCATCACGAGCACGTTGCAAACACAGTTTACGGCAGCTCTGATTTCGATGGCTGGGGCGTAAATTACTTTGCAGATATCTTCAAGCGTTATCCGCAGGTTGTTCACTTCTCAGGTCACTCACACTACCCGATAAACGATCCCCGTTCAATCTGGCAGGGCGAGTATACAGCACTCGGTACAGGCGGTCTTTACTACGTTGAGCTTACCGTTGACGATGAGCGTACAGTGCATCCCGACGGACATAAGAAGGTAGCAAGCTTCTGGGTTGTAGAGGTCGATGCAAATAACCGTATGCGTTTCAGAGCTGTTGACCTCACTGCAGAGGAATATCTTGTAGAGTATAATCTCGCAAGTCCCCTTCAGCGTAAATATTTGCCCGAACAGCAGATGTATAAATCGAAAGCTCCCGAATTCAAAGAGGGTACAACACTCGCAGTAAAGGGTAAGAAGGTTACTTTTGCCGCCGCAGAGTCAATGGACGGTATGCCGATATTTATCTACAGAGCATACGCTGTCGATTCCGAGGGCAACAGAACACCCGTCGGCAAAACTCTCGCAGAGTATTACAATTACGAAGTACCCGATACGGTTACAATTACTCTTGAAAATCTCCCCGATGGCGATTATACCCTCGAGGTAGTTGCTGAAAACTGCTACGGTATGCAGTCCGCTCCTATCAAATAAGATATAAAAAGGCAGTATCTGAAAATCAGATACTGCCTTTTTAGTTTACTCTTTCTCTAATATTACCGCTCCTGCTTTGCCGTCAATTTCGGGTAAGAATACCGCAACGGCTTCGCTGTGCGAGGTCGGTATATTTTTGCCTATATAGTCTGCTCTTATCGGCAGCTCACGGTGACCTCTGTCAATAAGCACTGCAAGCTGAATTCTTGCAGGTCTGCCCATTGAGAATACGGCTTCTATTGCCGCTCTTGCCGTTCTGCCTGTGTAAAGCACGTCGTCAACAAGCACTATACGCTTGCCCGTCACGTCAGTTGAAAGCGGTACGGGCGGAACAGAATCGGGCTTTTCTATATCGTCACGGTAGAGCGAGGTGTCAAGTGTTTCGAGCGGAAGCTCAACACCCTCAAGTGCAAGTATATTCTCCCTTATCATCTTTGCAAGCGGAATTCCTCTGCTCTTTATTCCTACAAGCACAAGGTTTTCCGTGCCCTTGTTGCGCTCAACTATTTCGTGCGATATTCGTCTTACGGCACGCATAAGTGCGGCTTCGTCCATCAGCGTGGTTTTGAATTTCTGCATTTCAATTCTCCCTTAAAATAAAAAATCCTGTCATGTGTCTGAGTTAAACGCCATGACAAGATTTTCTTTACTGATTGATATGCTGTAATTAATTAGTCGGAGAAACCGGACTCAACAAGGCGAACAAGCTCATCAACAGCCTGTGTCTCATCAATACCGCCTGCGATGATGCGGATATCTGTGCCGCCCATAATGCCGAGTGAAAGTACGCCGAGAAGGCTCTTAGCGTTAACGCGGCGATCCTCTTTCTCTACCCAAATAGAAGACTTGAACTCATTTGCCTTCTGGATGAAGAATGTTGCCGGACGAGCGTGAAGACCAACCTGGTTCTGAACAGTTACATCTTTAACATACATAGTAAACAATCTCCCTCTGATATAGTTGATGAAGGCAAAAAGCCTATACGATTTCGTGTGTCGTAATACATATTATACCACAAAAAAACTCTCCGTCAATGAATTAATGCCAGTTTGAAAAAAATCGGATACAACACCAAACAGCGATTTTTTGGCAATACTCAGTTTGTGCAGGTTGCACACTTTTTTTTGAGGGGCTTATGCACATTGCCGAGCGGAATGGCTCGAAAAAGGCGATAATGTCAATTTTTTGTTAAATCTATTGTGCACAAAAAGTATATATATTATAATTATTTCACAATGTTAAACGGAGGGGATATCCTATGATAACAGGCAAAATTGACGATCTTAAGCTTTACTACAGCGTATGCCCCGAATTTGAAAAGGTATACGAATTTGTAAAGCAGTATTTTGAAAATCCGAAGGCTGACGGCAGCTATGAGCTTATTGCAGATAAGCTTAATGCAAATATAGCTACTTACTGCACAGGTGCCGCCGAAACAAAACAGCTCGAGGCTCACCGCAGATATGCCGACGTGCAGATTGTGCTCAAGGGTGCCGAGCGTATCGATTGGGCACATATCTCCGACTGCAAGGTTGAACTCAGTGAAGAGTTCTCAAAGGGCGGCGATATCGGCTTCTATGCAGACCCCGAGTACGTCAGCAGCATTATTCTCGATGCAGGCACTTTTGTCTATCTTCTGCCCGAGGATGCTCACAAGCCCTGCGTAAACGCAGGTGCAGACAGTGCTGAGGTTACAAAAGTTGTATTCAAAGTAAAACTTTAATAAAGAGGTAATTTAATATGCTTGATAAATTTCTTACGGAAAAACTCAAGTTTGCATACAGGCAGGTGTGGGGCTTCAATCAGCTCGGTACATATTTCAAGCAGCTTTTCTCTTTTTCACCTAAAAAGGTTATTGCGGCAATAGTTGCAATCGCCGAGATTTTCGGCCTTATTATTTTTGATTCGGCTCTTACACCAAGAGGCGAAGCTCTTGACCTTACAGGCTACGAGGTTGTTTTTGAGGATGAGTTTGAAGGCTCCGAGCTTAACCTCGACGTCTGGCAGTATTGGGGCACAGGTGCAGAGCGAGGCGGCTACTGCTACTCACCCTCGCAGACAAAGGTTGAAAACGGCAACCTTGTCATCACCGGCGAATATCTTGAGGACGGTGCACTCGGCGAAGGCTGGTATTGCGGCGACCTCGCACTCAGAGAGTGGTATAAGCAGGGCTACTTTGAAATCAAGTGTAAGTGCAGTGCAGGCGGTGCAATGTGGTCTGCCTTCTGGATTCAGGCAAAGCATCCCTACGAGGCTGAGTATTCTCAGGGCGGCGTAGGCGGCGCTGAAATCGATATTTTCGAAGCTATGAATTGGGGCAAAACTCTCGGCTCAAATGCTGTAGCACAGACAATCCACTGTGCAGGTGTTGACGGTGTGCAGGAGGGCTTCCAGTCCAGAATGCTCGGCGAATTCAAAGGCAAAAATATCTATGATGAGTACAACACCTACGGTCTTAAGTGGACTGAGGATGAGTATATCTTCTACGTAAACGGTGTTGAAACAGCACGCTCAACTTTCGGCAACGGTGTTTCTCAGGTAGAGGAGCAGGTCAGAGTTTCACTTTGCCAGGGCTCAGCAGAGGCTCTTGCACAGCTCGACCCCGAAACATATCATTCAGAGTTTGTTGTCGACTACGTAAGAATTTATCAGCTTGCTGAATAAGGAGATTTTATTATGGATAAATTTCTGACAGAAAAGCTCAAGTTTGCCTACAGACAGGTATGGGGCTTCAATCAGCTTGGCACATACTTCAAACAGCTTTTCTCTTTCTCACCCAAAAAGATTATTGCGGCAATCGTTGCAATCGCCGAAATTTTCGGCCTTATAATTTTTGATACACCCTTGACTCCTCGTGGTCCAGAGCTTAATCTCGACGGTTACGACCTTGTTTTTGAGGATAATTTCGACGGCACTCAGCTTGATACAAGCGTATGGGATTACAGAGGCAGCGGCGCTCGCAGAGGCGGCTTCAATGCTGAAAGCCAGGTAAAGGTTGAAGACGGCAACCTGATTATCACAGGTGACTACCAGACCGACGGCACTTACGGCGAAGGCTGGTACACAGGTATGATCAAGCTCAAGGAGCGTTACTGCAAGGGCTATTTTGAAATCAGCTGTAAGGCCAACGAGGG
>JAZRSU010000025.1:0-32579 GCA_045651645.1 Acutalibacteraceae bacterium
GATTATTTCCAGGATGAGTTAAGAGCGACGGTGCGGTTGATGATAAGATTATCTTCTGTTGAATCCTTATCAACGCAGTAGTAGCCCTGACGCATAAACTGGAATGTGTCGCCGGGTTTTATACCCTTGAGGCCGCCTTCAATCTTACAGCCTGTAAGAACCTTGAGCGAATCGGGGTTGAGGTCAGCGTCGCTTTCAGGTGTTTCAGCGTTGTAAAGTCTGTCATAAAGGCGTACTTCAGCTTCGATGCAGTCGTCTGCGCTTACCCAGTGGAGAGTGGCCTTGACCTTACGGCCGTCGGGTGAGTTACCGCCCTTGCTTGCAGGGTCATAAGTGCAGTGCAGGCAGGTTACGTTGCCGTCGTCGTCTGCCTCATAGCCTGTGCAGGTTACGAAGTATGCACCCTTGAGTCTTACCTCGTTGCCGGGGAAGAGACGGAAATACTTCTTGACAGGCTCAACCATAAAGTCATCACGCTCAACAAAGAGGTTGCGTGAGAATGTTACTTCGCGCTTGCCGAGCTCGGGCTTGTCGGGGTTTACTTCAACCTCGATTGTTTCCGTCTGACCCTCTGGATAGTTGTCGATAACTACCTTGAGCGGATCAAGTACAGCCATTGCACGGGGTGCGTTTGCGTTGAGGTCATCACGTACGCAGGCTTCAAGCAGACCGTAGTCAACAACGCTGTAAGCCTTGGATACGCCGACTCTGTTTATAAATTCGCGAACTGCTGTTGCAGGATAGCCTCTGCGGCGCATACCGCAAAGTGTAACCATTCGCGGGTCATCCCAACCGCTGACAATGCCTTTTTCAACAAGCTCAAGGCACTTGCGCTTGCTTGTCTGGCAGTAGTTTACGTTAAGGCGTGCAAACTCAATCTGTCTGGGCGGCTCTTCAAAGCCGATCTGGTCGAGTACCCAGTTATAGAGCGGTCTGTGGTTTTCAAACTCAAGTGAGCAGAGAGAGTATGTTACCTTCTCCCTTGCGTCGGAGAGGGGATGAGCAAAGTCATACATCGGGTATACGCACCACTTGTCACCTGTCTGGTGGTGGCTGACGTGAGCAATGCGGTAGATAACGGGGTCACGCATATTGATGTTGGGGGAAGCCATATCAATCTTTGCTCTGAGCACACGCTCGCCGTTTGCGAATTCGCCGTTTGTCATACGTGCAAAGAGGTCGAGGTTTTCTTCAATTGAACGGTCACGGTAGGGACTGTTTTTGCCGGGCTCTGTAAGTGTGCCGCGGTATTCTCTGATTTCGTCTGCACTGAGGTCGCAGACGTAAGCCTTGCCGTCTTTGATGAGCTTGATTGCACACTCATAAATGAAATCAAAGTAGCTTGAAGCATAGAGGCACTCGTTCCACTTGAAGCCGAGCCACTCGATATCTTCTTTGATAGCGTCAACGTACTCGACGTCTTCCTTTGAAGGGTTAGTGTCGTCAAGACGGAGGTTACACACGCCGCCGTATTTTTCAGCTGTGCTGAAGTCTATGCATATAGCCTTTGCGTGGCCGATATGAAGATAGCCGTTGGGTTCAGGGGGGAAACGGGTCTGCACTCTCGTGTTGACACCTGCGGCGAGGTCTTCATCGATAAAATCGTGAATAAAATTTGATACTGATACTTTTTCTTCTTCCATTGTTAGTTACCTCCGTGTATTAAAGAGTTGAAATAGCATTGTTGATTCTTGCCGTTACTTCGTCCTTGCCGAGAAGCTGCATGATTGCGCACAGGTCGGGTGTGTTGGAGCGTGAAGTAACTGCCATTCGGATTACGCCCGAAACGTCACCTACGTGGCCTTTGTATGCTTCGGGATTCTTCTTGTATTCCTTTACGTTGGGTGTGAAGCCGAGAGGCTCGCACATATCCTTAATCTTTGCAAACCATGCGTCCTTATCGTCTGCAGGGTCATAGATTTCGAGATACTTGCCCAGTATTGCCTTTATATCATCTGCTGCAAGCTTTTCGTCAAATCTGACGTCAGCAGTATAAAGCTCGTTGTAGAAGTAGCTGACAAATGCCTTGACTTCGCTCCACTTTGCAATATCCTTACGGGGTTTGGGACCCTCACGGTCGATATTGAGCACTGCTGTGGAGAATGCAGGGTCAGCTGTGAAGATTTTGTTGAAGTCTGCATCAAACTCTGCCGACCATTTTGCAACGTTTTCGTAAACCTGAGATGCACTCATAACAGAGATTACGTTCTTGCTTACGTCGTTGAGTTTGATGAGGTCAAACAGACAGCCGCTGATGCTCATCTTCTTGAGATTGAAGGGGAACTTTGAGATATCTTCCTTCGGGTTTGCTCTGCGCCAGTCTTCAAAGTTGGAGTTGATGAGTGTGAGCAGGTATTCGAGCACGCTTTCCTTCGGGAAGCCCTCTTCGACAAAATAGCCTACGGCTGCTTCGGGGTCCTTACGCTTTGAAAGCTTACGCTTGTCACCTGTCTCTTCGTCTATCTTGAGCACCTGAGGTGTGTGAGCAAACTTGGGCAGTTTGTAACCGCACACTCTGAAAAGCTCAATGTGCTTGGGTACGGATGAAATCCATTCCTCGCCTCTGATTACGTGTGTAGTTCTCATAAAGTGGTCGTCACATACGTGTGCAAAGTGGTATGTGGGGATACCGTCTGACTTGAGAAGAACTTCATCAATTATATTTTCAGGCATTTCAATTTTGCCTTTGATAACGTCGTCAAATGCGATACGCTTGTTTTCATCGCCTGATGAACGCAGACGGATAACGTAGCTTTCGCCTGCGTTGATTCGTCTTTCCTGCTCCTCAAAGCTCATATCACGGCACTTTGCGTATTTGCCGAAGTAGCCTTTGATAAGTGCACTGTCACCTTCCTGCTTTTCTCTGAGTGCGGTAAGCTCGTCCGCAGTACAGAAACAGGGGTAGGCGAGACCTTTTTCAACAAGGCTCTTTGCAATCGTCTGGTATATTTCGGCACGCTGGCTCTGTGTATAGGGTCCGTAAGCGCCTTTCTCTGTGCCGAAGCCCGTTACACCTTCAGTGAATTCGACACCGAAGTATTCAAAGCCCTTGATGATTGCGGAAACACCGTCTTCAACCTCACGCTTTTTGTCGGTATCTTCAATACGGAGGAACGATACACCGTTTGTTACCTGAGCGGTAAGTATATCAACAAGCGCACCGAAGAAACCGCCCATGTGAAGGTAGCCTGTAGGGCTGGGTGCAAAACGTGTTACTCTTGCACCATCGGGCAAGTCTCTCGGAGGATAGATTGTTTCGTAATCCTCAGGAGTTTTTGTGATGTGCGGAAATAAAAGTTGTGCGAGTTTTTCGTTGTTAGTCATCTCTATGTTACCTTTCAAAGTTTGAAATCTCAGTGTGTTTTATATTCGGGGCATAATCGTAAGCGTGTTGCTCGGGCTTTTGCCGGCGGGCAACCTCCTGCCTGCGATACAGTATAAACACTGTCAGTGCACCTGCTGTAAGACCGATTACAAGCGGTATCGGTGAAAGCTCATTATACCATTGCCCGTCATCTTTTTCTTCAGGGAATACTACGGAATTATAGTAATCCTGTTCAAATTCGTAGTAATTGTCGTACTCTTCGTAAAACTCGTCGCCATTTGCGGCAGATGAGGTGAAGCTTACTGACATTAACATAAGCACTGTAAATGCAGTGTATAACAGTTTCTTTATCATAAGCTGTTCACCGCCATCCATATAAGTTCACCTATAACGGTGCATCCTGCGGCAATGCCGCCGAATATTGCGAGAGCTTTCGTTATGCTTGCAGGGGGTTCACCGAAGATTCTGCCGTTTTGTCCGTTTATAAATATCTGTTCGGTGTATCCGTTACGGGGATTGCTGAGTATCCATACGGGTACGAGTACTGTTTTGCTGTTTTCCTTTTTATCAATCGGCTGACAGCTTATAACCTTGCGGATTGTTTTGCGGTCTCCGAGTGATTCCAATGCTTCTTTTATTGAAGCACCTTCAAGTTCATCAAAGCACAGTTCCATTGAGGAAACGGATGGCTTTTCAAACGGAATTGATGCGTGAGTATCGTCATAGGCGACAGCACGGCTGAAATCGTATTCGCCGAGCAGACGGAAAAGGTATTCGTCAAACATACGGCTCTGGCAGACGTTTGCACCGGATGATTCGGATTTTATCTGCCTGGTTTTTTCGTTACACGAGTTGTCAAGCACTGTCAATTCGGTTGTCACCTGTATGTCTGCTACTTTTACAGGAATATATACCTCGCGTATAAATCCGCTTTTTACTTTCTGAAATAAAGCGGCTGCACAAAGAGGTCTTTGTGATAAATGCCGTAAAAATATCTGCATTGCCTGAGACTTGCTGATTTCAAACGGTAATATGAGCTCCGGCACAGCAATGCCTTCAAAATCCTCTGCCATAAGGGCAGGAGCACCGCAGAAACGGCAATAAGTGTCAGAAGATTTATTCAGTGTTATAAGCTCAATACCGCAGTTGCGGCATTTGCAGCCGTGCAGTTTATCCTCTTTCATTGGTTGTCACCTCTTGTGTCGGGTCGTTGAAAATACCGTCAGGGGTGATTCGGTTTGTTGTGAAAGTTGTAACACCCAACGAGTAAAGTTCTGCGAGCCTTGCGGGTTTGTCTATAGTCCAGGTAGCAAGCTTTATGCCTGCATCTGTAAACTTCTTTATTTCTTCGGAGTCGCCTGCTTTGTTACCGTTGAACGAAACACCGATAGAGGTGTCTTTTTTTGCTGTTTCAAATGTTGCGTCACTCAGGTCACTTGTGAGCCAGTAAAGTTCAACACGTGCTGAAGTCAACGAAGTGGTTGCGTCTTTCATAAGCTTGTTTATAAGTTCAAGCTGTTCACGGTTAAAAGCAATTATAGTGCATTCGCTTGTGCGGTGACCGAGAAAGTTCATCAGTTCTTCTATACCTTCTGTGCCGCTTTGCTTTATCTCGATTACGGGGTGAAGACCGAGCAGGCCGCAACGTGCAAGCATTTCATCGAGTGAAGGGATTTTGACGTTGTCATATCCCTTGCAGTTTTTGTCTATATTACAGCTTACTATTTGCTTGTATGTCAGCTCACTTACTTTGCCTTTGCCGTCAGAGGTACGCTTGATGTCTTCATCGTGCATAAGCACCCATACACCGTCTTTGGTCTGTCTTATGTCAAATTCGATGTGGGTGTATCTGTAGCCGGCAGTTTTGTCAGCTGATTCAAGTGAGTTTTCGGGAGCAAGCAGATTCATACCTCTGTGAGATATGAGCGTTATTTCGTCTGTGGTCTGTATGCCTGCATCGGCAAGCGAAGCAGGCTTTGATGAAATAACGTGATTTATAATCAGAGCTGCGATGATTGCAACGGCAACCGCTATACAAACCGCAGAAATGATTTTCTTTTTCTTGTCAAAGCGAATCGTCATATATTTTCACCTTATACGTGAGAGAAATAGATTGTGCGTGAATATGGGTCTGAGCTTACAAATAAGCCTTTGCTGACGTAAACGATTTCAACAGCAATAAACTCTTCGTTTTCGGGTTTATATGCAATGTCGACAGTTTCGTCACTATCAAGCTTGATTTTGTCGCTTAATTCTATGGCTTTGCCGTTTACTGTTACGGACTGGATATGTATCTTGTTATCCGAGAGATTGCGTATGGTAATTGTATCGCTGGACTGACTGTAAAAGCCTGATGACTGACCGCCGTTGAATGAAGCATAAACACCGTCAAGAGGTGACTGTGCGATTTCAAACTGCGGATATCTCGGGTCGGAATAAATGTCTTTTATATTGTCTGTGAGCACAAGCTCAAGAAGAAGAGATCTTGTGTAAACGTCCCACCAGGTCTGTGTATGATACTGCTCGTAGTTGAACCAGGTTTTTTCCGGAAGGAAACAGGTTGAAGCATCAATTGTGCGTGTGGGTGATATGTGGTTGTGTGTCGGGTCAGTGCATACTGTGCCGAGCTGAGTATAATCTTCGGCAAAGCGTTCGCCGAACGGAGCAGGTGTTGCACCCGATGAGCTTATTGTGTCAATGATAAAGTCTGAATCAACTTTTTTGCCCGAGCCGATGTGAGAGCCGTAGTTTGCCAGAATACTGACGTTGACTCCGGCATCCTGTGCTCTTTTGAGACCTTCGCTCATATTCGGCATACACTCAAAGTGCATCTTGTCTGCTTTTGCTATAATTTCGGCGTTTTCAACGGGGTCAAGGTATACGTCACGGAACTTTATGTAAGTTTCGGTGTTCATAAGATCCCAGATGCTTCCGAAGCGTATTGCGTAGGGCAGAAGAACTTCGTTGAATGCTGTTTTGAGAAGGCTGTTGAGAAGCTCTTCGGGTAGCATATCGGCAAGCCAGCGAAGGTCAAGCTCAGTGTGAAGCATAACTCCGCCGAAGCGCAGCAGCTCATTGAGGTCGAATGATACAGGCTCATCACCGAGAAGCTCCATTACAAGGCTTGTGCCGCAGGTTGCGGGCGAATTCATAACAGCGTTGTCAACCTTACCTTCGGTACCGTGATAGTAAAGGTAGGTTGCTAAAAGCTGACCGCCGTGACTCATGCCGAAGATATCAACCTTGTCACTGCCGGTGTACTCAAGTACTTCGTCTATAAATTCTACAAGATGTTTGCAGTTGTCGAGATGACTTCTGCGCCAGTCTGTGTTGAAGATATAAATTCTGTTTTCGGGGATTGTACGGCTTAAATCTTCAATGAACTCTCCTTCGGTCATCGGAAGATATTTGCCGTTCTGCTCCTCGTTGATGTATTCAACGTTTGCCTCGTCAATGTAATACGGATAAGAGGTAATATTGTACTTTGATTTACCGTCGGGATTCATTGAAATGTTGTCAAACCACTCGGCTGTAATATTGCGGAAGCATTCGACAAAAGGCTCTTTGTTGCCTTCGGTGTAATCAATAACGCTGCTGATAATGTTAGGCAGGTTTTTTATAATTTTGCCCGCAACGTCAAGCGGGTCAAACGTCCATACCTGCTCTTCTGTTTCAAGCCCTCTGTCTCTTATGAGCTTGGGGCCTGAGTAGCCCTGGATGAATATGAGCGGATGACCGTCCCATTCGTATGCAGGGGATTCTTCTTCTGCCTGTATCGAAACAGCTGTTGTACAGAATATTAAAACTGTGCACAGAAAAATGCAGAAAAACTTTTTCATTTTCAAAAACTCCTTAGGGGTAACTGTTTATGCGGCTGTGAAATAAAAGGTTTTGGTGAAAGGTGAGGTGAAAGGCTTGCCTTCACGTGCGTAAGTCATTTCAATTGCAATGAAAGCTTCATCGCTGATACCGGAGCAGGGCACAAGAATTTCTTCACCGGGTGCAACGGTTGTCTTTTTGTCAATATCGAACTCAACACCGTCAGCTGAAAGTGAGCGGATTACGATAGTGTGCTCACGGGAAATGTTGCGGATGAGCAAGGTGTCGGTTTCACTGTTGAATCTGCCTGAAACCGTGTTGGTGAACTTTGCGTATACTGCATCAACGGGGCACTGTGCAAGCTCAAACTGCGGATAGTCGGGGTCGGAGTAAATATCCTTGATATCGTCTGTCAGCAACAGCTTGAGAAGCAGGTTGAATGAGTAAGTGTCATAAGCAGCCTGACCGTGATACTGTCCGTTTATAAACCAGGTATTTTCGGGCAGATAAGCACAGGTTGCGTCAACTGTGCGTGAGGGGGAAATGTGGTTGTGCGATTTATCGTCACATACTGTGTATTTTGGTGTGTAACTGTCGTCGAAGCTTTCGCCGAAAGTAGCTGCATAAGCACCGGATGTGCTGGATGTGTCAATAACAAAGTCGGCATCAATTGCTTCGCCTGAACCGAGGCGTGTACCGTAGTTGGACATAATGCTGATGCTGACACCCGAAGCCTGTGCTGCACGCAGGCCTTCGCCTATGTTTGCCATACAGTCGTAGTGCATTTTGTCTGCTTTTTCGATAAGACCTGCATTTGCTGTCGGGTCGAGATATTCAGCTTTGTAAGCATCGTAGGTTTCAACATCCATAAAGTCCCAGATGCTGCCGAAGTTGAGAGCAACGGGTTGGAAAACTTCAACAAACACTACCTTGAGCAGCTTGTTAAGAAATTCACCGGGAAGAATCTTGCCGAGGAAGCGAAGGTCGGTTTCTGTCTGAAGCATAACGGAAAGGAAACGGCTGATTTCATCCATGCTGAAGTTAGCCGCACCGTCACCGAGCAGGCCGTTGACAATGCTTGTGCCCTGAATCGAGGGTACGTTGAGTACTACGTTGTCAACCTCGCCCTCTGTACCGTGGTAGTAGAGGTATGTTGCGGCAAGCTGACCGCCGTGGCTGAGAGCGTAAATATCAACTTTGTCTTTGCCTGTTATGCTGAGCACTTCACCGATAAAGCGATCAAGACTTTCTGCATTTTCGACCTGACCCATACGCCAGTCATTATTAAAGATATAAAGTGATTCATCCGGCACGTATTCACGTATTGCGGTTGTAAGTGCCGCTTCAGGTATAAATGCTTCCTGTCCGTTTGCAACAAGTGTTGCGACAGAAGCATCCTCAGCGTAGTAGGGGAATGTTGTTACGTTGTATTTTGATGAGCCGTCGGGAAGGCAGGACATATTGTCAAGCTTTGCAGCTGCAAGGTCAGCAAAACCGCTTGCAAGAAGTGTACTGTTGCCTGTAAGAGCGTATATTGTGATACCCACGATTATACCGGGCAGTGACGTGAGAATTTTTGTTATATCAAATTCCGAGCCTGCACCGAGTATTGTTTCTTCTGTTTCAAGCCCCTGATCCTTGATGAGCGGAGAGCCTGTGAAGCCCTGAAGGAATATTACGGGATCTCCGTCCCACTGTATTTCTTTGGCTTCGGATGCAGTACTGCTGACAGCCAGAGTGCTGACGAGCATTGCAAGACAGAGAATTACGCTGATAAGCTTTTTCATAAAAGTCCGACCGTCCTTCCGTAAGTTGAATTATTTCTGAGCTTTTTTGAATTCCTTTGAGAGGAAAACAAGCGGAATGAATATGACTATACCGATTGCGGCTGCTGCAAGGAAAATGTGAGGTGCGGGAGTTGCAAGAACCTCACCGTAATCGTTTACATATGTGGTTGTTGAGTATGCGTTGGAGATTTTTTCTGCAACTGTCGGGCCGATGAGCATAGGCAGAAGAACTGAGAATATCATTCTGATACCCTGAAGCTGACCTGTCTTGTCTTCGGGTGTGAAGTCACGTACTGCGGCACCGAGCATAATCATAAGCAGACCGTAGCCGACGATTGTGACAAGGGCTGCAAAAATGAAGTAGAGAATGTTATCGTCTGCAAAGAATACGCATACGAGACCGATGAGGTAGAGAATAGCAGCGGGGAAGAGGTAAGGTGCTTTACCCTTCTTATCGCTCATTGCAATAATGTAGACAAGTGCGGCAACCATTACCAGAACAAAAGCGACCAGCAGGATGATTGTGCCGATATTGAGCATTGAGCCGAGAGCAGACATATCAAGGTGCTTGTCGAGATAGATGAAGATGTAGGGGAAGAATACCTGGCTTGATACGGAGAAAATACCCATACATACAAGTGAGATGTAGAGGCTCTTGTTGTTCTTGATAACAGAGGGCTTGAAGCCGTAAACAAGTGTTTCAACAAAGCCTGCGGTTGTTTTTACGTTTGTGCGGGATTCCTTGATAGAGAAAATACCGATGATACCGCAGATTGTAACAACAGCACCGAGAATAAGGAAGTAAAGTGAGTATTCACGCTGACCTACTTCTTTGCTGTCACCGAAGATTGCACCGAATGAGCCTGTAACTGCAAGGGTTGCAACAACGGGGATAATTGCGAGAAGAGACTCAATTTTTGAGCGGTTTGATGATGTGCCGATATCGGTTACCCATGCGTTGAATGCGGCATCGTTACTTGTTGAACCCATAAAGGTCATAAGACCATCCATTATGATAACAAGCATAACTGTTGCAGATACGGCTGCACCGACTTCAGTGCCCATGATTTTTGCTATAAATTCGGGGTTGATTATTGAGAAGGAAATAACTGTAAGACCCCAGAGGATATAACCTGCACAGATGAAGATTTTACGTTTGTTGATTTTATCGCTGAGGCTTCCCATAAAGAGTGTGGTAAGGAAAGCGACAACAGCACTTACGCCTATCATAACGGAGATATCATGCATATCACCGCCGATTTTTAACATATAAAGGTTGAAGAAATTGTTTTCAACAGCCCAGGCAACCTGACCCATAAATCCGAACATAATGAGGTTGAGCCAGAGGCTGAATGAAAGCTTGCCGGTTTTTGCTTTTGCCATGTTTATCCGCCTTTCGCGCTGAATATCTGCTTTTGGGCAGACTTCAACTAGTAAATAATTATTATATATAATAACAGATAAATTAATACTAGTCAATGAATATTATTAACAATAAAAATTTTTTTGATTTTACTTCACATTTCCGAAAAATGTGTTATAATTACACTGTATACCTTAATTCGGTCTGACCATAACCGACAAAATATAAGGGAGAGTAATGAAAATGTCACTTGAAAAAATTCTTATTGTAGATGATGACACCAATATCTGCGAACTTCTCAGACTCTATATAGAGAAAGAAGGCTTCACTGTCATTATCGCTAACGACGGTGCAACAGCAGTAAAAATGTTCCGTGAGCAGCAGCCTGACCTGATGCTTCTCGACATTATGCTGCCCAAGCTTGACGGCTGGCAGGTCTGCCGTGAAATCCGCAAGACCTCCGATAAGCCGATAATTATGCTCACCGCAAAGGGCGAGACTTTCGACAAAGTTCTCGGTCTTGAGCTCGGTGCAGACGATTACATAGTCAAGCCGTTTGACACCAAAGAGGTTGTTGCAAGAATCAAGGCTGTTCTCCGCCGTGCAGGTGCAAGCGCACCTGTTGCCGCAGTGCAGGAGGTTCAGTACGAAAAGCTGCTCATCAACCTTACAAATTACGAGCTTCGTGTCAACGGTGTCCAGGTTGATACTCCTCCCAAAGAGATGGAGCTTATTTACCACCTTGCAAGCAACCCCAACAGGGTTTATACCCGTGACCAGCTTCTTGACGAAGTATGGGGCTTCGATTATTACGGCGATTCACGTACTGTTGACGTTCACGTCAAGCGTCTTCGTGAAAAGCTCGAGGGTGTTTCCGATAAGTGGGAGCTTCGCACCGTATGGGGCGTAGGCTACAAGTTTGAAACCAAGGAATAATATATGAAAAAGAACAAAAAGCGTCAGGATATGTCGCTTCGTGCGAAATATTCGCTTATGCTTGCCGCTATAATTATGGCGTGCTTCTTACTGCTGGGTGTTGCACTTGTTGCTTTTGCCGGCAGATACTGGTACGGCCAGAAGGCGGAACTTATGACTGAGAATACGCATAACGTTGCTCAGTCTGCTTCCGACCTGCTTTCGGGCGGCTACATCTCGATGTATGGCGACGGTGACTCTGTTGCCGCACTCGGTTCGTCGCTTTCGCTTATATCTACGTCAATTGATGCTGACGTTTTTTTGTGCGATACTACAGGCCATATAATAATGTGCCGTGAGTTTCTTTCAGACGGCTCTGTTGCGGCCGAAGCGTGTGAATATCACGACAACCTGCTCATTCCGCAGAGCTTTATTGATGACGTGCTTATGAAGTCTTATTCAACAGTCAGCACGATAGACGGTCAGTTTGAAGAGGCACAGTTTATTGTCGGTGAGCCTGTTCAGGTCGAGGGGCATACAGTTGCACTTGTTTTTGCGGTTGCTCCCGTTGACGATGCGATTATCAACTTTGTTGCTCCTATAGGACGTTTGCTGGTTGTTTCTCTGCTCGTAGTTATGATGTTTGCGGTTATTGCGATTTATTATGCTTCGCACGTCATAACAAAGCCGCTTAAAGATATGGCAGACGTTGCCAGAAGTTACGGTGCAGGTGATTTCAGCCTGAGAGTTGATATCAACAGAAATGACGAAATAGGTCAGCTTGCTGATTCTTTCAATAAGATGGCGAGCAGCCTTGCTCAGCTTGAAAGTTCACGCCGAAGCTTTGTTGCCAACGTTTCGCATGAGCTTAAAACGCCCATGACTACAATCGGCGGTTTTATTGACGGTATACTTGATGAAACAATACCTCCCGAACAGCAGGAACATTATCTTAAAATAGTTTCCGAAGAGGTAAAGAGACTGTCGAGAATCGTTGTGTCTATGCTCAATCTCTCTAAAATTGAGGCAGGTCAGCTTGATCTGAATTTCAGTGACGTTGATTTGTCCGATATGATATTGGGCACTTTCTTAAATCTTGAGCAGAAGATAAACGAAGGAAAAATCGAAATCCGCGGTCTTGACCTTCTTGGCAAGCATACCGTAAGGGCGGACAGAGATATGCTCGGTCAGGTTGTGTACAACCTTGTCGATAATGCTGTCAAGTTTACGCCTGCTCACGGATATATCAGCATAAGCGTAGTTGAGAAAGATGACTGTACAGAAACGCATATATTCAACAGCGGTACGGGAATAGCACCCGATGAGCTTAACAGAATATTTGAGCGTTTTTATAAGGTCGATAAATCACGCAGTGCCGATGCAAAAAGCACAGGTCTCGGTCTGTATATTGTCAAGAGTATACTTGAACTTCATAACGGAAAAATATATGCTGACAGTGTTGAGGGCAGATATACGGAGTTCGTGTTTACATTGCCGAAACTTATGTGATATCTGTGACAAAAAACACATACAAAATTAAAAATTAGTTAACAAGCTTGAAATGTGAATACAATGCACAAACTTTAATATGCATATAAGCAGTGAGTTTTTTGCTGACTGTCTTGTCAATGTATATTTAAGGAGAATTAAACGATGGATGAATTTATGAATAATATTCCCGAACCCAACGAAGAGGATACAGCTGCGACACCTGCAGATGAGATTGCTCAGCCCGAAGAAGCTGTTGAAATTCCTGTGGCAGAAGAGGTTCCGGCAACTCAGACAGAGCCTGCGTTTACACCGGAAGCCGAGCCTGTTCAGCCTCCAGTACAGCAGAGCGGATACGTGTACACACCTTACGGCGGTAATGCTCCGTATACTGAAAATCAGCAGCCTTACACACAGCCGTACACATACAACCCCAACAGTGCTCCTTATGCTCAGTACCAGCCACCCGTCAATGACGCAAGGCGTAAAACCAATAAAAAGGGTCGCAATATCTTTCTCGTTATACTTGCGGTTGTTGTGGTGATTTCTGCCATTGCAATCCCTGCCTCGCTTAACGGCAGAAGAAATCCGACAACGCCCGATGTTCCCGGTGTAGTCGGCGGCGAAACTCCTACTGTCAACGAGAATGCTCCGTCGCTCGATATAAACAAAACACCTTCAGCGGGTATAACGGGTACATCTGTGCTGACAGCAGAGCAGGTTTATGAAAAAATTGCCGCAAGTAACGTTGCGGTAATCGTATACAGAAACAACTCTGTTTATACTGAAGGCACGGGCATTATAATGAAAGAGGATGATGCAAAGCAGTATACTTACATCCTCACCTGTGCTCACGTTATTTCAGATTCCGGTACAGAGATTGTTATACAGTTTGAAGACGGCACACGTCATGATGCCGAAACAGTAGGTTACGACCTGCGCACCGATATAGGTGTGCTCCGTATTAAGGCTACAGGTTTCCAGGCTGCAGAATTCGGCGATTCCGATTCTCTGAAGGTTGGCAGCACTATTTATGCAATAGGTAATCCCGGTGGCTCTGCTCTTTTCGGTACTTTTACCGACGGTAAGGTTTCAGCTATAGGCAGAAACATCACAAGCAGTATCGGTTATGATATGGTATGCATTCAGCACAATGCTGCAATCAGCCCCGGTAACTCAGGCGGTGCACTTGTAAATGAATACGGACAGGTTATCGGCATCAACTCTTCAAAGATTGCCGCAACTGAGTTTGAGGGTATATCTTTCTCAATTCCGATAACTCAGGCGAAGGATGTAATAAACAAGATTATCGTTTACGGTTACGTGCCCGGCAGAGCAAAGCTCGGAATCTCTTATGTAGCAAACGATTCTTCATCAATCAACGGCATCTACGGTATGGCTGTGCAGATGATGGATCTTCCCAGCGGCTCACTTGTTATTTATTCAATTGATGCTGAAAGTGCACTTGCAGGCACAAAAGCACAGCCCGGCGATATGATTACGGCTGTCAACGGTAAAAAGCTTGATACAGCTGACGTTCTTCTTGAAACGATTGAGAATTCATCGGTTGGTGATGAGCTTGAGCTTTCACTTTTCAGAATTGAATCTGTCGGCGGCAGATATTCTACCGAAGAATTCAAGGTTAAGGTCAGGCTGATTGAAGAGAAAAATACAGACCACGTCGAAGAAACCACAACCCGCGGTGTTATAGGCAACGGCGGTGAGTATGATTTCGGCTACGGTTTCGGATTTTAATTAAATCGGGTTTCGGGTTATCACCGTTACCAAAAGGAATGTGAATATGAACAGTTCTGTTTTTGAAAAAACCAAGTATTTTATAATTGATATGGACGGTACTTTTTATCTCGGCGGCGAGATAATCGAAGGTGCTGACCGCTTTATAGATAAGGCACTTGCAACCGGCAGAGATTTCAGATTCTTTACCAACAATTCCTCAAACAACGTTGAGGTTTGTTGTGAAAAGTTGAAAAAAATGGGTTATCCCGTATCGGAAGAAAAAGTAATTATTTCTTCACACGTTACCATAGATTATCTCAATAAGAATCACGCAGGTGAGCGAGTATATCTGCTTGGTAACGAGCGTCTTACAAACGATTTTATCAAGGGCGGAATCAACCTTGTTGATGATGAGCCTGATGTTGTAGTGCTCGGTTTTGACACAACTCTTACCTACGAAAAAATCAATAAAGCAGCTAATTATATTGCAGGCGGTGCGGTTTATATCGCAACTCACCCCGACCTTAACTGCCCGATGGCAAACGGCTTTATGCCCGATACAGGCTCTATGATTGAAATGTTTGCCGCTTCTACAGGCAAACGTCCGCTTGTTATGGGTAAACCTATGACTCATACGGTTGATTATATTACGTCACTTCTCGGTTGTGAGCGTGAGGAGATAGCTTTTATCGGTGACAGACTTGCGACAGATATTGCAATCGGTGCAGATCACGGTATTCCTTGTGCACTTGTTCTTACCGGTGTTACAACTGAGGAAGAATATGCAACAGCAGGAATTCCTGCAAGTGTAGTGGTTGACAGCCTTGAAGCACTTGGTGACTATATTTGATTTACATTGCTGAAAGGGGTTATGTAAAATGCTTGCTGAAAATTTAAAAAAATTCCGTAAGCTTTCCGGCTTCAGACAGGATGATGTTGCAAAAATAATTGGTCTTGACCGTTCGGCTTACGCATATTACGAAGCAGGAAAAACTGAACCCAATACCGAAAATCTCATCAAAATTGCCAGAATGCTCGGTGTTGATATGAACACTCTGCTTGGTTATGAATATGAATCTGATAAGATTTCAATGGAGCTTCGCTCAAATACAGAGAATGCGTATTCTGTTTCAGACGATGTTCAAATTGATGAACTCGGTAAATGCACACCTGATGAACGCTATATTATCGCTTGCTACCGTGTTTGTGAAAACAAGCAGGCGATAATTGATGCAGTAAGTAAGCTGTATGAATCCGAAATAATGGGTTGAAAACGAAAGGAGAATAATTATGTACTGCAGTAACTGTGGCAAACAGATAGATGACGGTACGGCTGTCTGCCCTGCTTGCAATGCTCAGCTTGGCACAGCTGTAACTCCTGTGCAGACTACGGCAACTGAGGTTAAGCCCGAGCCTGAAAAAAATAAACGCACTGCTAATCCGAAAGCAAAAGGTTATGCGGCAATAGTTTCTGCTCTGCTCGCATTCCCGACATTGGTGTGTCTTGTTATTGACTATCTTGGTGCACCGACATGGGTACAATGGATTTTTAATTTCTTTGATATTAACGTTGAACAGATTCAGCCCGGTCATATGGATTGGTCGCTGTATTTGGTCGGTCTTATAATGTGCCTGTGGATGGCTGTAGTTCTTCCTGTGATGAAGCCGAAGCGTCCTGCCGTTACGGTAAGTATCTGTCTTGCGGTAATTTCGCTGTATATGCTGTTGCTCGCATACATAAACAACAGTGCTTCCTGGTATGTTCAGTGGGTGCTTCCCGTATTCCTTATGATTACAGTTTCCTCTGCAATAATGAGCATTCTTGTGTCTTATAAGATTATCAAAGGCAGTCATGTTTTCTCTGCAATCGGAGTACAAGCTGCTCTTATTACTGTCGGCACTGAAATCGTAAGCGATATAAATATTCACGGTGCTGTAAACCTTCGCTGGTCACTTATAGCTTCTGTTGTTATCGTAGGCGTTATTCTTGTGTACGAAGCAATCAGCTATGCCGCAAGACTCAATAAAAAGTAATATTAAATAATAAACGGGGAACAAACTTTTATTTTGTTTGTTCCCTGAATGCATTATAAATCAGAATACGGAGTAGTGATCTATGAAAAAAACAATTCTTTTTGTTGTAGACGGTATGCGTCCCGATTCATTGACAAATATTGAGCCTGCACAGAAAATTTTGAAAAAATCTACTTATACAATGAATGCTAAAACGGTTTTTCCGTCGGTTACTCTGCCTTGTCATATGTCTCTTTTTCACAGTGTAACACCGGAGCGTCACGGTACCACAACGAACGTTTATATGCCGCAGGTGAGACCTATACGCGGTCTTTGCGAGGTGCTCAAGCACGCAGGTAAAAAGTGTGCTATATTCTACAACTGGGAAGATCTGCGAGATATTTCCCGCCCCAATTCACTTGCACATTCTGTCTTTTATGCCGGCAAAACAATCGGCTACCTTGAAGCCGGTGAAATAATTACTAACGAACTTATCGATTATGTAAGAAAATACGAGACGGATTTTACTTTCCTCTATCTCGGTTATACAGACTGGGCAGGCCATAAATTCGGCTGGATGAGTGAAGAGTACTTATCAGCAATGAACAGCAGCTGGAGTAATATTGAAAAGGTTATGAACGAGCTTGGTGATGAGTATAATTACATTATTACTGCAGACCACGGCGGTCACGACAGAACACACGGCAGCGAAATGCCCGAGGATATGATTATTCCCATGGCTTTCTGCGGTGAGAATTTTGAAGCAGGCAAAGAAATTGATAACGTCAGCATCCTCGATATTGCACCTACCGTTACAGCTCTTCTCGGCGTTGAGCCCGATGAAGAATGGGAAGGCACATCACTCGTATAAAATCATCAACAGCAAATCTGTTTAATAAAAAAAACAGAATAATTTAAAACGGACTGTTCAAAACTGAACAGTCCGTTTCTTTTAATTATTTATATGTTACGTTTGCGAATTCGTCGCTTTCAAACATCAGCTTGCTGTGCTTTGATGATGTAAAGCTACCCGTCTTTACATTCTCAACCGTTACATTTACCGTGTTGGTTTCGTTTGCCGCAGAGAATTTTGATTTCATAGCTGCATTGTATGTGATGTTTTTGAATACGACATTATCTGCAGTGAAGTTGTAGATTGGCACTGTGTCCATATCACCGATTTCTTCGGTGAATATTGTGCACATTATCGCTCTGCCGTCATCACGGAAAATCTCGATGTTGTCGAATGTTACGTTTTCAATACTGCCTTCTGCAAGCTCGACAACAACTGCGAGTGAAGCGACTCGGTTATTGTTCCATGTTGCGTCACGGCAGATAACTGCACTGTCTTTGAATGTGATATTGCGCATAGCTTTGTTGACTTCGCCGTGTATGCCGTAGCATCTTGCCTTGCCGCCCCAGGCAACACAGTCTGTGAATGTTATGTTTTCGCTTGATGAGGGGTCTACCGCACCGAGAGTCTTTACGTCAAACAGGTCGTCACCGCTTCGTGCAAAGCAGCGCTCAATAAGTCCGCCTTGCGTATTGCAGATTGCAAATGCGTCGGAGTTCATCTTGTAGCCGAATATGTCAACATCCTTGATTTTCAGATTCTGACAGCGGTAGGTGATGAAAGACCATTCGGGTGAGTTGATGATTTTTATACCTTCAACTTCAATGTTACTGCACTGTGTAAATACAAGACCTCTGCGTTCTCTGCGGTCAAGATGAGAAAGGTCAAGTACACCTCTGCCGACTAATTTGATGTTTTTGCAGTTGTAGAAATTCACAAAAGGACGTCTTGTAAGACCGAATGCGTTATCCTCTGCAGCACCGGGCTCAATGCAGTTGTTTTCGTCTTCCATGCTTCTTATGTCGTATGCGTGCTGTGCAAGTACGTAAGCTCCCTGCTTAAGGTATACAACGTAATTTTCTTCTGCTTCAAAATGAGCGTAGGGAGTTTCTACAAGTACGCTGTCAACAACGTATACATTGTTTTCACCGTACTGTTTTTTGTATTCTTCAATCTCAGCTTCTTCGTCAACTCGCTCTCTTACAAAAACAGTGTAAGCACAAGCCTGCGATGCAGAGTTGAAAAGGAAGGTGTATATGCCGAAGTCGTTTATGCTTGCCGTCATAACTCCGCCTGAGCACTTAGCCTTTACTCCGAGCTTTTCGGGCAGGCATATTGCGTTCTTGATTCTGAAATCTGCCGAAGTCAGTTCAATGTTGAACGAAAACTCTTCACCTTCGTCAAAATAAACTTCCGAAAATGAGTGTAATTCGCCGTACTGGGTTTCGCCGAGGAAAACTGTTGTAGCATAAACGGGAATATCCTTATCGCCGATTTTTGCGGTGTAGTAGGGGGAAATAAAAACACCGTTTATATCATCGTAACCCTTGCAGCCTTCGTAAGCCTCGGGCTCTGAATCTGCACGGGATTTGAGCTCCTCGACCGTAATGCCCCACTCGTCAAGAGTCTTGACAGCTTCTTTCGGGTATTCGAGTACGTCAAAGTCGAGATTCTCGCTCGGCGGCACAATAACCGCAGGGGAGAAGACTGAAGAGAAAGTTACGGCAAGCGTAACAAACATTTTGAATAAAAATCTGAATAAATCAAGCATAGTCAAAACTCCTTAATCTGTAAAAACTTCTTTGATTGCTTCAAGGTAGCCGTATCCGTAAAGGTCGTCGGGCTGAAGGTAGCTCGTTTCCGTCCACTCGTTCCAGCTGTTTACGGTTATAAACGGAGCTTTCATAATGCCCTTGCTTAAAGAATCATCTGTAAAGCATTTCACCTTTTCGCAAGCTGCTTTAAATTTCTCGGGTGTGTTGCCTGTTACAACACCTGGGATGAAGTCATAAAACCTTACGTTGTTGTCCCAGCCTACGGAAATGTTGGGGTAAAACGGTACAGTCAGCTTCTCTGATTCGCTTTTAAGCTTGTCACAGTAGGCTTTTGTAACGTCGGCAAAGTCGCCGTCAAAGTTTACCGAGCAGCCCCAGTTGTAGCTTGTTACCGAGTCTATGCCGAGATAATCGTACATTTCAAATGAATCAATGCCTTTGTTGATATCATCGTCACTCAGCCAGCCGTAAGTATGTCCGCTCCAGTGTACAACCTGAAAATGAAGTCCGTTAAACCCGGCTTCAACTGTTTTTCTGCGGAATTCTTCAATACCTTCTTTGCATTTCTGTGTTGTGCCGAATGAACGGATAAAGTTATCAAGATCAAAAATCATATATACGGGACAGCCGTCAATCTTGTAGTAGTTTTCACGGCTGAAATATTTCTCAATCGTCCTGTCACAGATGTTTGAAAAGATTTCGGGGGTGACAACACCGCTCCATATAACCGTATCGAGGTCACGGTCGGAGTTTCTCTTATCCCACAGATGTGTTGCATTGTGGTTGGCCCACATAAGCATAAATTTCATATCGGTATTGTTGCGTGCCTTGAGAAAGCCGTCATTCAGGCAGTTCTCGAGAAACGGACGATTATCATACCAATACCAATCGTAAATAAATACGTTTACACCGTGTGACACCGCACAGTCAATCTGCATTTCCATAACACGGCTGTCAGCTTCGTTAACGTATCCCCAGGCAGGTATTCTCGGCCAGCGGCAACCCTTGTAGCCTTTGTTTGTCATCGATTTTACGGTCTGCCATTCACCGTAGCCCTCGGGCCAGAATATGCGTGTGCGCGGTTCGTCGCCTGTGTATGACGGCCAGACAAAAGCCGCTATATCATATTTCATATTTTTACCTCCGTTATAATATGGTGGTGGTAAAAGTATATCACAGGCTATATTAAACATCAAGCCAATACAGGTATATTGCTTATCTGTTGTTGAAGTTTAATTTTCAGTGTGTTATAATTTGAAAAAAATATCAGATATTTCAGGTGTTATTGTGATTCTTTCAGAAAAAAGCAAAAACAAAATAAAGGATATACGCGCAACTGCTTTTGAATGGGTGGTTATAATATTCTATGCCCTTGTTGTCGGTACAATAGGCGGTGTTGTAGGCAGTGCATTTGCACGAAGCCTGAGCTTTGTAACTGAGCTTCGGGTTGAACACAGTTGGATTATATATCTTCTGCCGGTTGGCGGTCTTGTGTCGGTGCTTATTTATAAGCTGACAAAAACAGAAGGGATTTCAACCGACAGAGCGCTTGAAGCCTCGACAGGCACTGTTAGAATGCCTGCACGCATTACGCCTGTTATATTTGCGGCAACAACTATAACGCACCTTTTAGGCGGCTCGGCAGGTAAAGAGGGTGCGGCGCTTCAGGCGGGCAGCGGTGTAGCAGAGCTTGTTTCAAAGCTTGTTAAGGCAGATGAAAAAAAGCGTGCTATTCTTACCATCTGCGGTATGGCAGCTGTGTTTTCCGCGATGCTCGGAACACCTGTTGCGGCTTGCGTTTTTGCGTCGGAAGTTGCCGTTATAGGCAGGTTGAATACACGTGCGCTTTTTCCTGCGTTGATGTCATCAGTTACAGCACACTTTATATCGCTTGCACTTGGCGTTGTACCTGAAAGGTTTCATATTGATACTGTGCCTGCCTTGGACATAAATGTGCTTTTGGAAACGGCGGTGATTGCACTTGCAGTTTCCGTTGTTGCAGGTGCTTTTTGCTATATGCTTCGAGGCGGCAAAATGCTTGCTGAAAAAACTGTGAAAAATCCTTTTGTGCGTATTTTTGCAGGCGGATGTATTATTATTGTTCTTACACTTGTATTCGGTACGGATTATAATGGTGGCGGAATATTTGTAATAGAAAGAATTTTTGAAGAAGCCTCCGTAAGACCCGAAGCTTTTCTGCTTAAAATTATATTTACTGTTATAACAATTTCTGCAGGATTCAAGGGCGGTGAAATTGTACCGTCGTTTTTTATAGGTTCAACCCTTGGTGCGGTGCTGTCGGTTGTTATGGGTTTGCCAATAGGGTTCTGTGCGGCAATAGGCATGACTGCGTTTTTCAGTGCGGCAACAAACTGCCAGATAGCGTCTGCTGTAATTGCGGTTGAGTTTTTCGGCACTGACGGATTTATTTATTTTGCTGTTGCAGCATTCGCTTCAAGGATATTTTTCAGGAACACAAGTCTTTACCAAACTCAAAAACATATATGATAAAAATAAAAAGCCGAATGTTGTTTGGGGTACAGCATTCGGCTTTTGCTATTATATTTTCTTTTTCATTAATCCGTGTTTGTTACAATAAATGTAAAGATATCCTCTGCCTCTTAGCTGAAACCTTGCTTCAGCGTTTCCTTCGGGGTAAAGCTTTATGAAATTCACCTTGTCCGACGTCAGGTGAGCAATAAACGAAATAAAATGAGTTTTTTTCATTTCGTGGTCGATTGATACAAAGTATTCGTCCTCGACCTTTTCAATTTTTATTACGTGTGCTTCGTCGGTTTCTTCTGCTTCGAGTGCAGGCAGTGTGATTCCGCAACAGCTGATTAATGCATCGCCTGTAGTACGTATGATGTTGCCGCATATAGGGCAGACGTAAAACTTTGAGCGAAGAATATTTGATGAAACGTTTTTGTTCGTTACCGTGTTGCCTGACATCAGCTCAATTACCGAAACACCGAGTGCCTGGCTGAGCGGCTCAATCAGAGTTATATCAGGTAACCCCTTTGCCGTTTCCCATTTTGAAACAGTCTTATCACTCACACCTATCTGCTCTGCAAGCTGAGTCTGTGTTATTCCCTTTTCTTCGCGAAGTCTTTTTATTGTTGCACCTGTTATATAGTTGTCCATAATTTCTGCTCCTTTGTGAGTCTATTATAGTTACTCTTTTGTCAGTGTGCAACCTACTCTGCGTAGACAAAAAAAGAGGTAACTCAACGTTACCTCTTTCGTTTTGTTCAGTTATTATTCTTCACCGAGTATGGGTTCGCTGACAACATCAGGGCTTGTGGGCATTGCAATTACGCTGTCACCGTTGTCAATCTGCTTGAAGATTTCGTCGCGGGCAGGGTCAACCATTGTAAAGCCGGTTTTATCACCCTTCATAGCTATCTGCCACTTTGTAAGCATGGGGAAGTAGAGGTAGATAAGCTTCTGACCGGGAACTGAGTTCCAGATTTTGATTGCTGTGTATGCACAGTTAAGAACGTAGCTCCAGTAGTTGGAGTTGATAATCTTGTTGCTTACCTTCTGAAGATCGGATGCTGTGAGGTCTTTGCTCAGACCGATGTAATCTTCAGCTGTGAGGTTACGGTAACGCCATGACTCAACGTTGTAGTAGAGGCCGGGGCCATCTTCAACAGTTGTGCCGTATGTACCTATAGCTACACCCTTGCCTTTGGGCAGTGTTACTGCACCGACGTTGATTGAGCCTTTGGTAAGATTTTCAATGTAAATCCATGTGTGGCCGGATGTGCTGTCAACGTGCTGTCTGTGGCCGATATACATTCTTGCAACGATAGGCTCGCTCTCAACAGGCTGATCATCAGCTGCGTATGAGGGGATGATTGCTACGCCGAGAAGCATTGCAGTAACAAGAATGAACGAGATGATTCTTTTGACATTTTTCATATTCATACACTCCTTTATGTCTATTGACAAGTATAGCACAAATAAGTGTATAGTGTCAAATTAAAAAGTTATAAAATTCTTGAAAATGTTACAAGAAATTTTATATATCAAACAGTCTGTTTTAATTGATTTTGACGAATTATATTGCAACGTCAACGGTTATGTGCTAAAATTATCTGGTAATGATTTGAACGGAGCGGATTTATATGTCTTTTAAAGATTTTTGCGACAAGTATGCAAAGCAGATTAAAGCTATGTCCCCGAAGTACGATGTGATTTATGAGGTTTCGGATAAAGATCCGATTACCTTCGAAAACAGCAGTGAAGTTCTGCTTTCTGCAGCCGCTATTGCTGATACTCATTTGCCCGACCGTGTAGCGGCAGAGGCTAACCTCGGTAACTTTTTCAAGGATATTTCAAACTCACCCGAAAAGTTTGACGTGTTTATGATGGCAGGCGATGTAGCGGACTATGGTCTCGACAAAGAGTATGAGAGGTTTTTCAGACCGATTGATGAGCAGAAGGTTATACCGCATTCGTTTGTAACTATGGGTAACCACGATGCACGCTTTTTCTTCAAGAAAAACAGTAAAATAATTATGAATAAGGTAGATAAATACCTCGGTATAAAAACTGACGGTAAAACCTATTATTCATATGACGTAAACGGTTACACTTTTGTTGTAATGTGTACCGAAAAGCGTGTACTCGAAAAAGCATATATTTCAGAAGCACAGATGAAATTTATTGATAGTGAGCTTGCACGCGGTACAAAAGACGGCAAACCTGTATTTCTTATGTGTCATCAGCCGTTTGCCAATACCCATGGTCTGCCCGAGGTATGGGAAACAGGTGACCTCGGTGAGCAGAATGATGAGGTAAGAGCGATTGTAGAAAAGTATAAAAACGTTTTCTTTATCAACGGTCACCTTCACGGCGGTGTCTGCGACAAGGTTTTTGAAACGCTTAACGAAGAAAACGGTGTCTATTCAATCAGTGTGCCGGGCTACAGAAAAGAAAACAACTTCGGCATCACTGATGCCGGTGTCGGATATTTCTTTGAGGTTTATGCCGACCGTATCGTTTTCCGTGCACGTAAATTCCTGACAGGTGAATACATCAACGGTGACTACTCAAGACAAGAATACCGCTTAAAATAAAAACAAGCCTGCTTAACGAAAAAGTTAAGCAGGCTGTTTTATTGTAACTAACACCTCTATATCAGAAGTGTGTTGCCGACCACATAACTAAATTATACAGATAAAAATGTCAACAAACAGATTTAGTCGTTAACGATAGTAGCTGTGCAGTAATGAAGAATGTGTGAATTTATTCGAATAACTTATCATAATCAAAGTTCTCAAGATAATCAAAATATCCATCAAGCAAAGGTTTCCAATTTTTTTCTTCTTTAGGCAACAAGCCTACATTATTACCTATTCGTTCGAGCATATCTTTATTGATGTGTTGGGCATAATGAAACGAATCCACATAATTGTCTAAATCACTAACAACACTCAGCATTTGTTCATCTGTCCAAAAATATACGCTGACATTATCAAATTGTGACATAAACCTAAATGTTTTTTCATATTCATGTTTGTATTCTAAGAAAAGACCTTCTTCGATTATATCATACCAATATAGCACACTAAAAGGCGAACAAAAGAATATAAATTCTGTGTTTTTCATTTTTTCAAAATATTCTTTTAAAGCGTTAAGGTTATCTTCCGTATAAAGACATTTTTGATTATGGCCTTCTGCTTTATATATGTAGTAGTTTTTTATCGCTTTTTCTTTTCCGGGCTCAAGCTCATCTGCAGGCCACATATGAACTTTGTCATAATCTTGAATATTGTTTTTGATATTGGTATCAATTGTTCGGAATGTATAATTTTTGGTCAATGTAAAATTGAATAAATACTCAACGTCGTTGAGATAGTTGTTATCATACAAAAAGAATTGCAAATGCGATTCTGATTTCGGTTCCTCACTAGGTATTGTGAAAAGATATGGATCCAGATCTATAAGAATTTTTTTGGGCTGCTCTGTTCTGTTTGCTAAAAGTTCAAACATATGTACCCAATCCACAACATATGTGCCATCACCAGTAAGCTTAACTGTCTTTCCGCCAAGTGCGTTATTCAAATCTGAAACAAGGAAATTTTCAGTAAGCGAATTACCAACAAGAGCATTATCAAAATCAAAGTTTTTGGCAATTCCGGGATTCTGATATGTTTCGCTTGCTATATAAGGTTTTAGTCCGAACCAAGGTTTATGATATTGGAACAAAGGGTCTATAACAACGTTGATTGTACCCATAATCAATAATGCACTTAATAACAATGAAAATGTTGCAATTATTATTTTCTTGCTGTTCATAATTCACCTCAGAAATTCCAATATAAGAAAGAGGACTCTCCGCCGAAGGACATAATACACCAGAATAATATTCCGGCAGTTATTACAGGATGATACCACTTTATTTTATAGTTCTTAATCATATAACTTGCGTTTTTGAAAAATACAGACAAAACAAAAGCCAACCCAAAAATCCACAACCATGAATAATCCTTTATATAATCTCCGACAACAGGGATAAATTCACTAAGTAATCGCACACCATCCATTTGCATTGTCCTAAGGAAGTCACGATTTAATTCAATAAAATTAAAGCTGAACAATTCTTTATAAAAATCAAAAGCCTGAGCGATAGAGTCAGCTCTGAACATTACCCAGGTAAGATTCAGGAAAGCAAATGTTGCTATCCATAATATTACCTTCAGAAGCTTTGATTTCTTTTGTGAAAATAAGCCTGTTTTATTATCAATGATTCTCGTAAAGATAGATGCAAGTCCGTGAAGAATACCCCAGACAATAAATGTCCAGTTAGCGCCGTGCCATAGACCGCTGACACAGAAGACTATAAAGATATTTATATATGTACGTGCTGTTCCTTTTCGGTTTCCACCAAGAGGAACATAAATATAACGTGTAAAGAATCTTGTAAGAGTTATATGCCAGCGTTTCCAGAAATCCACTATACCGATAGCTTTGTATGGTGAATTGAAATTCTGTGTGATATCTATATTCATCATTTTACCGATACCCATAGCCATATCGCTATAACCGCTGAAATCGAAATAAATCTGGAATGTATATGCAAGCATAACAAAAAGTGCGTTGAGTGTGCCAAGACCTGAAACATCAGTAAAAGCAGAATCAACAACAAGACCGAAGGTATCTGCAATTACAACCTTTTTACCAAGACCCAATGCAAATCCAAACAAACCGCAGGCAAAATTATCTGCATTGAATTTTTTCTTTGATTCATCAGCAAACTGAGGCACCATTTCATCGTGAGTTACAATGGGACCTGCAATAAGCTGCGGGAAATATGTTACAAAAAGAGCATAATCAAAGAAAGCGTATTTCGGAACATCTTGTTTATAGCTATCGATAACATAAGAGAGCTGCTGGAATGTGAAAAAGCTTATACCTAAAGGCAAAAGCAGATTAAGCAGCGGTAACGAAGTGTTGAAAACAGCATTTATATTCGTTGAAAAGAAATCAAAATATTTAAATACAGCAAGACTGCCGACATTAAGTGTTACTGCAATGCACAATGTCAGTTTGCGTAAATTTATTTTTATTTTATCCGATAACAATATGTTGCTGAATAAGTAATTCAGTAGTATCGAAGAAACAATTATCAGAAGATAACTCCAGTTGAAATACCCATAAAAATACAAAGATGCACCGGTAAGAAATATCTTTGCAGCTTTATACTGTTTAAAATGATTTAACCCAAAATAGCCGAGAATAACTATTGGGAAAAAGGCAAACACGAAAACATATGAATTAAAAAGCATTTGCATAACCTTTCTTGCTTATTATACTTAGTTGGAAAAATTATAACATAAAACTTGTATAAATATCAACTGTTCGCATCATATTATGGAGCTTAAAATAAAAACAAGCCTGCTTAATTTTTTCGTTAAGCAGGCTTAATTTTTTATTATGATTAAAGACCGAGTATACGCTGGACGATATTTACGAGCTTAAGACCGATATTGCGGAAAAAAGCGACAATGTATGTAAAGAAGCTTACGCTGATGTTGCCGCTGTTTTCACCGGGTGTACCGTCAAAGTCAGAGCTGACAGAGTTCATCCAGGAAATAAGACCTTCGTTGCCTTCAAGTTTTATTTCTTCGCCGTTACCGTTTTCGGTTGCAACGTTCGGATATGTGCTGCCGTCGAGCATATGAAGGTCGTATGTAACAACTTTTGCAAGGTGATGGTTATCGCTTGCGGCATTACCTGCGGGCTCGGTTACGGATGAGAAGCTGGAAAGTCTGCAGTTTTCAGGGTTGGAGTTGCTGTTGCAAACCATACTCCAGAGAGGCAGAGTTACCATTGCATAGTTTACAACGGGGTCAAGCTTGCTTGAAATCATCCAGATTGCAATATCGGAGCATTTCTGCACGTCAGCTGAGGTTACTGCACCTGTAGCTGCAATCGGGAATATACCTGCAAAGTACTCGGGGAAAGCAATAGCCATATTCCAGGTCATTTCACCGCCTGCAGAACTGCCGCCGATGAAAATCTTTGTTGTGTCGATATTGTCACCGTGCTTTGCAATCATATCGTCGATTACAGCACGAAGCGGCTCGATAAGAGTTGTGTTCCAGTAAACAAGTTTATGTTCAGGTGCACGGGGAAGGAGAATAAATGCGCCACCTTCGTCAAACTTGCTCTGCATTTCTGAAGAAGCCCAGTAAGGGAAGTCACTGTCGTCAAGCTGAGCGTCAACGTAATCAGCGTGTCCGATGCCGTGAAGGAAGATTACAAGCGGATATTTTGTGTCATCGTTTTCACCTACGGGTGAATAATATGCATAGTCAAGTGCTTCGCCACCTGATTCGGGAGCAACGTCGCTTTCAAATTCGTCACGAAGTGCCTGTATACCTGAAGATGTGGGAAGCGCGTTTTTACGGTTGCTTGTCTTAGCCGCAGACACACTCATAGGCAGTGTGCACATAAGTACAGCCATAATTAAAGCGATGATTTTTTTCATAACTCAATAACCACCTCAAAATGAAATTTATAAAATAATTCTAACAAAATTATTAAATAGTGTCAATTTTTCTTACGTTAAATTTACATTTACGAATTATGTTTCAACAGAATTTATAATATTGTTGGATTTTAATACATTACCTGTGCATACTGTTTCGATTTTTAAAGGTGCATCAAAGCTGTTGTATGTGAATTCAGCTTCACGCAGATATTCAAGGTGAATAAAATGTTCACCGTAAACGGGCTTTTCAAAGCTGTTGCACGTAACTGTAAGCTTGCCGTGCACATATTGCTGAGAGTTTTCGTCAATTACCTTAGGGGAATAGAGTATTACGGGTGCACCTTTATACATGCTTGCATAGTTACAGCTTATAACCTGATTGTTTCGGAATATGACGTGTGTTGTGTATCCCGATTCAAACCAGAAGTTGCAGTCATCTTCAAGAAGAAGTGCAGGGCCCCATACTTTTTCAAATCGGTTATTTTCAATTATTACTTCACCGCGTGTTGTGCAGAGTATGCCTCTTCCGCAGGTCAGACCGAAATTGCAGTTTCTGACGTAAAGGTTGGGTGTCCACGTTGCGTTTTCAATTACGTCTTTGCCGATTTCGATGTCAGGCAAATCACAATCAAGTGTTATCCGGATGTCTGTATCATTGATTTTTGTAAAGCTTAACACCTTTGCAAATGCGTACGGAATGAGAGTGTTCCATTTGATAAAGTCGATTTTATCTCCTGTTTCAAATGCCTGAAACCCCCAGCTCTCATCGTGCATAAACCGCAGTGTCAAGCCGTTTGTAGCTTTGTCAGCTTCAATTATACGCAGGTGGGTGCCGTGTGCGTTGATGAAATCGTCGTGAGCACCGCCTGCTTTGCAGTTTTCGACAAGTATATTGCCTTTACACCCTGAAAACTGAAAAAAGTCAGCTGTGCTTGCCGCAGTTCTGTTTTTTGCGGGTGTAAGGTCGCAGTTTCTGTACGTTACGTTCTCGCAAAATTGCGAAACCATACCGAGCCCGTGCATAAATTTAATACGCAGACTGTCGAAAACGAGGTCTTTGCAACGCTGAAACATACCTCCTGTCTGATCACGCACAATATTGCGTGACTGGATTACCGCACCTGACGGGAAATATACGTCTTTGTTTTTCAGTGTGCCTTTGATTGTATTGCTGTCAAGCGTTTCTATGCTTTCAAATTCAAGGTCAGCTCGGCTGAAATCACGAAAAAGACCTGTTGCGGGGTCGAGTAATTTTACCTGTCTGCGACCAAGTGTATAATGGTCTTCCCAATAAGGTTTTCCGTTTTTGTCAGGTTCACCTTGCCAGATAATGCTGTTATCCTCAACTCTGAAAAGACATTCGGAGTTGATTTTTATTACACATTCACCGTCATTGTTTGAAACTACGGTGAATTCTGCCATAGTAGGGCAGGCATAATCTACCGTGAGATTTTTCACTGTAATGTTTTTGCATCGGTCAAAGATAAACGGGGTCATCTTACCGTGTACAAGTATTGTTGCACCGTTGCCGTCAATTACAATATTCGATTTGTCTTTGAGATAAATTGCTGAATATCTCCTGCCTGTCGGGTTTTCGTGCCTTTTGGCGGTATTGGTACAGTAGTATCCCTCAAGCTCAAATGAATCATCCTGACGCACATCGTAAATTTTATCTTTTTCAAGTGTAATATACGTGCCGTCGGTTATTTCTGAAAATATTGTACTCAGCTCATTCATTTCTTTTTCTCCTCAAGCAGTAGGATGCTTTAATTATATACTCATTATAATATGATTTCAATATTTACTTGAGCTTAGTTTTATGCTAATCTTTAATTAAAGACAATTCCGGAAGGATGGTATAAATGACTTTTACAGCTTTTCTGAGATTTCTTATGGCAATTATTATGTCACCCTACTATCTTTTTAATTGCGTATTTAACGAATATGTTTATCCTGCCGTCAGTAGGTCGGATGCTTATCTTTTCTGCTATTTTGTAGGTAACGAGGTTGAAGAGCAGACTATACATTTTGCCGTAAGCACCGACGGATATAATTACAAGGCTCTAAACGGCAATGAGGCTGTTATTGAGCAGACAAAGGGCACGGGCTGTGTGCGTGACCCGTACATACTCAAAGGTGCAGACGAAAACGGTAAGGATTGCTACTTTATTATCGCAACCGATATGAATGCGCTCGAGGGCTGGACTTCAAACCATTGCCTTATCACCTGGCGTTCATACGACCTTATCAACTGGATTGATGAAACGGTTATCGATATGCGTCAGTTTGAGGGCTTTGAGAATACTAACAGAGCGTGGGCACCGCAGGCTATATGGGACAGCGATAAGCAGATGTATATGGTCTACTGGGCAAACTCAACTGTAGAGAATGACTGTGCAGGACACTACTATGCGTATACAAAGGATTTCAAGACTTTTGAAACAGAGCCGCAGGTGCTTTTCGGCAGATGGAACGAGCCTGACCCCGAAACAGGCGGCACAAGGAACATACAGTGTATTGACGGCGATATAGTCTACAACGAAAAGGACGGATATTATTACCTCTACTTCAAAGAGGATTTAACCCAGAAAATTGCCTGGGTACGCTCGAAGAATCTCACAGGTCCGTACAATACTGATTATACCATCTGCTCGCTTAACTATTGGGGAGTAGAGGGCAGTTCTATGTACCGCATCAATGGTACGGATTCCTGGATGATGATAATGGATGAGTACGGTCAGGATTCTTACTTTGCACAGATGACAAAGGATTTTACTACGTTTAAAAGAGTACAGCGCTCAACCTATTCTATGGATCACCTGAAACCGCGTCACGGTTCTGTTGTAACCATAACGGAGAGTGAGTATGCGGTACTTGCCGAAGCTTACGGAATAGAAAAATAAACATATTGCATTCAAAACAAAAAAGAATTAAAATAAAATCAGTAAAAATATACGGAGGTATTTACTATGCTTAAAGTTGGTCTTGTAGGTGTCGGCGGCATCAGCGGCGCACATATTCCCGCTTGGGATAAGAGAGAGGATGCTGAGCTTGTAGCTCTTTGCGATATCCGCCCCGAAAGAATGGAGCAGTACGAGGGCAAGCGTCACTACCTTGATTTTGACGAGATGCTCGCTAACGAAGAGCTTGATATACTCGATATCTGTCTGCCTACTTATCTTCACGCAGACTTTGCTGTTAAGGCACTGGAAAAGGGTATCAACGTAATCTGTGAGAAGCCTATTTCTCTCAAGGAAGAGGATATTGACAGAGTTTATTCAACAGCCGAGAAAAATGGCGTTAAGTTTATGGTTGCCCAGGTGCTCCGTTTCTGGCCCGAGTATGAAGTGCTTAAAGACATTTTTGATACAGGCAAGTACGGCAAGCTCCTTTCCGGTACAATGACAAGACTCGGTCACAAACCCCGTTGGAGCTGGGACGGCTGGATGATGGATGAAAAGAGAAGCGGTCTTGTACCCTATGACCTTCACATTCACGATCTCGACTTTATGGTATACGCTTTCGGTATGCCCAAGGTTGTTCATCAGTTCCGTTCAAAGCGTCCCGAGCAGGACTTTATTTCCGTTACATACGATTTCGGCGATTTTACAATCAATACCGAAGCTTCGTGGTATGCAACCTGCTATCCCTTTACTGCACAGTTCCGTTTCCAGTTTGAAAAAGCTATTGTCGCAAACGAAAACCGCACAATGAAAATTTACCTTGAGGACGAAGAAATCGACCTTTCAAGAGAAACCAAGGGTGACACAGGCAGCATCAATCTTCCCAAGAGTGATGCTTATGCAAACGAAATCAACTACTTTGCAGACTGTGTTATCAACAACAAACCCGTAGACAGAGTTAAGCCTGAGGAACTTCGTTGTGTTATCAATATTCTCAACAGCCTTTAATTAAATAAAAATAGAGGAGTGTTTGTTTTGAAGAAACTTCTTTGTGTTCTGATTGGTGTTATTATGCTTGCTTCGTCAATTCCTTTCAGTGCATCTGCGGCTGAGTCGGGCTTTGACGTAACCGAAGCAGTAATCGTAGCGGGTGAGTCTGCTACGGATAAATATGCCGCATCACGCCTTGAATATTATCTCGAGCAGATAACGGGTAAAGATATTTCGGTTGTTTCCGATTCTCAGTCCGTTGCCGAGTGTGAAATTATTGTCGGCTCAACAAACCGTTTTGCCCATGCGGCATCTTTAGCGGTGGCAGATAATCCTAATATAATATACAATCCTCTTGTTATTTACGGTCCGTCAGGTGTTGGTAAAACACATCTTATGTTGGCAATTAAAAATTATATAAGAAAGCGTTTTCCCGGTAAAAGGATTGAGTATACAAGAAGTGAAGATTTTACAAATCAGTTAATAAACGCACTTCAAAACGGTAAACTCGGTATGGGTTCTATTGAAGATTTTAGAAATAAATACCGAAATGTAGATGTTCTTTTAATAGATGATATTCATTTTATTGCGGGAAAAGAACAAACAC
>JAZRSU010000026.1:0-56689 GCA_045651645.1 Acutalibacteraceae bacterium
ACGACATGGCTACGATCCGACTTAGCCGTTGCCCTGAAGCGGATTGTTCTCATGGCTGCAGAGGATAGCCTTGCCTTTTGAAAGGTCGTAGCCTTCGGGTGCTTTGAAGTTGACAGCCTTTTCGGTGAAGGAGCAGATTACAAGCATCTTTTTGCCCTGATAGCTTCTTGAGTATACGTAAAGCTCCTTGCTGGATTCGTTATATTCCTTGTAGTCACCCTTTGCAACAATCGGGTTTTCCTTGCGGAACTTGATAAGAGCCTTGTAGTGGTTGTAGATTGAATCGGGGTCTTCCATTTCGTCCTTTGCGTTGATGCCGTCCTTGTAGTTGGGGTTGACGGGCATCCACGGTGTGCCTGTTGTAAAGCCTGCGTTTTCGCTGTCATCCCACTGAACGGGTGTACGTGCGTTACCACGGCTGGAAGTCTTGAGACGCTGCTTTGCCTTCTCATCGGAGAAGCCGAGCATTTTAAGTGTCTTGTAGTTGTTTACTGCAAAGACGTCCTTATAATCCTCAACCTCGGGAAGGTGGATGTTTACCATACCGATTTCCTGACCCTGGTAGATGAAGGGAGTACCGCACTGAAGCATATATGAGTTAGCGATTGACTTACCGCTTGCGTTTCTGTATTTCTCGGAGCCGTAACGGGAGATGATACGGGGATGGTCGTGGTTTTCCATATAGAGTGCGTTCCAGGCCTTGCCGTAAAGACCTTCCTGCCACTTGGAGAATGCACCCTTGAGACGCTTGAGGCTGAAGGGCATTGACATAAAGTCTGTGAAGAGACAGTCAGCTTCCATATGCTGGAAGTGGAACATCATATCAAGCTCCATACCGTCGCCTTCTTTGACGTATTTGAGAGCCTTTTTGGGTGTCATCATCGGAGCTTCACCGACTACGAAGCAATCGTACTCGTTGAGAATCTCGCGGAATTCTTTGAGGTATTCGTGGATGTGCGGACCATCCATATAATGCTCCATACCGCAAGCCTGAGGAATGGGGAAGCCGTTGGGCAGACCCTCACGCTTTGATACGAACGTGATAACGTCCTCACGGAAGCCGTCGATACCCATATCGAGCCAGAAACGCATAATGTCTTTTACTTCCTGACGGACTGCGGGGTTATCCATATTGAGGTCAGGCTGCTTCTTTGCAAAGAGGTGGAGGTAGTACTGACCGTTTTCTTTATTGTATTCCCAAGCCTTACCCTCGAAAAGTGAAGACCAGTTGTTGGGGAGCTTTTTGCCCTTGCCGTCACGCCAGATGTAGTAATCGTGATATTTGCTGTTCTTGTCGATACCCTGCTTGAACCACTCGTGCTCGTCGGAAGAATGGTTTACAACAAGGTCCATAATAACTTTGATCCCACGCTTGTGAGCTTCGTCGAGAACTTTTTTGAAAAGCTCGTTGTCGCCGTAATCGGGAGAGATATTTCTGTAGTCTGAAATATCGTAGCCGTAGTCAGCGTTGGGTGAGCAGTAGAGGGGAGAGAACCAAATGCAGGTGATGCCGAGATCCTTAAGATAGTCGAGCTTTGAGAGCACGCCTTCAAGGTCACCTATACCATCGCCGTTACCGTCACAGAATGAACGAGGCCAGATCTGATAGCACACAGCCTCTTTGTACCAGTTAGTTTTTTTCATTTTATTTCAAGCTCCCTTCGAGTTTGATTGTTAAATTAAATTATAACAGACATATATAAATATATCAATAGTTTAAAGCAACAAATAAGAACGCATTGATTTCTTTTTGGGATTTATGATATAATATTTAAGGAGGTGAGGAATTTGTACAAGGTAAGCTTAAACGGCGAGATTTTACTTGCTGAACACGGTGAGATTTTATCATCTGTGATGATGCGCTACGGTAAAGGTGCAGAGCACCCTTGCGGAGGCAGGGGAGTATGCGGAAAATGCAGAGTGTACGTTAACGCAAGAGAAGAGCTTGCCTGCAGATATAAAATTACCTCTGATATTGAAGTTGAAACTTACGCTACAGATAAAAAAGCTGAAGAAGATTATGAAACGTCTGTTGACGGTGAATGCTGTTTCGTGCTTGATATAGGTACGACAACTCTTGCACTCGCTCTGGTGTCGATTGATGATAAAAAAATAATCAGAACAGTAACGGCACTTAATCCTCAGCGTGTTTTCGGTGCAGACGTTATATCAAGGATTGATTACTGCACGAAAAATTCGGCAGAAAAGCTGCAGAAAGTGCTGATAGATGAGATAAATAATATGACGGCAAAGTTTAAAGGATGTAAAGTTGACAAACTTTACATTTCTGCAAATACAACTATGCTTCATATTCTTTTCGGCGAGGACTGCTCTTCGTTTGGTGTTGCGCCGTATGAGCCTGTTTTTCTTGAGGGCAGAAGTGCTTATGCAGAGTCAATCGGCATAACAGGTGTAAGTACTGTTGAGTCCTTGCCGTGTGTGGCATCGTTTGTCGGTGCGGATATAGTGGCAGGTATGAACCTTGTAGGTATACCGTCTGACGGAAAGAACAGCCTGCTTATAGATTTAGGTACGAATGCAGAAATAGTGCTGATGAACAAAAACGGCTATATATCAACGTCTGCGGCTGCCGGTCCTTGCTTTGAAGGAGCGTGCATATCGTGCGGTACGGGTGCTGTAAGCGGTGCGATATGTTCTTTCAGAGAAGGGAAAATAAATACAATTGAAGATAAAAAAGCGATAGGAATATGCGGCACGGGTCTTATTGATGCGGTGGCTTATATGCTTGATAAAGGAATAATTGACAGCTCGGGATATATGGGTTGTGAACAGATTGAGCTTGCAGAGGGCGTGTATATTACACAGGAAGATATCAGACAGTATCAGCTTGCAAAGTCTGCCGTTTACTCTTCGGTTATGGCTCTTGTAAAGTACTGCACCATTACACTTGATGATATAGAAACTGTATACATTTCGGGCGGTTTTTCATCGGGAATATGTGTTGACAGTGCAGTTAAGACAGGATTATTGCCTGACGAATTTAAACTTAAGTGTGTGGCACTGAATAATTCAAGTCTTCTTGGTGCGGTTAAATACGCAAACGAAAAAAATGACCTTGAAGCATTGGTAGAAAAAACAAAATACATCGACCTTTCGGCCGATGCATTCTTTGCTGATATGTTTATTGAGAATATGGTATTTAAAATTGATTAGTTTTTTATAGTATATTCAGTAGCTTTTTTTAATGTGTGGCATAAAGCCACAGTTACTTTTGTCACTCGTTACAAAAGTAACCAAAAAAACTTTTTGGGGTTGTAAGCACTTCGCTTACGGCTGACGGATTTTGTTCCACTCGTTTAATCATAATGCAAAAGTGTATTATGATTACCGTTACGGCTTTTAAAGTAAAGCAGACTTTAAATTATTATGTACCGCCTACGGACACTCGTTCACTTCTATGAATAACGTTTTGTGCCGTCAGCCTGCTCCGTTTAAAGTCGCAGCATCTCAAAATTTTACATAATTCTTTTTTTATTGGTTAAGGATACATAAGGTGTTATAAAAGTATACTTTCGCCGCAGGAGAGGTAGCTCAACTGCGGCATATATTTTTTCATAAACTCATACTGCTCTATGCCCGTACAGTGGCAGGTATAGTAGGATGTTTTATGTGAAGCTAAAGTTAATGCATATTCTTTAAGCTTTTCATCAAGGGGAAGCTTTGAATAATGGAACCCGCCTACAAGTGCATCAGGCTCAAACCATTCTGCAATATCCATAACACCTTTATGTGAGCAACCGCTGATAAGCACACGCTTACCGTTTGTATTAATAAGAAGATACTGCTCGTGCCTGAAATCGTCGGGCAGAAATTCACCGTTACATTTCATTTTCAGACCGAAGCTTCCGAGATAATGAAGCTGAAGTTTGTTATTGCAGGAATAAAGGCTGAGTTCATCATCAATTTTAAGAATATCATCGACAAATATAATTCTTTTTTCATTTTGCAGAGCTTTATCAAGACCTATATATTTCTCTGTGCCGTTATAATAGTCGCCGAAAGCGTGGCGGCTGATATAGACGGGTGCGGTTTTGTTTATTTCGAGGAACTTTTTCAGACCTCCGCCATGGTCATAATGACCGTGAGAGAGTACAGCGATATCGACTTTGGCAAGGTCGATGCCGAGCTTTTCTGCGTTTTCTGAAAAGAGTGAGGTCTGCCCCATATCAAAAAGTATGTTATGGTTATCGGTTTCGATATAAAGGCTCAGACCGTGTTCGGCTGATATGTTTTCGTTATACGGTGTGTTTTCAGTAAGAGCTGTTATTTTCATTTTAATTCCTTTTGGATTTGTATTTTGAGAGTACGGTATACTCACGCATATAGAGGCTGTAGATATCCTCGCGCTTTTCTTCGGGATAGTGCGAAAACATTTCGAGTGCTTCGTCAAAACCAAGCCATACGGGTGTTGCACCGTGTTCAATTTCAATTTCGGTCAGCTTCTGTTCAGCTTCACCTGTGATTTCGCAGATGAAGTAGTTGCTGACAAACATTATTTCAAAGCAGTACTCGTTAATTGTTAAGAACTGTTTTATCGGCTTTACGGTGTATCCTGTTTCTTCGCTGAGCTCACGCACACAGCACTCTTCGAGCGTTTCGCCGGGCTCAACACCTCCGCCCGGAGACATATATACGTCGGTATTGGTTTCGTAGGTAAGCAGAATTTTACCGTCTTTTACAATTATTGCACGGCTTGCCTGACGCACACCCTTCGGAGGGTCTTCGTAATTTTTTGCGTATTGAGTTATGGTTTCAACTGTGTTCATAGCAAAACTCCGATAATAAATAGTGAAATTATGAGCATACTAAAATTCCGAAGGAGGTATGTTCAATGTGTGAATCAAGATTTTATCTTTGCCGTAAGTGCGGCAATATTGTAGGGCTTATACACGGTGCAGGTGTGCCGATTATGTGCTGCGGCAGTGAGATGGAGCACCTTGAGGCTTCGACCGAAAACGAGGGCGGTGAAAAGCACAGCCCTATAGTAACGGCAGAGAGTGACAGTGTGAAGGTAACAGTCGGCAGTGTGCTTCATCCGATGGATGATGAGCACAGCATCAACTGGGTTTATCTGCAGACTGACAGAGGCGGTCAGCGTAAATGCCTTGAAAGCGGCGAAAAGCCTGAAGTTTGTTTTAAGCTCTGTGATGAGAAGCCTACAGCCGTATACAGCTACTGTAACAAGCACGGGCTGTGGAAAACCGTACTGTAAAATTAGTGGGTTGCAACTGATTTTTGTCAGATGCAACCCTTGTTTTTATCCAAGCAGAATATCAGAAACCAGCATTACACAGAAGCCTGCAAGCAATGCGTAGGTAGCACCGCGCTGACTGCCGTGAGCGTGAGTTTCGGGTATCATTTCATCACTTACTACATAGAGCATTGTACCGCCCGCAAAGCTGAGGGCAAAGGGCAGGATTGCAACGGAAACGCTGACAGCGAAATAGCCGATAAGCGTACCGACAACCTCGACAAGACCTGTTATAAGTGCACTGATAAAAGTTTTTTTAGGGCTTACACCTGCGGCAAGCATAGGGCCGATAATAACCATACCTTCGGGTATATTCTGAAGAGCTATACCGCCTGCGATAAGCAGAGCCTGAGTTGTATCACCCGAGCCGAAACCGACACCTGCGGCAATTCCTTCGGGCAGGTTGTGTATGGCTATAGCGGTTACGAAAAGCAGAACTTTACTGAGGTTTGCATTGTTGTGCTTTTCGGTATCGGGACCGACAAGCATATGCAGGTGGGGCACGAGCTTATCAATAAGGTTAAGACAGAGCGCACCTGCGAAAATGCCTGCGACGGTGATAAGGATACCGAATTTTCCGCCGTATTCTATAGATGGCAGGATAAGACCCAACACTGCTGCAGAAAGCATAACGCCTGCGGCAAAGCTGAGGACAATATCGGAAAACTTATGAGAGATTTTTCTGAATATAAAACCGATTACGGAGCCGATAAGTGTAGCGCTGCCGACTCCGAGTGCGGTCAGTAAAACCATAGTCATATCAGTGCACCGCTTTTAAGTTATATTTCGGGCTTGAAGCAGGGCATAAACTGAAGCTTAAAAAGGTTTGCCTTATGCTTACGGTCAATAAGCTCTTTCTTTGCTTCGTCTGCGATGTAGCCTGTACGGATATAAACGTCGAGCTCGGCATAGGTAAAGCCGAGGTTTTCTTCGTCTGTTTTGCCGCAGAGGCCGTCGATAGGAGTTTTGTCGACAAGCTCTCGGGGTAAACCGAGCTCATAACCGATCTGTTTTGCTTCTGTTACGGTGATAAATGACAGGGGAGAGAAATCGCCTACGGAGTCGCCGTAGCGTGTGGAGTAGCCTACCCAGTCTTCAGAGAGGTTGCAGGTGTTGGCAACTCTGCCGTTACAGCTCTGGGAAACGGCATAGAGGGTGGACATTCTTATTCTCGGCGGCAGGTTAACCCTTGTCATATTATTTATTTCAAGCTCTTCGGGGAAACTGTCAAGCACAGCATCGATAGCGGCTTTGACATTGATTTCATAATGCTTGATTCCGAGGTGGTTTACAAGCAGGTAAGCCATATCGATATCGTGCTGCTCACCCTGGGGCATAAGCACACCTATAACTCTGTCCTTACCGAGTGCCTCGACGCAAAGTGCGGCGACGATAGAACTGTCTTTACCGCCTGATATGCCGACGACTGCGTTGCAGCCTTTGCCGTTTTCTTCGAAGAAATTTCTTATCCACTGGGCACATTCATTTTTAACTTTTACTGCATCAAACATACGGTTATCACCTCGCGAAAAAAATACATTTATATTATACCACGCGTGAAGCTTCAAGTAAATATTTCGTATAAAAAAACAGAGGTAACGTGAAGTTACCTCTGAAGTAGTTATTTCATTTCTTGCCTTGCGACGCTGTAGTTGACGTTTACGCTCTTTTTGAACAGCATATAGTCGTACTGCGGTTTCCACTGGTCGCCGAGGTGAATTTCTTCAAGCTCAGCTTCGCTCATTGCCACGTTGATTTCGGCAAGACCTTTGAGCTGTTTATCTTCTTTATAAACGTTATCCCAGAATGCGTGGTGACCGATATAGGTGACGCTTGAGGGAATGTACACATAGGTCATTGCCTGGTTGTAACTGAGTGCATCGGAGCCGATATACTCGAGACCTTCGGGAAGTGAAAGGTAAACCTCACTGAAGCTGTCGATTGATTTGTATGTTACGTCGGAAATTTCAGCTTCTGATTTGTAGGTGTAGATGTTTTCGAGAGAGGGTGTGTTGCCCCACTGATCCTTAGGCTCGTGAAGCTTGAAAACAGAGAGCGTTTCCATTCTTTTAAGACCCTCAGGAAGATAGATATCTCTGAGGTTTACATAGCTGAAGCAAAGCTCGCCGAGCGTTGTTACGGTAGAGGGTACGACGTAAGTCTGGATATCGAGTCTGTACTGCTCGGTAACATCGTCATGGTACATTTCTGTTTCGTAGCCGAATTTCTGTCTGAGATATTCGTCGTGATTACAAGGATAGTTGATAAGCACTGTTTTATCCTTATTGTAAAGCACACCGTCGATATCGCAGTAGTAGGGATTGTTTTCATCAACCTCGATATTCTGCAGTGCCCAGCAGGAATAAAAGGCATTATTCTGGATAAGCTCAACGTCTGCACCGATATATATCGTTTTGATTTTATCATCGCAGTTGAGTGCGTACTCGCGGATTTCGGTAACCTTTTTGCTTTTATCCTTGGTGAATACGTATTCCTTGGTTATCTGGTCGTAATTGACGGAAGTTACGTAGTCTACGTTAAGCTCGGTTATTTCGCCCGTATTGCTGAATTTTGTCAGACGGTAAGTGCCGCTGCCTGTATCTTCATACTCATACGTATCTTTGTTTGCGATAGCAAGGATACTGAAGTAGCAGGAGAGACCGACGGCAATAACGATTGTGACAATGAAGATAATCTTCTTGAGAGTGAAAAATTTATATGGTTTATTGATATGCGGTGCGGCAAGACCCGGCACCTGATAAGTCCATATTTCATCCTCGGGGATGTCAAGCTTTATTTCAGCATCGTTTACGGGAGGTACAGGAATATCATTTTTGTTTTTCTTACTCATTTTCTGTAACCTCCTTCCTTAGCCTTTATATCCGCCTGAAACCTTTTCGTTGGCTTCAGCGGCATTCTTTTCGGTTACTTCAGCACGTCGCTTGAGTACTTCCATAACCTGATTCTGTTTTTTGCTGTCGTAATCCCAGAAGAAATAGGGGATTGTCATAAGCACAAAGCCTATTATATCGACAATAAGCGGTATTGCTATAATGTTACGTCGTGTTGCGTCGACAAAGAGAATCTCCCAGTTGCTGTTGAAGCCGTAGCGGAGAAGGAAGAGAGGAATAAGCAGGCCGATGAATGAAACAACGGGGCCTGTAAACCAGCCGAATACGCCTGCAAAGCTCTCGAGTCTTTCGCCTGAGATATACATCTGATAGTCGCCGATTCGTACGTCCATATCGTGACCTGCAGTTGTGGGAACTGTTTTGGTCATTTCCATAAAGAACAGAACAACAACGCAGATTGTACCGCAGAGGGTGAGATTATCGCCGCAGAACCAGATTGCGGCAACGATTGCGGCATTGCCGAGGGCACGTGTGAGCTGATAGAAAATCATAATCTGCTTGTATGAGAAGCGTTTGAGGAAATAGGGAGAGAAGAAATCGGGCGGAGTGCCTGCGAAAGAAATAAGCATAACGATAAGGCTGTACGGCAGGCCGCTCAGACGGAACGTATAGAAATAGAGAACGGTTACGAACGGCAACATACCGTTGCCGAGTGCATCGATAAGACCGACGACGTTTTTGATAAGCAGGTATTTATTCTTAAGAACACCGAACATACCGTCCCAGAATTTGATCTGAACCTTTTTCTCAACGGGCGGCTGCGGAATTCGCTCTTTGATTCTGCCTGCAAAAATCATAGTCATTGCGGCAAGGATAATAAAGGTTATCGGAATTACGTAGCGGTAGACGTTAATATCTGCCCACTCGTTACGGAGCATACCGATGAAGATAGGCATAATGATACCGACGATTGTGTTGAAGAAGTGGGATATCTTGACGGGATAGCTTCGCACGTAAATACGTTCCTGCAGGTTGGGGCTGATGCTCTTTGTGCAGGTTTCCATATTATTGGCAAAGCCGAATACGTTGTATGTAGCGAAAAGGAGGTTTGCGACCCATACACGTGTTGCAACGTCGGGGATATTGTATACGGGAAGCCAACCGATAAGGATGACCATTATACACTTGGGGATAACGTCGCAGTAAAGTGAATACTTGTATCTGCCGTATTTGGGAAGAAGCTTTTTACGCCAGAAAATGTTACGTGCACCGACCCAGCCTGTGTACAGGAAATGCGTACCGAAGGTTTTGAAGCACGCCGTGGCATTCATACCTTCAAGGCTGTTGAGGTAGCGGATAAATCCGCTGCTTGGGTCGAACAGGGTAGAAAAGTCGAAAACAAGCGTGGATATACCGAATAGTATCATCGCAAAGTACACGCCGTAGAACTTCTTTTCCGTACGTTTGGGCAGAAAGCCGAGGTTGTCGCATACAAGCCACCACATAAGTGCTGATATGTAACCCAGCGGCATATTGATAATGCCTATGATTGAAAACGTAAGATACGGAAGCTTGTAGTGGTGCATAATGAGGTAACAGGCTGAGAAGAAGCCTATGTACTCGAGCACCTTTGAACCCGCATAGTTACTACCTACGGCAAGCACAACGTCTTTGTACTCTTTGTACGGTACGTACTTGCCTTCTGCAGGAGTGTTCCAGTGGGTTTTGATTTCCGTAAAGAACGCTTTGACCGTGTCGACTGACAAAGTCTTTTTCTTGTCGCTCATGGAATCCGCTCCTTGATTTATTGATAACAAACAGTATAACATATAATATATTATTTTTACAAGTAATAATATTAAAATTATACATAATTTACGCTTTCGGTATTTGCACTTTGTTTAAAATGACCACTGTTATCATCTGTAGTCCGATGAATTGTTGACAATAAAAACACAGCGTAATATAATTAAAAATCAGAACAGTGTAATACAGGAGATGGTTTTTTGAATCCGATAGTCAACGGTTACTACGCTGACCCAGAAGCGAGATTTTACAACGGAAGATATTATATTTACGTTACACAGTCGTTTACAAAATATACCGACCAGATGAACATAAACTGTTTCTCTTCAGCGGACCTTGTCAATTGGGAAAAGCACGAAAACATAATTGATATGAGTGACTATCCGTATATACACAGAGCTGTATGGGCACCGACCGCAATTGAGAAAAACGGTAAGTATTATCTGATTTTTGCAAGTAACGATATACAGACCGATGACGAAATCGGCGGGCTTGAAATTGCCGTTTCAGATTCCCCGTCAGGGCCGTTCAAAAGCCTTACAGGCAAAACACTCATTGACAGATTCATCAACAATGCACAGCCCATAGACGCTCACCTGTTCAAGGATGACGACGGTACGGTTTATCTTTATTACGGTGGCTGGAAGCACTGTAACGTAGCTGTGATGAACGATGATATGACAGGCTTTGTCCCTTTTCCGGACGGTACTGTTTTTAAAGAAATCACACCAAACAACTACACCGAAGGACCGTGTATGCTGAAACGGAACGGAGTTTACCACTTTATGTGGTCCGAGGGCTGCTGGATGGACGGCACGTATCATATTTGTGCAAGCAGCAGTCTCAGCCCTGTTGACATAACCCCTCAAGGTTACACAGTGCTTGAGTCATCCGAAACAGCAAACGGTCCGGGTCATAACGGATATATAAACGTTGACGGCACTGACGAATGGCTGATAGCATACCACCGCCGCATTATCGGTGACCTTGAGCCGGGACACAGGGTGCTTTGTATCGACAAGCTGAATTTTAACGCTGACGGCACGCTGCACGCCGAAATGACGTGAGCTGACAGTAAAATTCACACAATAACGGATTCGGGAGCAGAAAGATGTACAAACAAAATTCAAAAAGAAATTTTTCGCTCGATATCGCAAGGGTGTTTGCGCTGTGCTGTATTATGATGATACACTGCAGCTCCCTCTTTGTTACAAAGTACCCCGCAAACAGCTTCGGATTTTGGGCAGGCAATGTATTTGACAGCTTATCAAGAATCGGCGTGCCGATTTTTGTTATGATTTCGGGAGCGTTACTGCTTGATGAAAGCAAAATAAAAAGCTTCAGGGATATGTTGAAAAACGCCTGCCGCACGTTTTTGCTGATTGTAATATGGTCTGTCATTTATTCGGTTGCTTTCGACATTGTTTCACCGCTGATACACGGTGAAGCAATCAACCTGACCGACTTTATAAAATCGGCTATAACCGGACAGGTACATATGTGGTACCTTTATATGCTGATCGGTCTTTACATCGCAACACCGTTTCTGCGCAGCTTTGTAAAAAAAGAAAACAAAGGTATGGTGCTGTTTTATATTGCAGTATCGTTGGTTTTTGTTTTCTTCAGACCCGTAATATCAACGCTGGGACTTTTCAGCGACAAGCTGCTGCTTGCCAACACACTGCTCGATAAATTTCACGCTGAATTTTTCGCAGGCTACACAGCTTATTATCTTACAGGATGGTACGTTGTACATATCGGGATTAGCAAAAGTTTAAAAAAGCTGTTATATGGTATTGCCGCCGTATCAGCCGCACTTATTATTATCACAATATATTTAACAGGCGACCACGAAAACATATATTCCTATACTAACATATTGGTTTATTTATACTCGCTCGGTGCATTCACAGCAATCACCGCCCTGCAGGTAAAAAAGCTGCCCAGCCCTATCGCACTTTTATCAAGGCTTTCGTTCGGTATGTATATAGTACACATACTTATCAACAAGCCTGCAACTTATCTCCTGCTTGACCTTAACCCGCTTGTGCACATAATCCTGCGATTTATAATTGTGTTCGCTTTGTCGTTTGCAATCAGTTTTGTGCTTTCAAAAATTCCAATAGTCAAAAAAATCGTAAGAGTATAAAAAAGAGCTGACTCAACTTTAATGAGTCAGCTCTTTTTATATGTTTTCAATATGCTTTGCAAGCTCTGCCCAGTTGTTTACAACCATATATTCACCGACGCTGTCTTCGGTTCTGAATTGTACGGGGACAGAGGAATTTACGTCAATCAGAACAGGTGTGAGCCCTGCGGATTTTGCACCGTAAACATCGGGTGTGAAGCTGTCACCGCAATACCAGCAATCGGAAGCGTTAAGCCCTGCATAGGCTAAGGCGGTATCAAAGATGTTTCTGTCGGGCTTGGAGAGAAGAATATCTGAGCTTGTGAAACAGAACTCCATATCGGAATCGGGAATCCAGTGTTTTACGGCAAGTGTAAGCGATTCACCGCTCATTGCATTATTGCTGATAACGGCTGTGCGGATGCCGAGAGATTTTAATGAGATAATAAGCTCTGTGATGCCGCAGATTAATCTTCTTGAGGAATTGAATCTGTCGAAAATTTCCTCTTGTTCATACATTGAAATATCAAAGCGGAGACCCGTATTCATTGTAATAAATTTGAGTGCACCTGAAAGAGGAAAATCGAGTGTAGTGCCGGAAGTTGATTTGTGACCCGATCCGATTTCGTCAGCGTAGCTGTCCCAAAGCGTTGCCATAGCGGCTGTATCCGTGATGTCGGGATTTGTAGCAAGCTTTCTGAGTGCATCCAAACCGTTGGCTGCTGAGAAGCTGTCGCCTTTATAAAGCGTGCCGCCGACATCGAAAAGCACCATTTTCGGTTTCTGACTGTAAGACATTACTGTATCACCTGCCATGAATTATGAATTTTGTTCGGCTGTTGCATCCGAATCTTCTGCAGGAGGAACAGCTGAAGAGTCCTGCGTGTTGACATAAGCCTTGAGAAGCTTGTAAGCTGCGGCTGTGAGCGGAACACCGATAAGCATACCGCCAATACCCATAACACCGCCGCCGACTGTAACGGCTGCAAGCACCCATATGCCGGGCAGACCGAGTGAACGACCGACTACCTTCGGATAAATGAGGTTGCCCTCAATCTGCTGAAGTATAATAACGAATATTACGAACACGAGTGCTTTTATAGGAGAATCCATAAGGATAAGGAATGCACCGACACCTGCACCGATAAATCCGCCGACGATAGGTATAAGCGCAGTGAAGCCCATAAGTGCACCGATCATAGGTGCATAGGGAATCTGCAGGATGAACATACCGAGCATACAAAGTACGCCGAGGATTACGGCCTCTGTACACTGACCGACAATGAAATCGTGGAAGCAGTCGCAGATTTCTGCCCAGACGTAAGTGAGCTTGTGAGCCTTCTGCTCAGGGACAAAGTGGTTGATAAGACGCTTGAACTGGGCGATGAGTCTGTCTTTTTCGGCGAGAAGATATATGGCGAAGATGATGCCGATTACGATATTTACAACGCTTGTGAATACGGAAGAAACAGCAGTGTAGGCAATATCGAATGCACCGCCGAGCCCTGAGGTGACGGCTGAGACAATATCGCCGATACGGTCTTTCCAGTTGATGTTAGTGAGAGAATTGATTATATCGTCGGGTACGATACCTATCTGCTCGAGTTCGGGAATAAGCTTTTCGATTGCAGGAGGTATATCGTTGACGAGCATAACGATACAATTTACAAGCTGAGGTGCGATAAGACCGATTATGAGGGCAACTATGCCGAGCAAGGTTATAAACGCACCTGCCATACATACGGGACGCTTGGATTTTGCGACAGATTTTTTAGTTGACTTCGGGAAATAGTGCCGCTCGTAAAAGCTCATAAGTATATTTACGGCATAGGCGGTTACGAGACCGATAACTATAGGTGCTGCGGCAGAAAGAAGCTTTGACAGCAGACCTGAGATATTGGGCCAATAATGGATGCAAAGATAGACTGCAAGAATTATTGCGACAATTTTTGCGACTGACTTCCATTTGAGTTTGAACATATTTTTCACCTCATTAAGGTTTATACACGGGAGATAAACTAATTATATAAACATCTGATGGGATTGTAAAGAGATTATTAATGTTTTTTACGGTGTCGGTTGACCTTTGGGCTTGTCTATCCTATAATATAAGTTACGGAGGAATGGAAAATGTTAGAGCTTAAAAATATAAAAAAGTCATATAAAGCGGGCATCGGCAAGGTGTACGCACTTGATGACGTGAGCATCAGCTTTCGTGACAGTGAGTTTGTTGCGATTCTCGGTCCGTCGGGCTCGGGTAAGACAACACTGCTGAATATTGTCGGAGGACTTGACCGCTACGATTCGGGTGACCTTATAATCAACTCGCGCTCGACTGAAATGTACAGCGATAAGGATTGGGACGGATACCGCAACCATTCGGTCGGCTTTGTTTTTCAGAATTATAACCTTATTCCGCACCAGAGTGTGCTTGCAAACGTTGAGCTTGCACTGACACTTTCGGGTGTGAGCAAGAGTGAAAGACGCCGCCGTGCAAAAGAGGTGCTCAAAAAAGTCGGTCTCGGTGACCAGATTCACAAGAAACCGAATCAGATGTCGGGCGGACAGATGCAGCGTGTTGCGATTGCACGAGCACTTGTAAACGACCCTGATATTCTGCTTGCAGACGAGCCTACGGGTGCACTTGACTCAAAAACAAGCGTACAGATAATGGAGCTTATACGTGAGATATCAAAGGACAGGCTTGTTATTATGGTTACGCATAACCCGAAGCTTGCCAAGGAATATGCGAGCCGTATAATCAGGATAAAGGATGGCAAAATCCGTAAGGATTCCGACCCGTATATTGCAGATGAAGCAGTTGAGACAATAACTGAAGAGCCTGCAAAAAAGAAAGATAAAAAAGAAAAGAAGAAGTCACCCAGGGCTTCGATGAGCTTTGGCACTGCGTTGTCGCTGAGCTTCAACAACCTGCTGACAAAGAAAGGCAGGACGTTGCTTACCTCATTTGCAGGCAGCATAGGTATAATCGGTATTGCACTTATTCTGTCACTTTCAAACGGTATGCAGGCTTATATAAATTCGCTCGAGCGTGACACGCTGGCATCGTATCCGATTACGATTGAGGCTGAGAGCTTTGATCTGATGCAGCTGCTTGGTACGGTGAATAACTCAAAGCAGAATATAGCTGAACACGATAAGGATAAGATTTACAAGAGACCGATGCTGGAAAATTCTGTAGCTGACCTTGAATTCAAGGCACAGCAGAATGATCTGGGCAGATTCAAGACGTTTATTGAGCTTAACTCTGCGGCTTTTGAACCGCTTTGCACAGATATCAAATACGGTTACGACGTAGACCTGCAGATTTTTAAAAGCGATACGAGCAACGGAGTGACAAGAGTAAGACCAAACGACGCACTTGAAGAGATGGGACTTACGGCTGACACTGACGTATGGGAAGAGCTTGTAGGCGACGTAGAGTTACTTGACACGCAGTACGATATTCTTGCAGGCAAATGGCCGAAGAATCAGAATGAGCTTGTGCTTTTCCTTGATAAGAATAACGAGATTGATGACGTAACTCTTTACGCATTAGGGCTTGCGGATGTTAGCAGTCTTGAAAAGAATGATAATAAACAGGAAAGCACAGAGCCGATTGAACTTGAGGGCTATGATTACAACGAGTTTCTGAATCTTTCATTCAGGCTTGTGCCGTCTACGGCTTATTATCAGAAGGACGGTAACGTCTGGGTTGATAAGAGTGACGATGACGTTTATATGAAGAAAGTGGTTGATTCGGCACAGGAAATTAAGATTGTTGCAATCGCACGCCCGAAGCCTAACGCACAGTCGACAGTAAAGGGCGGCACTGTAGGATACATGAGCTCTCTTACCGGGTACGCAATGAATATTGCAAACAACAGTGAGATAGTAAAACAGCAGAAGGCAGAGCCTGACGTTGACGTATTCACAGGGCTGAGATTTGAAAGTGCGGCTGAAAAAGAAAAGGTTTCGCCGACATCGTCAAGGGTTTCGATGCCTGCAGTTGAGTTTGCGGCACATAAGGGTACGGTACCTGAAGTTACGCCCGTTGCAAACACCAGCGATATTGAGGTTATGACTCAGGAAGAAATTTACGCTTTTATTGAAGAAAACTTTGAAGGCGAAGAAAAAGAAAAGCTGACGGAATTTGTAAAGCTTATGCTCAAGGATATACGCACGGCATCCGACAGACAGAAGCTTATAGCATACCTTGATGAGATGCTTGAGGGTACAGATACGGACAGCTCGACCGTATACTCATACTTGCAGATGATGAACAAGGAGACAAAACTGCAGCTGCTTTCGGCGATAATAATTGCAGTTGAGAGCAACCAGCAGGTTGAGATACCGAGTAAAGATGAACTGCAGGGTAGCACCTCGAAGCCCGGCGGTAACTCTAAGCCATCGGAATCGGTAAAGCCCGAGGAAGAAAAAGAGAAATTCTCATACTCAAGCTATGAGGAAAATCTTTATATGCTTGGTGCGGCCGACATTGCAAATCCGACAAGCATTGAGCTGTATCCGATGAATTTTGAAGCGAAAGAAAAGCTTGTTAAAATTATAGACGATTACAATGCAAAGCAGATAAGTGAAGGCAAAGAAGAGGGTACGATAACCTACACGGATTACGTAAACCTTATTATGAGCTCGGTTACGCAGGTTATTGATATTGTCACATACGCACTGGTTGCTTTTGTTGCGATTTCTCTGGTTGTTTCGTCGATAATGATAGGTATTATAACCTATATTTCCGTACTTGAGCGCACAAAGGAAATTGGTATTCTTCGCTCAATCGGTGCATCAAAAAGAGATATTTCGAGAGTGTTTAACAGTGAAACTATCATAGTCGGTCTGACATCCGGTGTGATAGGCATACTGTCAACGTTAGTGCTGATAATACCCATAAACGCAATAGTGAACTCGCTTGCAGGTATTCCGAACCTTGCGGCACTGCCGTTCATAGGCGGTGTGATGCTGATTGGTATCAGCGTTGTGCTGACACTTGTTGCAGGTTTTATTCCTGCCAGAGTAGCTGCAAAGAAAGACCCTGTAAAAGCGTTGAGAAGTGAATAAACAGAAGCCGCATCTGAATAAACAGATGCGGCTTCTGTTATAGTAAGCCTTCCCCTTGAGGGGAAGGTGACGGCGTCAGCTGTCGGATGAGGTGTTTTGGATATTGTAAAGAATGTCCTGGCAAACACCGTCAAAGTTATCCCAAATATCAAAATTCGAATAGCGAAGTACTTTTATACCTTTTTCTGCAAGGTATCTGTCCCGTTCAATGTCTTTTTGCTGACCTGAACTTTCGTAATGTTGTGAACCGTCAAGCTCGATTACGATTTTAGCTGATGCAATATAAAAATCTACTATATATTTCTCAATAGTTTTTTGGCGATTTACAGTTGTAGGCAAGCTTTTTAAGAAATCATACCATAAGTGTCTTTCTTCTTTTGTCATATTGTTTCTTAAAGTGCGTGCATTGCCAATGAGTTTCTTGTTATAGTTTTGATTCATTTCTACACCTCATCAGTCGCTACGCGACAGCTTCCCCTCAAGGGGAAGCCTTAATTTACTGTTTCTAAAATAACAGGGATGTGGTCGGAATAAGATAGCCATATTTCTTTGTTTTCAATTTTGTATGTTTTTATATTAGACTTGTTTATAAAGCAGTGGTCTATATGATAGCCTTTATCTGTGTGACGATATAAATAGAAAGTTTTTTGAGCATCTTCACCTTTGCAATTTCAGCTGACAATTCTCATATAAATTCACTTGATTTATTTAACCCACCTGAAGAAAAATCGACAGGTGGGTTTGGTAATTACTTATGGTTTTTGATGTAGTGCTTATAGAATTTTACGCAGTGGGCAACTTCATTGACGCCGATGCTTTCGTTTGCTGCATGCATTGCGGCAAGCTGCTCGTTGCTCATTTTAATCGGGCAGAAACGCAGGCAGTTGTCGGCAATTGCCTCGTAATGACGGCAGTCTGTACCGCCTGTCATAAGGTAGGGGATAACGCCTGCATCAGGATAACACTCGTTGATACACTTGGTGAGATATTTGAACTCTTCGCCTTTGTAGTCGACGCAGTTTGAAGCACTTCTTGCGTGGATTACCTCAAGCTCAAGGTCGTACTTGTCAGCGTATTTCTGAAGCACTGCAAGTGACTGATCGGCATTCTGGTGAGGTGAGGGGCGGAGGTTGCAGACTACGTAAGCTTCGGTAGGAATTACGTTGGGTGTCTGTGAGCCTTCTGCCATTGTGCAGGCAAAAGTTGTTTTGACAAATGCTTTGCACATCGGGCTTACAACGGGAAGCACCTTTGTAAGCAGACCCTTGAAGAGCCACATATTGCCGAGTACCATTCTCAGCGGAAAGCCGAGATAGGGAGCAGCTTCTTTGAGCATTGCATAGACGGGACCTGAAATTTCAGCCTTGAAGGGCTGGTCGTTTTCGATATCGGCAACGAATTTTGCAAGTCTTGTCATAGGTGTGTTCTTGGGAGGAGTAGAGGAATGACCGCCTTTACCCTTAGCCTTGATTTTAACGTCGATATAACCCTTTTCGAGTATACCGATTGCGGCACACCAACCGTCCATAGTCGGGAGCTGACCCTTGAGGATAGCACCGCCTTCGTCCATAGCTACGTCAAGGTGCACACCCTTTGACTTGAGATAGTCAACAAGCATCGGAGCACCGCCGCCTGAAATTTCCTCGTCAACTGCTGTTGCGAGGTAGATATCGCACGGAGGTTCATAACCTTCTGCAAGAAGCTCTTCGATAGCCTGGAACTCGGAGAATACGGTTGACTTACAGTCCATAGAGCCTCTGCCGTGGATGTTGCCGTCGGCAATTTCGCCTGAGAAAGGATCTCTTGTCCAGGTGGGCTCGTCCGCTGTAACTACGTCCTGATGACCCATAAGGAGAAGACCGTTACGCTTCGGGTCTTTACCGGGCCAGCGGAAAAGCAGGTTGCCTTCGATTTCTGTGCATTCAAGCTTTTCGAATATGAGCGGGAAGCTCTGCTTCATAACCTCGTGCAGTTTGTAAAACTGTGAAAGGTCTGTGTTGCCTCTGAGTGAGATGGTGGGCACTTTGATCATTTCGCTGAGCTTTTCAGCGTAATCGAGTGCCTCTTCCTCAGTGGGGTTGATGGCGGGTGCATTTGTGTTCGGTTTTGCTTTGAGCATAACAGCTCTGATTGCTGCAACTGCAATTAATGCGACAATCAGACCGAGTACGCAAAGCAGAATGATTCCTATAGGTCCCATAATTTTAAAATCCTCCCGGATAAATTTATACAAAGTAAAGTATTGACAGTGCAAGGCAAATCTGTGCACCGAAGTATGTAACTATGTTAAAAACTTTGAGTCTGAATTTTTTGTAGCGTGTGTCAAACGAGATAAGAGCGAGTGAGCCGTCTGACAGGAAAAAGCTTATACCGCCGACGAGAAGAAGCACGGCAGGGACTGCCATACCGCTGACACCTTCGGTGAGCAGACGTATACTGAGCAGTGACGATTTTATCATCATCATTGACACGAATATACCGTAAACTGCACAGGGTACAAGCATTGAGCCGAAGCTGACTTTTTTGATAAGGCATACCGTAAGAAAAACGGCTATGATAATGACAGCTGTTGCGATTTCCCAAACGGAGATAGTTCTGACTTGCGGGAAAAACGCACGCTGTACACCTATATAGGCAAGGCAGTAGAAGATATGTGCTGCTGCGAAAAATACCATACCTATGCCAAAGAAAACCTTGGTGGGCTTTGGGATATGAAGCATAAGGTCGCCGAGCCACGATGCGGCAAAGCCGATAATCATTGGCAGAGAATAGCTGTTTATTCCGCCTGCGGCATTGGTTACCACAGCTGAAAGGATAACGTAGGCAGATGCACATATCATTTTGTAGCCGAGCGAATGCCAATTCTTGGTCGGCCACATTTTTTTGAGATATAAGGGAATAAATATTGCTTCAAATAATATAAGCGACGTGCAAACAAAATAGGTAGAGGTAGTCATTGTCTGCGTTCTCCGTTCTTATTTATCAACGAATTTTCCGTGAAGGGGAGCGTCAACCAGTTTGTGACAGTTGAGGATAAACTTGCTGAATATTTTGTATGCTGCAGGACTGGGTATCATACGCTTTACGCTTGGCAGAACCTTTTCACCGATGTATCTGATATCGGGATCAGAAGAGGGTCTGAGCGTGACGCTGTTGCCTTTGAAAGTGAATCTGAATATACGCTTATTCAGTGACTCGAGCGGTCTTATATGAATCTCGAGTGTGTTTTTATCAAGCCATGCACCTGTTGCACTTGTGGTGTAGTCAATTCTGCCGAGTCTGATTCTGCTTCGTCTCGGTACACCGTCAAGGCCGATATGTATGATGTTGGTTTCCTTGCCTTCAGCCCAGTACATAGTACACTCATCACCGTAGAAGCTGAATCTGAAGTTATCTACGGGGCCGGGTTTTACGGCTGACATATATATCGTGGGGAATGTAAGAAGACTGAGCGGAAAACCGAATGCATCAAGCACAGGGTTGGAACTGAATTTTATTGTTCTGCCTGAAATCTTTTTTTCGGTTTCAGGTTGTCCGGGCATAGGAAAAATCTCTTTGAGAGGAGTGAACTCCGGAATTTCAACCGTAGGGGGATTGACATTGTCGAAGAATGCATCGGGGAAATAGCGACGGTAACACTCAATCGCTTTATCTTCTATGATTTCGTTGTTGGTAAGTACGACAACTGCATCATATTCTTTATAGATATAAGCAAGCTGTGAGAACATACCGTCGAAACGGATAGTGTCGGGTGTGTCACAGCCCCAGATGAAATAGCCGTAGCCGTATTCGGGTGCACCGGAGATGCCTGAAGTAAGGTCTGAACAGGCAAGGTCGAGCCACTCTTTGGGAATTATCTGTTTGCCGTCGTAAACACCGTCGTTAAGACAGCAGAGTGCGATTTTTGCGAGGTCTTCTGTTTTAAGGTAAAGACCCCAGCCGCCTGTTTCGACACCTGTATGGTCACGCTCCCACTGGTAGCTTGTGATGCCAAGGGGCTCGTAGAGACGGGGCTTGAGGTAATCTGTGACACTCATTCCCGTGAGCTTTGATATCATTGCGGAAACGCAGTAGGTGTTTTCGTTTACATAAGTCCATCCTTCACCGGGCTGGAAAGTCTGCCTGACCTCCATAAAGTCACGCACCCAGTGACTTGAAGTTTTATCGGCAAGAGGACTGACGTTTTTGCCTACAGTCATCGTCATAAGCTGATGAAGCGTGATTTTTTCAAGTGCTTCATCATGGTTTTCGGGTACACATTCGGGAAACACATCGACAAGTCGGGTTTCGGGAGTCATATACCCTTCTGTTATGGCAAAACCTGCGGCTATAGCCATAATGCTCTTACTGACGGAGTACATAATATGAGGGGTATTTGCTTCATACGGCTTGCGCCAGGATTCGTAGGCGACTTTGCCGTGGCGGATTATCATTAACGAATGGCTTTCAATGCCGCTTTTTTCTATATCGCGCACATATTCTGCGATTGCGGCAGAAGAGACCCCGACGTCTTCGGGTTTGTCTGCTCTGGGTATACTGACGTTAACGCTTACCATAATATCCCTCTTTTGCTTATTGTTTTTTATGAGGCTTTTGCCCAACGCTTGCGGAAGAAAATCTGCCAGCTGAGCACAAGTGCGACACCGAAAAGCGCCCAGGCAATTCTGCCGGGAGTGAATTCAAGGTCGCCTTTGACCTGTGAACCGTCCGGAACAGTTATGTTTTTTACTGCTTCGTCGAGCACTGCGCGTGCATCAGCCATTGCGTACGTTGCGGATGAGCCGTCGGCAAGGAGAGCAGAGGCGTCTGCAAGAGCAGATTCAAATGTACTGACTCTGTTGGGAGGACAACCCTCGGTGCTTGTAGAAAGAGCGGTGTTGACGCTTATCTCGAGCTTTTCTCTCTCGGCTGTATTTGAGCTGAGATATTCTTCAAAGTCGGCAGGGTATGCGGTTTCGATTACCGTATAGCCTTTTGAAATAAGGTCATCCCAGCTGCGTGCGGAGTCTGTACGTTTTGCACTGCGTGTGGAGTCGACAGTTGAAAACATACCGAGTGCACCGTGCTTTGCAAAGAAAGAAGTAACAGAGCTGTGAAGGATTACACCATCCTGATTATTGGTCTGCAACTGGATAATTGCACCCTCAGCAGACTTTGCATATTTGTTTACTGCAGAGACGGCAAGAGGATAAATATTGCCTTTATAATAGCCGATGAGCTTTACACCTTTTGCCTGTGCCCATTCTGTCGCTTTGGTTGCACTGACGTTGAGTCTGTAATACACCTTGTTTTCAGAGCCTGACAAAGCAAGAGAAAAATAGACTTCATCAGCTTCTTCGATACTGTCGGCATCGACAATAAGTGTTATTCCGCCGGGGAGAGTATTGACAATGCCGGCGGCAGAAAGCTTGTCGCTGATTGATATGAATGATGCACCTGCCTGAGCGGCATTGACAATATCGTCTGACGTTTCGCAATAAACTGCAAATTTTATGCTCTGCTCTGAAACGTCAGCGGCAGAAGCACAGAATGAAAAAGAAAGAATTGCCGCAAGAGCAAGGAATACAATTGCTTTAAAATACTTATGCATAGTAACTCCGATTTATTTAAGGTTGATTTTATGCTTCATAAGCCATGAAGTCATAACAAAGAACAGTGCTGATGCGATTGCCATAAATATAACGTCGGCAAAGCCGAATACGATACCTGATGAATTATACATAGGCTCGAGAAGAAGCTGTGCACCCTCAAGAGAAAATCTCAGTGAGAGGGGTACGTATGCCTTGAGGAGTGAGCTGATTGTTGAAGTTACGGCAAAAGTGCCCATAAAGATGAGGATTGTTGAGAAGAAGCCCGTTCTCTGGAATGTACGTACGTTTGAGAGGGCAACTGAAAAATAAATCTCGGAAACGAGGAAGACAATGTTAAGGAAGAAGTATGTGACGAAGAGTGAGATTACGCCGATTACTGTTGCAGTATCGGGTAACTCAACGAGCATTGAAATCATTATCTTGAATGTTGCAATCTCGCTTTCGTCAATCTGACCTGCGGCATAGAAATAGATGCCTGCAAACAGTGCGATAAGTACGATATAGCTGAGAAGAATCCAGATAAATGAACAGAGGGCCTTTGCGAAAAGGAGCTGACCGCTTGTGACGGGCAACGTGAACGTGAGATAACCCTGGTCGCGGAACATTGATTTATTGAAATTGTTGATGACGGAGATAATTGTTACGACAAGGATGCCGAGACCTACAAGAACAACAGCGATAAGTGATATTGCTGCAAGCCATACGATTTCAAAAAGGAATGAGATTGCGAGAATTGCAACTACTGCCGCGGTTGCGATATAGATGGGAGCAACAGAATGAAGTCCCGCTTTGAGTTCGTTTTTAATAAGCTTACCAACCAAAGCTGAACACCTCCTTGAAAATTTCTTCTACACTCTTGTCGCCGTTGCGGATTTCATCCATACCGGCATTGAGTTTTACTTTACCTTCGCCGATCATAAGTACGGAGTTGAATATACGCTCAACGTCGTTGATAAGGTGAGTTGAGATGAGTACTGTTGATTTTTCAGCGTAGTTATTCATAATAACGTCGAGGATAGCACTTCTTGTTGCGGGGTCAACACCGCCGAGAGGTTCGTCAAGGCAGTAAAGCTTTGATGCACGGCTCATAACGATGAGGAGCTGAAGCTTTTCCTGCATACCCTTTGACATAGTCTTGATTTTCTGATTGGGGTCAAGACGGAAACGGTTGAGCATTTCGGTTGCTTTGACCTTATCGAAATCGCTGAAGAAATCGTCGAAATAGCTGATAGCATCCTTGGCTTTCATCCATTCGGGCAGATAAGTACGCTCGGGCAGGTAAGCGGTGACAGACTTGGTGTATACACCGGGTGTCTGACCGTCGATAAGTACGGTGCCCTCGTAGTCGTGGATAAGGCCTGTGAGGATTTTGATAAGCGAGGTTTTACCGCAGCCGTTAGGGCCGAGGAGGCCGATAACCTGACCCTCTTCGTAGCTCAGGTCGATACCGCGGAGAACCTGATTGCGGCCGTAGGATTTTTCAAGACCCTTGACCTCAATGATTTTACTCATTTTGTGTTACTTCCTTTCGTGTTCTTTTTCGTTTTAAGTTTAGGGATTTTAAGCTCAACGGATGATTTGCCTTCTGCTGTGTTGGCTTTCCAGAGATGGATTACGCCGTCGTCGTTGAGCACTTTTAATACTGTTATCATCAACGGTAACATAAAGATACCGGGGACACCGAAGATTTTGAAACCGAGATACATTGCAACAAGTGTTGCGGCAGGAGGCAGGCCAAGCTGACCTGCAACAAGCTTAGGCTCGATATACTGACGCAGTACCGTTATTATAACGTACAGTACAAGCAGACCGATGCCAAGACCGATATTGCCTCTGAGCAGTGAGATTATACCCCAGGGGACGAGTACTGTACCCGAGCCGAGGATGGGAAATATATCGACCAAGGCTATGCAAAGCGAAATAACGACCCTGTAACTGCCCGAATAGAAGCCGAGAAGATTGAGTGCTGTGAGACCGATGAGAATTTCGGTAAACGTAATACAGATAATGAGGCAGTATGCCTTTATCATTTTGCCGAGTGTTGAAAGAGTAAGCTGCTTTGTTTTTGTGAGCGCTGTACGCTTACCTTCGGGTAACTGTCGCTTGATAAAATTGACTATTCTGTCATAATCGACTGTTATGAAACAGGTTGCGATGAAGAAAACAATTATTGATACAAGAAACGCAGGGAGCTTGCTTGCAGTTGATATGACGCCTGACAGGGGAGTGAGCAGAGCGGAAAAATCAAACTGCATTACGGAAGTTTTATCTGTAGGGGATAAGGCAGCTCCGTTTTGTGAGAAAGATGAGAGCAGGTTTTGGGTGAATTCATTTACAGAAGCTGCAAGTGAGCTTTCGATTGTATCGGGTAACGGCTCGAGCAAGCTGAGAATCCACGATTCGATTCCGCTGATGAATTCGGGAATGCTTTTGAAAGTTTCGGTAAGCTTGGAAGCGAAGCCTTTGAGCTCGGTGAAAACGGTAGTGCCCGCAAGAGCTACAAGACCCACAAAGAATATGGCGATGAACAGCATTGCTATAAACGAAACAAAGCCTTTATTCAGCGGAGTGCGTTTGGTAACTGCAGACACGGGCTTCTGCAGAAGCATCGCTATGAAAAAAGCGAAAATAAAAGGTGATACTGTCCAGAAGGCGTAGCGCATAAAGAGATAGAATGCACCGATAATCAGTGCAAAGTAGGCAACGTTTATGAGCAGTGCACGCCTCTTTTCAACTGTTGTGTTCAAGATTATTACTCCTTCCGAGATGTGTAAAGTTACACGTATATTATTATAATACAAAGTTATAAAAAAAACAATATAAAACAGCAAAAGACGAAAAAAACTTTGGAGTGGATTTCAGGTTGATGTTGTCAATGTGAGTAAAGATGATTGCCTTTACAAATTTAATGAAATTGAATTGAAAATTATAAGTGGTGGTTTTATTGTAATTATTTTATGGTAATCGTTGAAATTGCGTGGATTTTATATTTCAGACGAGAGAAGATGTTAAGACTTTTTGGGGAAAGTAAAGCTTAATGACTTTACAGATAATTGACGCTTGGATTGACGACATTTCTGATAATCGGATGCCGGTGAGGAGAGGCGTGCTGCGAAAAATCTGATTTTAATAAATATTGAAGCACTTTATTTGAAATTTTATCTTTAATATGTTATAATATCAACTTGAAAGTAATGAAAGGAGAGTGCCGCACAGCTTATGGAGAAAAATACGCGTACAGTCAACAGCCTTAAGTCTGCCGTAACCGGTGTAGGCGGTCAGGCACTTACTTTTCTGCTTCAGTTTATAAACCGTATTGTACTGCTTAACACGATAGGTATTGAATATTTAGGCATCAGCGGACTTTTTACGAGCGTTATAACCATTCTCAGTATTGGCGAGCTTGGCATAGGTACGGCAATATGCTATGCACTGTACAAACCGCTTGCAGAAAACGACACAAAAAAGATTGCGGCGACGATGAATCTGCTCAAAAACGCTTACCGTGTTGTAGGTGTTTCGATTTTGATTTTCGGCGTAGCTTTTTATCCGTTTCTGCCTTACTTTATGAAGGGCACTACCGACCTTGTAAACGTAGATCTGGTGTATGCACTTTATATTGCGGACAGTGCGTTTTCATATTTCTTCTTCGCACACAAAAGTGCCATACTTCAGGCTGACCAGAAAAAGTACGTTGTAAATATTATAGGCAACGTTGCATCTATTGTAACAATCGCTATGCGTACGGTTGTGCTTATGATTTTCAAATCATATATCGCATATATGATTGTACAGACTGTGGGTAACATAACAAAAAGCCTTGTATGTGCGATTATCGTAAACAAAAGCTACCCGTACCTTGCAAAATACAAAAAAGAAAAGCTTGAGAAACACGAGCGCAAAACAATATTCAAGAACCTGTTTGCACTTGCGCTCAACAAGGTGAGTATTACGGTGCTTTCTTCAACGGACAACCTTATTATCGCTAACCGCATAAGTATGATTGTTGTCGGTCTGCACTCTAACTATGCACTTATTGTTACGGCTGTTACGCAACTCGTCAAGAATATTTTTTCGGCTTTTACAGCAAGCATAGGTAACCTTTTTGCAAGTGAGGATAAAGAAAAGAGCGAATTTATATTCCGTTGTCTGAATTTCCTCAATTTCTGGATTTACGGTGTTTGCGCAATATGTCTGTGGAATCTGTTCAATCCGTTTATAGCTGTCGTATGGGGCAGAGATATGCTGTTTGACGAGCTGACGGTGATTGTGATTGTGCTCAATTTCCTGACAGAAGGACTGCAGAGTGCAGTGCTGTCATATAAAGATGCCTGCGGTCTTTTCTGGCAGGGAAGGTACAGACCGCTTGCAAGTGTGATACTTAACGTGCCGCTGTCGGTTATACTCATTAAGCCGTTTGGCGTTGCAGGTGTTTTCATCGGAACTATTATCAGCAGGTTTCTGACAACGTGGTGGTTTGATGCAAGGCTTGTACACCGAAAGGCTTTCGGAATATCACCGAAGAAATATTATATAAGATACTTTGCTTCGCTTATACGTATCTGCATACCAGGTGCGGTTATATACTACCTGACACTTCCGCTTGGGGAAAGCTACGGTGACATAGTGCTTTTCCTGGTGCGTGCCGTGATGTGTGCGGTTATACCGAATATTGTTTTCTGGGTCAGATTCAGAAAGACAGAAGAATTTATATATCTGTATTCTTCCGCAAAGCGTCTGCTCGGAAGATTTACCAAAAAACTGAAAGGTTGATTTGACAGTGAATAAGCATTTGCTTGCACTTGAATTTGATAAAATACTCGACAGGCTTGTTGAGCACACCTGCTGTGAGGACAGCCGTGAGCTTGCTCTTGCACTGCGTCCCGTGCACAGACTTGATGAGGCTCAGGCACTTATGAACCAGACTACGGATGCACATATGCTTCTTGCACGTTTCGGTGGCCCTGCATTCGGCGGTCTGAAAAACGTCAATAACGCACTTCACCGTGCTGATGCAGGCTCTACGCTCTCGATGCGTGAGTTGCTTGACATTGCTGAAACACTGCGTGTTATACGCTCGCTTGTACAGTGGAGGAGCACAAACGCAGGCGTAGAGAGCTGTCTTGACGTTTTCTTCGGTGCACTTACTCCTAATAAGTACCTTGAGGATGCAATCACGACTGCAATTATCACTGACGAAGAGATGTCGGATAACGCTTCACCTGAGCTTGCGTCAATACGCCGTAAAATCCGTATACAGGAGTCAAAGGTGCGTGAGCAGCTCGATAAAATGACACGCTCTTCTAAATATAAAGACGTTCTGCAGGAAAGCATTGTTACAATGCGTAACGGCAGATACGTATTGCCTGTAAAGAATGAGCACAGAGGTGCTGTGCCCGGTCTTGTGCACGATACGTCTTCAAGCGGTGCAACAGTGTTCATTGAGCCGGTTGCAGTTGTTGAAGCAAACAACGAAATAAAGGTACTGCTTTCAAAAGAGCGTGATGAAATAGAGCGTATTCTTTCAGCACTTTCTGTTGAGGCAGGAAGCTTTGCCGCAACTATCAAGAGCAGTTTTGAGTGTGCGGTTGAGATAAACGTAATATTTGCAAAGGCACAGCTTGCATACAGTATGAATGCGGCTTCTCCGTCGCTTAATGATGAGGGCAGAATTGAGCTTAAGAATGCCCGACATCCTTTGCTTGACAAGAAAAAAGCCGTGCCGATAAATATCAACCTCGGCAAAGATTTTGATACGCTTGTCATTACCGGTCCGAATACGGGCGGTAAGACGGTATCAATCAAAACCGTAGGTCTGCTCAGCGTAATGGCATCGTGCGGTCTTATGATACCTGTCAGCGAGCTGAGCGAAATATCGGTTTTTGACAAAATACTTGCCGATATAGGCGATGAACAGTCTATTGAGCAGTCGCTGTCAACATTCTCGGCACACATGGTGAATATAATAGATATTCTGTCTGTTGCCGATGACAGAAGCCTTGTACTTATAGACGAGCTTGGTGCAGGTACAGACCCCGTTGAGGGTGCGGCACTTGCAATGGCAATACTTGAATCACTTGCACTCAAGGGTGCAAAAATTGCGGCAACAACTCACTATGCCGAACTTAAGGCGTATGCTCTGCAGACTCCGAGAGTTGAAAACGGATGCTGTGAATTTGACGTTGCAACGCTCAGACCGACATACCGTCTGCTTATAGGTATGCCCGGCAGGTCGAATGCTTTTGCAATTTCCGAGCGTCTTGGTATGGATAAGGACATTGTTGCACGTGCGGCAGAGCTTGTTTCCGCCGAAAACTCACAGTTTGAGGACGTTATTGACAGCCTTGAAAAGAGCAGAAAGGCTCTTGAAACCGAGAAGCAGGCGGCACTTGAGCAGACAAGGCTTGCAGAGAAAATGCGTCTTGAGGCTGAAGAGAAAAAGGCAAGCGTTGAAAAACAGCGTCAGAAAGAAATTGACGATGCAAAAACGCAGGCAATACGCATAGTTGATCAGGCAAAACGTGAGGCTTACGCACTGCTTACTGAAATTGAAAAGCTCAAAAAAGAAAAAGACAAAGCAAAAGATATGGCTGAGCTTGCCCGCCGTGCAAGAGCAACAATCAAGAAGGGTGTAGAGGCTATGGATGAGGCCGCTGACCCGATAGACGGCTACGAGGATGACGGCGAGTACGTGCTGCCAAGACCGCTTAAGGTAGGCGACAACGTACTTATTGTCGGTATCAATAAGCAGGCAACTGTGCTTTCGATAGAGAAGGGTAACAACGTACAGGTAATGGCAGGCACTGCAAAGATGCGTGTCAAGGTTGAAAACCTGCGACTGCTCAGTGAAAAGCAGAAACAGCCGCAATCCAACGCACCGCGTAAAAAGGGTGACAACCTCGAGGGCAGAGGTACACTTGCCGCTGAAACAAGGCTTGACCTTCGCGGTATGATGGTTGACGATGCACTGATTGAGATTGACCGCTTTATTGACAGCGGACTTCGTACGGGCTTAAGCGAATTTACGATAATTCACGGTAAGGGTACGGGTGCACTTCGTGCGGCAACTCACAACTATCTTCGTAAGTGCAGTTTTGTAAAGTCTTTCCGCCTTGGTGTTTACGGCGAAGGTGAGACAGGCGTTACTATTGTAATTCTTAAATAAAACAGAAGTGACTTGTATCGGTTATGATACAAGTCACTTTTTTACATTTGTTCTAAAATATATTGTTTTACGTCTTCGAGTTTGCTCTTTTGCCATTCGTTGGTATCGGCTTTTTCAGCAAGAGGACAGAGGATAAAGAAATCAAGCGTTTCGCCCGGTACACGGCCTGTTCTGAGCGGCTCTGCAAAATGCTCTGCCCATTCCTCTTCGGTTGCGTTTTTGAATCGGGTCGGGTTGAGGAAGGTCATCTGTCTTCTTGTTGCGGCGATATGCATTTTGGCAGAGAGGGGAGAAAGGAGGTTGAATTCATCCTCCTGCACGTCGGTGAAAATTCTCGGCAGAGGTGATTTTACGATGTGTTCATCACCGCGGAGAATTTCAAGACCCATAGGCTCCCACGAAAAATCGGTTTCGGTGAAGTTGAGCTTTACAAGCAGACCGAATTCGGTATTGAACTGCGAACGCTGATAATCGGTATCAAAAATAAAGTTGCCGAGTGAATAGAAAATTACTTTATCACCGACAGTTTCGTAATTCATCGGAACGTGAGGATGGTGACCTACAACGATATCCGCACCCATTTCAAGATAAAGGCGGTAACGCTCTCTTGTATAAGGAGAGGGCAGGGGAGTGAACTCTTCGCCTGCGTGTGCGACGACAATACACCAGCGGCAGGTCTTTTTGATTTCGTTTATTGTATTGCGGATTTCGTCAAGGTCGCTCCAGCTGTAACAGCCTGCCTTGTTTTCGTCTGCCTTACGGCACGCACGCTGATAGCCCACGCCGAACATACCGATGCCGCCTGCTTCGTCGAGGATTACAGGCTTTCTTGCCTCGTGTATATCCATACCTGCACCGATTGTTTTTACATTGTTTTCTGCGGCAATTTCAAGCGTGGATCTGATCCCGTATTCGCCTGCGTCCATAATATGGTTGTTGCAGATATTCCATATATCGGCGTGCATATTGTTAAGCACTTTTACAGCTTTGGGGTCGATTGTGTGGAGCAGCTGCTGTGCACCTTCTGTTGTTGTGTTTTGTTCAGCGACCGCAACGGGACCTTCGACGTTTGCAATAACGTGGTCTGCACTGTGAAGAAAGCTGAGCACTTCGTCGGAGATAAGAGCGCTGTCGTCCCATTTGCCGTACATATATCGGTCAAAGCCTATGTCGCCTGTGAAAACAAGCGTGGATTTGTTTTTCATATTATAAATCCCTTTCGGTTTCGTATCTGCTTTTATTATACAGTAAAGAAATAAAAAAGCAAGCAACTCACACAAAAAGTGAAAGGTGCTTCGAATTTCTCGCACCGAAAAATAAAGCAGCCCACGCAAAAGCGTGAGCTTTTATCTGACCCGCCCGAAGGGATTCGACTCTCGCACTGCGGTGCTCGGTCATTCGCGGCTCTCGGTGTCCACAGGACACCGATTCACTACCGCTCCTACTTCGAATCCCTCGCACCGAAACAATAAAGCAGCCCACGCAAAAGCGAGAGCTGCTTTATTTGGTACGATTGCTAATAACGGATTCAATAAAATAAATGTTTATCGGTAGTAACATACATATTCTGCAGTTGTAGTTTTGCTGAAAATAACAACTTAATTACAAGGAGAATGTTATGTCACATTTTATTGAAGAATTTTATTACGGAAATATTGAACCCCAAGAAAGTATAACAGAACTGAAGGCTGAAATCAAGAAGAAGTTAGATGCGCTGTCTCAAACCGAGGAACAACTGACATCAAAATTAACCGAGAAAGAAAAGGATTTATTTACGAAGTACGTAAGTCAATCCAACGATTTTATTTGTGTAAGCAATGCGGACAGTTTTATAGCAGGATTCAGACTCGGTGCTAAATTTACATACGATACATTTGTCACTGATTGAAAGGAGAACATAGTTATGAATAAATCTTCATTTGAACAAAACGGTGGTACATATAGAATGGTTGGCAATTACAGAATACCCGACATCACATTACCTGCCGAAGCGAGAAAAGTACTCGGCGTATGGGGCTTGAAACGCAAAGATTATCTTATGCAACACAAACGAGTACAGTTCAATATTTTGCTTATGAACGGCACATTGTGGAATCACCTTACAGAGATTGATGAGCAGGCATCAAATATGTTCTTTCAGCTGGTAGAACAGATGAAAGCTAATGAAGAAATCACAGAACAACTCAAAGAGCAAGACCAAATTGTGTGGGTTGCTCGTATGAATAATATTGAAGCACGGGCAAGAGAGATTGTTAATCACGAGTTGATTTTTACGGCATAATCATTTCTAAAAATACAATCAGGTGCAACAGAATTTAATTCCTGCTGCACCTGATTTTCTTCTTTCTGATTCTTCTTTTTCTATGGGGTGTCAGGTCAGGAGTAAAATCCCTGAATTTCGGATTTGAGGGGACAAATCCATTGCTCGCTAAGACAAATGCCACAATAACCATATTCCAAACACAAGTATTAACGTATGCATATTTTTAATAAAGCCTATCCCCCCAACATCCCCATTGACATTTATTCCGTTTGCAACTAAAATTATATTATCTCAACGAAAGGAACGATTGCTATGCTCAATATTGCTGTGTGCGATGATGAACTGATTGAAATTGAATATCTGACATCGCTCACGCAGGAGTGGGCAAAGGCAACCAAAACCGCCGTAAACATTTCAGGCTTTGCGAGTGCGGAAGCGTTTCTTTTTAAGTATGAGGAAGATAAAAACTTCGATATTCTTCTGCTCGATATTCAGATGAAAGCTATGGACGGCATTGAACTTGCTGAGAAAATCCGTGAGAACAACAGCAGCGTTCAGATTGTTTTCATAACCGGTTTCCCCGATTACATTTCTCGTGGGTATGATGTTTCGGCACTTCATTATCTGATTAAACCTGTTGAGAAAGAAAAGCTTTTTGAGGTTCTTTCAAAGGCTTGCGATAACCTGAAAAAAGAAGAAAAATTCATTCTGCTTTCCGTTGACAACGAGAGCTTTAAAATCAACACGAAAGATATTATTTATGTTGAAGCATTCGGGCATTCAAGCTGTGTTGTTTGCGAAAACGGTGAATACAAAGTTAAGCTCCCTATTTCGGATATTGTCAAAATGCTTGATGAGAGTTTTATTCAATGCCACCGTTCATACATAGCTAATCTTCAGCATATTTCGAGAATTACCAAAACAGATGTAGTCTTTGACAACGGCAAAAGCATTCCCGTTTCAAGGCGAATGTATAACGATGTCAATTTGGCTTTCATCAATTTTTACAGAGGTATTAATCAATGAATTACTGGATTATTGCCGCATCGGTTGCAGGTGTTTTGCTTGCAATAGTTCTGGCGGTTGTTTTCACGAGAAAATATATTCGCAACTTTACGCACAAGCGTATTGCCGAATATCAGAACGACCTCATCACAAAGCATTGCGAAGAAGTTCAGAATATTTATAAAACAATGCGTGGCTGGCGTCACGACTATAAAAACCACATTCAGGTTATGCGAGCATCGCTTGAAATGGGCAACCTTACTGAGCTTGGCAATTATCTTGGTGAGCTTACAGTTGACCTCAACACAGTTGATACTGTTGTTAAAACCGGCAATGTTATGGCAGATGCTATTCTCAACAGTAAACTTGCTCTTTGCAAAGCAAGAAATATCCCTTATGAAGTGACTGCGAGTATCCCCGAAGAATGCAGCGTTAATGATGTAGAGCTGTGTGTTATCATCGGCAATCTGCTTGACAACGCTATGGAAGCTTGCGAAAAGATTGAGGACAAGACACAAAGATTTATCCGTGTTTATATCGGACTTTTCAAACAACAGCTTTACATAAACGTTACCAACTCAATGATTGGTACACCCGTTAAAAGAGGTAAGGCATACAAATCTTCAAAGGGTGAAAATCACGGTTTCGGACTTATGAGAGTTGACCGAATTGCCGATAAATACAACGGCTTTGTCAACCGTCAGTTTGAAGACGGAGTATTCGGTACAGAGATAATGTTACCATTCGTGCAAAAGAAATAACCATTCGTGCAAAAGCAACCTTTTCGGGTTGCTTTTTTGGTATGTTAATGCTGGGTGATAAATATGAGTAAATCTAAAAAGAAGAAACGGTATAATCTGTTTCAAAATTTAAAATTTGTATTCAGGCACATTCATTCATGGGATAAATGGGCTTTACCTGTTTATTTTGCAAAAACTCCTTTAGATATTATTTACCGCTTGGGAACATCATATTTTGCACCGATTGTTATTGCGCTTGTTGAAAGCGAAAAAAGTGTTGGTGTAATTTTGTTGGTTACCATCGCAATAAGCAGTATTCTCGCACTGTCTGCAAAATACAACCTGAGATTTATTGCAATCACGAGGAATAAACGTCAGGACATAAGCCATAGGTTTGATATGATGCTCGGTTCAAAAATTATGAATATGGATTTTGAAATCCTTGAGGGACCTTATGGCAAAAACAAGCTTCAGAAAGCAAAAAACTCTCTCGGAAACGAAGGCGTTTATGTATTTCTTGATTATTTATTCGAACTTACAACTGCAATTGTTGGCTTCACAAGTTTTGTGGTTATTCTCTCAACACTTAATCCGTGGATAGTCGTTATTCTGTTTATATCTTTTGTGTTGCCGCTTCTTGCTGATTTGGTTGCAGATAAGCTCGTTAACGGCACAAAAGATAAAAGAGCAGAGATTGACAGACACCTCAACTATATGACCAAAAGCTCCAGAGATTTTTATATAGCCAAAGATATAAGGCTCTATAACATGAGAGATTGTCTGCAACGAATGAGTGAATATTTCATTGGTGAAAAGAAATTCTGGACTAACAAAGTCTATCTTTATTATTTCATATCCGATGTTGTAAGAACATTTATGGGTATTATTGTTCGAGGCGGCGCCTATGCCTATCTGATATATATGTGTCTGACTTCTGATTTAAGCGGTTCGGAACTTGTTCTGTATCTCACATCGATTCTGACATTCGGAACTTGGATTTCAAATCTCGGAATGAATATAAACTCTGTTCATCAGCTCAACATCAGTATGTGTGATTACAGAGAATTCCTTGATATTGAAAATACTATGAAAAACGAAAACGGTTTGCCGATTCCGAACGAACAACCGTATGACATTAAAATCAACAATTTGAGTTTTACTTATCCAGGCAGTGAAAACGCTGTTTTGCAAAACATAAATCTCCACATCGCACCCGGCGAAAAGTTGGCGATTGTCGGTCTTAACGGTGCAGGTAAAACAACTCTTGTTAAACTGCTTTGCGGTCTTTACAGACCAAGTGATGGAGAAGTGTTGCTCAACGATACAAACATTGCGGAGTTTAACAGAGATGAATATTATTCAATTATTTCCGCCGTTTTTCAGGATGCAAGATTTATGCCTATAAGCATTGCTGAAAACATTTCAATGAAACCGATCAAAAAATCAGACATTGCAAGAATTAACTATTGCATCGAGCTTGCGGGACTTTCAGATAAAATTTCAAGCCTTAAAAACGGTATCGAAACAAAACTTGTTAAGAACGTAAATGATGATGCCGAAGAACTTTCGGGCGGTGAAATGCAAAAACTCCTGCTTGCGAGAGCGATTTATAAAAACGCACCTGTAATTATTCTTGATGAGCCTACTTCTGCACTCGACCCGATTGCAGAAAATGAAATGTATCTGAGATACAGCGAACAGACAAAAGGAAAAACTTCCGTATATATTTCTCACAGACTTTCGTCAACAAGATTTTGCGACAGAATAGTTCTTCTTGATAACAATACAATTACCGAAACGGGAACTCATGATGAGCTTATGGCTCTTGGCGGTAAGTACGCAGAAATGTTTGCTATTCAGACTAAATATTATGAAAAGGCAGGTGAAAAGAATGAAAATTAAAGAAATTATTGAAATTATAAAACAAGATCTTAACACTACAAAAAGAGCAATAAAACTTATTCAGACATTTACTCCCAATTATTTTCTTCATTCTTTTCTGTTTGCTTTTGATTTAGCGGCAGCACAGTATATCGGTTATTTTCTTGCGGCAGAAATTACAGATGAAGTAACGGGCGGTAAAGATATAAAAAAGATGGCAATAATGGTTGCTATTATGGTTATATCTGAACTTGTATTGGTGCTTTTGAGCAAGTATTCATGGAGAAGAATAAGAGTAAATGAGCTTATTACCCAGCAATGGGAAGAAATTTACCTCAACAACAAAAGCTTTTCGATGGACTATAAAAATATGGAAGATCCCGAAATCAGAGCCAAACGTCAAGCTATTGTTGACAATCGCAGTCAGGGCGGTCTTGCCTATCTTGTTTCAAGACTGTCACATATAATGCGGAATATTATTAACATTGTTTTCAGTATCATTATGATTGCAGACATGTTTTTTAATCATTCCGACAGACCTTTGACCGGAATTGTTGCTTTTGCGGATTCGTGGGTTGCATCCTTGTTGCTCGGTGTAGTAATTATTATTTCGTGTGTTGTTTCATTCATAAGTGTTCAGCGTGTTGAAAGTAAACATTATATAATCAACAAAAATATTTCAGCTACCAAGAAAATATATTCCTACTATCTTGGCGATTATCTTGATGACAGTAAGGCTTGTAAAGATGTTCATGTTTTTAATCAGCAGGAACTTATAGGCAACGCTTCGGAAAGAATTCACTCTGACTGGATTTCGCTTATAAAAGAAAAAAATACGTTAACCAAGAAATACGGAGAAAAAAGACAAATTATTGATTATGTTGTTCTCGGACTTATTTATTCATTTGTTGCTCTCAAAGCAATAGCAGGAACATTCGGTATCGGCAGCTTTGTAAAATATGCTACTTGTATTCAGAAACTTTTATGGAACACAAGCGATTTCAGTCTTATGCTTTCAATGATGCATTCGCTTAACAAATACATCGAAGATTTCTTTGAATATGTTGATACACCAAACGAAATGCACTACGGTACTATTCCCACTGAAAAGCGAATGGATAACAAATATGACATTGAATTTCACAATGTCAGCTTCAAATATCCGGGCACCGATAAATATGCGATTAAAAATCTCAACCTTAAATTCAAAGTTGGTGACAGAATTGCGGTTGTCGGTATGAACGGAAGCGGTAAAACAACAATGATAAAACTGCTTTGCCGACTTTATGACCCAACAGAAGTATACATCACACTTAACGGTATAGATATTCAGAAATACGATTATGAGGATTATCTGAAACTGTTTTCTGTTGTGTTCCAAGATTTCAAACTGTTCTCATTCTCTGTTGGCGAAAATGTTGCGGCAAGTGTTGACTATGATGAAGAAAAAGTATGGTCATCACTTGAAAAAGCAGGTATGCTTGAGCGGGTAAAAGCTATGCCTAAAGGACTCAAAACTCCCGTTTACAAGGATTTTGAAGAAGACGGCGTTGAAATCTCCGGCGGTGAAGCACAGAAGCTCGCAATCGCACGAGCACTTTATAAAGATGCGGCGTTTGTTATCCTTGATGAACCCACCGCATCACTCGACCCCATCGCCGAACACGAAATCTATTCTCGCTTCAATGATATGATTAAGGATAAAACAGCGGTTTATATTTCTCACCGTCTGTCATCCTGCCGTTTCTGTGACAGAATCCTCGTGTTCGATAACGGTCAGCTGATTCAGGACGGCTCACACGAAAACCTCCTCGAAAACCCCAACGGCAAATACAGCGAACTCTGGAACGCACAGGCTCAGTATTATGCAGAAAACAAAGCGTAAGACTTATTTAATCAAAATCAGATAAAACATAAAAAGAAAACCGTATTGGAGTCATGCCCACAACTCCAATACGGTTTTTGTCGTTTTTTGCCGTAATTCTGCACAATCTAATGCCGTTTAAGTTGTGCAAAAGGTAGAAACTTGAAAAATATTAAAATTTTTGCGTAACATTTCGCGATTTTTGTCATATATATATAGATTGATTTTTTATGGAATACTTTGAGCATAAGGAGTGTTTTTATGGACATAGTTGTCAACAATTGTAACAATATTGAAAAAGGTAACTTGACCATCACTGAAGGTGCATTAAATATCAAGTACGCTGTTAATGGCACCGGGAAATCAACTGTTTCTAAGGCTATATATGCAACGGTAAAAAAATCAGCCAATGATTTAAACGACCTGACACCTTATAATTATATAGGCAATTCTGATGGTCACATACCCTCTGTTGATGGGTTGGAAAATATGCAGAGTGTAAAAATCTTTAACGATGAGTATGTGGATAGCTATATTTATCAAGCTGACGAGTTGATAAAAGACAGTTTTTCTATTTTTGTTAAGACTCCAGATTATGATGCTCATATGCAGGAAATAAAAAACTTGCTTCAAGAAATAAACAAAGCTTTTCAAGAGCATCCCGAACTTGATACATTGATTCAAAACTTTTCTCAGTTTGTTGAAGGCTTCGGCAAAGCAAAGTCTGGTTATTCAAGTTCTGGTGCTATCAGTAAGAGTTTGGGTAAAGGAAACAAAATAACACACATACCTCACGGCTTGGAAGTTTATGAGCCTTATCTTAAACAGACACAAAATGCCTTGAATGTAAAATGGCTAAAATGGCAAATGGACGGAAAAACCTACCTTGATATAGCAGATCAGTGTCCCTATTGTTCAGGCTCAATTGATACTACCAAGGAAACAATTCTTAAAATTTCCGATGAATACGACTCGAAATCTATAGAGCATTTAAATAAGATTCTTTTGGTGTTCGAAAATCTATCGCCTTATTTTAGTGATGAAACGGCTGAAAAGATAAAAGAAATATCTGATAATGTTGAAGGAATAACTAAACCACAGCAAACCTATTTGATTGGAGTGAAAGAACAGGTTTCTAGCCTGTTGGCACAACTTCAAGAATTAAAAAGAATAGGGTTTTTCTCACTCAAAAATTCCGAAAAAATAGCGGATGAACTTAAAAAATATGAAATCGATTTATCGTACTATTTTCATTTGTGTTCTGATTTAACAATAGAAAAAATTGAAGCGATTAATGGTTCATTGAAGTTAGTATTAGAAAAAGCTGGACGGTTACAAGGTGAAATTGCTCAGCAGAAAAACCTTATAAGGAAGACCATAGAAAGCAACAGCAATGCGATAAACAGCTTTTTACAGTGTGCTGGATATAATTATGCTGTCTCAATAATTGAAACTGCTAATCACGATTATAAAATGATACTCAAGCCATTAAACAGTGAGAATGAAGTTGTTTCTGTAAAGAAACATTTGAGTTTCGGCGAAAGAAACGCTTTTGCTTTGGTTTTGTTTATGTTCAGTGCTCTTAAGGAGGATCCGGACTTGATAATACTTGACGATCCGATTTCTTCTTTTGATGGTAACAAAAAATTTGCAATTATCAATATGCTTTTTCAGTCAAAACAGTGCTTCAAAAATCGAACCGTTTTGTTGCTTACTCATGAGTTTAGCACTGTTATAGATGTTATTTATACAATGCCTTATAACTTCAGTCCTGCTCCTAATGCAAAGTTTCTGACCAACAAAAAAGGTATCTTAATTGAAAAGGAAATTTTAAAAGAAAACATCAGTTCCTTTAAACAGATTGCAATAAAAAACATAAACGAAGGAATTGACACCTTAAACAAACTGGTCTATCTGCGTCGTTTATTTGTTGTGGACGAAAATAAAGGTGATGCATGGAACCTTATTTCAAATATTCTTCATAAAAGATCTGTACCTATATATAAAGAAAACGACAACGAGTATCAGATGAGTGAAGCGCAAATTCAAAACGCTACAGAAGAAATACGACAATACATATCTGATTTTGACTTCTATGCTGAAATTGCTAAAGTACAAAACACCAAACGATTGATTGAACTCTATTTAAGAAGTGAGAGTAACTATGAAAAGCTTCAGCTTTATAGGATTATTTTTAATGAAAACAGTGAAAATAGAGTCGTTAAAAAGTTTGTAAACGAAACTTTCCACCCGGAAAATGATTACATTTTTCAGTTAAATCCTCGTGAATACGATACAGTACCACAATATATCATTGATATTTGTGATGATGAAGTTGCAATTTTGGCTATAAAACACACTTCTAACGGCTTTGAAATTTTGTCAAACTACAAATAAGTATAAAGGAGATTTATATGGAAAACGTGAAAGATATATTTTTGTTAAAGGATTCAAAAAAAATCATTTTGAAAGCATATTCTAACAACAAAGGTTCTTGCTTTAAAATTCCCAACAAAGAGAGTTTAGAAGAGTTACGTAGAAAAGAATTAATTGATATTAATTCTATGAATGCGAAAACATATAAACTTACTGAAAAAGGAAAAGAATACTGCGAGTATATTTCTTATAAAGAAAGCAATGAAAGATCTGACAATATTATTAAATGGTGCACCTTAGCAATATCTATACTGGCAATTGTTTTATCACTGCTTTCTTTAATTATTCAGTTTAAGGATTATAAAAAGAATGATACAAGTAGCGAAACAGTTGAAATAAGTAGTGAGAAAATTGACACAAACAACACTACCGAATCAGATATTTCTTTTTTGCCTAGATAATCTAGAAATCTATTTATCAAATATTTCATAAAATCACCATAACAATATATTAAAATAAAGGAGAAGCCATTATGAGTAGAATAAATGCAGGTAGAATAATAGCAAAAGAAAATTATCAGGATAGTGCTACTTGGAAATATTTGCATGAGGAAATTGACTATATCTTATCTAATGAAATAAATGCTAACGGGTTGTCGCATCCTTATATATCAAATAATAAAATTGAAGAGAGATTAAAACCATTATTAAAGCCGAGTAATTTTTCACGCTACTATTTACTTTCAGGATTAACTGGCAGTGGAAAATCTACAATTATGCATCATGTCTTTTTTGGAGATAAAGAAGCTACTAGTCCAATGATAAAAAAAGGTAATTTAATTATTCCTATAGATTTTGATATTATTGTTGAAAAAGAAGAAAATTCCAATAAAAAATCAAAAGAGAAAGAATTTGAAAATATTTTTGTGAATGTTATTTCTCAAGCTATAGTATTAGTTCAAGATACTTTTAATATCCCAGAGCCCACGCACCAAGAGTTTGTTGGCTTTTTTACCAAAAATGCAACAGGATTTATTAATCTTGTTGAAAATGGAAAGCGAAAAAGTTTTTTGAAAATTAGAAATGATCTCTATAAAGATAATACGCTATATGCCATGATTGCAGAATTGTGTATATCACTTAATCACGAAAACAGTAAAATTAACAACGTAATATTCATTATTGATAACGTTGAATCGCTTGGTGTTCACAAAACGCCAATTCAAATTCCTCTTTTAGTTGCACATAAAACAATAAATTTTATGTGCAAAAAATCAGTATCCTGTGGTAAAAAAGTAAAGTGGAGTCCTAATATATTAATATGTTGTAGACACTATGTTTATAGAATGATGCATACCCGAGATTTCGAGGATGGAACCATATCTCAAATATTCGAATCGTATTGCAAACCAGAAAAAGTTGACTTGGATAATCCTGCCACATTAAAAGAAATAATTGAAACAAGGTGGCATTACATAAGAAAAAATAGTGCTAAAACAAAAAAGAATAATACAAAATGGAAAACATCTATGGATGCTACCAAGAAGATACTTGAAAATATAATTAAAGAGTGTGAAATAAGAGAAGGGAATTTTATATTAGATTTAAACTTATCCGATATAAGAAGTTCACTTAAAACAATCAAAAATATTATCTACAATAAGAGATGGATACAAAAAGATGGGTTTGATGATAAAGGATATTTTACGATAGAAAATGCTTCGGACTTTAATATTAAACAACCTTATATTTTAAGAGCTATTGGAATGGAATCAGGAGAATACTATAATTCCGAAGATAATTTAATACCAAACTTATTAATTAATTCTCCAAACAATGATGTAAATATTTTTGCATTATTGGCTCTTAAATATTTTATGTTGAGGAGTTCATCTTGGGATACGCCAATATATATTCCAGATTTTTATTCAGATGTAAAAAGTGTATTTAAAAGTTACTGGCAGAAAGATTCTCAAAAAATTAAAAAAGCTTTTGAAAATGCTATTTGGATATTATTAAATAATAGAATGTTGTTAAGAAGTGCAGATCAAGAACAAAAAGATGCAGCTAGCATTACGAAAACAAATTTCAAAAAAATAAATTATGTATATGTTTCACAAGCTGCAAGGGATTATTGGGAACTTTTAGGAGACAATAGTATAATTTTTGAAATGATAATGGATGATGTGTATTTAGATACAACAAAGATTACTTTTATTAACGAAAATAGGAGTAAATATAGACTATTTAACAAAATTCCATTTGAGGTTTGCTTAAACTATTTGCCATTAATCTTTGATGCAGAAAAGAACCTTATTAAATTAGCTTTTAAAAACATGAGTGAAAATAAATATTTTGAATTATTTGGAGAAGACTTAATTACAAAACAGCTTTTATCAGGTGTTAACAGAAGTTTTGAAAACTATTTTAGAGAAGAAAGATTCGACGAGTACAATTATAAGGAGAGATGCAAAAATAAAATCAAAAACCTTCAAAAGGAAATAAACAACTTATAATCATTGGAAATTATAATAAAAAAACACTAAGAAAAAAAGCAAATTTTGTAACAATCAAAATTAACGATGTGTTATTTTGAGTATGTTACAATTGCGTATACATCTGTCCGATGATTATTCTGTTGTTAAAATCGATATAATAAACGACATAGCCGTTATATCTTATATGCAAAGATTTCGTAGTCATTTTAAAATGATTTTCGGAATTTTATTGCGTAGGATATATCGGCTATTTTTAGTTGTATTTTATTTGTTAATAACTATAAAATGTGCGAAATACACTTCTAATTTCAAACAAATGAAGGGGTTGGAAAGTGACGGCAATTCTGCCGTCATCCTACATATAACACGGAATAATTATTGAAATTGTGACGGCACTCTTGCCGTCACAAAAATATTATCTTAAAAACTTTTCAAAATGATGCCGAATTGAGGTTCTCTCAGTGCAAACATAATGAGAGGACTTTTTGAATTCTTTGTAAAAATTCGGATTCAGGGTGTAATTTTGCCCTCTGCCAGTGCAAATAAGTGAGAGCAATTTTAAATTTTTTCTCAAAACACCCTACAATTTTCCCTCTCCCAGTTCATACATAATGAAGGGCTTTTTAAAAATCTTTTTGAACTTTTCCGAAAACAGCCAAATTTGGGTGTCCATTTCAGGGGTGTTTGTTCAAATAAGTGAAAGGTTTTTTGTCCCACATTAAAAATTTAGGAGTTGATGTCTATGACTTAGTAGCCGCCGAAAGGCAAAACAAAACCACGGATTTGCCCGTGGCATCAGTCTTAGCAAGCACTGAATTTGTGCATACAAATTCCACTTGTTAGGGACTTCTCACCTGCCGGCTCGGTCGGTGCTTTTGAATGCAAAAAGCATTCAAAGGTCTCCACCGGAGACCCGCACCCCTAAAACCCGTAGAAAGGAGGTAAGAATGAAATATTGTAAAACAATATTCTTCTATCTAAACGATGAAGAATTAAATGACCTTGATGAAGAAGCAGACTTGGCAGGAATAACTCGCTCGCAGTATGTTCGACGATGTATCAATGAAACGGTTATGAAACCAACAGTAAATATTAACTATGTTGAGTTAACCAACGAAGCATCCGAGCTTGTTGAGCGCTTCAGAGTTGTTGCTGACCGTGCCTGGCACAGCAAGGTTCTTGATATCCCGATGTTCAGAAAAGTTATTCGTGACACACAAATACTTATGTCAAAAATCAATGATGAATTAACAAAGGAGATTAACCATGAGAAACAGAAATAACAGAATTGCAGTAAGAGTTACAAACAAGGAATTTGACCGTATCAATGCTATGGCAAGTAAAAGCATATTCTCCAAGGAACAGATGATACGCATTATCGTTGAGGGTTACCCGATTCAGGAAAAGCCTTCGGATGATTGTATGCAACTTCTCTTTGTTTTGAGAAAGCTTGCAACAGATATGGGCACTTTTATGTTCCAAGTAACCGAAACGAAAGAAACATCAAATCTTGTTTTTGAAACAATACGCAATTTAATACAGGCAAATTATATATCTTACGGCAGAAAGCGTAAGAAAAAGAAAGGAGTCAAATTATGAAAATTGAAAAAGTAAATATCAACAATCTTTTACCGTTTAATGAAAATCCTTACCGTATTCGTGAGGGCGAAGAATTGGAATCGCTGCTTGACAGCATAAGTGAGAACGGAATTATCTCACCCCTGATTGTCAGACCTGCGGAGGAGAAAGGTAAATTTGAAGTAATCTCGGGACACCGCAGATTACACGCTGCCCGTATGCTGAATCTTGAAACCGTTCCCGTTACCGTTTGTGACGTAAGCAGAGAAGAAGCGATGATTATGCTCGTTGACAGCAATCTGCACAGAGAACATATTTTACCAAGCGAAAAGGCAAAGGCGTACAAGCTGAAACTCGATGCTTTGAAAGCACAAGGCAAAAGGACGGATTTAACTTGTGGACAAGCTGTCCACAAGTCCAGAGAAAGTGTTTCAGACACCGACAGCGGCAGACAGGTACAGAGATATATTCGTTTAACTATGCTTATCCCCGAACTGCTTACTATGGTTGATGAAAACAAAATCGCATTTTCCGTTGCGGTTGAACTTTCATATTTTGATAAAAGCACTCAGAGAATACTGCTGAATGAAATAAAAGAAACGGAATGTACCCCCTCATATTCTCAAGCAAACAGAATGCGAAAGCTTTTCCAATCGGGAGAACTGAATGAAAACTCAATTAACACTATTATGAACGAAGAAAAAGCCAACCAAAAACCGATGTTTAAAATATCTATGGAAAGGTTGCAGAAATATTCTCCGAAGTCAGATGAAAGACAGATGCAGGAGTTCATAATCAAGGCTTGTGAATATTATGCAAAATATTTGGAGAGAAAACAAAGCCGAGGTGCGAGATGATGAGATTTTGGAAATTATTGAAATTAAAATTTTACGAGATAATCAGAGATACCCGAGGAGAACTCAGAACAAGTGAGGTTGATGAAAATGAATATATCATCAACGGCGTTCGTTATCTTGTTTCAACCCGTTTCAGCGAAACAGAAAACAAAACTATGAAAGAAAAATTATCAGATTTTATCGGTAGTGATTTCGCACATTTGACAACCACCGAAGATGAAAATACAATACAAGCGGAATATGTATGTTCGACTGCCGGAGAGGAGGATTAATGCAGTCAAACAATGTAGGAATTACTGCTCTGTACTGCCGTCTTTCACGAGATGACCGTACAGACAAAGAGAGTAACTCAATTGCCAATCAAAAGAAACTGCTCGCTCAGAAGGCAAAAGAGTTGGGACTGTCAAATGTCAAATACTATGTAGATGACGGTTACACAGGCACAAACTTCAACCGTCCGGGATTTCAGGATTTACTTGACGATATTGATATGGGATATATCAGCACCATTATGGTAAAAGACCTTTCACCACTCGGCAGAGATTATGTTTCTGTCGGTCATTATACGGACAGTTTCTTTCCCGACCACAACATAAGATTTATCGCAATCAATGATATGGTTGACAGTGCGGAGGGTGAAAACGAAATCGCACCGTTCAAAAACATAATGAACGAAATGTATGCCCGTGATATTTCAAAGAAAGTTCGTTCGGCATACCGTATCAGAGGCAACTGCGGAGAGCCGTTGGCACAGCCGCCTTACGGATACAACAAAGACCCGATGAGCCCAAAGAAATGGGTAATTGATGTTGAGGCTGCCGAAGTTGTCAGAAGCGTTTTTGAAATGTGTCTTGAGGGCAAGGGCAACGAAACGATTGCACACATTCTGCACGAAAACAAAGTGCTGAAACCGAGAGCATATTGGCAAAGTAAAGGTATCGGAAGAGGCGGCAAAAAGGCTTATGAGGACCCGTATAAATGGTTGTCGTCAACCGTGTCAGGAATACTGCATCAGCAAGAATACTGCGGTGATGTGATTAATTTCAAAACCTATTCAAAGTCATTCAAAAACAAAAGACGGTATATGAATGACCGTGAAAACTGGCTGATATTCAAAGACGTCAATGAGCCTATTATTGACAGAGCGGTTTTTGAAATGGTGCAGGAGAAAAATGCTAAAACCAAACGCAGAGCACCCAAGCCCGAAAACGGTGAAAAGAGCATCTTTTGTGATTTTCTATACTGTGCTGATTGTGGTAAAAAGCTGTGGTCACACGTCAATCCACGTAACAAAGATATTCATTACTTCAGCTGTTCAAATTACAAGAAGGATTATCGAGGCACTTGTGAAAGCCGGCATTATGTCAGAACAGATGCAATAGAGCAGATTGTTTTGATGGAGTTGAGAAAACTCATTTCATTTATGGAGTATGATGAAGAAGCGTTTGCAGAAATTCTTTCAAATAAAACTAATGCCGATATACTCGCACAGAAAAAACATCTACAAACCGAGTTGAAGAAAGCCATTGAGAGAATTGAAACAATTGAAAGGCTTTATCTCAAACTCTATGAGGATAATTCAAACGGCAAGGTTACAGATGAATGGTTTATGTGTATGTCCCACAAGTATGAGGTTGAAAGGGTTGAGTTGAAAGCAAAAGTTCCCGAACTTCGCACACAGATTAGCTCTTTGGAAAAGACACAAAAGGGCAAAGAAATCTTCATAGCCGCAATACGGAAGTTTATGCAAATGGAAACTCTGACAGCGCCTCTGCTTCACGAACTGATTGACCGAATTGAAGTTCACGAAATTGAGGGTACAGGCAAAAACAGAACGCAAAGAATCGTTATCAATTACCGATTTGTGGGATGTCTTGAACTGCCAACCGTCAGCGAAAACTACAAGGCTGACATACGGCAGGGTGTTGCTATTGAATATCTGACAGCATAAGAAGAAAGGTCGCAGACCGTAAAAAGTCTGCGACCAATAAAAAACTTAATTTTCAGCAAAAAAGAGTGTTAATAACTTGAATCCGTTATTAACACTCATAATGGCCCGCCCGAAGGGATTCGAACCCCCGGCCTTCAGAATCGGAATCTGCTGCGATATCCAGCTTCGCTACGGGCGGAAATCAAAAAACATTATAAACATAAACAGTTGAAAAATCAAGTCTGAAAATGGCGGATGTTTTATAATAATTATTAAGATTTGGCTTGTTGGTTGCTTTATTGAAGAAGTTTTGATATAATGACTATAATTATATAAATAAATATAGTGAGGAAGAAAATGAAAGATAAGTTAAAAAGCTGTTTTGAGATTGACAAGCTTATACAGCGTTTTATTGCCGCGTGGTGCGGACTCAATTTTTATATAATGCTTATAAGCCCTATGGCTTTTACTGATATTAAATATGCATTCAACATTGACGTTGCCGATTTTGCACTTGTTCTTGTGGCAGCATTCGGTTTGCTTTCGGCTGTATGTCTTGCATTCCCAAAGAAAATGACGGATTCGTGGGCGATGTCGCTGCTGTTTGCATTGTTCAGTGCATATCTGCTGACGGTTGAGCGTGATTTCTGGTTCTGCCTGAGCCTTATAATACTTGCGGCGATAATGCTTGTGTATCTGCTTAAAGACGACAAGCTGGGGCTTGGTGAATTCAAGTTCGGCAACAAGGTGACGCTTGCAGTTGTGGCTGTGCTTGCGTTTGTACTGTTTGCGGTTATTGCTCTGATAACCTGCCTGAGATACGCTACTTACAGCTCGCCGAATTTTGATTTCGGTCTGTTTGTAAATATGTTCCACCATATGAAAGAAACAGGTTTGCCGATAACTTCGAGCGAGCGTGATCAGCTTCTTTCTCATTTTGCGGTGCACATTTCACCGATATACTATCTTCTTCTGCCTCTTTATTTTATATTTCCGTCGCCCTATACGCTTCAGATTGGTCAGGCACTTGTGCTTGCAGGCGGTATGATTCCGCTTTATCTGCTTGCAAAACATAAGGGACTTGGCAACAAGACGATTGTTCTTATGGCTGTTGCCTATGCGTTCAGCCCTGTGATTATCTGCGGTACGAGCTACGATCTGCACGAAAACTGCTTCCTTGTGCCGCTTCTTCTCTGGGTTTTCTATTTCTTTGAGCGTGAGAAATATCCGCTTATGTATATTGCGACAGCGTTTGTTTTCTGTATAAAAGAGGATGCTTGTCTGTTCGTTTTCTTCTTTGGCTTGTTTGCGGTGCTTTCACGCAAGAAGTATCTGCACGGTCTTATTCTCAGCGGTGTTGCGGTTGCATACTTTGTCGGTGCGGTATCACTGCTGATGCATTTCGGTGACGGTGTGCTGTCAAACCATTACAGCAACTATATGTATGAGGATAACGGACTGATAGGGATGGTGCGTATAATTCTCACTAACCCTGCTTACGTGTTCAGTCAGACGCTCAAGGTTGAAAAACTGCCGTATCTTATGTACGTGCTGATGCCTCTCGGCTTTATTCCGTTAGCAACGAGAAAGGTGTCACACCTTATACTTATACTGCCGTTTATGCTTTTCAACCTTATGACAAGCTACGTTTACCAGTACTCGATTGACTTCCAGTACACATACGGTGCGATTGCGTGTATGCTGTACCTTTACATTATAAATGCATCGGAGCTTGAAGGCAGGGCAAGGCGATATATGACAAGCCTTGCGGCTGTGGCGGCAATAATGTGTTTCCTCGTTACAGCTTTCCCGAAGCTTCAGGCCTACACAAAGCGATACGTTACAGGCAAAGAGGAATTTGAAATTATAGAAACAGCACTTGAGACAATACCCGATGACGCTTCGGTCAAGGCAAGCACTTTCTACGTGCCGCACATTGCCGACCGTCACGAGATATACGAAATAGATTCAAAGAATGAAACGGAATACGTTGTTTTTGACGTGCGTCCAGCACTTGTACACGAAACAGATGAGCTGAGGACAGAGTATTTTGCAATGGGTTATGAGGTATATCAGGACGTTGAGAATTACGTACTGATTCTTAAAAATCCCGCAACAGAATAAAGGAGCAATAATAAATGGCTTACAACTTTTTTGCGATGTTTTCGCGAATGAAATATATTGACCGCTGGGCACTTATGCGCAACACACGCAAGGAAAATCTCAGCGAGCACACACTTGAGGTTGCGGCAATAGCACACGCACTTGCCGTAATTTCAAACGAAAAATACGGTGCATCACTCAATGCAGAGAGAGCCGCACTGCTCGGCATTTACCACGATATGCCCGAAATAATTACGGGCGATATGCCGACACCCATAAAATACGGCAACCCTCAGCTCAAGCAGGCGTACAAGGCTGTTGAGCGTGAGACTGCATCGCACCTTGTGTCGATGCTGCCCGACTATATGCAGGACAGCTACAAGGGATTTTTTATAAAAGAAAGCGCTGATGAAGAGCTGTGGAAGCTTGTAAAGGCAGCCGACAAAATATCTGCATTTATCAAGTGCATAGAGGAAGAAAAGGCAGGTAACACCGAGTTTAACAGTGCGAAAAAAGCGACGTTTGCGACAATTTCAGCTCTTGATATACCTGCGGCAAAAACTTTTCTTGATGAATTTATTGCTGCTTTTGATCTTGATCTGGACGAATTACAGCAAAAAAACTAATAATTTTCGACAATTTTTCGCTGCAGTTGTAAAAAATGAATAAATTTTCGTAAAATTATAGATAAAATCTATTGACAAACATTGGTTTATAAAGTATTATAACTGTACTTGTCACTATGAAAGTGAGGCACTGCAGCTTGAACGAAGCTCTTTTAAAAGAATTATCCGACGAAGAGCTTGTTGCTATGGCGAGAGCTGACGGCTCAAGCGGTGCAGTAGTTGAGCTGATGAGCCGCGTTTCAGGCTTTGTCGGTTACAAGGCTGCTCAGTTTGCAGGTGCTGCCCTTCAGGACAAGCAGGATTTTCAACAGCAGGGGCTTATAGGTGTGCTCAACGCTATACGCACCTACGATGCCGCTAAGGGTGCGAAGTTTTCTACATACGCATGCCGTTCTGCGATAAACAGTATGATTTCGCTTTACGAGCAGCAGAACAAGAAGAGCGTGCCCACGGTTACACTTGAAAGCTTTTATCCGGCTGAGGGTATGACCGATACATATGATGAGCTCAGCTCATATGAGGCTGTTGAAGAGATTGCCGAAAAAATCAGAACCCGTCTTTCTGATTTTGAGAGGACGGTGCTTGCAATGTATCTGCGTGGCGGAAGCTATGCACAGATTGCAGCTCAGACAGGCAAAAGCGTCAAGTCAATCGACAACGCTGTGCAGCGTATACGCCGCAAGCTTAAGGCTGACTGACGAATAAGCATATATGCCCATGTAGCTCAAAAAGAGCGTGTTATTTATAACAAGATGGCGGTGCAAGTCCGCCCGGGGTGTCAACAAATATTTTTTTAGCGAGGTAGACCAAAATGTACGAAGACAAGACTCTCATCTGTAAGGAATGCGGCAACGAATTCGTTTTCACAGCCGGCGAGCAGGAGTTCTATGCTGCAAAGGGCTTTGAGAATGAGCCTCAGCGCTGCAAGTCCTGCCGTGATGCACGCAAGAACGCAAACAAGCCCGAGCGCGAGATGTTCGACGCTGTTTGTGCAAGCTGCGGCGCAGAATGCAAGGTTCCCTTCAGACCCCGTGAGGACCGCCCTGTATACTGCAGCGAGTGCTTTGCAAAGATGAGAGAAGAAGCATAATTATATAAATTCTTTTTTTCTATTCTTATGCACAAAAAATTCAGCCGTTCTCTTCGGAGGTCGGCTGTTTTTTTATTTTAAATAAGTTGATTTATCAATTATAGTTATATTCCAATTAAATATTTATTGCGTTAATTGTTCCGACCTTGTCGGGTTACTTTTGTCATTCGTTACAAAAGTAACCAAAAGAACTTTTGAGGCAACAAGCACTACGCTTACGGCTGACGAATCTGCTCCGCTCGCTTAATCGTAATGCAAATGTGCATTCCGATTACCGTTACGGCTCTTGGCGTAAAGCAGACATTTAATGCTATAGTAACGCCTACGGACACTCGCTTATATTAAGGATGAACGTTCTGCGTCTTCAGCCTGCTCCGTTCAAAGTCACAGCATATTTCGATTTTATTTGGTTGATGACAACAGCTATCAGAAAAATACGAATTGTAATCCTTAATCCGGGTATATTACAGTCGGAAGGTGATAAAATGTGTACAGCGGTTACTTACAAAACAGAATGTTTTTATTTTGGCAGAACTCTTGATAACGATTTTTCGTATAAGGAGCAGGTGACTGTTACTCCGCGTAATTTTGCATTTAAATTCAGAAACGGCAGGGTAATTGAAAACCACTATGCGATAATCGGTATGGCTTACGTTGTCGGTAATTATCCGTTATATTACGATGCGGTGAATGAAAAAGGGCTTTGTATGGCAGGACTGAATTTTGTCGGCAACGCACATTATTTTCAGCCTGCCGATGATAAAGATAATATAGCACAGTTTGAGTTTTTGCCATGGGTGCTGTCGCAGTGTGAGAATGTGAAGCAGGCAAAAGAGTTGCTCGGCAGAATCAATATAATGGGTGAGGCTTTCGGTAAAGATTTGCCTGCATCACAGCTTCATTGGATAATTGCAGACAATGGGCAGGCAATAACAGTAGAATCTGTAGAAGCTGGGCTGAAAATTTATGATAACCCGATAGGTGTACTGACAAACAATCCGCCGTTCCCGATGCAAATTTTTAATCTGAATAATTATATGGGGATTTCACCTATGCCGCCACGCAATACTTTTGCACCGGGTATTAAGCTTGACGTTTACAGCAGGGGAATGGGTGCAATCGGTCTGCCGGGTGACCTTTCGTCGCAGTCGAGGTTTGTACGTGCGGCTTTTACAAAGCTTAACAGCGTGAGTGAGAACGATGAAAAATCGAGCGTAGGGCAGTTTTTTCATATCCTCGGCAGTGTTGAGCAGACGAGAGGTTGCTGTGTTTTGGATAACGGAAAACACGAAATAACGGTATACAGTTCCTGCTGTAATGCAGACAAGGGAATATATTACTACACAACCTATAATAACCGTCAGATTACTGCGGTTGATATGCACCGCACGGAGCTTGATTCAAATGAGCTGATGTCGTATCCGCTTGTTGATGAGGAGCAGATTGAATATATAAATTAAAGCAGACATTTAAATATAAAAAGAAAAGAATCAGGAGGCAGTTCAACTTGAAGCTCTCCTGATTCTTTGCTATTTTGTTTTGCGGAACGGTCAAAGACCGTTCCCTACGTTTTTGTTCTCGGCGACTTTATCAACCGTCTGAATATGACTTTTATGATAGGAAGTCGGAATTTTCATTATAAAATATCTTCGGTTCTTCAGGGGTTTTGATTACGCCCAATTCTTCAAGGGCTTTTTCAGCACGCATTGAGTTGAGAGAAAAGCCGAACAAAGAGTCGTTACGTTCAGCCTGCTGTGCTCTTACAAGTGCCTGTCTGAGTTCAAGATAATCAGTCGGATGATGCTCGAAAATTGAAAACTTTTCGGTTATATCGGTGCCGTACTCTTTATCATAATACTTTGCCAGGCGAACCATATCGGGTACAGCGGCATCACCGAGATTGCTGAGTGCAGTTATATCAACTGTTGGCAATGTACCGTCAAGATAGCGGTCGACGTTGTATTTTGAAATTATGCTGTCAGCATTGCATAGCGAGAGCCCTGCGAATGAGATAACCAGTATTGCGGATGAAACAGCGGCAATTTTGATTTTGGGTATAAATCTGCTGAGTGCAACGGCGATAAACACCAAAGCGAGCACAGCCATAAACCACGTTGCATAAATTCTTTTTTGGGTGAGACCGTAGCATTTGATATACATTACCATTTTGGCAATGGCGGTGCTTATAAGCACAAGCGTAAAGGCAGAAAAAACGCAGGTGAGGGCTTTGATTGAGAAACTGTAAAATCTGCTCTTTTTTGAGAATGCAATTATCAGTGCGATAATTACGAGGTTTATTGCAGACACTGCACAAAGCTGGAAGAAGCCTTCTCTTGCGTACTCGGCGTAACTGAAATCCTGAGGTAATACACCCGTAAAGCCTGAAATGTAATATTTCCACTGTGATATGAAGAAGATTACATAAACTGCAAGCAGGGGTACGGATGCCGCAACAGAGGTTGCGACAGGGGAAAAGCGGATTTTACTTTCTCTTTGTCTGATTTTTTCTTCTGTAAGAAAATCAATATCTCTGCCGTCAATGGAAGAAATATAGATGCTGTAAATAAATGCACCTATAAATACCGCATAAAAAAGGCTTGCGATATGTGATAATACGGTGACTATATCAAAATCGAATATGCGGTTGATAAGGCTTTCAAAAGATGCGTCATAGAGCAGAAGCAGAAGTACAACCGCTGTCGGAATTGCGGCTACTGCAAGACCGATTATGAGCTTGAGCAAAAAGCTCATGCTTTTCTTTGTTTTTCCTTGAAATACCGCACGCAGCATTTCGATTTTACTTATATATTTTATCGGAAGTAAAACCGCACTTTTGAGAAAATCAGCAATTATGAAATTTGAAAAGCTCGCTTTGAATTTGCTGCCTGCCGAAGCATAGACGAAGTAGCAATAGGCGATAACGGCATAGCTGAAAGCGAAAAAGTGGATAAACGTATTTGACGAAAAAACAAATGAGAGTGAAACGGTTACGGCAGAGATTGCGACAGCACTTGCCGTGATATTAGGTTTGCGTTTGATTGCGTGCAGGAAAACACCTGTAGCGGCAAAAAGTATTAGAATAAAAAGAGTTGCACCGAGAGGTGATGATGCGGTATGTACCGACCTGCAGAAAAGGTAGGCGAAAATATAAGAAAGCCAGGCGAAAACAGTGTCGGATACGGTAAAGTTACGCTTTGTCTTTTCAGGATTTGGCTGTGCAGTCGGTATAGTCTGCGGCTGAGCTACAGGTACGGCTTCGGGGTAAAAGGGCTTGTTGATTACGGGGGCTTGTTGAGCAGGTGCTGTTACGGTAGGCTGAGGCGCTGCTTTTGGCGTTTCGTTTTGCCTGAGCTTTTTTTCTGCAAGCTCTTCTATTTTCTTTTCAACAAGCATACCGACAAGCTCTTCAAGGCTTTTGTCATTGGTAGTATTTTGTTCCATAGCTTACTCCTTTCTTTATTCATCGGGTGTGTATTCTATTATATCTTCTACGCGGCAGTCGAGTGCCTTGCAAATTGCATCGAGTGTAGAAAACCTTATTGCCTTTGCCTTATTGTTTTTGAGTATGGAAAGGTTGGCGAGCGTTATGCCGACTTTGTCGGAAAGCTCGTTGAGTGACATTTTGCGTTTTGCCATCATTACGTCAAGATTTATTGTTATCATTTATCATCTTCCCTTATTACACTGTTAAATCGTTTTCGTTTTTGATTTGTGTTGCTTCGTCAATAACGTTTTTGGTTACTCTCAGGCAAAGTCCAAGGAAAAACGCAAGAAAAGACACGACAAAAGCAAGCTGAAAATAAAAGCCGAGAACAATAAACAGCAGGCATATTATGTAACAGCACCACGAAACACTGCGGATAAGAAATACGCTTTTAGGAGTAAAAACCAAGCCTTTTTTGACCCTTTGGAGCAGGGGGAAAAGGAAGCAGTTTGCCGCAAACATATCGGCAAGAATGAGGTAGGATGTGAGCATGACAAGTGTGCGACTCGAATCACTTATGCCGTCGCGACTGCCTATGTTGTCGGGCATTTCAATAAGTAAAGGTACGAGAGTTGGCAGGATAAAGGCACCTGCAATACACAGTACAAAAAAGAGTGCGGATATGGCGATTGACAAATTGATTGATGCTTTGGTTGATATTTTTAGCATATCAAAAACCTCCGTGTATATATTTTCTTCCTTTGCCTATAAAATACACCCGTAATTGATGAATGTCAATATATTTTTATCGTTTTTCGATAAATGTAATAGTTTTGTAATTTTTTTAACGTCAAAAACATCAGCTGATAAATGGTCAATGATAACAGGCTCTCTTGTGTAAAGGGAGCTCCGCCGTAGGCGGTGAGGGATTGTCTTTTTTATTAACAACCCCTCCGAGTCGGCAAATGCCGACCCACCTCCCCTTGCACAGGGGAGGCTTTTAAACAGGATAAATAACAAGACTCTGCACGGATTGGTTCCGTACAGAGTCTTAATGCTTTTTATGCAGGGATTTACAGATAATCTCTGTTATATCGGGGGGTGATTTTGAATGTGCCGTCGGGTGCGATATCTGTCATAGTGACACCCTGAATCCATTTTTCTTCACCCCAGCCTGTTTTTTCTTCGAGTGTATATGTTTCGTAACCGCCGCACTGATTGTATACGAGATAGACACCGTCATATATCGCACAGAAATCGTTTACGTGGTCGTGTCCGCTGAACATTGCTTCGGTGCTGTCAAGCTTCTTTATGAGGGCAAAAAGTCCGCTGTTGTGCTTTGAGCAGCCGACGGATTCGTATACACCGCCGTAGAGAATCTCGCACTTGTCTGTGAAACCGAATTTATTGTTTTCATCCTGAATTACAGCGTATTCGTACTCGGGAATCGGAATGTGCATATACATAAATGATTTTACTTCGCCGTATTTTGCCCCGAGTGCTTTGAGTTTGTTTTCGTACCAGTTCATCTGGTTGTTTTTGATGAAGTCATATGAGCCGTACTCCCACGGACAGCCGTGCTCATCACGGTATTCGTCGATTATATCTCTGCCCGAGTCGAACATAAACAGCGTTTTGAGGATTTCGTTTTCGCTCTTGAGTATGTTGACGCAGTAGTTGCAAAGACCGAAAAGCTCTTTTTTACCCTGACGTGCAAGACAGTGGGGGAAGGTGGTCTGGCATTTCATAAGCAGCTCTTTGAAGCGGCCTTTTTCTTCACGTGCTTCGTGGTTGCCGAAGGTGAAAGCCCAGTAAATGCCGATTTTTTCCATAAACTGTGCAAACTGAATTGCATCGAAATGCTGATATTTGCCGAGGATAATATCGCCTGTGAGGACAACAAGGTCGGGCTTTGTATCGGCAATATGACGCATAAGCATACCCATACACTTATCACGCAGTACAGGGTTGTCACCGAAATGAATGTCGGTTGTTGAAAGAATACGGAAGCCCTTATCGAGAATCTTACCGTTTTTATCAAACTTTGCTATCGTTACGCTGTCTTCATCTTCGCTGATAATTTTTACGTCTGTGCCGACATTGGGGATATCAAGGCTTGCGGTAAACATAATCTTTGCAAGCTTGCCGCCGCTGATATTGTAAACACCTCTGCCCATAGCGAGCAGAGCCTTGTCAATTCCTATTCGGAGTTTTTCGTAGATAATGTTCATTTTGCACCTCTTATATTACGGCTTATGGAATAAGTTACAGATGTTGATTCGTTAGCCTCCCTCTGACGAGGGAGGTGGGTTTTGCGTAAGCAAAACTCGGAGGGAGAGAAATAAATATCGAAACAACGTTATTATTTATCTCTCCCTCAGTCAAAATCGCAAGCGATTTCGACAGCTCCCTCGTCAGAGCGAGCCGAACATAACTACATCAAAACACCGGATAAAACTGCAAATTGTAATCAATATATAAATTTGATAAAATCATACCATATTAACGTATAACTTTCAAGAAAAAATGTCACCGATTGCCGACGTCATTCGTTTTATAAGT
>JAZRSU010000027.1:0-42974 GCA_045651645.1 Acutalibacteraceae bacterium
ATATTCCAGTAGCCGCATTCAACAGCCTTCTTCATCTCGTTCTGGCAGTTAACCATACCGCCCTTGATGGAGTGCATCTCACAGGGAGCGTATGCGATGATGATTGACGGACCCGGATATGCTTCAGCCTCTGCGATAGCCTTGATTGTCTGGTTCATGTCAGCGCCCATAGCAATCTGAGCAACATAGACATAACCATAGCTCATAGCAATCTCGGAAAGGCTCTTCTTAGCGATTGCCTTACCTGCTGCTGCGAACTGAGCAACCTGGCCGATCTGAGAAGCCTTGGAAGCCTGACCGCCTGTGTTGGAGTAAACCTCTGTATCGAATACCATAATGTTTACATCCTGACCTGCAGCGAGAACGTGGTCAACACCGCCGAAGCCGATGTCGTATGCCCAACCGTCGCCACCGAAGATCCATACGGACTTCTTAGCAAGGAATGCCTTATTGTCAACGATATCCTTGCAAAGGTCGCAGTCGCACTTAGAAGCTGCTTCAACAAGAGCATCTGCTGCTGCACCGTTCTTTGCGCCATCGTTTACTGTATCAAGATATGCTGCGCATGCTGCCTTTATCTCGTCGCTTGCCTTGTCAGACTCAACAAGAGCCTTAGCATCGTCGATAAGTCTGGAACGGATAGCGTTCTGACCGAGGAGCATACCGAAGCCGTGCTCTGCGTTATCCTCGAAGAGGGAGTTTGCCCATGCAGGACCCTGACCCTTAGCATTTGTTGTGTAGGGTGATGTTGCTGCAGGACCGCCCCAGATTGAAGAACAACCTGTTGCGTTGGAGATATACATTCTGTCGCCGAAGAGCTGAGTGATAAGGCGTGCATAAGCTGTTTCAGCACAACCTGCGCAGGAACCGGAGAACTCAAGAAGAGGCTTCTTGAACTGGCTACCAATAACTGTGCTATCGCACATATCAGCCTTCTCTGTTACGTTAGCGACCATATAGTCGAATACGGGCTGCTGGTTATCCTGAGACTCTCTGGGAACCATTGTGAGTGAGTTTGTGGGACATACGCCGATACAAACACCACAACCCATACAATCGAGCGGAGAAACGGAAAGAGTATACTTGTAAGCATCCTTGCCCTTACCCTTCTTGTCAACGATGATTGCATCTGCGGGAGCAGCAGCAGCCTCGTCAGCTGTGAGAGCGAAGGGACGGATTGTTGCGTGAGGACATACATATGAGCAGCGGTTACACTGAGCACACTTCTCAGCATCCCAAGCGGGAACCATAACTGCAACACCGCGCTTCTCGTATGCGGAAGCACCGTGCTCGAATGTACCGTCAGCATGGTCTGTAAATGCGGAAACAGGAAGAGAATCGCCGTTCATAAGAGCAACAGGCTTCATGATACCGTCAACCATCTTAACGAGCTTTGCAGCACCTTCAGAAGCTACGGGAGCAACATCATCAGAAGCGTCAGCCCAGTCAGCAGGAACGTCAATCTTAACGAATGCGCCGAAACCTGCATCGATAGCCTTGTGGTTCATGTCAACAATGTCCTGACCCTTCTTGAGGAAGGACTTTGTTGCTGCATCCTTCATGTAGCCGATAGCTTCGTCCTTGGGAAGAACGTTTGCAAGTGCAAAGAAAGCAGCCTGAAGGATTGTATTTGTTCTCTTGCCAAGACCGATTTCTGCAGCAAGATCGATAGCGTTAACTGTGTAAAGCTGAACGTTGTTCTTTGCGATATAGCGCTTTGCCTCAGCAGGCATCTTTGCGCTGATTTCGTCAGCAGACCACTGGCAGTTTACAAGGAATACACCGCCGGGCTTAACGTCGTTAACCATCTTGTAGCCCTTCTCAACATAAGAGGGGTTGTGGCAAGCAACGAAGTCTGCCTTGTTGATATAGTACGGGCTCTTGATGGGCTTGTCGCCGAAACGAAGGTGAGAAACGGTGATACCGCCTGTCTTCTTGGAGTCGTACTGGAAGTATGCCTGAACATACTTGTCTGTATGGTCACCGATGATCTTGATGGAGTTCTTGTTTGCGCCGACAGTACCGTCGCCGCCGAGACCCCAGAACTTGCACTCGATTGTACCCTCAGCAGCTGTGTTGGGAGCTTCTTTCTCTTCGAGTGAAAGGTTTGTAACGTCATCGTTGATACCGATTGTGAACTGAGCCTTGGGAGCATCCTTTGCAAGCTCATCGTATACTGCGAATACGCTTGAAGGAGGAGTATCCTTTGAACCGAGACCGTAACGGCCGCCTGTTACTGTAAGGCCTGTTCTGCCTGTTGCAGCAAGAGCAGCAACAACATCAAGGTAGAGAGGCTCACCAAGTGAACCGGGCTCCTTGGTTCTGTCAAGAACAGCAATCTTCTTAGCTGTTGCAGGGATAGCTGCAACAAACTTCTCTGCTGAGAAGGGACGGTAAAGGCGAACCTTTACAAGACCGACTTTCTCGCCCTTAGCTGTAAGGTAGTCGATAACTTCTTCTGCAACGTCACAGAATGAACCCATAGCAACGATTACGCGCTCTGCGTCCTCTGCACCGTAGTAGTTGAAGAGCTGGTAGTTTGTGCCGAGCTTTGCGTTAACCTTGCCCATGTATTCCTCGACAATAGCGGGAACTGCATCGTAGTAGCTGTTGCAAGCCTCACGGTGCTGGAAGAAGATATCGCCGTTTTCGTGTGAACCACGCATTACGGGATGCTCGGGGTTGAGTGCACGGTCACGGAAGCCCTTGACAGCATCCATATCGCACATTTCTTTGAGGTCTTCATAGTCCCAGATCTCGATCTTCTGAAGCTCGTGAGATGTACGGAAACCGTCGAAGAAGTTGAGGAAGGGAACGCGGCTCTTGATTGTTGCAAGGTGAGCAACAGCACCAAGGTCCATAACTTCCTGTGTATTTGTCTCAGCAAGCATTGCAAAACCTGTCTGACGGCAAGCGTAGACGTCGGAATGATCGCCGAAGATGTTAAGAGCGTGTGAAGCTACGCAACGAGCTGATACGTGGAAAACGGAAGGAAGAAGCTCACCTGCCATTTTGTACATATTGGGGATCATAAGAAGAAGACCCTGAGAAGCAGTATAGGTAGTTGTGAGAGCACCTGCTGCGAGTGAACCGTGAACGGTACCTGCTGCACCTGCTTCAGACTGCATTTCTGCAACCTTTACTGTTGTTCCGAAGATGTTCTTGAGACCCTGTGCTGACCACTGGTCAACATAGTCTGCCATGGGGCTGGAAGGTGTGATCGGGTAGATACCGGCAACTTCCGTAAACGCATAGGACACATATGCCGCAGCGTTGTTACCGTCCATGGTTTTCATTTTTCTAGCCATGTTTTATATTCCTCCTATATTTAAATAGCAATGCTGAAAATGCACCGTCAATATATTATCACTTTTATTCGGATATGTAAAGAGTTTATTATATGTAAATTATAATAAATTTGTCAACTTTTTGTGCAAAAAGACAAACCAAGGATATAAAAATAAAAAAACAGCAAAAATTCAAAGAATAATTGCTGTTTTAGAATTTTTTATACTTATTCTTCGCTCTCCTGCTCACCTTCGGGAGCTTCCGGAGCAAACTTCGCTTCAATCTTCATCTGCTTTACAAAAGCATCTCTTGCAATCTCAATCACAATAACCGGCACAAAGCAGTGTATCAGATAAATCGGTGCAAAGCTGTCAAAAACCGCACCTGCCGTAGCAAGCACACCCTGAGCCGATGCGCTGAGCTGATTTGTTGCAATTATAAGGAAACCGATACAGAACGAAACAAGTGAAGCCATTACGCTTACCGCACTTGCAATTCTCATTAAGCCGAATTCAAAATTCAGATACTGGAACAGTATCAGCGGCAGAGTTGTAAGGCAGGCAATGACAATAATCACGCACATATAAATCAGACGCAACGTTCCCGATTCCTGAAGGAATACCGAAACGTAGTAAGCCTCAACAATAGCGTTGACAATGAGCGAAATTATCATACCCGCACACGCACGCCTTGCAAGAGCATAGTCGCCGCCTATCTCCATATAAACGGAATTGCGGTGAGCGAACAGACTCAGTTCTATTGCATAAAATACAGTCATAACAACACGGATAATAAAGCGCGGGTAATTCTGGCAGTTCGGAATATTGGCAAGTCCGAGAACTACATAAACACCTGCAAGCAGTGCCGCTATAACCATAACGCTCACACAGCGTCTGCGGAATTTTTTATTTTTAAAGACAAATTCGTTTTCCAATTTATTCATCCTAAACCGATTTTTAGTGCATACTTATACACATTAATATAGTTTAATATCTTTTACCGGGTTTGTCAACACATTTTGCTGTTCAGCAATTTTAACCTTATGCAAAAATATAGGTTTCGTTCATTTCCGTTGCAAAGCTTACCGTGTCCCCTGCTCTTTCAAACGCAACTTCACTGCCGTTAGACTCACGTACAATACGTTTCACATCTTTGTATTCAACGTTACACTTTCTGCCTCTGAGGCTCTTGATTTCAAGCTTTGTCAGCTTGCCTTCTTTATTTTCGGCAGATACAAGAAACGCACCGTCAGCACGCAGATTTACAAATGATGCATCCGATTTTTTATCCCAGCACGGGAAGAGTCTGATTACGCCTTCATAGCTCTGCATAAGCATTTCGTTTATTGTTGCAGGCACCATTGTCAGGTGCTCAATACCGCCGCCGTGGTGACGGAAAAGTCTGTTGGGCAGAGCAAATTCATTTATATTCTGATGAATACCCTCAATAACAAAAGCGGGGTCAACGCCTATTCTCGCACCTGCAGGCAGATAAGAATTAGAGCCGTTGTCGTCAAGTCTTCTGTCATTGATAAAATAAGTGTTGCGTGCGATTTTCAGCATCTTTTCATCTGAAGATAAGCCAATCTGCGAAGCAGGATAAATATGCTGCAGTCCGACTGTGTTTTCATCTCTCCAGCGTATGCCGAATCTTGAATAGCGGAAGCATTTTTTACCTTTTTTGATAAACGTCGGGAAGTCGCTCAGATTCTTATTGATATCTTCCCAGAGAGCATATTTCTCCTCGTTGAGACCGAGTTCCTTCGCCATATCATATACAGCTTTGAAAAGCAGCTTTACAAGACCCAGTGAGTTGATTGCATTAACAGTGTTAATCTGACCGATATGCGTCAGACTTCTGAATTTTTCACCGCGGTAGTACGGAATCTCGTGTGCGGCATCGCCTTTTATTACGTACTTACCTCTTTGCTTTACAAGGTAATCTTCCCAGAAAGCGGCGGTATTCAGTACAAAATCGTAATAGTTTTCAAGTGCATATTCTTTATCGTAAGTTGAGAACCAGTGCATTATAGGAATTATACAAGCGTATGCGGCATTGCTTTTCTGACCGAGGAAAAGTATGCCGTGCTCCTTACACTCAGCCATAGAATACACGTCGAGTGCTTTTGGTCCGAAGCTTACAGGGAATGCATAGCCCTTACATCCGAACAGCTTTGCAAACTTCGCCGCATCCTCTTTCATATCGTTGACGGGCGCCATATATCCGTCAAACAGTTCGGGATGATTTGCAGAGAATACGCAATAATAGGGAGCTTCATAATTGTAATTCATATGATAATCTCCCGCCCAGGGGAAGAAATCATCAGTTACAAAGTTACCGAATAAGCCGGGGGGGAATTCTCTGTTGCCCATACAGCCTGCAAGGTGATAAAGGCTTGAATTGTAATAGCTTTCAATAACCTTGTCTTCAAGCGTAACTTTTGATACAGAAAAGAATTTCTGCCACTTATTCTCCGTGTTGAGCTTGTCCGCATCATAATCGCAGGCAGCAAGCATATCCGCGGCTTTTTCTGCATATTTATCGTCATCAAAATTTGTGGCAACAGAAACGCAGTAACGTGCAAATCTGTAACCGTCAGCTTCGTTTGATGCGGTCTCTTTACAGCAGACAGCAACACCCGTCTCAATATCAATCTTATCGCCTTCAAACTTACGCACACAGCACTTTACGCCGTCATCCTCTGTCTTTGAGTTGACAGAGCCGCAGGTAGAAGGCATATCAATATCAACACACGGAAACTCAGCAGTAACCGGTGCTTTGATTTCAAAATATATAAGATTTTCGGGAGCAACAAAAAATTCTATTTCAACGTCACCGAACTTGCATTCAAGCAAGCCCTTGTCAAAATACTGCTTGATATTATACGAATCAAGATCAACGTTTTTTATAAGCACGTTACCTACCGTCTTGATTCCTCCGTCTTTATGTGCACCGGCAGTAAACTTCCAGAAATCGCACTTTGATATATGAATAACAAGACCGTTACCGTTTTCATCATTATCAAACACGACGCCGAGGTCACCGTTGCCGCACATAGCACCCGAAGGTATTTTGTAAAGTATTTTGCCGTCGACGGTATTAACAGGCTTTGCTTTTATTTCATTGAAGTAAGTATTCATTGTTTTCTCTCCGTTTTATTTATACTTCTTTATCATTTAATTCATAATTTTATCTTTACCAGCTCACTGTCGTCAATCAGCCTGCACTCACCGGGTTTCAGCTTACAGTCAAGCTCAAGTCCGCCCATTGATACACGGTGCAGTTTATTTACGTGAGAGCCGCAGGCAGCCGCCATACGCTTTATCTGGTGGTATTTGCCCTCTCTGAGTTTTATTTCAACAGTCAGTCCGTCATCTGTCAGAGTCTTTATACCGGCAGGCAGGCACTCGTATCCGTCAGCAAGCGTAATACCGCTGCGGAATTTTTCAAGCTCAGCTTCCCCTATCGGTCGGTCAAGCACTGCAATATACGTTTTTTCAATATGTTTTTTGGGTGAAAGTATTTCGTGCGCAAACGCACCGTCATCCGTTATCAGCACAAATCCCGTAGTGTCTTTGTCAAGTCTGCCTGCAGGAAAAAGTCCGTCGCGGTAAAGCTCAGCAGGCACAAGGTCAACAACGGTTTTCTCACCGGGCGAGCGGCTTGCACTTACTACACCCTCAGGCTTATTGAGCATTATATAAACAAACCTGCTGTAGCCGAAAACTTCACCGCAGACAGATATGCTGTCTTTTTCAGGGTCAACCTTCATACCGCAGTCAGAAACAGCCTTGCCGTTTACGGTTATTTCACCGTTTCGTGCAAGCCTTTTTACATCACTGCGGCTGTATTTGCCCTGCGACGCTATTATTTTGTCAAGTCGCTGTTGTGACATCCTTCGTTGTGTTCTCCTTTTGAGGATATATAAGACTCTGCATAAATCCGTCAGTTTCAAGCGAGCATACATCGCCACCTATAACAATACCGTCAAGCACAAAAATATTCACCTGAACAAGGTCAGAGCCTTCGTATCCGGGATAATTCTTAACCTCATACGTCCACCGTTTCGCCCTCTTACCGCAGTATTCCGAAAGATCAAGACCGTGTTCCTTCTGCATCTCATTATATTTCTCGTAAGCCGCATCAAACTCGGCAGGAATTATAATTTCACGCACCTCTACGGGGTCCTGCTCAACCTCCCACCCAAACTGCGAAAGAAAGTTAAGTCTGCCCGAAGCATCAGCCGCCTTGTAATCAATACCGTTTTTAGCAGATTCAACAGAAGCTGATACGCTTTTACTTGCGGCATACATACCAAACATAGCCGAAGCTACAAGAAGCACCGTCAGTACACCTGCTTTGATTGATGATTTTTTTACCGAAACGACAAACATAAACCCACCTCAATGCACTTATTTATGGTATCACTGAAATATATGCAACACAGGTGGGTGTTATTCTTTATTTACTTTTATATTCATCTATAAGGTACTCGTCACCGATAACCTTACGGATATGTTTGTAGATATATTCAACCGACATATCGCTGTTGCCGTGTGATGCAGCAAGCGAATCGGTATAATCTGCAAGCCTGTAAAGCTTCAGACCCGCAAAGCCTGCACCGTAGTGAGTAATTACTATATCAAGCTGAGGCTTACTTACGGTAACCTCGCCGGTAACGTGATTTTTGGTAAACGTAACGTTTGCCATACCGCCTATAAGACGTCTTACCTTATCCTGAGCAGATACAAAGTTACCCAGTGAATACATTACGGGTACGTCCTTACCCTTGCCGTTGTTAAGGTATTCTACAGGCTGAAGCGTGTGCGGATGCGTACCGATAACAAGGTCAGCACCCCAATTTACAACGTTCTGTGCAAACTCACGCTGAACGTCGTTCTCATCATCCGAATACTCAATACCTGCGTGCATCGAAACAACGACTACGTCAGCAACAGTTTCGGCATATTCAACCTGAGCCTTTACGTCATCAAGCTCATCGAGATATACGATATAGCTCTCTTTTGAATCGGGTATGGTAATTCCGTTTGTATGCTCGGTGTATGACAGAAACGCAAAGCTGATATCATTCACCGTAACGGTTTTAATCCGGTTATACTCTTCCCTGCTGTGGAAAGCACCTGCAGCTGTAAGACCGGGTGTAGCATTGATAAGGTCAAGTGTTTCGATAAGGCCGAAGCTCTGCTTATCAAGCATATGGTTATTGGCAATTGTCAGCACGTCAAAACCGAGAGAAGCAAGCTGACTTGCCATAACGGTAGGTGTGTTGAAGCACGGATAGGTAGAAACCTCGTAGCTCTGTGCCATCATCGTTTCCTGATTGATTACCGCAATATCAGCGGCGGCTACAGTATCTGCAAGGTTAGTATAAATCGGCATAAAGTCATAACTTCCGTCCGCTGTTCTTGCCTGAGCCTGCTCATAAATAGGCTTATGAATCAAATTATCGCCTACCGCCAGCATATTTACGCTTGTTATGCGAGGCTTTTCGGGCACTGTGTAATCCACCGTCTGAAACTCTATCGAATCCTTATCGACAGACTCACGTGTAGAAACAGCCACACCTATAGCCGTGCAGGCAATAACAATCGCCAGCAGCATTGCGACAAACTGTGAAGTTTTCACGTTATATCACCCTGATTACTGCTGATTGCGGTTGCCGATAGCGTTGTGGATGTTGTCTTTTGCCTGGCGTACGCTGCCAAGGCTGTTTGCGAGTGAACGCTCAGTCTGGCCGATTATGTTCTCAACAAAGTTAGCGGCAGAAGCACATATGTCGTTTGCCCACTTTGAAGCCTGCTCTTTAGCGGCTGTTGCCTGCTGGTTAGCTGTTTCAACTGTTTCAGCAGCTGTTGCGTTGGCACTTGCGATTGTAGCTTCAGCCTGAGCCTGAGCCTTTCTGAACATCTCGTCGCAGTACTGCTTTGCACGTGCAACAACTTCGCTCTCCTCAACCATCTGCTGTGCCTTTGCATCAGCGTTAGCAATTGTAAGGCTTGCTCTCTCCTCAGCCTGTGCAACGTTTGTTCTTGCAATCTCTTCGGAAGAAAGGATATGCTCCTTAGCCTTTGCATTTGCCTTGTTGATTGTCTCCTGAGCTCTTTCAGTTGCCTTGCTGAGTGTTGTCTCAGCCTGCTGAGTAGCTTCGTCAATGAGCTTATTTCTGTCACGGACGATATTGCGTGCCTGACGTACTTCTTCAGGCATATTGGCACGGATTTCGTCAACACAGTTACGGATAGCCTCGACGTCAACAGTAACCTTTGAAGAGAAAGCTACCTTCTGACCGTTATCGAGTATTTCCTCAATCTTTTCAAGTAAATCTTCAACTCTCATATATTTACATCCTTTCTGAGTCTTTTTACTATATCATCCCGTATTTCGGCAGGTACAAATTCTGAAATATCACCGCCGAAACCGCAGATTTGTTTGACAACGCTTGAAGAGAGGTACATATTTTCCGCACTCGCTGTAAGGAAAACCGTTTCAACCTCGCTGTTGAGCTTCTTGTTTGCAAGTGCCTGCTGAAACTCAGCTTCAAAGTCAGACACAGCACGCAAGCCCTTGACTATGGCTACAGCACCTTTTTCTCTTGCATAGTCGGCAAGCAGACCGTAATAACAGTCAACCTCAATTCCGGGAATATCACCCGTAACACGTTTGATAAGCTCAACACGCTCTTCAGGGGTGAAGGCACTGGTTTTCTTATGATAATTGAACATCACGACAACTATTACCTTGTCGAACATTTTGGCAGCACGTCTGATTACGTCAAGGTGACCTATCGTAACCGGATCAAAGCTACCGGGGCAAACAGCAATTCTCATCTGCACACTCCCCTTTTATCTGTAAACGGCAAGCTCTGTTTTGCCGTATCTGTAACGCTTGAAAAGCTTCAGTCCGCCTGCTGTTTCGGGCAGTTCCTCACCTGCGGGGAATTCGCATACGATAAGTGAGCCTTCAGCCATTTTACCGTCAAGCGAAGCAAGTGCCTTCTGAAGCAGACCGACACCGTACGGAGGGTCAAGAATAACAACGTCAAATACCTCAGGTGACATACGCAGGAATGAAAAAGCATCCATCTGTGCAACTGCACCCATATCAGCAAGCTTCGTATGCTCAAGGTTGCTTTTTATAACTGCAACAGCCTTTGAATCGGCATCAACAAAAGTACACTTTGCCGCACCGCGGCTGAGTGCCTCGATACCGAGCTGACCGCAGCCTGCAAAAAGGTCGAGCACTCTTCTGCCCTCGATATCAAACTGTATTATGCTGAACATAGCCTCTTTAACTCTGTCAGTTGTCGGGCGTACAACGTCGCCGCCCTCAAGTGTCGCAAGAACTCTGCCTCTTGCCGAGCCTGTAATAACTCTCATAATACTCCTAAAAATGTGAAAATATGGCCGCTCAGTTCGCACTAAACGGCATTATACCCTATTATTATCATTTATTTTTTAAAATTTGTCAAGTTTTTTAAACAAAATTCAATCTTCGTTCAAACTGTGGAAATAATCAAAAACTGCTTGTGCAGAGCGTTTATCAACACCTTTTACAGCACAAAGTTCATCAAAATCAGCATTTTTTATCGCATTTACCGATTTGAAATGTTTCAGCAATATCGCCGCCCTCTTATTTCCGACACCTTCTATCTGAGTCAGGGTGGTTGAAATGCCGGCACTTCTGCGTTTGCGGTGGTACTCGATAGCAAAGCGGTGCACTTCCTCCTGAATCCTTGAAACAAGTGTAAAGGCACTACGCTTTGAGTTAATCGAAATCTCGCCGCCCTCGCCTGTTATCGCTCTTGTGCGGTGGCTCGAATCCTTCACCATACCGTAAAGCGGCACGTCGATACCGAGCCGTAAAAGCACGGCTCTTACTGCATTGACCTGCATCTCAGCACCGTCGAGCAATATCAGGTCAGGTAGTTTAGCAAAGCCTTCGTCACGTTTCTCACCATCGGGTTTTGCATTTTCTTCAAGATAGTGCGTGAATCTTCTTTCAAGCACCTCTGCCATTGAAGCACAGTCATCCTGACCCTCAAAGCCTTTTATTTTGAATCGCTTATAGGCTTGCTTGTAAGGCTGACCGTTTTTAAATACAACCATACCCGCAACGTTTTCCGTACCTGCAGTATGCGAAATATCGTAAGACTCAATGTATTCGGGCGGTGAATCAAGACCGAGAAGCCTTGCAAGCTCATCGAGTGCGGCAGTTTCTTTACCCTTTCTGCCAAGGCTAAGTGCAAGCTTTTCGCTTGCGTTGGAGCGGCACATTTCAAGCAGTTTAAGCTGACCGCCACGCTGAGGCACAACAAAGCTGACTTTCTTTCCGAGCTTTTCACTGAGCCACTGTGAAATCAACTCAGCATCCTGCGGCAAGGAGTCAATAAGAATTCTCGGCGGAATACGCTCACGCATCGAGTAATATCCCATAATCAGCTCGTATCTCGCTACAGCATCATCCTCGGGAGCATCGATAATAAAATGCTCTGTATCGCAGAGTCTGCCTGCAAAGAAGCGAAGCACCGCAAGGCAAGCCTTATCCTGTGACTGCGCAAGAGCAAAAACATCCTGCTCGGCAACGTCGGCACTGACTACCTTCTGTTTCTCGCCGAATTTTGTTATTGCGTTTATTCTGTCTCTGAGCATGGCTGCCTTTTCGAATTCAAGATTTTCCGCCGCCTGCTCCATTTCAGCCTGCATACGCTTTACGGTTTCTGCAGAGCCGCCTTTGAGAAACGCCACAGCCTGCTCTACGCTCCGCTTATAATCAGCCTGCGAAATTTTGCCGGCACACGGTGCAGAACACTGTGAAATATGGAAATTCAGACACGGACGCTGTCTGTGCGTAACAGGAAAAGTCTTTGTACACTGAGGAAGACGGAAGATTTTTTTCACTTCATCAACAGTCTGCCGCACGGCAAAAGAGCCGGTGTACGGCCCGATATACTCGGAGCCGTCATCCACCAGCTGCATTGCGGCATCTATTCTCGGCCAGCTTCCTTTTGTGATTTTAACGTAGTGATAGCCCTTGTCATCCTTGAGAAGAATGTTATATTTCGGGCTGTGCTGTTTGATAAGACTGCACTCGAGCACAAGTGCTTCAAACTCGCTGTCCGTCACTATATAGTCAAAATCCTGCACATGCTCAACCATACGTATAACCTTTGTTGTGTGGTTAGTATGTGAGCCGAAATAACTGCTGACTCTGTTTTTGAGTGCTTTCGCTTTACCGACGTAGATTATCGTACCGCTCTTATCCTTCATCAGATAGACTCCGGGACGAAGCGGCAGACTCATCGCCTTTTTACGCAAGCGTTTTTCTCTGTCAAGCTCAGTTGTCATAAAATTCTCACTTTGTGAAGAACGTTAAAAATCCTTTGTAAGCCATATAGAGGTCAATTTTTGAAATAACCTCGTAGGGTGCGTGCATTGAAAGCACGGGCACACCGACGTCAACAACGTCGATATTGTGGTAAGCAACGTACTTTGCAACGGTGCCTCCGCCGCCCTCATCAACCTTACCGAGCTCGCCGACCTGCCATACAACGCCGTTTTCGTTGAAGAGTCTGCGGATTTTGCCCATAAACTCGGCACTTGCATCGGACGTACCGCTCTTACCTCTTGCACCTGTGTACTTTGTAACAACAATACCCTTGTTTGCAAAGGCAGCGTTTCTCTTCTCAAGTACACCTGCAAAAGTCGGATCAAACGCAGCGTTTACGTCTGCGGAAAGGCACTGGCTGTTGCTCATAGCGATACTGCCTACACCGCCCTGCATACGTGCAAGGTCGCTGATAAAGTAAGCCATATAAGCAGAGTCAAGACCCGTGTTACCCTCGGAGCCTGTTTCCTCTTTGTCAGCAAGTACAGTGAGTGCCGTATACTCAGGCACACCTGCATCGAGTATTGCCATAACTGAGGGATATGCACATACTCTGTCATCGTGACCGTATGCACCGATAAGGCTTCTGTCAAGACCGATATCATCTGCACCGAATGCAGGTACAACCTCAAGCTCTGCACTGAGGAAATCAGACTCAACAATGCCGTACTTTTCATAAAGAATGTTCATTATATTCAGCTTTACGCTGTCGCCGCCCTCGTCATCCCTGAGAGGTCTGCTGCCGACAAGAATATTGAGTTCTTCGCCCTTGATGCCTTCGGCAAGTGAACGCTTCATCTGCTCTGCGGCAAGGTGAGGAAGAAGGTCTGTTACAACAAACTTCGGGTCGCCTGCATCTTCACCGATATTAACTTTTACACTTGTACCGTCAGCCTTGATTACAACACCGTGAAGTGCAAGCGGAATTGCAGTCCACTGATACTTCTTGATACCACCGTAGTAATGTGTCTTGAAAAGTGCAAGCTCAGCATCTTCGTAAAGCGGATTGGGCTTGAGGTCAAGACGGGGAGAATCGATATGAGCAGCGGCAATACGCACACCCTCTTCAACGGGCTTTTTACCGATTACCGCAAGAATTACTGCCTTACCTCTGTTGTTGTAAATAACCTTGTCGCCGGCTTTATAGGTTGCTTTGCTGTCAAAAGGAACATATCCGTTAGCCTCTGCGAGTGCAGAAACGTACTCAACAACCTCACGCTCAACCTTGCACTCGGTCATAAACTTTTTATAGCCTTCTGCAAAATCGTCAGCCGCTTTTATCTCAGCTTCGTCCATTACTTTGCAACCGTGCTTGGGTTCATAGAAAAGTTTTTCTCTGAGTTCTTCATTCTTGCTCATTGTTTTCTCTCCTTATATGCTTCAATAATTTTTTTGCTTTCTGTTTCAATATCATAAGGCAGGAAGTTACGGATTATAACGTCAGCTTTCTGCTCATATTCACTGTTTGTAAGCTGTGCATTTATTCTTTCTTCAGCCTTTTCTTTGGTTATTCCGTCACGGCTCATCACACGGTCTTTTCTGACCTCTTCGGGAGCACTCACAACCACTGTAAAGGCACACAGCTTGTCGATTTTGCTTTCGAAAATAGCCGCCGCATCCAGCAGCACAGCCATTTTACCTTCAAGTGTAAAGTTATTTACCTTTGCAATAGCAATTGAAGTGATAACGGGATGAGTAATGCTATTGAGGAGCATCGTCTGCTCCTTTGAAGCGAATGCACGCTTAGCCAGAAGTGCTCTGTCGAGGCTTCCGTCATCCTTGATAACATCCTCACCGAAAGCCTGAGAAAGTTGCATCAGTATGGGCGAGCCTGCCGACATAATTTCTCTTGCAATTTCATCGCAGTCGATGTGTGCAAAGCCGTATTTTTCGCAGATGTGTTTTGCAACAGTTGATTTGCCTGCACCCGTCGGCCCTGTAAAACCTATCAGCATTGCACCGTCAACATCGAGCACTGTAAAAGCCGCCGCACGGAGCAAACGGTTGATAACAGCAAGACCTACACCATCGGTATCGGGACATCTTGCATAAGCGGTCTGCACGCCCATTTCGTCGAGCTTACGGAGTGCATCGAATATCAGATGAGCCTGAGCCTGACTATCGTGCTCTCTGCCGATTTCAATAAACGGTATATCGAGTTTATCACCCTCACCGTCAAAACAAAGTGCGGCACAGTCTGATTTATTGCTGACAAAACGCTTATAGTTTTCAAAACTGCCCTTTACTATTATTACCCGTGCTTTGGGTGAATAATGCTTATATTTCATTCCCGGTGAAGCTGCCTGTTGACCCGGCTCAAGTTCAGCCAACACAGCACGGTCAACCTCAACCTCACCGAGCACGCTTTCAAGCTGCTCGTGCGAAATACCGCCCGGACGGAGAAGCCTCGGTTTATCGCCTACAAGAGAAACAACCGTTGACTCAACACCGACATCGCACATACCACCGTCAACTATCGCATCTGCCCTGCCCCACATATCGTCAATTACATGCTGTGCGGTAGTCGGACTCGGACTGCCCGAAAGATTGGCAGACGGTGCGGCAAGCGGTACGCCTGCGGCAGAAATTATCGCACGTGCGGCAGTATGTGACGGCATACGCACTGCAACAGTTTCGAGCCCGCAACTGACCTCATCGGGTATTCTGTCACCCTTGGGCATAATAATTGATAAAGGTCCCGGCCAGAATTTTTCTGCCAGAGCGTAAGCAGCTGCAGGTACGGAAGACACAACTGTATCAAGCTGTGAAATCTCGCTGATATGAACAATCAGCGGATTATCCTGCGGTCTGCCTTTTGCTTTGAATATTTTAGCGACCGCAGAGCCGTCGAACGCATTGGCGGCAAGACCGTAAACGGTTTCTGTCGGAATACCGACAATTCCGCCGTCACGCAGTATACTGCCTATCTCGTCAAGCATCTGCAGATCGTTTTCTTTATATCTGAATAATTTTGTTTCAGCCATTATTTTACTTCTTTCAATTTCTTATTCCTGAGCACGGAGTTTCTCTGCCGTATCTGCAGTAATCAGTGCATCAATAAGCTCATCAAGACTGCCGTTAAGAATTGCCTCAAGCTTATAAAGTGTAAGACCTATTCTGTGGTCGGTAAGTCTGCCCTGTGGATAGTTATAGGTACGTATTCTTTCGCTTCTGTCGCCCGTACCTACCTGTGAGCGTCGCTCACCTGCAATTTCGTTAGCCTGCTTTTCACGCTCGGCTTCAAGAATTCTTGAACGCAAAATTCTCATAGCCTTGTCACGGTTTTTGTGCTGACTGCGTTCATCCTGACACTCGACAACAGTACCCGTAGGCAAGTGAGTGATACGGATTGCAGACTCAGTCTTATTGATATGCTGACCGCCTGCACCGCTTGAACGGAAAGTATCAATCTGCAGATCAGCAGGGTTTATCTGAATATCGACCTCTTCAGCTTCGGGAAGCACGGCAACCGTAACGGTAGACGTATGAATTCTGCCCTGACTTTCGGTTTCGGGCACACGCTGGACACGGTGCACACCACTCTCAAACTTAAAGCGTGAGAAAGCACCCTCACCGCTTATCATAAAGCTGATTTCTTTAAAGCCGCCTACCTCAGTTTCGTTGGCTGAGAGAATTTCACTGCCCCAGCCCATTGTCTGGGCATACATTGAATACATACGGTAAAGTGAGTTTGCAAACAGTGAAGCCTCATCACCGCCTGCACCGCCACGGATTTCGACAATAACGTTTTTGTCGTCATTCGGGTCACGGGGAAGGAGAAGCACCTTAAGCTCCTGCTGAGTTATTTCAGCCTGCTCCTTTGCCGCTTCAAGCTCCTCGGCAGCCATCTCACGAAGCTCAGCCTCAAGCGATGAATCATCGAGCATCTCCTGTGCACCCTCAATATCGGCAAGTGCTTTTTTATGCTCACGGAATTTTTCAACAACGGGAGTGAGATGCTTCATCTCCTGCATATACTTTTTATAAAGCTCCATATCGGACACCACGTCCGGCTGACAGAGCTTTTCGTTTATCTCTTCAAATCTTTGTTCTACCTGTGCAAGCTTATCAAGCATAAATTAACCTTCGTCTTTTCTTTCGATTTTTCTTATATTCTTCTCTGCCTTTGAGCGAGGTATCATCAGCTCTCTGCCGCAACCTGTACAACGCAGACGGAAATCCATACCGATGCGAAGCACTTCGAACGTTGATTTACCGCAGGGATGCTGCTTTTTCATATGAAGAATATCACCGAGTCTTACGTCCACGTATATCACCTCATTTCAGATTATTATAACATATATATACAAAAATATCAATCACCAAGGGAATGTAAAACGAGAAAACGCATATATATAAATCAACGGCAAAAAACCAGCAAGGGAGGGAGCGGCGTAAGAACTGCGCCGCACAGTAAATGAGAAGATACAAACCCGAAGGCAAGCTGATATCAACACCCGAAAACCGCGCGGCTCTGAGTGATATCGGCTCAATTATGCAGGCTTACAGCAAAAAAACAACACTTGAAGCCAGAGTACTGCTCTGCGACAACGAGCACAACCTCCACCTCGACCTAGGACCTGTGAGAGGTATTATACCCCGTAACGAGGGAGCAATAGGAATTGAAGACGGAAGCGTGCGTGACATAGCACTCATATCGCGAGTAAACAAGCCTGTATCATTCAGAATAATAGGATTTGAAGAAGATAACTACGGTGAAAAAATCGCAATCCTCAGCCGCAGAGAAATTCAGCAGGACTGTTACAACGAATACATTTCTCAGCTTTCACCCGGCGACGTAATAGATGCAAAAATCACGCACATAGAAGGCTTCGGAGCTTTTGCAGATATAGGTGCGGGACTAATCGCACTTATGCCAATTGATGCAATATCGGTTTCACGCATACCTCATCCGAACGTGCGTTTTTCAACGGGAGACGATATTAAAGCGATAGTAAAGGACATTGCACCAGACGGCAAAATAACACTCTCACACAAAGAGCTTCTCGGTACCTGGGAGCAGAACGCGCAGAATTTCAGCCCCGGGCAGACAGTGCCGGGCATAATCCGCTCAGTTGAAAAATACGGTGTTTTCGTTGAGCTTGCGCCCAACCTTGCAGGGCTTGCCGAGCCTGTACCCGACGTATACCCCGGTCAGCACGCAACCGTTTATATCAAAAGCCTGATACCTGAAAGGATGAAGGTAAAGCTGATAATAGTTGACGCTTTCAATGCCGAGTACCCGCCGGAGAAACCGCAGTATTACACCGACACCAAGCATATCAGCCGCTGGATTTACTCACCCGAATGCTGCTCAAGATTGGTTGAAAGCAGCTTTTAAAAGCAGAACGCTCTCCTGTTTTCAGAAGAGCGTTATTTTATATTTCTATATCGAATACGGTGTTGAAAATATTTGATGCAACCATCATTGCGGCAAGCGAAGTTATTACCACAAGCTGTTCATCATCAAAAAACTCTCTGAGCTCGTCCATCTGGTCATCGTAAACCTCGTGAGGGTTGTCTGCAACGTTTCTGCCGAACGAAACAAGAGCCTGCTGTACGGGAGTCAGTATAAGCGTATCAAAATCCACACCCTGCTCATCAAGAAAGCTTTTGAATATCGCCGAGCAAGCCATACAGCCGTTTTCAAAAGAGATTGCATAGCAGAAAAGGTTGACGTCAAGCTCCGGCAGAAACTTCTTTGCCTCATCGCAGAGAGTGTGAAATCCGTTCATCACATTAAAAGCATTGACATTGTGAAGCAGGGAAAGCTTCATATTATTCGGGTTTGCTTTTTTCGCATATTCATCGTGTGCTGATTTTGCATCAGCAGTCATATTTTCATATTTTATCGGCTCAATTCTTGCCATTTTACTCTCCTCCGGATACTTTATGGTAATATTTTAGCTTCATACCGGCTTTCTTGCAATAGTTTTAGTTGATTTTAAGATAATTCTTTGTTATAATGGCAATGTATATATAAAGAAAGGTGTTTATGTTATGAACAAACTTCTTATAACAGGCGGTGCCGGATTTATCGGCGGTAACTTCGTTTACTATATGCTTGAGAATTATCCCGACACTCAGCTTGTCTGTCTTGATGCACTCACCTACGCAGGCGACCTTGAGACACTCAAGGATGCTTTTAAATCGGACAAGTTCACTTTTGTAAAAGGTGATATAACCGACCGTAATTTTATTTACGAGCTTTTTGAGAAAGAGAACTTTGACACTGTTGTAAACTTTGCGGCAGAGTCACACGTTGACCGCTCAATAGAAGAGCCCGAAGTATTCCTCAAGACCAATATTCTCGGCACTCAGGTGCTTCTTGATGCTTGTAACAAATACAACGTACCGAGATTCCACCAGGTTTCAACCGATGAGGTTTACGGCGACCTTCCGCTTGACAGACCCGACCTTATGTTCACCGAGGACACTCCGATTCACACTTCCTCACCCTACTCTGCAAGCAAGGCATCCGCTGACCTTCTTGTGCTCGCTTACCACAGAACCTTCGGCACACCCGTTACAATTTCACGTTGTTCCAACAACTACGGTCCGTATCAGTTCCCCGAAAAGCTGATTCCGCTTATGATAGCAAACGCAAGCCACGATAAGTCTCTGCCCGTATACGGTGAAGGTCTCAACGTGCGTGACTGGCTCTACGTTGAAGACCACTGCCGTGCAATAGCTATGATTCTCGATAACGGCAGAATCGGTGAGGTATACAACATCGGCGGTCACAACGAAAAGGCAAACATCGAAGTTGTCAAGACAATTATATCCGCACTCGGTAAAACCGATGACCTCATCACATACGTCAAGGACAGACCCGGTCACGACAGACGATATGCAATCGACCCGACTAAAATCAGCAACGAGCTTGGTTGGGAGCCGCAGACAATGTTCAACGACGGTATAAAGATGACCATTCAGTGGTACATCGACAACAAGCAGTGGTGGGAAAACATTCTCAGCGGCTGTTACCGTAATTTTACCGAGAAAGATTTTATATAATATAAATCTAATATTTTTATTCAACTAAAACATTTTTTGTATTCATTTTTTGGTAGATATTACATAGGGACAAATTTGTTCTTATATGATATAATTACATTTGCAAAAAAATTCCTACAGATTTCAGGAGGATAACAAAATGCAGACATCATCCCTTTCAAAGCGTCTTCTTGCTGTTGTTCTTGCAGCAGTTATGATGCTTACAGCAATCCCCTTCTCTTTTGCAGCAGATGAAGCAGCAGCAAAAGACACACTCGTTTTTGGTGGCATCTCTTGGGACGTCATCAAGGCAGAAGATGACGGTGACCTTGTCATCATCACAACAGACGTTCTTGCAAAGGCAGCTTTCAATGCAAAGGCTCCCATGAACTTTGCTACAAGCGCTCTTTACACAACACTCAACACTGACTTCTACGGCACATTCTCCGATGCAGAGAAGGCAGCAATCACACCCACAACAATCACTTACGATTACTGGGATGCAACAGCAGCTGCAAAGGTTACAGGTGCTACACTTTCAGCTAACGTAGTTCTTCCCGATGCAACAATGGCAGCTTCTCTCGGCGTTGCTTACCTTAACGGTACAGCTACACCTTACTTCCTTGCAAGCGCAAGAGCTAACACAGCAACTGACGCTGTTGTTAACATCATCACAAAAGCCGGTTCAACTTCAAGCACATCCGGTACAAACAAAACTGCAAACGGCTACCGTGCAGTTGTTACACTCAAGGCAGGCAACTACGCACAGTTCCCCGCTGTTGACGGTGTAAGCTACACAGTAAACGATAAGGCTGTTACATACTACGCAACAACATCCGCAACATCCTTCAAGGTTGTTGTTGACACAGAAAACTTTGTTGCAGACGAGCTTGCAGTAGCTCTCGGTACAGAAGCTCTCACAGCAACTGACGGTGCATACACAATCCCCGCAGGCTCTGCAGCAACACTTTCACTCACAGGTATCAACGCTCTTCCCGCTGACTTCACAGCTTATGATACAGCTGTTGCTCAGGCTAAGGAAGTTGACAGAGACCTCTGCGACACAACAGATCTTGATGCAGCACTTGCAGTTGACGTAAGCGCTTGCACAAAGCTCGAGCAGGCTAAGGTTGATGAGGCAACAGCAGCTATCCTCGACGCTATCGCAAACCTTCAGTACAAGCCTGCTGATACAACAGCTTACCTCGAGGCCCTTGCAAAGCTCAGAGTTATCAAGGCTAACGAGCCCGTTCAGATTACAGATACACTCACAGCTAAGCTCTACAACCTCAATGCTCAGGCTAACGAAATCGGTGACGACTTCAACAACCTTATCGCTGAGATGCTTCGCAACTACGAAGACGGCAAAAACATCACTCCTATCAGCACACTCACAATTGACAAGCAGGATGAAGTTGATGCAGCTACAGCAGCTATCGAAGACGTTATCGCTCGTGTTCCTCTTATGAGAGCAAGCACAGCAGCATGGTCAAAGGCTCTTAACGATATCAAGAACCTTTCTCCCAACAGATACTCAAACGCAGCAGAGCTTATCGCTGAGGCTGAGGCTCTTGTAGCTGAAAATAATTACGTTGCTCTTAACCTTGATATCACACATCAGGCAGAGATTGACGAAGCAACATCAGCTCTCAAAGAGATTTATGAAAAGGCTATAGTAATCCCCGCAAGCTATGGAGAACTTGATTCAGCTATCGATAGAGCCGATACCTATCTTGTTGAGAACTTCTACACAGAAGAAGAGATGGCAGGTGCAGGCGAAGCTTGGGATGCATTTGTTAAGGCACGCGATGCTGCTAAGTCTATCGACAGAACCCTTTACACAACATATGCTGACCATCAGAGCACAATCGACAACCTCACAGCTACTCTTGAAAGAGCAATGGAAGTTGTTGACGAGTTCGAGCGTCTTACTCCCTGGGAAGAGTTCTGGAAGCCCGTTAAGGACTTCTTCCAGGAAGTTGCTGACTTCTTCGGTATGATCGGCGGTCTCCTTTCAACAGTTGCAAGACTTATCCCCCTCCTTATCAGTGGCGAAATCGTTCTCTACGACGTATTCGTTCTTATCGGTGACGAGGATCTCCTTGCATTCGTTGAGAAGATCGGTATTAAGCCTCCCGTTGAAGAAGAGCCCGAAGTAACAGAATAATCTATATCGTTACAAATAATCGCAGGCGAGAGTTTAAACACTCTCGCCTGTTTCTTTTTACATATATATACAATATAAAAAGCACGCATCTTTATGATACGTGCTTTGTTGTTATATTAAAGTTCTTGAATCAGAACTCGATAAGAGTTTCGATATAAGCATCGAGCTCATCAATCTTAATTCTCTTCTGCTCCATTGTGTCACGGTCGCGTACTGTTACGCAGCCATCTTCAAGGGATTCAAAGTCGTATGTGATACATACGGGTGTACCGATTTCATCCTGTCTGCGGTAACGCTTACCGATTGAACCTGCATCATCGTAATCAACCATAAACTTCTTACTGAGCTTTGCGTAAACCTCCTGAGCCTGCTCACCAAGCTTCTTTGAGAGCGGAAGCACAGCAGCCTTGAAGGGAGCAAGTGTAGGATGAAGACGGAGAACAACTCTTACATCGTTCTTTTCTGCATCAACAACCTCTTCATCATATGCTTCTGTAAGAATTGTAAGGAAGAGTCTTTCAACACCGAGTGAAGGCTCGATAACGTAGGGAATGTATCTCTCGTTTGTTTCGGGGTCGAAGTAATCAAGACCCTTACCTGATGTGTTGATATGCTGTGTAAGGTCGTAGTCAGTTCTGTCAGCAACGCCCCAGAGTTCACCCCAACCAAACGGGAAAAGATACTCGAAGTCTGTTGTTGCCTTGGAGTAGAAGCAAAGCTCCTCAGGATCGTGATCACGGAGACGAAGGTTTTCTGGCTTGATACCGAGAGAATAGAGCCAATCACGGCAGAAACCGCGCCAGTACTCGAACCATTCAAGGTCTGTGCCGGGCTTGCAGAAGAACTCAAGCTCCATCTGCTCAAACTCACGGACACGGAAAATGAAGTTACCAGGAGTGATTTCGTTACGGAATGATTTACCGATCTGAGCAACACCGAAGGGAACTTTCTTTCTTGTTGTTCTCTGGATGTTTGCAAAGTTTACGAAGATACCCTGTGCAGTTTCGGGGCGAAGATAAAGCTCATTCTTGCTGTCTTCTGTAACGCCCTGGAATGTTTTGAACATAAGGTTGAACTGACGGATATCGGTAAAGTTGTGCTTACCGCAGGAAGGACATGCAATAGCCTTCTCCTTGATGTATTCCATCATCTGCTCATTTGACCAGCCTGCAACGTTTGTGCCGTCAAAATCCTCGATAAGGTTATCTGCTCTGTGGCGTGTCTTACACTCGCGGCAATCCATAAGAGGATCGGAGAAGCCACCGAGGTGACCCGATGCAACCCAAGTCTGAGGATTCATAAGAATTGCACTGTCGAGACCTACGTTGTATGGATTTTCCTGGATGAATTTTTTACGCCATGCATCCTTGATGTTTGTTTTAAGTTCAACACCGAGAGGGCCGTAGTCCCATGTGTTTGCAAGGCCGCCGTAGATTTCACTGCCGGCATAAACAAAGCCTCTGCCCTTACAAAGAGCAACGAGCTTTTCCATTGTTTTTTCTGTGTTAAGCATTTTGCAAAATTCCTTTCACAAATCAAAATTCAATATATGATACCATAAATAGGCAAAACTTGCAATAGTTAATATATATTATATTACATTAAATTCAGCCACTATCGCCAGATGGTCGGATACAACCTTATTGATTGTTTCAACCTTTGTACATTCGAGACCGCGGTAAAAAATATAGTCAATCTTTTTAATAGGTTTGTCTGAAGGGAACGTGTAATCCCCTGTCTTATCCGTATCTGTCAGACGCTCATAGAGGGGCTTGAATTCCTGAGCATCAGGAGTATTATTGAAGTCGCCCATGAGAATAACAGGCATATTGGTACTGTCGAGAATATCGCATATAACCTTTATAGAATTAAGACGCTCACCGAGTATAAGACCCATATGAGTAACGAGGAACAAAATATCCTTACCGTCAACCTCGACAACAGCTTTAATGACAGCACGTGTTTCGTAGTAGCCTTTTTCGGTTTTCGGAGGGTCCGGCACAATTACAGTTTCGACCGACTTGAGAGGATATCTGCACACAAGTGCATTACCGAAAGGATTGCCGAAATCAAGTGTAACAGCTTTGCCGAAATATCCGTTATACCCAAGACCGTCAGCAAGCTTTTTGGTCTGGTTGGCATATCCCTTCAGCCAGCCTCTGCCTCTGACTTCGTTAAGTCCGCAGAAATCGGGATTCTGCTCAGCGATAGCTTTTACAAACAGATCGTAATCGATAACCTGCTTTTTATAATCCAGTGCGTGCTGAATATTGAACGTCATTACTTTCATTGTCACGTCCCCTTTCATACACTTCGATTATAGCATAACAAAATAAAAAAATCAGCAATTTAAAATAAAAATCTGTCAGTACAAATTGCTTTACAAATTACTGCCATATTTTTTTCAAAAAACATTGACAAAGAGAAATATATTTGATATACTACAAAAGCTGTTGATTTTTCAATCAAGCGGGCCATTAGCTCAGTTGGTTAGAGCAACCGGCTCATAACCGGTTGGTCCGGGGTTCGAGTCCCTGATGGCCCACCATTTTAAGTAAATATAGGGGTATAGCTCAGTTGGTAGAGCAGCGGTCTCCAAAACCGCGTGCCGAGGGTTCAAGTCCTTCTGCCCCTGCCATAAAGAAACGATCACCATTAGGTGGTCGTTTTCTTTTTAGTTGAGTACAAACAGCTTGAACCTGAGGCACGCGGTTTTGGAGACCGCGTACCGAGGGTTGTCCGCGAAGCAGCAAAAGAGAGAAATTTCAAGTCATTTAATTTTTATAAAACTATATAGTTAAGTGTAGTATTGATTTATTTTCCACTAAATGCTAAAATACTATACGAGGTGATTGAATATGACAAACAAGATGAGCAAGGTTTACACTTCGCTCTGGGCAGTGATTGCCGCCGCATACGGAATATGGATGGCATTTTTTATGAGTTGGGACCAATACCCGTACATAATTCCGACCGAGGCTGATTTAGCATTGCCTGCCGAAGAGTTTATTGCGAAATTTGACGGTATGCTCTATATGCCGCTTTATCCGAACGCAATTGTATACTGGCTGTGGGTTATAGGCTCGACAGCACTGCTTTTCTGCTACGGACTTTTTATAAAGAAGATTCTTTTTGCCGATAAGCTGACAAAAGCTACAACTGTGTTCTGCATTATCAACCTTATTGCAGGCTGTGCATTTGTTACGTGGTACGGATTTTTAAGCTACCCCGAACAGTTCGGCAACATACTTACTGACGTTACTGCAAGTATGCTCGGACTTAAATACCCGTGGGAATTCAAAGCGTGGGGTGTGCTTGCATCAGTTTCGATTTTCACCAACACGCTCTATATGTACCGCAAGAACAACTACTCAGGTAAGCTCGGTGTAATCGTTGCTTCACTTGGATGTGCGGCTATTTACCTTACTATCAACCTGCCCTCTGCAGGTCTTGAAATTATTATGACACCCCGTTGCATCGGTCATTGGGCAACAGCACTTATCTTCGCATTTCTCGGTGCTTTCGGCGTTATTATATTCCTGCTGCACAAATGCAGACAAAAAGATAAAAAGTACATAGTTGCAACTATTATTTTCGTTGCAATTCTTCTGCTCATGCTCGGGCTGCTTGTCTTTGTAGGTAAGAGTGCATTCATTGAAAATCTGCCGATGTGGGTTGCTTACGCATTGCTGTTTATTATAAACTTCACATCATTCTTTGACAAAAAAGAAGCAAAGCAGAAAGAGCTTGCAACGGTATAATATTCTACTCCCGGAATTAACGCCACCGAGCCGATTCCGGGAGCTTTTTTATTTACAATTAACATATAAAACTTTACAATATGATTAAAATCTGTTATAATATCTAACATTATTTTTCGGATTTTCAGGAGGCAGCTATGAAGAAAACGATTGCGATTTTAGTCGGTGCCGTTATGCTGTTTCAGATGAGCATAGGCTCAACAGCAGCATTTAACGCACCTAAACTTGAGAAGGATGAGTGGGATATGTATTACGAATCACTTGTTGACAAAAACACACTGCCTACACTCAACGTAGGAGCAGACCAGACACAGGTTAACCTTTGCTGGCACTGCGACAAAGACAAAGCAGAAGCCAAGGTTGAGGTTTCAACAAACAGCGATATGTCTGATGCAAAGACATTCACAGGTGAAATTACCGCTTCAGAAAACGACACACAGGTTGTCTGCAGAGTTACCGTTACGGGACTTGAAGAAAAGACAACATACTACTACCGCTGGTACACAGAAAACGGTTGGAGCGAAGCAGAAAAGTATGAAACCAAATCATTCGGCGACCACAAGGCTATGGTTGTAGGTGATATTCAGATTGCTGAAGACTGGCGTACTGAAGAAGAAGTAAACCAGGACGAAATAGGATTCAACTGGAACAACGTACTTGCAACTGCTCTCACACAGAACCCCGACATCGCCTACCTCGTATCACCCGGTGACAACACATCAACCGGTGAAACAGCTAAAGAGTGGCAGACACTGCTTATGCCCGAAGCACTCAGACAGCTGCCTATGGCACTTGCAATAGGTAACCACGACAAAAAAGGTATGATGTACAACTACTATACATCTATGCCCAACGAGTACTACGGCAACTTCTTTGCAGGACTTGACCGTGATTTCTGGTTCAGATACGGCGACGTGCTTTACCTTTTCTACGACTCAACATCAGGTAACGCACCCGACCACAGAGCAATGACCAAGGAAGCAGTTAAGCTTAACCCTGACGCCAAATGGAGAATAGGCGTTGTTCACCACGGAATTTACGGTGCAGGTGACTGCATAGGTGATGCAGAGACAGAAATTCTGCTCAGCACAATCTTCGCACCTATTTTTGAGTCATATGACCTTGACCTTGTTATAACAGGTCACACACATTCACAGGGTCGCTCTCACTTTATGGAAAACAGAAAGGTAGTTACTACAGCTGAAGGCGGCAAGACTTACACTGACCCCGAAGGCATTGTTTACCTCAACTCAAACTCAGTATGTGAGAGACCGACAAATGAAAGCTACGAAGCTGAACACCTTGCATACAGCTTCCTTGAAAACGATACTACCACCTACTCCACACTTGAGTTCAAGGGTGACAGTATGATTGTAGAAACAAGACGCGGTGACAACGGCGAGCTTCTTGACAGCATTACAATAGTGCGCACAACAAGTGAACACAACGAAAACTCATTCGGTAACGTATTAAAGCGTGCAGGCTACAAAGTAATTGAGGTGCTCGGCTTTATTTACACAATGGTAGATAACCTTGTAAGAAAATTTTCATAAGACAGAGGGTATAAAAATGGAAAAAACAGTAAAAAATCGCAAGCAACTTGAAACACTTGTACTCGGCGGAATACTGACAGCACTTGTAGTAGTGCTTCAGTATATGGGCTCATTCATCAAATTCGGCCCGTTTTCGATTTCACTCGTACTTATCCCCATCGTAATAGGTGCGGCAACCTGTTCAACAAAGATCAGCACCTGGCTCGGTCTTGTATTCAGCGTTGTGGTACTTGCGCTTGATGCATCGGCTTTCCTTGCAATCAGCGTACCCGGCACAGTAATAACCGTACTTGCAAAGGGCACAGCCTGCGGACTTACGGCAGGTCTTGCATACAAACTGCTTCACAAGAAAAACCAGTACGCCGCAGTTATAGCCGCTGCTATAGTATGCCCGATAACGAACACAGGTATATTCCTGCTCGGCTGTGTTGTTTTCTTCTTCAAGACAATTCAGGAGTGGGGCATCGGTGCAGGCTACGCAAACGCTGTAGAGTATATGTTCCTCGGTCTCGCAGGCGGCAACTTCCTTTTTGAAATGGCAACAAACATAATCCTCTGCCCTGTTATCATAAGAATACTCAACATCAGAAAAAAGAGTCAATAAGATGAAGATAATTATCGACGCCGATGCCTGCCCCGTTACTGATATTGCGGTAAGAATCGCAAAAGAAAACTCGGTTGAGTGTGTGCTTGTATGCGACACCGCACACAGAATAGAGCGAGAAGGCTGTACAACAATTATGGTTGACAAAGGTGCAGACAGCGTGGATTTCCGCCTTGTGAATATGCTTGTCAGCGGTGATATCGCAATCACGCAGGACTACGGGCTTGCAGCAATGTGCCTGAGTAAAAAGGCATACGCACTCAATCAGAACGGACTTATTTACAGCGACAAAAACATTGAACAGCTTCTGTTTACAAGATACGTCGGAAAGAAAGTAAGAGCCGCAGGCGGCAGAACAAAAGGCCCCGCAAAGCGTACGGCTGAGCAGGATGAAGAATTCAGGACAGCATTACAAAAATTAATAGAACAGATCTGTAACAAATCTGTTCTGTAGGTTGCGCCCCCCTATCAGCTATCCCCTTACAAAAGCAAAATTTAATCATTAAGGAGGTTTTATTGTGAAAAACATTTTATTAAGTGCTGATGGCGATATTAAGGTTTATTCTGTACCGGATATTGTTGCTGATAACTTAAAGCACTATTGCTTAAGATTTATCGATTGGGTTCATAAGAACCCAGATAAATTTTTATTAGAAAAGCAGAAGATTATTTGTTTCGATGAAACCGGATTTATTGAATACCTAAATAGTAGATTTTTCCCGAAAGAGCCTTCAATTTATGTTGAAACAACCAACCTTGCAGAAATCTCTTGCAAAGAATGGCCTAAAGAATATAAGAAAATGCCATATTTTAATTTCTGATATAAAAAATCCTGAGATACAGCATCGTATCTCAGGATTTTTTATTATTTACCAAACAGATTCATATCGGCACAAGATGCAACTGTTGAAAGAGCAAGAGTTGCAAACTGGCGGCTGGTTATGGGGAAGTCTTCTGTAATCCAAAGCTTAAAAATACCGATAAAACCGTTGAGACAGAATACTGCACGGTACTCTCTTTCAAGGTCATCTTTTTCAAAAAACTTTTTAGGATAACGCTCAAGCACGGTACGGACGATACGCTCGGCAAAATCGTCACACTCTGCTTGAACAACAAGCACGTTGAACAGCCTGCTGTTCTGCTTGATATAATCGAAAAGCGGCACCATCATATCGAGAAAGCGTTCAAGTGACTCGACAACCGTAGGCAGGGATTCAGGTGCAGGTATACGGGAAATAACGTCCTCCTGAATCTCGCGCATAAGTGACGGTACATCCTCATAGTAAGCATAAAAAGTAGACCTGTTTATTTCTGCTATATTGCAAACATCGGTAACAGTAACCTTTGCCAACGTTTTTTCTTCAAGCAACTCGATAAAAGCTTCTTTGATAAGACGCTTGGTCAGTTTAACTCTTCTGCTTTCCGGCACATTAACACTTCCTTAAAAAAATTCAAATTTTTTTCATAATTTACCGACAAAAAGTCGAAATATGTTGGTTTATAATCTTTTTTCGAAAAATCGACTGTTGAAAAGTCGACACAATGTTGATAAAATAATACATTGTGTGATGAAAAATGTCAAGCTGTAATTCTGCCACAGACAGCAAAATGGGATAAAGGAGAAAGAAAATGGCTTCACTTTACAAAGAGAAAAGATTTTACAATTTCCGCGAAATTATCTGCAACGGTGCAGAAAAATTTGCAGACAACACTGCATACGTAGTAAAGAAGAGCGAAGGCGAATATATCAACGTCAAGTACGCTGACCTGAAGAAATACTACTACTCATACTGCACCTACCTTATTGAAAAAGGTATGCTCGGTCAGAAGATTGCCGTTATGGGTGCAAACAGCTTCCAGTGGGCACTCAGCTACCTTTGCGCTGCAACAGTAGGCGTTGTAGTACCGATTGACAAAGAACTTCAGCCTGAAGACGTAAACGCATTCCTCAAGTCTGCTGACTGCAAGATGGTTTGCACAGACAGCGCAAGAATTGAAAAGCTCAAGGGCATTGCAGACGAAAACATTCAATACGTTGATTTTGCAGACGTACTTGATATCGCTTCCACTCACAAGGCTGACGAAGCGACAGTTAACGCAATTGAAATAGGTAAAGATGAAATAAGAATCATTATCTTCACATCAGGTACTACAGGCAACTCAAAGGGTGTTTGCCTTTCACAGTACAACATCTGCTCAAACATTTACTCAACCGTACAGATGGTTAAGGTAAACGATTTTGACAGCACATTATCAATTCTTCCCCTGCACCATACATACGAGTGCACACTCAACAACATTCTTTTCCTCACAAGAGGTGCCTGCATCACATACTGTGACGGTCTGACAAAGGTTGCAAAGAATATTGCTGAGTACCAGCCCTCAATCCTCGTTGTTGTACCTGCACTTCTCAAGGTACTCAACAAGAGAATCAAGGCAGGTATCATAAAGGACTGTCCCTCACTCTACCGCAAGCATTTTGAAAACCTTTCACTTGCAGAAGCACTCAAGAAGTGCCCCTTCTTCATCCGTAAGATAATCTGCAAGAAGGTTAAGAAAACTCTCGGCGGCAAAATCCGTCTGTTCATTGTAGGTGCGGCTGACCTTGACACATCACTTGTTGAAGATTTCGGTGCACTCGGCATCAGAACACTTCAGGGCTACGGTCTTACAGAGTGTGCTCCCCTGCTTGCCGGTAACAACGATTTCCACCTCAACAAGGCTTCAACAGGCCCTGCAATTCCCGACGTTGAGATCAAGATTGACGACCCCAACGATGAAGGTGTAGGCGAAATTCTCGCAAGAGGCGAAAACATAATGCTCGGCTACTTCAACGACCCCGAAGCAACTGAGGCTGTATTCCGTGACGGCTGGTTCTGCACAGGTGACCTCGGCTGTATGGACAGCAACGGTGACCTTTACATCAAGGGCAGAATCAAGAACGTTATCGTTACAGAAAACGGCAAGAACATTTACCCCGAAGAGCTTGAGACAAGACTTTCCGAGTACCCCGAAATCGGTGAGGCACTTGTTTACGCATCTGATGAAAACGGTGAGACCTGCGTTAAGGCAAAGATTTTCCCGAACATCGAATACATCAAGGAGCGTTTCGGCGGTGAAAAGCCCAGCGAAGAGGAAATCAAGAAGACAATTCAGAACGCTATCAAGAGTGTTAACAGCAAGATTCCCAACTACAAGCACATCAAGATAGTTGAAGTTCTCTCCACAGCACTTGAAAAGACAACAACACAGAAAATCAAGCGTTTTGGTAAGAACGTAAAATAAGATAAAAAAGAAAGACTTGCATTCCGGAAGAGATGCAAGTCTTTTTTTTTAAGATTCTTCGCTTTCGCTCAGAATGACAGATTATAAAATTACGCCTGTAATAAATATCTCAATACCGATTGCAATGAGGATTACACCGCCGAAGATTGAAGCCTTGCCTGCAAGCTTTGTGCCGAACTTTCTGCCGACGAGGATACCGCCAAGGCAGATAAAGAAGGTAACGAAAGCGATAAGCAGAGCGCAGACGATAGCCTGAGTAAGATTGTAATCGGAAATTGTGAAGCCGACGGAAAGAGCATCAATAGAAGTTGCGACACCCTGCATTATCAGCATACCGATACCTACAGCGGGCTTTTCTTCACAGGCACAGTCTTTATGCTTTATACCCTCAACAAGCATTTTGCCGCCGATAAACGAAAGCAGAATAAGAGCAATCCACGGTATAAACTTTTCAAACGCATTGAAGTACTGAACAACGGTATGTACACAGACCCAGCCTATCATAGGCATAAGCGCCTGAAAGAAGCTGAAGAGAGCCGCTATACCGCACATCTTCGATCGTTTCATACAAGGCTCATTGAGTCCGTTTGCAAGCGACACAGAAAAGGCATCCATAGCAAGACCAACGCCGAGCATAATACTTGTTATAAAGAAGGAAAAATCAAACAATTATACATTTCCTCCCTCTATAAGCTTCAATATTTCGTCATCAATCTTTTTGTCCTTATAGTAGAAAACACGGTCGTGCTCTCCTATCTCGCGAAGCACCTTGCACGGGTTGCCTACAGCAACAACGTTTGACGGAATATCCTTGGTAACGATACTGCCTGCACCGATAACGGTATTATCACCAATAGTGACACCCGGCAGGACAACTACACCTGCACCGAGCCAGCAATTCTTACCGATATGAACAGGCATATTATACTGGTAAGCCTTTGAGCGAAGCTCGGGATTCAGCGGATGGCCTGCAGTTGCAACGGTAACGTTCGGACCGAACATAGTATAGTCCCCGACATAAATATGCGTATCGTCAACCATAGTGAGATTAAAATTGGCATATACACCGTTGCCGAAATGGACGTGGTGACCGCCCCAGTTTGCGTGGAAGGGAGGCTCGATATAACAGTCCTCCCCTATTTCGGCAAACATTTCTTTGAGCATTGCGGCACGCTTATCAAGCTCACTCGGACGGGTCAGGTTAAAATCGTACAGCTTATCAAGACATTCAAGCTGCTCTGTCATAACGTCGTCACCGCTCGGATAATAAAGCATTCCGCAGTGCATTCTTTCTCTGTTAGTCATACAAACCTCTTAAATAAAATCGAAGGGATTTACATCCTTATCGATGCAACGGATATTGATTTCAAACTCAACGTGGCTGTCATCCCATACACGTGCAGGCTCTTCCTTATCGTAATAATCGCTGCTGCCGTGGCCTGCTGCGGGAATGATATGCTTATCAGCATTTACAACAACCTCATCAAGAGCAACAAGCTCATCATCGTGCTTTGCAGCCTCAAGCATTTCGGGCTTGAAGTGAGTTGCGTTGAAGTAGAAGCCGTTGACATCCTTTACGTAAACCATTACGCCGTTGCCGTTTTCGTCGCAGAGTGTGCCGAAGCGTGTTTTTGCGTGAGCTGAATTCTCCATAGGACGGATGTAGTGCACAAAGTTATCACTGACCTTCATATCATAGAGACCGATTTTGCTTGCTTCCATTCTGTCGGCATAAGCTTCACCGGGACCAAGGCCGTAGAAGCGCATATTGTCGTAAGCCTTATCGAGCACAAGACGGAAACCGAATTTCGGAAGAGCAGGTGCAAGCGGATTCTTATCGCCGACAAAGCCAACTTTAACCGCACCGTCAACACCTACGCTGAAAGTGAGCTTACCCTTGAGCACGGGAATAACACTCGGGCCGCCGATTGAAACATCGCAGATAACATTCACGTTATACTCATCCTGCTCAACTGTGCAGGAGTAAGTTTTCTGATTGATTCTGTCAAGGCCTGCACTGCGGCCCTCGATTGCTTCACCTGTAATATTCTTCCAATGAGCAAACCAGGTTTCAATACAGACAGGCTCGGCAAGAACGTTCTTACCGTTCTGAATCATTTCTTTGAGTGCACCGTAAGATTTATCAAAAACAAGTGTGCTTGTAGCTGTTTTGACTGTGAGATAGCGTCTGCTGTCCTCAACCTCAAGACCTGAACCTATAAAGGCACAACCCTTTACAGCTGTGCAGAGTTCAAACTGCTCAAAGCCGATTTCGTAGCCTTTTTCTGCCCAGACAGTGTCATTTTTAGTGATAAATGAGAGATTAAGCAGACAATTACCCTTGAGATCCTCTTTTTCGAAGAGCTTGATTTCTGCACTTTCGCGTGCAGCGATGTCAAGTGTATCTACTTTACCGCTCTTTATCTCTACACCGTCGCACATAATACTCCAGGTAAGAGCCATATCGTCAAGTGAAGCAAAATAACGCTTGTTGAAAATAGTAACCGCACCGTTATTGTATGTAGTTGTGAAGGGCTGATATGCACGCTTCATATCAAAATAACCGGGGCGAAGCTCACGGTTTGCAAAAACAAGACCGTCAAGGCAACAATCCTCATCATTCGGATAGTCGCCGAAATCGCCGCCGTAGCGATAGCCCGTTTTGTCGCCGTTCTTAACAGCGATTGAGTGGTCGTTCATCTCCCAGATACACATACCGAAGAGGCTGTCGTACTTATCGGCAAGACGGATGTGACCGAAGATATTACCTGTTGAATAAGCACAAACATACTCGCAGAAGTAGAAAGGCTTTGCAGGATTGTTTTTAAGATAATTCTCGGTGTAATCAAGCTCGGCATACATACGGCTTTCAACATCGGAAATATCGGCAAAATTCTCGCCTTCGGGTACAGCCTTGAACTCAAGGTGAGAGTTTTCGTAGTGGACGATTGCGTTCTTATCACGGTTCTTGATGTACTTATGCATTGCTCTGTGATTCTTGCCGCAACCCGACTCGTTACCAAGTGACCACATAACAACACAAGCGTGGTTCTTATCACGCTCGAAAAGTCTTGCCGCACGGTCAACGTAAGCTGCTTCCCACTCATCAACAGTGGAGAGCATTGACCAACGCATCCAATCCCAAGTGTCGCGGTACTCAAAGCCCATACCGTGAGTTTCGATATCTGCTTCGTCTACAAGCATAAAGCCGAGCTCGTCGCAAAGACCTGCAAAACGAGGATCGTTAGGATAGTGGGAAGTACGGATACAGTTACAGCTTGCACGCTTGAGAATATAGAGATCATCGAGCATTTCTTCCATACTTGCGGTGTAACCGCCTGTGGGGCTGGAATCGTGACGATTTATACCCCAGAGCTTGACTGCTTTACCGTTGAGGTAAACAACAGCATTTTTGATTTCAAGGCGTTTAAGACCGATTTTCTGAGCAATAATTTCATTGCCTGCTTTAAGAACAAGTGTGTAAAGCGTGGGCTGCTCGGAATTCCAGAGCTCGGGCGCATTTACGCTTATAACGTTGTCGTTACCGCAGTAGAGCTCTTCGCCATCAGGTGAGAGAAGCTTATACTCAACGCCAGCCTCACCGCAAAGCTCGGTATCTACTGTGATTTTTGCAGAATCGAGAGTTTCAGGCACATCGACACGTGCATAGAAATCTTTGATATGGTTATTGTCACGGCTGAGGAGGTATACCTCACGGAAAATACCTGAAAGGCGGAAGCAATCCTGATCCTCAAGATATGAACCGTCACACCATTTGATAACAAGAACGTCGATACGGTTTTCACCGCTGACAAGCTTATCGGTAATATCAAACTCGCTTGTACAACGGCTGACCTGGCTGTAGCCGACAAACTGCTTATTTATAAAGAGATAGAAGCAAGAGGAAACACCCTCGAAATTTACATAAACCTTCTGATTGAAGCTCTCGGGAAGAGTGAAAGTACGTGAGTAGTGACCACAGGGATTCTCATCGGGAACGTGGGGAGGATCAAGCTGGAAGGGATACTTGAGGTTTGAGTAGAGAGGTACATCGTAGCCTCTGTCAAGAAGAAGCTGCCAACAGAGAGGAACAGTTATTGTTTCACTGAAGCTCTGCTCAAGGAAATCCTCCTCAACATCCTCAAAGCTGCCATAATACTTAAAATCCCACTCACCGCAGAGTCCGAAGAATCTGTCGGATTCGTTTCTGTCGCCTGCAAGGGCAACAGCCTCACTGCTGTAGGGAACAAAATACGCACGGGGTGCTTCACAGCCGATATGAAGCGAATTGAGGTCTTTGTGATAGGCTTTGAACTGCATAATGCTTATTTCTCCTTTTTTATCTGAACTGAGGGCTCGTCACCGTAGCCCATAACTTTTACATAGTTTTCTTCTATTTCAACCACTGCACAGGTGAGAGTTTCACCCATACACAGTGCTTTGAATACAACGTAAGGAATTGAGCCGAGCTTTGAATGTAAACCGTCGTGATAATGACCGCAGAATGCGGCGGCAATTTTATCTTCGTACTCGTAAAGAATATCGGTTATTTCATCGGCATTGATTATGGTATGGTCTTCGTCATCGGTTTCACCCGGTGATAACAGAGCGTGAGTCATAACAACAACGGGTAAATCGGAATTTGCTATTTTGTCTTTCATCCAGACAAGCTGCTCGTCATCGACAAAGCACTGAGTCCATTTAATTTCTTTTTCGGGGTAAGGTACATCCTTGGAATTCATACAGCTGTCAAGCATAAGGAAGAGATAGCCCGAGCTTTCAAAGGAATAGTATCTGCCGGGCATACCGATAAGGCGAATAAACTCATTTTTATCAAGTGCCGTATCGTGGTTGCCGAAGGTTGTATAAAACGGAATATCGAAGCCGTCGAGCATTTCACGCATCTCAGAAAGCAACTGAGTCTGCGGCTTATAGCCGCCAAAACTGTCGACGACGTCGCCGAAGCAGGCAACGAATTCACAGCCGTCGGAATAACGCGCGATTGCGGTTCTGACCTTATCGAGCGACATAAAATGATAACGGTTATTATCGCCGGCAGGCTTGTCGGAATAATGCAGATCGGTAACAACAAGAAATTTCATCAGCAACCTCCGGATAAAATTACAATAAAAAGCTCATTTGGAATAGTTTCAGTTTACAATAGCTTTTGTACAATGTCAACATAATACATATAATTCTTTACTTGTTTTTTATATAAATATAAAGCACGCCGTTTGGTGAAAACGACGTGCCGGTGAAATTATTTTGAAAGTCTGATTGTATAAAGCCAGTTGCTGTCGAGAGTATCGGGATTGATTGCAGGGAATACGATTTCTGTTCTGCCCTCGTTATCCTTGACTTCAAGAACAGCATCACTGCCGAGAAGACTTGCCTTGAGGTCTGCTGAATAAGGTACGTGATCAAGCACCTGTGAGCCGAAGGGGAAGCGATTAATTATTGCATAAACATCCTCGCCCTTTTTGGTGTAGTATACACCTTCCTGCTGTTTCTTGGTATATACGCGTGTGCCGTAGATAGCATCGCCGTTGACACGCAGCCAGTCGCCCATCTGGAGAAGACGCTCTTCCATAATTACGGGGATTGTACCGTCTGCATCAGGACCGATATTGAGAAGGAAGTTACCGCCCTTTGAAACAAGAGAGCAAAGAGTTTCAAGAAGCTCTTTAGCCGAAAGATAGTTTTCGCAACGCTCTTCTTTATTTATACCGAAAGAGCAACCGATGCCGCGGCACTCCTCAAACGGTCTGTCAAGCTCAACGTCTTCAATTCGTCTTTCTGTACCGAGATAAACGTCGATTATACCGTATTCGGTTGTAAAATTACCGCCGAGCTTTCCTCGTGTTTCTTTGCCCCAACGGTCGTTTGGTACGATGAAATCCTTTACGGAAGACTCGTTGTAAAGCCACTGCAAAAACTCGGTTGAGTGCCAGACAGAGCTTTCGTGTGCCCACTCACCGTCAGTGAACAGTGTGCTGGGCTGATACTTTTCAACAAGCTCTTTGAGCATAGGATGAAGATGCTCGAGAGCATACTTTTCGGGGTCTTCGAGGTAGTAGGGATGCCACCACTCGTAAACAGAATGATAAACACCGAAACGTACGCCTGTGCCCTCCATTGCGTTTTTCAGCTCCATAAGGAAGTCACGCTTAGGTGCACACTCAACAGAGTTGAGACCGGGCGCATACTCTGTTTCGTAAAGGCAATAGCCGTCATGATGCTTTGAAACAAAGTTTATGTACTTTGCACCTGCACGCTGAAAAAGTTCTGCCCACTTTGCAGCATCGAAACGGTAACCTGTAAAGTCATTTATAAAGTCGTAATACGGTCTTGAGTTATAATGTTCTTTATGGTAAGCCTTATATTTATCGTGTGAAGGATGCTCGGGCTTTTCGATATTGCATGCATAGCCGTACCACTCTGCATAATCCTTTACAGGAGCGTATGCAGGTACAGAATAAAGACCCCAATGGATAAAGATACCGAATTTAGCATCGGCAAACCACTCAGGCACGGGACGCGAGTTGAGAGATTTCCAATTATTTTCGTACATAAACTTTCACTCCATAATAAATTCTATTAAAAAAGCCTCCCTCTTTGGGAGGCTTTTTGTTTCAGTTAATTAACCAAGGAAGCCCATGATAACATCAAGAAGCTCGCTAGTGCCGATGTTGTTGATGAAGTTATCGTAAATCTCACCGATGGGGCCAAGCATCTCGAACCACTCGTTCATAAGCTCGGGAAGGCTGTGAACACCTTCGAAGCTGCCCTTGAAACCGAAGAAGCCGAGGATAGCTGTAACGAAGCCGAAGAAATCATCCCAAGAATAGGAAGAGATTGCGTTGATCCAATCGTTAACTGCTGCACCGAGGTTTTCGCTTGATGTTGCTGCAAAAGACATAACGCTTGTGCCGGAAAGAAGAACGACAACACACATAACTGCAGCAAGTACTTTTGTGAAAGACTTTTTCATTGTGTAGACTCCTTTATAAAAAATAATATTTTAGTCCGTTACGGACTAATTTACCAGCTGATTATAGCACTGATGTAAAAAAAAGTCAATAATTGAAAGGTAAATGAAGTTACAAAAAAGTATAATCCGCACCTGCAAGCATACCTGCAAACACAATTTTTGAAAAACGGCGTGAACAGCGGTTGAAAGTACTCAAAAACAAAGAATATCTGAAAAGCCGGAAAAAGTTCTTTTCAAGAATTTTCAGCATTTTTACAAATCTACCTGCATCACCTGAACAAAGCGAGCGTGCAAGGCTGACACAGCCAAGCGACACAGACATAAAGAAAACAGAGCACACAACAGCCATAACAAAACCGCACAAGAAAATAAACAGCACTGCACGGCTGACACCGTCACGCAAGGCAACCCACAGCCACAAGGTTAAAGCTGACGGCAAAGCCCCGAATAGCACAATTCTGATAGAAGAGAAAGCAAACGACAAGATACTGCATTTGACGGATTTCAATATATCGCTGAAAGTAAAGCTTACAACAATTTCTGTTATAAGTGCAGGGCTATTGGTGTTGAGCGAAGAAAACCACCTGTCTTTAACTGTACGGGTACACTGAAGAATAAGCATACAGAGAAAAACGGCAACAGCACATAAAGCAAGCACTGCTCTGCCCCCGACGGTTGAATAAAGATCAGGAAAACGAACAGCTGTTAAAAAAGCGAGCAAGTAAACAGCAACACGCAGGCACACCGAAAAAAAGATAAGCAGATTACCGGTTTTTACTTTGCCTACAAGTTTCATTCTTGCACCGACACGGATTTTTTCAAACGTCATTTAAATCACTCCCCTACTATTATTGGCAGAGGAATAACGAAAAATAAAAATAAAAAAGGAAGGTTTCTTCTTTCGAAGTACCTTCCCTTTTATGTAGCAATTTTCGTCAGCTTATTAGCCACCGATCATAGCGATGAGATCCTTAACAGCAGCGATAGCCTTATCGATGATGCCGGACTCCTCAATCTTAGCAACGATGTCCTTAACTGTAGCGATAACCTGCTCCCAGTCAATACCCTTAATCATTTCGATGATCTGATCCATTTCAAATTTCACCTCCGTTACACAAACGTTTACAGATGTGATTATAACACTGCTAGTCCATTTTGTCAAATAAAATTTATATTTATTCGACAAAACGTAAAAAAACACAAAAAAGCAGATAACTATTACCTGCTTTTTTGTGTTATATACGTAATTAAACGTCAATTATGCGAACATTTCGAAAATGCCCTTGAAGAAGTTAACAACTGCTTCAACAACGCCGGAATCCTTAACCATACCGACGATATCTGCTGCCTCACCCTCGTTGAGGTAAGAAAGGAGCTGCTGAACAAATGCAAGAATCTGATCCATTACTGTTTCACCTCCGTATCTTTCAGTGACTAAATTATAACAGTCTGTAAACAGAGTGTCAATAACCCGTTTACACAGAGTTTACTTACTGTGTAACAACGAAGTAAAAAAAGCCCCGCAAAGCGAGGCTTTTAAAATAAAAGTACAAATTAATAAATCGGATATTTCTCGCAGATTTTGTTGACTTCTGCACGGATTGTATCTGCACTGTTTTCGAAGTCTGTTGCAGCAAGGTAGATAAGCTCTGCAATCTTGACCATATCCTCTTCAACCATACCTCTTGAGGTGACGGCTGCGGTACCGATACGCACACCGCTTGTGATGAAGAACTTTTCGGGGTCGTTGGGGATTGCGTTCTTATTTACTGTGATGAATACTTCATCAAGTCTCTTTTCAAGCTCTTTACCTGTGATGCTGAAGGGACGAAGGTCAACAAGCATAAGGTGATTGTCTGTACCGCCTGAAACGAGGTTGAAGCCTTTTTCGAGAAGTGCAGCTGCAAGAGCCTTTGCGTTCTTTACAATCTGCTGCTGATATGTCTTGAACTCGGGCTTGAGAGCCTCGCCGAAGCAAACAGCTTTACCTGCGATGATGTGCATAAGAGGGCCGCCCTGGCTGCCGGGGAAGATAGCCTTATCGATATCCTTTGCATACTCCTCTTTACAAAGAATCATACCGCCACGGGGACCGCGGAGAGTTTTATGAGTAGTTGTAGTAACAAAGTCTGCAAAAGGTACGGGAGAATCGTGGCAATCGGCAGCAATAAGACCTGCGATGTGAGCCATATCAACCATAAAGAGGCTGCCTGCAAGCTTTGCGATTTTGCCGATACGACGGAAATCGATTGTTCTGGGATATGCGGAAGCGCCTGCTACGATGAGCTTCGGCTTAACCTCGAGAGCAAGTCTCTCAAGCTCATCATAATCGATAAAGCCTTCTTCCGTAACACCGTAGGGTACGAAGTTGTAGAGCTTACCGCTGAGGTTTGCGGGTGAGCCGTGAGTAAGGTGACCGCCACAGTCAAGGCTCATACCGATAACAGTATCGCCGGGCTTGAGGAAAGCGTTATAAACAGCGAAGTTTGCCTGAGAGCCTGAGTGAGGCTGAACGTTTACGTGCTCTGCACCGAAGAGCTGCTTTGCACGCTCGATAGCGATATTCTCAACGATATCAACACACTCGCAACCGCCGTAGTAACGCTTTGCGGGATAACCCTCGGCATATTTATTTGTAAGCACACTGCCCATTGCGGCAAGCACTGCGGGAGAAACGATATTTTCGGATGCAATAAGCTCGATATTGCGCTTCTGACGAGCAAGCTCAAGCTGCATAGCGTCTGCTACTTCCTTATCGGATTCACGGATGAGAGAAATTGAATCAAGTACGTTTTCAAACATTTTAAATTACCTCCGTTTTATCAGACATCAAGATTCTGTACGTATTTTGCATTCTTTTCGATAAATTCACGTCTGGGCTCAACCTTATCACCCATAAGGATTGAGAAGGTTTCATCTGCTTCGATTGCATCTTCAAGTGTAACACGAAGCATTGTACGGTTTGCAGGGTCCATAGTGGTTTCACGGAGCTGAATCGGATCCATCTCACCAAGACCTTTATAGCGCTGAATATCACAGCTGCCGCCCATTTCGGCAATTTTCTCGTCACGCTCTTCGTCGGAGAAGGCATATTCTACCTTCTTGCCCTTGCTGATTTTGTAAAGCGGAGGCTGAGCGATATATATGTGACCGTTGTCAATAAGCGGACGCATATAACGGAAGAAGAAAGTAAGAAGAAGGGTACGGATGTGAGCACCGTCGACGTCAGCATCGGCCATGATAACGATTTTGTGATAACGAAGCTTTGTGATATCGAAATCTTCATCAATACCGGTACCGAGTGCAATTACGACGGGAGTAAGCTTTTCGTTACCGATAACCTTATCGAGTCTTGCCTTTTCGACGTTGAGCATCTTACCCCAGAGAGGAAGAATTGCCTGGAAGTTTTTATCTCTGCCCTCTTTTGCAGAGCCGCCTGCCGAGTCACCCTCGACGATATAAAGCTCTGTATTTTCGGGATTCTTATCTGTACAGTCAGCAAGCTTACCGGGAAGTGAGCTTGAGTTGGAAAGAGCTGTTTTACGGGCTGATTCCTTTGCTTTACGGACAGCCTCACGCACACGGGAAGCCTCGCAAGCCTTGGTAAGAAGAGCCTTTGCAACCTGAGGATTCTCTTCAAAATAAGTCATAAGCTTATCGACAACTGTTTTGGAAACGAGCTTTGTCATTTCGGTGTTGCCGAGCTTGCCCTTGGTCTGACCCTCGAACTGAGCCTCGGTCAGCTTGACGCTGATGATTGCGACAAGACCTTCACGGACATCTTCACCGGAAAGGTTTTTATCGCCCTCTTTGAGGATGCCGTACTTTTTGCCGTAATCGTTGAATACCTTGGTGATTGCGGTTTTGAAACCTGTTTCGTGAGTACCGCCATCGATTGTGCGGACGTTGTTAGCGAAACTGATAAGGGTTTCGTTATAGCCGTCGTTATACATAAGTGCGATTTCGGCACTTGAATCGTCACGTACGCTTGAGAAGTGGATAGGAGCAGGCTGTACGGGAGTAAAGCCGCGGCTCTCGTTGACGTAGTTTACAAATTCACTCAGACCGCCCTCGTAGCAGAATACACGCTCGACAATATTGTCGGGATCACGTCTGTCGGTGAATGTGATATGAAGACCTGCATTGAGGAATGCAGATTCACGGAGTCTGCGCTCGAGCACTTCGAACTCGTAGACTGTGGTTTCGGTGAATATTTCAGCATCTGCCTTGAAGCGGATGAATGTACCTGTGGTTTCACTTGTGCCTACGATGTCGAGGTCGCTCATAATTGCACCGCGCTCGAACTTCTGACGGTAGACGTTGCCGTTACGTGAAACCTCAACCTCAAACCATTCAGAAAGGGCGTTAACAACTGATGAACCAACGCCGTGCAGACCTCCCGATACCTTGTAACCGCTGCCACCGAATTTACCACCGGCATGAAGAACGGTAAGAACAACGGTAACTGCAGGCATACCCATTTTTTCGTTCATATCTACGGGGATACCGCGGCCGTTATCGCGTACGCTGATAATGTTACCGGGCTCAATCTCAACCTCGATATGAGTACAGAAGCCTGCAAGAGCTTCGTCTATTGAGTTATCTACAATTTCGTATACAAGATGATGGAGACCGTTGGGACCGGTAGAACCAATATACATACCGGGACGCATACGTACAGCCTCAAGTCCTTCAAGAACTTGAATCTGACCTGCGCCGTATTCTTCGTTTACGGCTGTGTCCATCTGTTCAACAGGGCCTATTCCCTCTTCATTGATTTCATCTGTGAAAGCCTCGATGTTCTGAATGTTTTCCTTATTATCCAAAACTAACTTCCTCCTGTTTTATTTGATGTCCGTCTTTTTATCAGCGGTTTTAAGACCGATTTTGCTTCGCTTGAGAAGTGTTGACGGAGATATTGGCG
>JAZRSU010000028.1:0-37768 GCA_045651645.1 Acutalibacteraceae bacterium
CATTATGCCCGCACCCCGCGGCATTCCCCAGATTGAGGTAACTTTCGACATCGATGCTAACGGTATCGTTCACGTTTCCGCAAAGGATCTCGGCACAAACAAGGAGCAGTCAATCTCCATCACAGCTTCTTCAAATATGTCCAAGGAAGATATTGAGAAGGCTGTCAATGAGGCTGCACGCTTCGCTGAAGAAGATAAGAAGCGCCGCGAAGAGACAGATACACGCAACAACGCTGACCAGATGGTTTACCAGAGCGAGAAGCTCGTCAGCGAAAACGGCGACAAGATGTCCGATCAGGAGAAGGCAGACATCAACGCAAAGATTGATGCTCTCAAGGAAGCACTTAAGGGCGATGACATCAACCTTATCAAGTCCCGTCAGGAAGAGCTCACAAAGCAGCTCAACGACATTTCCGTACGTCTTTATCAGGAGGCTGCAGCAGCACAGCAGGCAGCTCAGGGCGGCGCAGATGCCCAGGGTGCCCCCGGTGCAGATCCAAACGGTTACTATGATGCTCCCTTCACAGACGTAACAGACGAAAACTAATTTATTAATCAAACAGCAATGAGGGGCGGAAATTTCGTCCCTCATTGAGCGGTTTATGAAAGAGGAAATACCTTGGCAGATAAACGTGATTATTATGAAGTGCTCGGCGTAGAAAAGTCGGCGAGCGATGATGAAATAAAAAAGGCATACCGCAGAAAAGCAAAGGAGTTTCATCCTGACCTTCATCCCGGTGATAAAGAAGCTGAGGATAAATTCAAAGAGGCTAACGAGGCTTACGAGGTGCTTTCTGACCCCGATAAGAAGTCGAAGTATGACCGATTTGGTCACGCAGGCGTAGACCCGAATTACGGTGCAGGAGGTCCCGGTGGCGGCTTTGGCGGCGGCTTCGGCGGTATGGATTTTGACCTTGGCGATATTTTCGGCAGCTTTTTCGGCGGCGGCTTCGGCGGTGGCGGCAGACAGGCTAACCCCAACGCTCCTCGCAGAGGCAGTGATGCTCAGGCTCGTGTTACACTTTCGTTTGAAGAGGCGGCAAAGGGTTGCAAGAAAAAGGTTGAGTTCACCCGTATTGAGCTTTGCCCTGACTGTCACGGAAGCGGTGCCGCATCCGGCACAAGCCCTGAGACTTGTCCCGATTGTCACGGCAGAGGTCAGGTCAACGTACAGCAGCGTACACCCTTCGGTGTTATTCAGACATCGAAGTCCTGTTCTCGTTGCGGTGGTAAGGGTCAGATAATCAAAACACCCTGCTCAAAGTGTAAGGGCAAGGGTGCTATAAGTAAAAAGGTTACGCTTGAGGTTGATATACCCGCAGGTATTGATGACCGTCAGGTGCTCAACGTAAACGGACAGGGTAACAGCGGTGCCAACGGCGGTCCGTCCGGCAATCTGCACGTTACAGTGCTTGTGCGTCCCCATCCCTTCTTTGAGCGTGACGGCTACGACGTATGGTGCGACGTTACAATCAGCTTTGCTCAGGCAGCACTCGGTGATACGCTTGAAGTGCCGACACTTGACGGTAAGGTGCGTTATGACGTGCCTGCAGGCACACAGCCCGGTGCTATATTCAAGCTCAAAGGCAGAGGTATACAGTCACTCAACGGCAGAGGCAAGGGCGACCAGCTTGTACGTCTTGTTGTTGACGTGCCCAAGAATCTGACAGCACGTCAGAAAGAACTTCTGCGTGAGTTTGAGAAAGAATCAGGTTCGAAAATTCCGTCAGGTGATGGAAATAAGAGCGGATTTTTCGGCAAGAAGAAAAAATGATTGATACAGTAATTTTTGATCTCGACGGTACTTTGCTCAATACGCTTGATGACCTGACAGACAGCGTTAATTTTGCACTCGGTGAAATGGGATGTCCGCTTCATACTGCAGACGAAGTGCGTATGATGGTAGGTCACAGTGTGATTTATCTTATTGAGCAGGCTTTGCCCGAGGGTACGGATAAAGCGACCTTTGACCGTTGCCTTGCAACTTTTGAGGCGCATTATAAAACCAATATGAGAAACAAAACAGCACCTTATGACGGCGTTATGCAGATGCTTGATAATCTGAGCAAAGCAGGCTACAGGCTGGCTGTTGTTTCAAATAAGCCTGACGTATTCACAAAAGAGCTTGTAAGTGAGCTTTTCGGTCAATATATTAATATTGCAATAGGCAGAAGTGATGACGTGCCGCGTAAGCCTGCACCCGATACGGTGTGGTGTGCACTTGATTTGCTTCAAAGCCAAAGAGAAAATGCCGTATACGTCGGTGACAGTGAGGTTGACGTGCTGACTGCGAAAAATGCAGGTATGCCATGCATAGGTTGCCTCTGGGGATTCCGTGACAGAGAAACCCTTGAAGCGGCAGGCAGCGAACATATTATTTCGTCACCCGATGAGCTTGAAAAGCTGATTAAAACAATATAATATTCTTAAATTGAAAAAAGCACTCCTGGTGAGTGCTTTTTGTTTATTTTAAAGCTGAAATAATAAACAAAACGTCAAAATAAAGCGGTCAACAGTTGAAAACAGTGAATGTTTATGGTATAATTTTCTACATAAAATAATGTTAATTTCCGAGGTGTTTTTATGGCAAAGTGGATTGATAACAAAACAGTAATCATCACAGGTGCATCAAGCGGTATTGGTAAAATGCTTGCTGAAAGACTTATGAAAGAGCATAACTGCAAGGTTATCGGTGTTGCAAGAAGCGAAAAGAAAATGGTCGCTTTTGTTGAGGAACTCGGTGATTATGCAAAGCTTTTCTCTTATAAACTTTTCGACGTTTCAAGCTATGATAACTGGCAGAGCTTCCACGACTGGCTTGTTGAAAGCAACATTCAGCCTGACGTTCTTATCAACAACGCAGGTGTTCTTCCCCGTTTTGACAGACTTGTAAACTACACTAAAGAAGAGATTGATGAGTCAATCAATATCGACTTCTATTCAGCAGCATACTCTTCAAAAATTATGCTTCCCCTTCTTATGAAGAGCGAAACTCCCGCAATTGTAAACGTTGCATCATCTGCTGCGCTTATGGCTCTGGGCGGTACATCAATGTACTCTGCAAGTAAGGCAGCTGTTAAGGGCCTTACAGAAGCTATGCGTGAAGAGATGAGAGGCGAAGCTTACATAGGTCTTGTCTGCCCCGGATTCACCAAGACTGACATTTTCAGAAACCAGGGTGCAACAGACGGTATGGACCTCATCAATATGGTTTCAACACCTTGCCACAAGGCTGTTAATAAGATTCTCAAGGGCATTCTCCGCAAGAAGTCATACATCGTAGTAGGCTTTGACGGAAACGCTATGGGCAGATTCAATCGCCTTATGCCTGTTCAGGGCTCAAGACTTTTCAGCTCTGTAATCAAAGCATTTAAGATTGACCTTTTCGCTTCCACATTCGGTTACGAGAAAAAAGGCGACAAGAAATCCAAATAAAACACGGTAAATTAAAAGCTCTTCACCAATCAGGTGAAGAGCTTTTTTATACTGTAATATCGTCTTTGATTTTGTTGAACAGCGTCTGACCTATACCGTCGATACGCAGTAAGTCTTCTTTCGTTACAAAATATCCGTTTTCGGTACGGAAATCAATTATCAGCTGTGCACGGGCTTCTCCGATGCCGTCAAGCAAGGTGAGAGTCTGCACATCGGCTGTGTTTATATTGATAAGCCCTTCTTCGGATACTATTGATACAGGCTCTTTCGGCTGCAGTTCAAACGCAGTGTATTCGCTGTTTACAGCGCTTACAATTACAATTGCTGATGTTATAAGAAGAGCCAGAAAAACAAGTGTGCGTGACGCTGAGCTTTTCATTTATGCTGTTGCGATTTCGATTGAGTTGATGATTACGTCTTCAACAGGCTTGTCACCGCGTGCTGTTTTAACGTTTGCGATAGCGTCAACAACTTCCATTCCTTCGTAAACCTGACCGAAAACGGTGTGCTTGAAATCAAGCCAGGGTGTGCCGCCGACAGCCTTATAGTTTTCGACTGTCTCGGTGGGGAAGCCACGGTCAGCAAGCTGAGCCATCTGTGAAATAAAGCCGGGGTCAACGTCGCTTGCCTGAACGATAAAGAACTGGCTGCCGTTTGTGCAGGGGCCTGAGTTAGCCATTGAGAGTGCACCGCGGAGGTTGTGAAGGTCTACACAGAATTCGTCTTCAAAAGCTTTGCCCCAGATGCTTTCGCCGCCGCAGCCTGTTGCTGTGGGGTCGCCGCCCTGAATCATAAAGTCTTTGATAACGCGGTGGAAAACAAGACCGTCATAGTAACCGTTCTTTGCGTGTGTTGTGAAATTTTCAACGGTTTTGGGAGCGAGGTCTGCGAAAAGGCGGATCTTGATATCGCCCATATTTGTTTTCATTGTAGCGATAGTTTCGCCGTTCAAAGGTTTGTCAAGCTGATTAATCATTGTTATATCTCCTTATCAGTTGGTTTTGAATGCGTTGTATGTGTAGAAGTAGAGTCTTATGTTGTTGTCCTTGGGCAGGTTATTTGCCTCGTAATATTCGTCGGCATACCAGGTGATTGCAACGTAGAGTCCGCGTCTGTTGCCGATCCACTTTGCGGAGTATGTGCCTTCGTCGAGCTTATCGGGTAACAGATCTTCTGTTTTAGTGAGCTCAAGAGGTGTTGAGTTGTATACGCCGAAGCCTGCGTCTTCAAGCTGCTTTACGTAGCTTTTAAGAGCGTTATAATCGACACCGTCAGCAAAGAAAGTGTAAACGTAGCCGTCTTCGGTCTTTTCGTCATTGTAGAAGGTGATTTTGCCGCTTACTGCAGGCACGTCCTTGAATAATGCATTGTCGGGCCAGCTGTGCTCAACGGGTGCATTGGTCGGTGTTTCCGGAGCAGGGTCTTCTGAACAAGCTGCAAGGGAAATAACGGATATTGCTGCAAGAAGCAGACAGATTATCTTTTTCATATTCATATCCTACCTTTTAAAACAATATTAATATAATTATAAAGCCATAGCAGATTATTTTCAAGTGATAAGACATTCTTTTTTTAAAAAAGACTTGAAAAAAGCTTATTATTTTATTATAATATACAGCGTTATGTGAATATTTTGCTGGAATAGCTCAGTTGGTAGAGCAGCTCATTCGTAATGAGCAGGTCGCGTGTTCGAGTCACGTTTCCAGCTCCAAAAATCCCGTACACCTTTGTGTACGGGATTTTTACTTATTCACTATTCACTGTTCATTTAACATTTATATTCGGAATTTTGAAGGGTAGGAAGTAATAGTGAAAATGTATTGAGGCTTCGCTATGTTTATGGTATAATCAATGACGAGGTGAGAGATATGGATTTATTGGAATATTTGATGAGTAATATTTCCACTGACAACTCATTAGATGAAATAATTAACATATTTGATAAAATGTGTAAAACACCGGTAGAAGACGATATGTTGTTGAACGAGTATGGTGTTTATGATTTCACAGGAGAGGATTTGTTTTATTATGATTTGGTAAGACAATATCCTGATGGTGAAGATGAATATTATCAGCTTAGAGTGAGCATTATGTTTTCTCCTGATGAAGAAAATCGTTTATTGCAAGATACTTTATGGGGTAATGATTCTACTGAAAACTTTTTTGATTACATAAAAAAGTTCGACGGATATGCATATGCAAAAACCCACAAGATTAAATCTATTGATATAAGAATTGACCAAACATAATGCTATTGTTGGGCAAATTAGGGTTTTAGATACATTTGATTTGTGCCATTAAGTTTGAACTATCACATCGTGAAACAATACGCTACTTCACGAAAGATTGAAAATTATATGATTTTATGAAATACATAGGAGCAATATAAATGAAAAAATTATTATATATTGATGCCTGTATAAGAGATGAGCAGTCAAGGACAAAAAGAATTGCAACCCCTATAGTCGAAGCGTTAAAGCAAAAATACGAAGTGCAGACTCTTGTTATCAACGAGCTTGATCTGAGCATTGTCAGAAAAGAACTTATAACAAAGCGTACAAGCGGTGAGATTGATTCGCAGGTTATGCAGTGGGCAGAAAGTGTGCGTGATGCAGACCGAATCGTTATTGCCGCACCTTTCTGGGATATGTCTTTCCCCGCAGCCTTAAAGAACTTTTTTGAACTGTGCTCGATTATGGACGTAACCTTCAAGACCGATGATAAAACCTGCTACGGTAACTGTAAGGCTGAAAAAATGCTGTACATCACCACCAGAGGTATGAATATCAGCACAGGTGATGAGTTAGAGCAGGCAACTCCGTACCTCAAAGCACTGTCATGGCTCTGGGGCATAGGTCCGCTTCAGGTAGTTTCGGTACAGAATACGGATTATCTTCCGGCTTCGGAAGTTGATAACAGAATCAATGAAGCAATCTCGGACGGACTTAAAATTGCAGAGGAATTTTAAAAATACAGCGTAAAAAACAACCTGACTTGTTTTCACAAATCAGGTTGTTCGTTTTTTTTATTTAAGCGGTGATTTTACCGCAAGCTCAAAGTCGGTGTTGTCGACCTTGCCGTCGCCGTTGAGGTCGGCGGCATCTTTATAAGCCGTGCCGATATCTTCTTCTGTAAGAAGACCGCTTTCAAACATACCGACAAGGAATGCGTCATTAGCATCTTTGCTGCAGTTGCCGTCAACGTCACCCTTGACACTTACGGTAAGCGTACTGCTTGTGTTGTTTGTGTCAGTGACCATAACCTTGCAACCCGTTGAAAGAAGCGAGTCTGCAGGCAACACAGTACCGTTTGCAGATGTGAACTTTGTTGTAAGAGAAGTGAAGTTCTGTGCAATGGCATTGTGTGTAAGGTTAGTGTAGGTTGAAGCACCGAGCACAAAGCCATTACCGTCTGCTTTTACACTGAGCTCTTCGTTAACACTCGGGTTAACTGCGTCAGGTACGAAAACCTGCTTTGCAGCGTGAATCTGACCGCCCTTTGCCGTGGATTTTACATTGTTAAGACCGTAGCCTACGGTAATGTTACCTACAAGTGTAGGCACGCTGAGAGTAAGATCGCCGCTGTAGAGCACAACGTTTTCGTTTATCTTAAAGGTTACGCTTGCAAGTGTACCGCCGTCGGTCATAAGTGTTTCATCGATAACTGCAAAGTAAACCTCGCTGTCAGTGTAATCTTTGTTGGAAACAAAGTATTCACTTGCCGCTTCACCGCTACTGACGCTTACGGGGGTAAGCACATCGGAATCGAAGCCGAGGATGAACTCGCCTGCACAGTAGCCTCTGTTGTCATTGACTGATACGTTTACCGTTACTTCATCACCCGGATGCAACTGACTTGCACCGTTAACCGTGAACACGGGTGCAGGTGCCGCGGCCTGTGAAGCGAATACTGCAACCGTTGCTGTGACGGCAACGGCGCAGATAACGGCTATTATTTTTTGAAAGGTTTTTGCGTTCATTTAATCAGATCCTCAAGGATGATAAAATCAGAACAGGTTGAAGAAAGCAAGGATTATCTTGTTGATGAGTACGCCGAAAATCTTGCTGAAGAAGTTGAGCTCGATTACGTCGCTGTCCATAGCCTCTTCTGCAAGGAGAAGAACCTGTGAATCGTACTCTGTCTCACCTTCGTGGAGAGTGATAAGGCGGCCGCCTCTGTTGTAATCCTGGCCGTAGGAGTGGAAAGTACAGCCTGCTGTGTTGACAATGTCAACGCCCTGGTACTCAACTGTGAATGTGTTTACGTGGTCGTGGCCGGAGAATACAGCAACTGTGCCCTGCTCAACAAGAGCATCGAACTGACCGTAGTTTTCAACACCGGGGCAGGGAGGCTCTGTAAGCATACCGTCTTTGATAGCAGAGAAATCAGCTACTGTGAGATCGTACTCTTTACCGTTGCAGAACTTGCTGTCAAAGCTGATAGCAACCTCGGACTTTTCCTTGTAGAAAACGTCCATAATCTCGCCGACGATGATATGCTGGAATGCCATTGAAGGAATTACCTTGCCGCCGTTGAGTGCTGTGTAAGCACTGTTTGTAGCCTTGAACCAGTTAACCTGATCCTCGTGTACGCAGTCATAGCCTTCCTGACCGCTGCGCTCAGGGTCAGAGTAACCGCTTGTACCTGAATCGAACATATAGAGGTTGTAAGCGACATTGAGAGAGTCACTTGCAAGGATGGGAAGGTTGTGTGTACCTACGCCTGTAAGTGAGGGAACAGCATCGTAAGCAAGGCAGTACTTGCCGCCAGCCTTCTTGTAGTAGCTGAGAAGAACGTCGTTCTCGCCTCTGCCGCCTTCGCGGTCGTGGTTACCGAAAACGAGTGTGAAGTATGTTTCGTTCTCAACAAAAATGTTAGCGATTTCTGTGATAGCAGCTTCGATGTTACCTGTGTCATCAACACAGTTGTCACCGCCGAGAACTACAAGGTCGGGCTCGTACTTGTTAAGACAGTGTGTGATGAACTGAACCATTGTCTGGTTTGCAGGATATACGTCCTGACAGTCTGTGATGTGGAGAATTTTGAACTCGCCGTTTTCGTCAAAACGAAGGATGGGGAGATCAGAATCTGCTGCAAATGCCATAACTGTGCATGAGAAAAGCATGACAAGTGCAAGAACAATTGATAAGGCTTTTTTCATTTTTGTTTTATCCTTTCCGATATGTATATTTGAAGTCTTGTCAAGACTTCTGCTTATCTGAAATATTTTAACATAAAATAAAGAAAAATACAAACAGTTCTGTTTGTGTCTGGTTTACAAATTTTAAGATTCATTTTTGTGCGATTTGTCCATTTGCAGATGTTCAGATTGACCGATTGGATAAAATGGTTTAAAATACCAATTACAGATACAAAGGGGGATAATAAAATGAAGCGTTTGAGTAAAGTTCTGCTCGGTACGGGTGCGGCTGTGCTCGGTATTGCCGCCGCATCGCCGGTTATAGTAGGTGAAATCCTGTGGCACGGTGTACTTACAAAAAAAGGCAGTGATACGCTCAGTAAATATTTTTCCGAAGAGCCTGCAGAGCCTTCGGTAAAGCCTGCTTTTGACATATGCGAGGGTGCGGGTGAGTGGTTTGATTCAACACCGCACGAAGACGTTATAACGCTCAACTCAATAGGCGATACACCTATGGCTGTGCTTTTCAGAAACGGTGACAGCCATAAGTGGGCAATCGTCTGTCACGGCTATACTGCAGAGCCGTGTGTTATGGCACGCTATGCGAGAGAGTATTATAAAAAGGGATATAATCTTGTAATGCCCTATATGCGCGGCACGGTAAAAGGTGTCAAGTCTCCAAAGGGCGTAGTTGCATACACAATGGGCTATCTCGACAGGCTTGACCTTGTTGCGTGGGTGAATTACGTTGTTGAGCTTGACCCCGAAGCTCAGATTGTGCTTCACGGTGAGTCGATGGGTGCGGCAACGGTTATGATGGCGGTAGGTGAGCCACTGCCCGACAATGTAAAGTGTGCAGTTGAAGATTGCGGCTTTACCAGCGTATGGGACGAATTTGCACACAACATTGTTGATATGTTCCATCTGCCCGTATTTCCGTATCTCTATGCATCACAGTTCTGCATAAAGCGTCATATTGACCTTGATTTCAAGAAAGCTTCAAGTATTGAGGCACTCAAAAAATCCAAAACTCCTATGCTCTTTATCCATGGTGAAGCAGATACTTTCGTGCCGTTTGAAATGGTTTACAAAAACTATGAAGCGTTCGGCGGTGAAAAAGAGCTTCTCACAATTCCTGAAGCTGACCACGCACTTTCCGTCAACACCGATCCTGTGACTTATTTTAATAAGGTGTGGGAATTTGTCGGAAAGTATATAGAAGAATAAAAGCCATATAAAATAAAAACAGCCTTACTCGGTCGAGTAAGGCTGTTTTATATTGATTAAGTTTTTAATCAGTTTCTGGGCTTTCTGTCGCCACGGCGGAAGTCCTTACGGGGAGCCGGACGGCGGGGAGCATCGGAGATTGTGTTTTCGGGAACCATACCCTCAATCTCGATAAGTGCATCTCTTCTGGAGAGGTTGAGTCTGCCCTGGTCGTCGATTTCAAGAACCTTAACGATAACCTCGTCGCCTACAGCAACAACGTCTTCAACCTTCTCTGTACGCTTAACGTCGAGGCGGCTGATGTGCACAAGGCCTTCCTTACCGGGAGCAATCTCAACGAATGCACCGAAGTCCATAATGCGTGTTACAACACCGTTGTAGAATGAACCGGGCTCGGGATCGTGAGCGATTGTGTTAACCATAAGAAGTGCACGCTCTGCATCCTCAAGATCGATAGCGCTGATGAAGATTGAACCATCTTCTTCAACGTCAACCTTACAGTTGCACTCTGCACAGATCTTCTGAATAACCTTACCCTGCTTACCGATAACCTCGCTGATCTTCTCAACGGGAATCTTTGTTGTAAGCATCTTGGGAGCGTACTTGGAAAGCTCCTTACGGGGCTCAGCGATACACTTGAGCATTACGTCATCAAGGATTTCGCAACGAGCTGTATATGTCTTGTCAAGAGCCTCACGGATGATAGCGGGAGTAAGACCGTGTACCTTGAGGTCCATCTGGATTGCTGTGATACCCTTCTTGGAACCTGCAACCTTGAAGTCCATATCGCCGAAGAAGTCCTCAAGACCCTGGATATCAACCATTGTCATGAAACGGTCGCCCTCTGTGATAAGACCGCAGGAGATACCTGCTACGGGAGCCTTGATCGGAACACCTGCTGCCATAAGTGAAAGTGTTGAGCCACATACGGAAGCCTGAGATGTTGAACCGTTGGAGGAAAGAACCTCGGAAACAAGACGGATGCAGTAGGGGAATTCCTCTACGCTGGGAATAACGGGAACGAGAGCCTTCTCTGCAAGAGCACCGTGACCGATTTCACGTCTGCCGGGACCTCTAGAGGGCTTTGTTTCGCCTACGGAGTATGCAGGGAAGTTGTAGTGGTGCATATATCTCTTTGTTGTTTCGTTGTCGATACCGTCAAGAAGCTGAACGTCGCTCATGGGACCGAGTGTTGTTACTGTGAGAACCTGAGTCTGGCCTCTTGTGAACATACCTGTACCGTGTGCTCTGTCGAGAAGGTCAACCTCTGCTGCGAGGGGACGGATCTCGTTGATGCCTCTGCCGTCAACACGCTTGCCGTCGTCAAGAAGCCAGCGGCGTACAACGTACTTCTGTGTCTTGTAAAGGCAGTCGTCAATCTTTGCAATCTCTTCTGGGTAGATTTCGTCAAACTTCTCGTGAACTGCATCATAGATGGGCTTGAGTCTTTCGTCGCGGATACGCTTGTCGTCTGTGTCGAGAGCAACGCGGATATCTTCGATTGCGAAGTCCTTGATAGCCTCGAACATTTCGGGAGCGGGATCGTTTGAGGGGAACTCAATCTTCTCTTTGCCGCACTCAGCCTTGATTGTGTTGATGAACTCAACAATCTTCTGGTTTTCTGCGTGAGCAAACATGATACCGTCGTACATTTCGTCGTTGGTAACTTCGTTTGCACAAGCCTCAATCATAGCAACGAGATCAGATGTGGAAGCGACTGTAACGTACATATCGCTCTTTTCCTTCTGCTCTGCTGTGGGGTTGATGATATACTCGCCGTCGATCATACCGACAACAACACCTGATACGGGGCCATCCCACGGAATTTCGGAGATGGAGATTGCGATTGAAACACCGAGCATAGCTGTGATTTCGGGTGAGCAATCGGGGTCAACAGACATAACTGTTGCAACAACACCGACGTCGTTTCTCATATCCTTGGGGAAGAGAGGACGGATGGGTCTGTCGATAACACGGGAAGCGAGAGTAGCCTTTTCGCTTGCTCTGCCTTCACGGCGCTGGAATGAGCCGGGGATACGGCCTACTGAATAAAGCTTCTCCTCAAAGTCAACGGAGAGGGGGAAGAAGTCAACGCCTTCGCGGGGCTTTGCAGCCATTGTAGCTGTACAAAGTACGTTTGTCTCGCCGTAGCGGACAAGGCAGGCGCCGCCTGCAAGCTCAGCCATCTTGCCGATTTCGACAACAAAGGGACGGCCTGCAATTTCTGTCTTGAAGGTTTTGAATGTGTCAAAAGTTCTTAAAGTCATAATGCTTACCTCTTTCTTTCATTATTTATATTGTTCCGGAAAGCGGCACGAACTTACTTTTAGCAATAAATAAAACGCTCGAGCTTGTCCGCTCAAACCCTTTATTTACCGCTAAAGCCTGTCGGCGGCTTTCCGGTGGTTTCTAAAATTGTAGGGCGGCAACCGTATGGGAAGCCGCCCTATTAGTGCCTGGATTATTTACGAAGACCAAGTCTTGCAACGATTGAACGGTAACGCTCAATGTCAACCTTCTGAAGGTATGCAAGAAGGTTACGTCTGTGACCGACCATCTTGAGAAGGCCGCGGCGTGAGTGATGATCCTTATGATGCTCCTTAAGGTGAGCTGTAAGGTCATTGATTCTCTTTGTGAGAACAGCAATCTGTACCTCGGGTGAACCTGTGTCGCCCTCGTGGATAGCGTACTCAGCGATGATTGCACTCTTTTCTGCGTTTGTCATTGTTTTTCACCTCATTTAAATTATTTATTCACAACCCCAGAACAGGGCAGGTGACAACCTCGTTGAGGTTTACTCCCTGTACCGAGAGAAGGAACATGCAAAGCAAATTATAACACAGCAACATCAATTTGTAAAGATTTTTTTACTGTATTATGTGCACAAAATATGGCGCAAATTCATGCGCCATACTGTTTTTTATGCATTATAATTATCTTTAAGACCCTGCTCATCGTAGAGGAATACGGATTCGAGCATAATGTTGATACCTGTTTCGATTGACTTGAGGTCGAGGTTGTCACCTGTGTCAAGTCTTGTGTGGTAGTATCTTGCAGGTGCGGGGTCCATAGCTGCAAGTGTTGCACCCTTGAAGCCTGCCTTACATACAGCAGCTGCGTCGGAAGCACCGAGGAAGATTGCCTTGTAAGGAAGGTCAAGACCTGCGTTGAGTGCAGCCTGCTTGAGCAGTGCACATACCTGAGCGTCGGATTTGACTGTGAAAGTCATATCACGGCTGTAGATTGCGTAGAAGTCGTAATCACGGAGTGTGTCAACGCCGATGAATACGGTTTCCATATCTTCAAGCTCTTTCTTGTGCTCTTTTGCAAATGCCTTTGCACCTCTGAGACCTGCTTCTTCGGAGCCTGTGAGAAGTGTCCATACTTCGACGTCCTCAAAACGGAGGTCGTTGTCTTTAAGGTACTTCATAACTGCGATTGAAGCAACGGAGCCTGTGAGGTTATCGTTAGCACCTTCAACGGGAAGCTTGTAGTTGAGGAAGAAGATTGCCGCACCGAAAAGGATGCACCATGCGAGCATTACCCAGCGGAGAATGTCGATAAGAAGTGAGCCTGTGTTACCTGTTGCAACACTGTAGATTTCAGCGACAAGAGCAATGACGATACCTGCTACTGCACCACCGATAACTGTTGTGATGAGGGGCGGGCCGCCGAGGTATGTGTAACGCCACTCATAAGATGAGTCAACGTGACCTGATACGATGATACGCTTTTTGGCTGTGCCCTTTGCGTTGTATCTTGCAACAACGTTGTGAGATGTACGCTTAGGGAAGAACGGGTCGAGAGTTTCGCCGTAGAAAAGGAACTCTGTTACGATGAAGAAAAGGCAGATAAGGCTGAGTGCAAGCGGAATTACGGGCAGCCATGAGGGTGCACCGGGAATAAATGTGCCTGCAAAGAAAACGCCGTTAGCAATAATCATAATGATTGCACAAAGACGGATCCAGCCAAGGAATGCCTTGGGATGAAGGTCAAACGGTTCGATTTTTACGTCGTCAGCGTACTTGCCGAGTTCAGCGGCAAATCTCTCCTGAGCTTTTTTCTCGGCTTCTTCGCCCGGAGCACGGGGGCCGATTGTTTTGCAGACGTCTTTAATCTGTCTGGCAGTGTAGTTTGCGTATTCACGCAGCTTCGGAGCATAATTAGGGATGCTCTCGGATGCTTTCATAATATAATTCCCCTTTCGTATAATACAATACATTACGAGTATATCAAATCCGTAAGATTTTTCAAGATGAACCATACAATAAAATGTAACTTTTTCGTGAATGCTATTCCTTGCTTGAAAAATAAAATGATATATGTTATAGTGATTATAACTGTTAATATAACAATGTGCAAGGGTGATAAGTTATGAAAAAAACAATCTGTCTTATATTGGCTGCTCTTATTCTTATGTTCACGCTTACTGCGTGCTCCGAGAAAGAGCCTGAAATAAATACCGATAATTTCCCTGCAATTACCGTAGGTGTAACAAAGGGCAAGAGTCCGCAGGATGAGGTAATGTACGGTCTTGATCTTCACTTCCCCGAAAACGGATATAAGCTTGAGTATAAAGAATACGATACAGGTGAGCAGGCTCTTGAGGCACTTGAAAAGGGCGAGGTTGACTTCACCCTGATGCCGACAAAGAGTGAATACGCTAAATATAATTCCGATGCACTTCTCAATTTAGGTCCTATATATTATCATCCGATGGGTATCTATCTTGTATCATACAGCAAGGTGAGCGAGATTGAAGACTGTGCAAGTATTGCTATACCTGATGATGAAGAGGGTATGGCACGTGCACTTCTCCTTCTTGAAGCTAACAAATACATCACTCTTAAAGAGGGTGCAGGCTTAAAGGCAAAGCTTGAAGATATTGTTGAAAACAAGAGAAACTTTGAATTCAAAGCTGTGGCACACGATAAGGTTGCTTCGACAGATGCTGATATACGTATCATGGGCTCACTCGAGGCAAGTGCGGCAGGATATGAACGCGGATTTGACGCTTTTACAAGTGAGCAGTCAGATAGCGAAGCTGCTGTTGAATACGCAGTAATTCTGGCTATCCGTAAGGCTGACCTTAATACTCCCGAAATGGATCTTGTAGAGAAATATTTCTTTACACGCCGTATGTACCAGGCAATTGACGGCTCTACAGATAATATCATTTCACCTATGTTTGATCTTAAATGATGAAAACAGGTGTTGCTATGAGCGGCGGAGTTGACAGCTCCGTTGCGGCTCTGCTTCTTCAGCAGGGCGGATATGATTTGCTTGGTGTTACCATGCGTGCTTTCGAAGGTGCACCCGAAAGAGATGAAACCGATGCGGCAGCAGTTGCGGCAAGGCTTGGTTTCAACCATATTACGGTTGACCTTTACGACGAATTCCGAAGCAGTGTTATGGAGTATTTTGCTCACAGTTACATCAGTGGCGAAACTCCCAACCCTTGCGTATATTGCAATAAGGTGATAAAATTCGGTGCTCTTGCCGATAAAGTAAAAGAACTTGGTTGTGATACGATAGCTACGGGTCACTATGCACGAGTCAATAAAAACGACCCGTCTGGCAGAATTCTGCTTGAACGTGCAGTTTATACCGAGAAGGACCAGAGCTACGTGCTGTGGCAGCTTTCTCAGGCTCAGCTTGGTGCGGCTTTGTTTCCGCTCGGCGATTATACGAAACCGCAGGTGCGTGAGATAGCGGCTGAAAACGGATTTATCTCATCTGACAGACCCGACAGTCAGGATATCTGCTTCGTGCCCGACGGCTGTTACCGTGAATTTATTGAAGAATTTACGGGCAAAAAATTTGCTTCGGGCGATTTTGTCGGCACTGACGGCAAGCTGTGGGGCAGACATAAGGGACTTATAAGCTATACAATCGGTCAGCGTAAAGGGCTTGGTATAAGTGCACCTGCACCGCTTTTTGTTATCCGTAAGGATATTAAAGAAAACAGAGTTTACCTCGGCTCACACGAAGAGCTTTTTTCATCAAGAGTTGAGGCAAGAGAAATAAATCTTATCGCAGTGGAGAAAATAGATTCATCTCTGCGAGTTACCGCAAAAACAAGATACAGCCAGAAAGAGGCTGCCGCAACTGTTTATCAGACGGGCGACAGCACAATGACAGTTGAATTTGACGAGCCGCAGAGAGCTGTTACCCCCGGTCAGTCCGTCGTGCTTTACGATGGTGAAACTGTGGTAGGCGGCGGCATAATTTGCTGAGAAAGGTTGTATTTCAATGGCTGAAACCCCCGATATTATCTTCGGTGAAAATAATCGGAGTAATCTGACGGAGGTTAATGAAATTGCACGCAGGCGTATACTTGAAAAGCATATGTGTTGCGGTGTGGATATTCCTTGTGCTGACGGTGTGATTATCTCAGCTGAGGCTACGATAGGTGCGGGCACCAGGATTTTACCCTGTACAATAATTGCAGGTAAAACAGTAATAGGCTCGGGCTGTGTCATAGGACCTCAGAGTAAGATTGAGTCGAGCGTTATAGGCGATAACTGTGTGATAAATTCGACTCAGTGTGAAAACAGCACGATTGGAAATCGTGTAAAGGCAGGCCCCTTTACTCATTTGCGCCCGAACTGTGTTGTTTCGGATGATGTTCATATAGGCAATTTTGTCGAAATCAAAAACTCTGTCATCGGCGTTGGTACGAAAATCAGTCATCTGACGTATATAGGTGACAGTGACGTCGGAAGCGGCGTTAATATAGGGTGCGGATGTGCTACGGCAAACTACGACGGCACACGCAAATTCCGCACATTCATAGGTGATAAGGCGTTTATAGGGTGTGATACCTGTCTTGTTGCCCCCGTAAAAGTTGGCAATGGTGCGTATACGGCTGCAGGCTCGGTTATAACCGAGGACGTGCCCGAAGGTACTATGGCGATAGCAAGATCAAGGCAAACAATAAAAAGAAAAGCGAGGAAGTACAATGAAAACTAAAAGCTTTATTGCGCTGTTTTTAGCAGTTGTAATGCTTTTTAGCTTTACAGCTTGCAAGGACAATTCTGAGCCCGGCAAAGAGGGTGTTATTTATGCAGGATTTGATCAGATATTCAATGATGAGGGTACAAAACATTATTATATCAAAAATCCGGAAGCATTTATACGTGCTGCACAGTACGAACTTAAGCTTGATGAAAAAACAGCAGGCGAATACCTTTCGGACAGTGACAACTGGGCGTTCTATTCACTTAACGTTAAAATCAATAACAACACAGACGCAAACTATACGTTTATTGGTTTCTCGGCAGATGAAATGCCTGAAGGAATGTGGCTGAGTAATATTTCGTCTTATGGTGAACTTTCGTTGCCCGGCGGTGCTCCCGGTCATGATTATCCCGCAAGCGTACTTGTGGATACACGCAAGGTTACTACGGATGAGGCTTATAAAGCGATTTCCGGAATGAAACTTGAAATTCTGTATTACGCAACCCCTGAAGATGATGACACAGAAGTTCCGGAAAGCGAGTACCAAAAGCTTGAGGTGACCAACAACGTTGTTGTACCTGAGGAAGATAAAGTTAAGCCTGAAAAACAAATCGGTGCAAAGCGTACAACTATTGAAGATACTTCAAGTTTCCTTGAAACATACAGAACAAACAGCGTTGCTTTCAGCAACGAAGCAAAGCTCTTCGGTCTTGACAGTGAGACTGCTGCAAAGATACTTGCTGTAGACAGCGGCTGGCAGTGGTACACACTTTATATTGAGGTTGAAAACAAGACCGATGATGAACTTAACGTGAATAAAATTGTTGTTGCAGACAACGGTACAAACGGTGTCTGGGTATGCAGTGTTTCACAGTACGGTGAATTCGGTATGCCTGCAAACAATAAGCAGGAACTTCCCGTAAGTGTGCTTGTTGATACTTCAAAGCTGGGCGGTAAGAGTGTACAGGAAGCAATTTTTGATATGAATATTCAGCTTGAGTATGTTGCAGGAGCAACAATTGACGTTGAAGGTAACGAGAGTGTTCTTCCTTCAAAGACAGTTGATGTTAAATAATAAAAGCTAACCCGAAGGTTGCAGTCGCACGGCTGCAACCTTTTTGCTTTTATATCGGCACTGAATACAGAAATTCCGACAAAATGTATATATTTTTTTATTTATATTATATAGACTTTTGCTTTTTACTGTGATATAATCCGAATTGTATGCAAGTATAGATTAAGACCTATGCATATCGTGCCGCAAGGTGCGGTGCTGCCGCAGCAAATGGCTGCACGGTCTTAACACTCTACGACAAAGGAGGAAAAGTCGAATGCTTAAAAAAATCAGCAAACTCCCCTTCAAGGGCACACCCGAGCAGGAGGCACAGCTCAACGCAATCATCGAAGCTAACAAGGGCGATGACAGTATGCTTATGCACGTAATGCAGCAGGCACAGGCAATCTACGGTTACCTTCCCTTCGAGGTTCAGGTTATGATTGCAGAGGGTATGGATATTCCGCTTGAAAAGGTTTACGGTGTTTCCACCTTCTATGCTCAGTTCTCACTTTCACCCAAGGGCAAGTACAACATTTCCGTATGTCTTGGTACAGCTTGCTACGTTAAGGGTGCTCAGGCTGTTCTTGACGAAATTGCAAAGCAGCTTGGTATTTCAGCAGGCGAGTGCACAGAAGACGGTATCTTCTCACTCGAGGCAAGCCGTTGTATCGGTGCTTGCGGTCTTGCTCCCGTTATGAACATCAACGACGATGTTTACGGCAAGCTCACACCCGATATGGTTGCCGACATTCTTGCAAAGTACAAGAACTGATAAGCCATGCGAGAGCTTTCACTTAATATTCTCGATATTGCACAGAACTCGATAGCGGCAGGTGCAAGCCTTACCAGAATCGAGGTTGCGGAGGATACCGCGAAGCACGAGCTGACTATAACGGTCAGTGACAACGGCTGCGGTATGACACAGGAGCAGGTCGACAACGTACTTGATCCGTTCTTTACCACGCGCACAACACGCAAGGTCGGTATGGGCATACCGCTGTTCAAGCTCGCAGCAGAGCAGACGGGCGGATGTTTAAGAATCGAAAGCGAAAAAGGTAAGGGTACAACGACTTCGGCTTTGTTTAAAACCGACAGTATTGATTTTACACCGCTTGGTGACGTAACCTCGACGGTTGTAATCCTTATCTCAATGAACACAGACAGAGATTTCATCTACACACGTATCAGGGACGGCGAGAGCTTTACTCTTGATACTGCAGAAATGCGTGAGATACTCGGCGGAGTACCTCTCAACGAGCCCGAAGTGGTTCAGTGGATGAAAGAGTATATCAATGAACAAACCAATATCCTACTCGGAGGTGTAACCTAAATGAAATCACTTGCAGAACTTCAGGCAATCAAAGAGCGTACACTCAACGCTATGACAGCAAGAAACGACAGTGAAGACGCAACAAGAATCGTAGTCGGTATGGCTACCTGCGGTATCGCAGCAGGCGCACGTCCCGTTATGAACGCTTTCACAGAGGAGCTTGCTCGCCGTGCACTCAAGGGTGTCACAGTTTCACAGACAGGCTGCATCGGTATGTGCCAGTATGAGCCCATCGTCGAGGTATTCGTACCCGGTCAGGAGAAAGTCACATACGTTCAGATGTCAGCAGAGAAAGTAGCAAAGGTTGTTAACGACCATATCGTAAACGGTAACGTCGTTACAGAATACACAGTCGGCGCTGTTGCCAAATAACAAGGAGGAAACAAAATGTATCGTTCCCACGTTCTTGTCTGCGGCGGTACGGGCTGTACTTCATCTCACAGCAATGAGATAATTGAAAAGCTCGAAAGCGAAATCGCAGCAAAGGGACTTCAGGATGAAATCAAGGTTATCAAAACAGGTTGTTTTGGCCTTTGTGCTCTCGGTCCCATCATGATAGTTTATCCCGAGGGTTGCTTCTACAGCGAGGTTCAGGTAGACGATATTCCCGAAATCGTTGAAGAACATCTTCTCAAAGGCCGTATGGTCACACGTCTTCTTTACGAAGAGACAGTTCAGGATGACAACGTAAAGTCACTTGAGCAGACAAAGTTCTATGCAAAGCAGAAGAGAATTGCTCTTCGTAACTGCGGTGTTATCGACCCCGAAAATATCGATGAGTATATCGCACAAGACGGTTATCAGGCTCTTGAAATGTGCCTTAACAAGCTCACACCCGACGAGGTTATCTCAATCGTTAAGGATTCAGGTCTTCGCGGCAGAGGCGGCGGCGGTTTCTCTACCGGCCTCAAGTGGAGCTTTGCAGCAAAGAATGCTGCAGACCAGAAGTACGTAGTATGTAACGCCGACGAAGGTGGCCCCGGTGCATTCATGGACCGTTCAATCCTCGAAGGTGACCCCCACTGTATCATCGAAGCTATGGCTATCTGCGGTTACGCAATCGGTGCAACAGAGGGTTACGTTTACGTTCGTGCTGAGTATCCGATCGCTGTTAAGCGTCTTCAGCTTGCTATCGACCAGGCTAAGGAGTACGGTCTTCTCGGCAAGAATATCTTTGATTCAGGCTTTGACTTTGATCTTCACATCCGTCTTGGTGCGGGCGCATTCGTTTGCGGTGAGGAAACAGCTCTTATGACCTCTATCGAAGGTAACCGTGGTGAGCCCCGTCCCCGTCCGCCCTTCCCGGCTGTCAAGGGTCTCTTCGGCAAGCCCACAAACAACAACAACGTTGAAACTTACGCAAACATTCCTCAGATCATCCTCAACGGTGCTGAGTGGTTTGCTTCAATGGGTACAGAAAAGTCCACAGGTACAAAGGTATTCGCACTCGGCGGCAAGATCAAGAACACAGGTCTTGTTGAAGTTCCGATGGGTACAACACTCCGCGAAGTTATCGAAGACATCGGCGGCGGTATCCCCAACGGCAAGAAGTTCAAGGCTGCTCAGACCGGTGGTCCCTCCGGTGGTTGTATTCCTGCTCACCTTATGGACACAGCAATCGACTTCGACAACCTTACAGCAATCGGCTGTATGATGGGCTCCGGCGGTCTCATCGTTATGGACGAAGACAACTGTATGGTTGACATCGCTAAGTTCTTCCTCGACTTCACAGTTGATGAGTCCTGCGGTAAGTGTTCACCCTGCCGTATCGGTACAAAGCGTATGATGGAGATGCTCGAGAAGATTGCCGACGGTAAGGCTACTCTCGAAGATCTTGATAAGCTCGAAGAGCTTGCTCTCTACATCAAGCAGAACTCACTCTGCGGTCTCGGTCAGACTGCTCCCAACCCTGTCCTCGCAACACTCAAGTTCTTCAGACACGAGTACGAGGCACACGTTGTTGATAAGGTTTGCCCCGCAGGTGTTTGTAAGGGTCTTGTCCGCTACTACATCGACGCTGAGAAGTGTATCGGTTGCGGTATGTGTGCAAGAGCTTGTCCTGCAGACGCAATCGAAAGAACAGATTATATCGCACCCGGTCACAAGCTCGCTTCCTTCGCAATCAATGCTGAGAAGTGTGTCAAGTGCGGTGCTTGTATGGATTCCTGTAAGAAGATTCAGGCAATCTATAAGAAATAACGAAAGGAGTGTGCCACACAATGGAAATGGTAAATATCAAAATCAACGGCATGCCCTTAAGTGTGCCTAACGGTATATCAATTCTCGAAGCTGCACGTTATGCAGGTATCGAGATTCCCACCCTTTGCTACCTCAAGGATATCAACGAGATCGGTGCCTGCCGTATCTGTATGGTAGAGGTCAAGGGTGCAAGAAGCCTTGTTACAGCTTGCGTTTACCCCGTAAACGAAGGTATGGAGGTCTTCACAAACACAGAGAAGGTAAGACAGTCACGTAAGATGACACTTGAGCTTATCCTCTCCACTCACAGAAAAGAGTGTCTCTCCTGTATCCGCTCCGGTAACTGCGAGCTTCAGAAGCTCTGTAAGGAATTCGGCGTAGATAACGAGCACGCTTTCGACGGTGAGATGCCCGCATTCGAGTTTGACGATTCCGCAGCTCACATGGTAAGAGATAACAGCAAGTGTATCCTCTGCCGCCGCTGTGTTGCAGCTTGTAACCAGCAGAAGGTAAGCGTAATCGGTGCAAACGCACGTGGTTTCGACACACACATCAGCTCTGCTTTCGATAAGGACCTTGCTGATGTTTCCTGTATCTCCTGCGGTCAGTGTATCGTTAACTGCCCGACAGGTGCTATCTACGAGAAGGATGACACATCTGCTGTATTCGCAGCTATCAATAACCCCGAGAAGTTTGTTGTTGTCAACACTGCTCCCTCAATCCGTGTTACACTCGGTGAGTGCTTCGGTATGAGCATCGGCACAAACGTTGAGGGCAAGATGGTTGCTGCTCTCCGCAGACTCGGCTTCGATAAGGTATTCGATACTGATTTCGCAGCTGACCTTACAATTATGGAAGAGGGCTACGAGCTTCTTGACAGAATCAAGAACGGTGGCACACTTCCGATGATTACATCCTGCTCACCCGGTTGGATCAAGTACTGCGAGCACTACTATCCCGACCAGCTCAGACATCTTTCATCCTGTAAGTCACCCCAGCAGATGTTCGGTGCTATCACAAAGACATGGTATGCACAGAAGATGGGTATTGACCCCAAGGATATCGTTGTTGTCGGCATTATGCCCTGTACAGCTAAGAAGTTTGAGACAAAGCGTGACCATCAGGATGCTTCAGGTTATCCGGACGTTGACTACGCACTCACAACACGTGAGCTTGCTCGTATGATCGAAACAGCAGGTATCTACTTCAACCACCTTCCCGACGAAGAGTTTGACAATCCGCTCGGCGAAGGCACAGGTGCAGCAGTTATCTTCGGCGCAACAGGCGGCGTTATGGAAGCAGCTCTCCGTACAGCTGTTGAAGTTCTCACAGGCGAAGAGCTTGAGAGCGTTGACTTCACAGAGGTCAGAGGCCAGGGTATCAAGGAAGCAACTTACTCAGTTGCAGGTATGGATATCAAGGTTGCAGTTGCCAGCGGTGCTGCAGCAGCACATGAGATTATGGAAAAGGTTAAGGCAGGCACTGCTGATTACCAGTTCATCGAGATCATGGGTTGCCCCGGCGGTTGCGTAAACGGCGGCGGTCAGCCGATCCAGTCTGCAACAGTTCACAATTTCGTTGACCTCAAGGGCAGACGTGCAGCAGCTCTCTACGAGGCTGATAAGAACCTTCCCAAGAGAAAGTCACACGAGAGTGAGGCTGTTAAGAGAATTTATGCTGAGTTCCTTGGCGAGCCCAACAGCCACAAGGCACACGAGGTTCTCCACACAACTTATGTAAAGAGACCCAAGTATAAATAAGTCTTAAAAACAATAAAACTGCAAGCTTACCTAAAGGCGGGCTTGCAGTTTTTTTATTTGTTTAAAAATTTTTACTTTTTCTTTTTTCTGAATGTTTTACGTTCTTTGGTTATAAGCTTATCAAATGCGGCAAGCATACCGGGAAGAATAAAGACAATCAGAACTATTGCTGCAGTAACACCGATAGAGATTGTACGGCATATCTGAGCAACAGTCGGGTCACTGTAGAACATCGAGATTATTGCGGTGACGAGAACCATAATAAGTCCTGAAGTCATTATAGTGTGAATAGAGCCTTTGTAGGCTTCAGCAAGAGCTTCTTTTGACTCAAACTTTTTGCGGCTTTCACGGTAGTAGTTTGTCAGCAATATTCCGTAGTCAATCGTAGCACCCATCAGTATACATTCAACTATAAGCAGGGCAAGGAAGTATATGCTGAAGCCTTGCCAGCCGATAACGGTAACCGTAATAAATACACCGCACTGAACAAGGAGAACAAGTACCATCGGAATTATCATTGAGCGGAAAGAAATTGCAACAATAATAAATATTGCAATCGCTGTGAGAAGCGTTATGAACAAAAGCTCATTATCAAACGTGCCTGACATTTCATACGTCATAGCTGACATACCTATAAGGTAAAGATTACCTGAGAAGTTTTCGTCGGCATAAGCATTTATTCTGTCGAGGAAAGCTGTTGTTTCTTCGCTTTCAACCGGGTAATTTGTCTGAAGCACCATTCGTGAATAGGTGTCACCCTTGAGCATTGATATACCGTCGGTAAGTGCTTTGCCTGCGTCGCCGAGCTGTGCCTTTATATCGTCACCGATAACGGGCGCAAAAGCCGGGTCATTTACAAACTCTGTTGAAAGGTGGTTGAAAAGCTTTTCAATGCTGAGTTTCCACTCGGGATTGAAATAAGCATCACTTGAATAATAGAGATAAATAAGGTCAACAGTTGCTTTGTCGAGCATACCTTCGCCTGCAAGAGAGGTGAGAAGCTCTGTCATTTTGCTGCTGTCAAGCTTAATACCGCTGACAACTGCATTTACCATTGTTTGAGCACTGCCGAGAGAAGCCTTCATATCGGGGGCAACCATTGTCGCGTATTCGGGTCGGTCGAGCACACCGCTGTTAAGACAATCGAGCAGTTTTTTTACCGAAACCTTCCAAGCGGAGGTGTCGCCGTATTCGGTGATATAAAGCAGATACAGCTGTTTAAGCTGAGTCGCATCCATGCCGATAAGCTCTGCAAGTTCATCGGGTGAGTATGCCTTTTCTTCTGCTGTGCCGTTGATAATTTTCTGTGCGAGCGGAAGCTGTTGAAGGTTTTCCTCACTCATCATTGAAGAAAATCTGTCGCTGTTGTTTACGACGAAATTGATTACCTGTTGCAGACTAAGCTCCCTTGAAGCGCCGCCTAAAATATCTGTCGGAGTGTTTTCGTCTGAATAGCCGATGTAAAGCAGTCGCATCTGATTCGGGTCGATACCCATCATTCCTGCCATTTCTTCATAACCTCTCGGCTTTGTAACCTCTGTTTTATCAGTGTAGGCAGAGAGCATATCGAGCTGAGCGAGAGTGTTCTCGTCGAACATATCCGCATACATTTCTTTTTTGGATACGTTGTTTATAATGTAATCGGCGAATGTACCGAGTGTCATTGTGCCGTAGTCGGCTCCGCCGTTTTCACTGTAATAGAGAAGCATCATACTCTTTGCAGTTGCTTCATCCATTCCGAAAAACTCTGCAAGGGATTTTGCGGATAACGGTCTGGTGAGAGCATCTGCATCTGCAAAAGCTTTAAACGTGTCAAGTTGGGCGCGCATATCGTCTGTGATATAGCTGTCAAACGCAGGGTTGTTTGCAATATCTTCGGTAAGGAAGGTGATGAATTTGCTCATTGATACGGGCTTTATCGAGCCGTCATAGTAGCTGTAATATATCAGACCGAGCATTGACTCGTCGAGTTCAAATCCCTGAGCCATATCCACACCGAATGCGGTGCTTAATCCGTCTATGGAGTAAATCATTTCTTTAGCGGTGTAGTCTTTGCCAAGCAGATTGGGATAGCCGAGCACCTGGTTTACTTTTTCGTCAGATTCAAGCTCATCTGCGAGCTGTGCAACAGATTGCTCGTCTTCGTTTTCATATATCATAACAACCATATTGGTTTGCGGGAAAACGTCAGCTATCGGGTCGGACATTTCAAGGTTATACGCAATCTGTGTGTTGTTCTGAAGAATGTAAAAAGCAACAAAAATTACGATGAATACAACTGTGAAAACGTGACGGAAATGGTGACTGAATTTTGCGAGCTTGCCCATTGGCAGCGGAAGCTCTTTTTTGGATGTTTTTGTAATTATCTTATCACAAAGAAGAATCAGTCCGGGCAGTACTGTGAATACGCAGAGCATACTGACAAATACGCCCTTGGCAAGCACAACGCCGATATCAAAGCCGATTTTAAACTGCATAAAGACAAGCATAAGCAGACCGACAATTGTTGTGAATGCACTGCTGGCTACAGAAGAAAAAGCATTGACAAGAGCCGCTTTCATTGCGCTCATTTTATCAGGTTGCAAACTTTTTTCCTGACGGTAACGGTTCATCAGGATTATAGAATAATCCATTGAAAGTATGAGCTGAAGTATCGCTGTAATGGACTGAGTTACGTTGGATATTGAGCCGAGCACTATGTTTGTACCGGCATTTATTACAACGGCGACACCGATTGTCAGCAGGAAGAGCAACGGCTCAAACCACGAGCCGCACATAATAATCAGAATAAGTATTACAAGACCGACGGCAAAAAGAAGAATCCACATCGGGATTTCAACGTCACCGGGATTGTCGTTTTTGAAAGTGAGATTATAATCTGTAAACTCATTTGCAAGTGCGTTTTCTATAGCAAGCTCTTCGTCGGAACCGTAGGCAAATGCTGTGTTTATGACGTAGAGCGTTTTATCGTCTTTGTTATAATCTTTACTGCTGTTGTGTGTGACGCTGCTTACGTGTTCAATGCTCTCAAGTTTGTCGAGTAACTGAGCTTTTTCGGTTTCGCTAAGCCCTTCAGCCATTACGCGTATCGTCTGACCCTGATCGAGAGCAGGGAATTCTTCGTTCATAATGTCAAGACCCTGCTTCATAGAAAAATCGTCAGGCAGGTAAACGGTAAGGTCAGTGTTGACACCTACCTTGAGTGAAAGACCTGCACATACTATGCTGAGCACAACTGCCGCAATCAGCAGTATGTACCTTCCTTTTACAATTAAACCGGCAATCTTTTTCATTTTTCCTCCGAATATATGATTGGAATAACCCAAAGTAAAATTAAAGTAACAGATTATATTATAAATTAATTACTTATTATTGTCAATTGCGCATTAGCATAATATGTAACAAAAAAATACGGCTGTGCATAGTGCAAGTTGCATATACAAGTTGTAATATTTTTCTAAAAACTCATTTACAGTTTGTAAATACACAGCTTATTTCAATTAGCGGTTTACAATTTCTTTTTTGCAATATATAATAAATGTATACGAAAAATAAAAGCAGGTGATGTTGTGAAGAAAATCAGATTTGGTATAGTAGGTACGGGCACTATTGCTCACCGTTTTGCTCAGGCGATAAAAAACGTAAAGTGTGCCGAGCTTGTTGCAGTTGCATCGAGAACGGCAGAGGGTGCAAAAAAGTTCGGTGACGAGTTCGGCATTAAATACCGTTTTGACAGCTATGAAAAAATGGCTGAGTCTGACGTTGTTGATGCGGCTTATATTGCAGTGCCTCACTCGGGGCATATCGGTTGCTCCTGCCTTATGATGAACGGCGGCAAGCACGTAATCTGCGAAAAGCCTATGGCTGTTAATCTGTCGGAGGCAGAGGAAATGTTCCGCTGTGCAGACAAAAACGGTGTTCTTCTTATGGAAGCAATGTGGGCAAGGCTTGTACCGGGCACAATAAAAATGCTCGAGCTTGTAAACAGCGGTGTGCTTGGTGATATTCTGGGTGTTGAGGGTAAATTCTGCTACACTATGGATGAAGACGAGATGGGTCATCACGTTTTTAAAAAAGAAAACGGCGGTGGTTCACTTCTCGACGTCGGTGTGTACGGTCTGAATTTTGCAAGCTGGTATCTCGGTAAAGACGTTGAAGAGATGAGTGCACATTGCTCGGTTTATGACGGAGTTGACAGCCACACCTGCGTATTGCTCAAGTACAAGAATGAAGCTATTGCAGACCTTTCAAGTGCGATTCTTCTTCGCAAGCCGAATGAGGGCTATGTTTACGGAAGCAAAGGCTATGCTTATCTGCAGCGTTTCTATGCTCCGCAGGAGATAGTGCTCAATTTCAATGACGGCAAAACTAAAAAGATTCCGACTCCGTATGCAGGTAACGGATTTGAAGAGCAGATTGCTCATTTCTGCGAGTGTGTGTCGGCAGGGATTACCGAAAGTCCGGTTGTCACACGTGAGCAGACGCTTTACATAACAAAACAGATGGATGAAATCCGAAAGCAAATCGGAATAACATATCCGCAGGATAAATAAAGGAGGAAAACGAAAATGTTTATACTTAACAAAATAATGTGGGTGCTCACATTACCGCTTCTTCTCATTACTTTACTCACAAGCCCGAAGGCGGCAAGCACCGACACGGCAGAGCTTGTTTCAAAAGATACTTTTGTATTTGATAAGGCTCTTCTTATGGGTCAGGGTATCACAACAGACGGCGAATATTACTACACAAGCGGCTCGCTGAGCGGTATCGGTCTTACCGCTCTTGCCAAGTTCGACTGTAAAGGTGTAGAACTTGTCGATAGCCACATCAATCCTCTTCCCAAGCACTGCTCTGAAAGAGGTAACAACCATATCGGCGGCATCAGCTACTATGACGGAAAGATATATGCACCCGTTGAAGGCGGTGACGAAGTATATGCCTGCATAGTTGTTTTTGACGCTGAAACCCTTGAAGCTACGGGCGAAGTTTACGATCTGCCCAACGAGATTTACACCGATGGTGTGCCGTGGTGTGCAGTTGATCAGGCAACGGGTTACCTCTACGCATCAAGATGGAATGACATTGAAACAATTTACGTTTACGATACTGCAGATTCAATGAAGCTTGTAAAGGAAACTGACTTGACAGGCATTGAGAAGATTTCAAGAATCCAGGGCGGTGAGTTCTATAACGGTACGCTCTATCTTTCAGAGGATATAAAGAATAACGGCACGTTCAAAAACATTCTCAGCGTTGACGTTGAGTCGGGTATGGTAGAGGTTGCGGCTGTAAGAGACGTTGGCGGTGATAACGTCGAGGCAGAGGGTATGACCTTCCTTGCAACAGAAGACGGTGCGGTTATGCATGTGCTTGACTACAACAAAGTAATCGGTATTTTCATTCATCACTATAAAGTAGATTTCTGATTTTAAGCGGCAGTCTGATGACTGCCGCTTTTTACCGCTTACTGCAGATAATATACCGAACACTTAAACAATATTGATTTTTGTTTAGCGAGAAATTATGATTGAAGCGAAGGGAGGTCTTCGATGAAGTGCAAAACTATAATTGACAAAAACCGTGAGGAAGAGGTAATAATTTATGCTCACGAAAGAAACGAAATCGTTGAGTCGATAGAAAGAATTGTTTCAAGCACACAGCTTGAGCTGATTGGTTATTCGGGCAAGTCAGCGGTAAGGCTCGAATGGTCGGAGGTGTATTGCTTTACGGTTGAAGAAAACAGAGTTTATGCCGTAACCGAAACCGAAAAACTGCAGCTCAAACACAGACTCTATCAGATTGAAGAACTTTCAGACGAAGGCTTTGTAAAAATCAATCAGTCGTGCGTTGCAAATATCAGACATATAAAACGGTTTGACGCCTCTATATCGGGTACGTTGCGTGTGGTTTTCAAAAACGGATATACCGATTACGTTTCAAGAAGACAACTTAAAACAGTAAAAGAAAGGTTGGGATTATAATGAATAAATACGTAAAAGAGTTTTTTCACAGAGGTCTTATGTTTGCAGGCTTCGGACCGATTGTGGTAGGCATAGTTTTTGTGATATTACAATATACAGTTGAAGGTTTTTCACTCAGCGGAATGCAGGTTTTGCTCGCAGTTGTTTCGACATATCTGCTTGCTTTCATTCAGGCAGGTGTTACCGTGTTCAATCAGATTGAGCACTGGAGTACGGCCAAATCCATGCTCTGTCATTTCGGCTCGCTCTATGCGGCATATTCCGTCTGCTACGTTGCAAACTCGTGGATTCCGTTTGATCCGATGGTGCTTGTAATATTCACAGCAATTTTTGCAGTTTCATTTTTTGTTATATGGGGTGTTGTTTATCTCTCCGTGCGTGCGGCAACAAAGAAATTTAATAAAACTCTTCAGCTCAAGCCGTAAGTGTGCTATAATATATGCATACTTATTACGGAGTGATAAAGTTTGAATTTAAAAAGATTTATTGCGTGCCTTGCAGTAATGGCTTCGGCTGTTATGTGCCTTGCAGGTTGCACAAGTGAACCTGAAGAAAGTGAAGTGACAACTGCCGTGAGCTATGAGCAGATATCGCAGGATGAAGCAAAAAATATAATGGATACCGAGAGTGGTTATATTATTATCGATGCACGCACTCAGGAAGAATTTGACGAAGGTCATATCAAGGGCGCAATACTTATGCCCGAGTATGAGGTAGCCGACAGAGCAGAGAAAGAGCTGACGGATAAAAATCAGCTCATACTTGTCTACTGCCGAAGCGGCAGACGCAGTAAGATTGCGGCTCAGGCACTTGCCGACCTCGGCTATACCAACGTAAAAGAATTCGGCGGTATAATTACCTGGGAATATGAAACGGTAAAATAAAAGAAAAATCCGACTGTAACAAGTCGGATTTTTTTGTTGTGTTTTGTCGTAAAATGTTATAATATGGAATAAAGCCTTACATAACGGAGTTGAAAAATTATGACGTGGCTATTGATGGCTGTTTTGTCCGCTGTTTTTGCAGGTTTGACCTCTGTGCTTGCAAAGTGCGGTATAAAGAAAACGGATTCCGACGTTGCTACGGCACTGCGTACAATTGTGGTGCTCGTGTTTTCGTGGGTGATGGTATTCATCGTCGGCTCGTATCCCACTATTACGGATATAAGCGGTAAATCACTGCTTTTCCTTGTGCTGTCGGGTTTTGCGACCGGTGCATCGTGGATTTGCTACTTCAAGGCTTTGTCGATGGGTGACATCAACAAGGTTGTACCGATTGATAAATCAAGCACGATTCTGACAGTACTTCTTGCAATAATCTGCTTTGGCGAAACAGGTAACCTTGCGGTAAAGCTTATCGGTACGGCGCTTCTTGCTGTCGGAATTTTCCTGATGATTGAGAAAAAGCAGAGCGACGCACACGGCGAAAAGAAATCGTGGATGATTTACGCTGTGCTTTCTGCAGTGTTTGCGGCACTTACCTCAATACTCGCCAAGGTAGGTATTTCGGGTGTTGAGTCCAACCTCGGTACGGCAATCCGTACGGGTGTTGTGCTTATAATGGCTTGGGTTGTTGTACTTGCAAAGGGCAAGCAGACTCAGCTTAAAATACTCGATAAAAAAGAGCTTGTGTTTATTGTGCTTTCGGGTTTTGCAACGGGTGCATCGTGGCTGTGCTACTACTATGCAATTCAGAACGGCGTTGTCAGCGTTGTAGTACCGATTGACAAAATGAGCGTGCTTATCGCTGTCGGCTTCTCGTTCTTTGTGTTCAAAGAGAAGCTGTCGGTCAAGGCGGTTATCGGCCTCGGTCTTATGCTTGCAGGTACGCTTGCAATGGCAATATGGTCGTAAATATAAATGCGGAAGGCTAAACCTTCCGCTTTTTTTATTTTATATATATTGTTTCGCCTGATTTTACGCAGTAGTCGTGGTCAGTGATGTTGAAATAAACATCGTAAAGTGTGGGGTTGTAAACAATGCTGTGGTCAGCACTCCATAAGAGCGAATTGTATGCGGCAACGTAATCATAAATCTCGATATTCGTTGCGTACCATATATCGTCGTGACCTGCGAGCTTTTCGCATATCTTATCGAGCAAATCCCAGTTGTCGTTGCAGTCAAACTCGTAAGCGTGACCCCACATATAAAAAAGTCTCGGGTGACGCATTGCACAGTAGCAGGTCTGATTGTCGAGAGCAAGGAATTTATCGATAAAAGTCATAATCTCGGGGTTGGAGTGGTGAGCGGTAGGCATCCAGGCGTGCCAATCTGTCGGCAGAGTAAAGCTGTCGTTATCGCCGCCAAGTGTGCGCGAGTAAACTATGCCAAGGTCGGTGAGGTAGTTTTTAACTTTTGCATAGTCGGCACCGTTTGCAAAATGGGTTATGCCTGTGTCGGGGTATGCCATACCTCTGATTATTCTGCCGAATGCTTTTTCAAGCTCTTCACGGCAGGTGAGCATGTCGCGTATTCCTTCGGCAGGTGATACTATTCCGCAAGCCATATGGTTTTTGCCGTGTACGGCTACCTCGTGACCGTTTGCCATAAGCCTGTTTGCATCCTCAACCGTCAGGTCTTTGCCTGCAAGCACTCTTGTGCTGTTGAGGTTGAACGTGCATTTTATGCCGTATTTGTCGAGCACTTCGGCAAGCTTTATATCTGCTGTGCAGCCGTCGTCATAACTGAGGGTGACTGCCTTTGCCTTGCCGCCCGGAAAGCGTAAAAATCTGTAGCCCATAGTATCCGCTCCTGTTTAATTGATGCTTTCATTATACAGCTGATTAAATTTGTTTGCAATACTTTGCGACTGTGTTATAATAAAGCGGGAGGCGAAATTATGGCTGAAATTGCAGAAGTAATAATGATACTATGTTTTGGTGCTTCGTGGCCTTTTAACGTAATCAAATCATATAAAGCACGCACCGCAAAGGGTAAAAGCCCTGTGTTTCTGTGCCTGATTATTCTCGGTTACATAGCAGGTATTACATCAAAGTTTCTGAACGAAACGTATATGGCTTCAATCAATGAGAAATGGTACGTGCTGTTTTTCTATTTTCTCAATCTATTAATGGTAAGTGTTGATTTTGCGCTTTATTTCAGAAACAGAATGCTTGACAAAAGGAGCGGAAAATGAAGCTTTTATCAATAGGTAACAGTTTTTCTACCGATGCGCATTTTTACCTTCACCGTCTTGCAGAGCTGAATGGTATTGATTTATATACCGCAAACCTTTTCATCGGCGGTTGCAGTCTTCAGACCCATTGGCAGAACGTGACCGAAGATAATGCGGATTATGATTACGAAATAAACGGCAACACAGCAGAGCGTAAAATCAGCATTGCCGAAGCTCTGGCAGAGTGCGAGTGGGATGTTATCACCTTTCAGCAGGCGAGCGCTTACAGCGGCATTTTTGAGTCGTACGAGCCGTATCTTACAAACCTCGTCGGCTTTGTAAAGCAGAAACAGCCGCAGGCGAAGCTGTGTTTTCACCAGACCTGGAGCTATGAAAACGGCTCACCTCATTCGGGCTTTGTCGGTTATGATTCCGACAGCCGTAAAATGTTTGAAAGTATTGTTTCGGCTTCTGACAATGCGACTGAAATTACAGGTGCGACACTTATTCCTGCAGGCACTGTAATACAGAAGCTTCGTGATGATGTAAAGGAGTTTGACTATACAGACGGTGGGGTGTCGCTTTGTCGTGATACTTATCATCTGTCAGAAACTTACGGCAGATATGCCGCGGCGGCAATATGGTTGCGTACGCTGACGGGTAAAGCAGTTGCGACAAATCCGATAAATGAACTTGATATAAAACTGATTGAAAAAATTAATACTGTTGTGAACGATATATAATTTTTTATACAGGAGAAAGTATCTATCAATATTAAGGAGGATAATTGTATGGTAATAATTCATTGGCTCAAAAGAAATTATGTTAATGTGAACTTTATGGTAGGATTGGCTTTGTGCGGTGCTTCTGTATTATTGGATAATAAAATTATCAACGGAATACTACAATTATATTTAGTTATTGAATTACTCGTAATGCTCTTGATGTTTTATGAAAAAATTTTTGTTAAACGAGATACTATTCATTTTATTATGAGTTTAATAAAATCAATAACAGTTTTGTTGTTTTCGATTTTAAAGCTTTTGATGACGTATTGTAACATTGAAATTAATACGAAAATCTTTTTGATTATTAGTGCGGTGTTTTGTTTTGCAAACACTTTTATCGGTTTCAAAAAATCTCGAAAATAAAGACTAAAAGAAGCTCGGTAAGTTTAATTGCTTACCGAGCTTCTTTTAGTCTTTGCTTATTACCTTTTTTTGCCAGCTTGATACTCCGCATTCGGGGCATTTCATTTTTCTTGTGCGACCCATGTGCTGTGCCATAAGCACACTTTTGAAAGTCGGCACATAAGTGTGGCCGCATTTACTGCATTTGTAGTAGCCTGCTGTCTGCTCGATTTTAATTGAAAAACCGACACCGATCAGGCAGGGGATTAAGCCGATTAATACAAGTACAATTCTCATCCACTCTTCCATAGGTAAATAGCTTGCGATCAAACTCATAGCGAGCAGGATGAATACCGACAGTACGCCTATTACCACTTCTAAACGCAGCAGATGCTTGTCGGCTTTTTCTTTTTCTTTTACCATTTCTACGAGCTTTTTTTCCATTTCTTTATTGTAGTCTTCCATTGTTACCACCTCTCCGCTTAGTAAATCGTTTACGGTAATCTCAAGCTCTTTGCAAAGCTCGAGCATTATTGAGGAGTCGGGCAACGATTTACCCGTTTCCCATTTTGAAACAGCACGGTCGGTAATGTTAAGCTTTTCAGCAAGCTGCATTTGTGTCATGCCGACAGCCTTTCTGCGTTCGGCGATAAATTTGCCGATTTTGAGTAAATCCATATTCCGTGCCTCCTTTCAGTTTTATTGTAAGCATTTTGCGGTAAAAAGTCTACATACCGTTGGTTGAGTAAGCGTTTCAAGGCTTAGTTTACGGTAATAGTATATCATACGACGCGACGTGATAGTCAATAGTAAAAATAAAAAATCCTCTTCATTGCTCTGAAGAGGATTTGAATAAGCTATGCGGTGAATTAGTTTAAGCTGCAAGCTTTTCTGATGATATATTGATAGGTTTGGGCTGAGTACCTCTGTAGCGGATGATGCCGATAACAACAGAAATAAGTGATATCGATTCGCTGAGCATACCGCTGTATGAGAGTGCGAAGAAGTTGTATGCAAGAATCAGTGTTGAGGAGATAAGTATTGTCTTACGGAATCTCTTTGCATCAAATACACCCATACAGAAGGTGTTGACAACAAGACCGAGTGTTATAAGAAGTGAGTGGATGCCTTCCCATGAGAAGCAGCTGACTACAGCCATAGCTACTGAAAAGAAGATAGGTGTGACCAAGTCTGTTTTATTGTTCTTTTCGCGGTAGAAGAATGCAAAATTACGTATAATGCACACGACGTTTAAAGCAAAACCGGAAGTAGCACCTATGAGCAGATACTGTATACAGCCCAAAGCTGTTGCAACAGTCTGGATAATCATTATCTTGCTTTTTTGTGTGCGCTGGTAAGAGTAAAAGAATAATGCGACGGAAATAAAACCTAATGCGTGACCGAGTAATCTGACGTAATTTTGCATAAGTACCTCTGAATGAATCTGCGTTGAAATTATTGTGTTACCGAAAGTAAATTATACTGATTTTCAGGCTGAAGTCAAGATGTCTGTTAGGAGATATTGCACAACCAATGGTAAAAGGTTTTGGCTAATTTGACGAACTTAAAATCAGGCTTTCTCGGCAAATAAAAACAGAGCAACTGCGAATGCAATTACTCTGTAAATTCGATTTATAACGCTTTGCCGCCCGAGACTTTTATGACTTGTCCGGTAATCATTTTTGCCTGAGTGCCCGATAGGAAGAGGATAGTTTCTGCAATGTCTTCGGGCTGAATCAAAGCTCCCATCGGGATGAGCGGAATTACTGCTTTTTCAAGTTCTTCGTCAATCCATCCTGTCTGGGTCGGACCGGGAGCAATACAGTTGACGGTAATACCGTATTCTGCAACCTCGAGGGCGATACTTCGTGTAAGTGCTTCCAGGGTTGCTTTACTTGCACCGTAGGTAATCTGACCTGCAAAAACCTGAGCAGCATCTGTTGAAAGGTTTATAACTCTGCCGTAATCGCCACGGTTATTGATGAATTCTCTTGTCATAAGAATGCTGCCGCGGACGTTGACTGCAAAGGTGTCGTCAATAACGTTCCGGGTGATGGTTTCGATTGTGTCGATACCGTCCATATCACCATCGGCGGCGTTATTCACAAGTATATCAGCGTGTCTGAATTTTGCCAGCACAGCTGAATATATTTCTTTCACAGCATTCTCGTCGGAAATGTCACTTTCTAAAACGAGATAGTCGGCATTCATTTCTCTGAGCTTGCTTTCAACGAGGCTTGCATCACCCGAATTTGCCTCAAAATATCTGTCAACACCGTTCTTGTCGGTTTTTGTTCTGTCAAATTCTCTTGGTATTTTCTTGTACACCAGAACCACCTTTGTACCTTCACGGGCAAAGGCAAGGGCTGTTGTTGCACCGATTCCCTGAGGGTTATTCGCACCGGTGATGATAGCAACTTTATCTTTCAATCCGTAATCAATCATTTTTTATCCACCAATTCTGTTCGTTGAAATAATTATACCACCCACAAAAATAAAAGCAACAGAAAAATACTGTTGCTTTTATAAGCGATTCTGTCAGTTGTGTTCACTGCAATATTTGGATATGCTGGAGTTGGGGATTTTGTTTGTACAATCGGGATATCTGCAATAATGATCATCCTGTATATGCAGGGAACAGTATCTGCGATTCCAATCGGGGTAAACAGGTTTTTCACCACACCCTTGACGTCTGCATACGATAGCACTGCCATCATAATTTGTCCAGGGGTCTTCTTCTGCAGTGCCGCAGGAGCTTATACTAACCAGTGTCAATATAACTGCAACCGGAATAATCAGCATACCTTTTGATTTTAATTTCATATGTATCCTCGATTCGTGAATTTATAGAATAACAACGTTACATTTGTACTATATCATAAAAAGTAAAAAAGTACAACAGTTGTAACAGAGTGGTTGCACTACGACGAAAGTACTCACGCTCTATTGGGTTTGAGCCTCTTACAGAAAAGAAAAACAGAGCAACCGATGAGGGTTGCTTTGTGGGGAGGAGTAATTCCAATTTTGATATGGTTGCATTCGGCTTCAAAAGGCGCATCTACGATTTGAAGTCGTTGTAACATTTTGATAAGAGCTACAATATTATTTAGGAGAAAACTTACCTCCGCTATATGGTCGAGGATTAAAGCTTGTGTACATAACTTTTCCGTTTCGATTATTTGAACTACTGCCGGGTCCTTTTCTGCCTGGAGCATATCCGACAATATCTTCGATTTCTTTCATTCGCTTATTATCATTGTTCATTACAGCAATTTCATAAGGATGCTTGTATTTTTCTTCGAGCTTTTTCTGCTGTTCTCTTGCTTGTCTTTTAGCGGTTGCTTTCTTTTGTGCAGCTTCGCGCTTCTTTTTCCTTTTTTCCTGTCGCTCGTTTTTCTTTTTTTCTACCAATTCATTGTGCAGAAGGTAAATGTCTTCGACTACCTGTCTTTTGTCTTTTTTGAACCACATATCGCTACACAAACGTAAACTAGGGGCATCAATCGGAAAAAAGCTAGTTACCTTAATGTGTAGGCTTTTTTTATTTGTGTTAACTTCGAGTTGGGTTTTTCCACTTGATTCTTTGCATATTACCACTAGGTACAAATTATCGTCTAGTTGTCGAAGTATAATAAGTTTATGAGGTTTTGTGGATAATAAAACTTTTCTGATGTTGTTAATTTTTTTATCGTTTACTGGTGGTGCGTTGATCAAATCAACAATATCTCCGCGATGGAAGTATATGTTTTTTACATCATCACCTTTTTCTGCCATAATGCTCACCTCATTTTGAAAAATAATTTTGATTTGTATTGTAGACCGATACTATCTTACTAATTATTTATTGTAATAATTATACCACCCACAAAAATAAAAGCAACAGTTTTTGACGCTGTTGTAAGAGAGCAGGGAGTGAAGAGACTCGACCGTGTGCTACGCACACTTATGGCTCGACGACCCAATGCTTCGCATTCGGTACCCGTCTCACCACTCTTCGCTGAAAACAGTTCACCGAACTGTTTTCTTAACGCTCAGACTCTCCCGAGTTCGAGTCTCTTATCACAAATAAAAAATCTTCCGACACCTACGGTATCAGAAGATTTTTTGGTCGGAGTGAAGAGACTCGAACTCCCGACATCCTGGTCCCAAACCAGGCGCGCTACCAACTGCGCTACACCCCGAATTTAAGTTAAGAAGTAATAGTGAATAGTGAAGAAGTGAACGAAAAATGCGGTTGAGATTTCACAACCGCATTTTATTATATTAGATTAAACCTGCTGTGTCAAGTTGAATTTTTGTTTAATAATTCAACTATCAATTGATTTCACATCTCCAAACAAGTCATTGATTTATTTCTGAAAAATTGGTACGATACAGATGAAACAGCTCTGTTGATTTCTTTAAGGAGTTGACTAAAATGACAATCAATATT